>NZ_JBHSDC010000029.1:0-578106 GCF_042651445.1 Parasediminibacterium paludis
CAAAGCTAACCGCAACGAGGAAAAAAGATTAAAAAATCAATAAACAGAGTTTTTTCACAGTCTGACGGCTGACCGTCGACGGTTGACCGATTAAATCGTCATCATTTCTTTTTCTTTTGCAGCCAAATGCTTTTCAACCAACGCTATATGCTTGTCGGTAAGATCTTGGGCTGCTTTTTCTGCGTCTTTTACAGCGTCTTCGCTTAAGCCCTCTTTTTGCAATTTTTTAAATTGCTCAATAGCATCTCTACGAATATTTCTAATCGCTACCTTGGCTTGTTCGCCCTCTGCTGTTGCTTTTTTAAATAATTCACGCCTTCTTTCTTCGGTTAATGGTGGCATAAACAAACGAATTTGTACACCGTCATTTTGTGGCGTAACGCCAATATTTGCGCCCATAATTGCTCTATCTATTTTAGGCAACATAGCTTTTTCCCAAGGTTGAATGGTTAATGTTCTAGCATCTTGCACCGTTACATTAGCCACTTGATTAATGAGTGTTGGTGCACCGTAATATTCAACAGTAATGCCGTCTAACATTGTGGGTGATGCTTTTCCAGCACGCACTTTTACAAGTTCTGCTTCTAAATGATTGATGGCTTTTTGCATGGTCTCTGCTGCATCATCTAGTATTAAATCTACTTCTTCCTGCATGGTAATGTTGTTTTTTACGTGCGGCGAATTTAAGGAATGTAATTAAAAATTGCTGCCGTTTAAATTTATTAAACCACTAATAAAAAAGCCAATACGTTTGTATTGGCTTCTAGTATTGTGAATAGTATTATTTATTGTACCACTATGGTAAACGTTTTTTGTGATTTCGCTGTGCTCACTGTTACTACATAGTTACCCTTTGTAAGTAATGGCAGTGTGTGTTGCAATACCATATTACCATCGTTTACGTTTACAGTATTTTGCTGCAATACTTTACCATTTAAGGCCGTTAATTTAATAGTTGCTTTACCAGCTTTTTGCTCGTTAAACACAATATTGATGCTATTGCTATTAACCAATGTTGGATATAATTTTAAGCCGCTAGTTACTTGAGCATTTATTGTGATGGCGGCTGAATAATTTGACGTACCGTCTTTATCTACTAGCTTTAAGCGGTATGTGTTACTACCATTGTCAGGGGCATTATCTATAAATGTATAGCTACTGCCACCAATATTTTGCGCTGCTACCGTACCTATAGTGTTCCAAGTACTGTTGTTGGCCAATTTTTCTATGTTAAAATTATTAGCATTTATTTCTGCATTTGTTTTCCAATTTAAACTTATCGCCTCATTATTTGATGTGCCTGTAAAAAACTGCAAGTTTATTGGTAATACAACAGACGCATTATAGTTTGCATGGTTGTTATCATCATACCTTAAAACAGAAATAGATTTAGCTAATTCAGAAGCATTATTTAAATCTATCAAGCTTCTAGTACTTGAAAATACATAGTATTTGACAACTGTAGACGTAGATGGTGCGGGAATTTTAAAATAGCCGGTTGTTTTACTCCCTGTTAAGTGAGTGGTATCATTGGGATCTGAACTTTGTCCTTTTATAATTGAAGTTGTAACAGCACCTGAAAAATCACTTCCACCAGTAACATAACGCAAATAGAAATTTTCTTGATCAGAAGGTTTTCTGTCTAAACTAACAAAAACAAAAACAGAATTATCAGAATTGATCTTTTGTGAAGTCACCGTAATATTTGCTGGAACAGAATCAGTTCTTCCTACATAGAATTGTGTATTAGGGCTAGCTGAGTAACCATAATCATTCATTACGAAAGTATAATAGCCAGCAGTAGCCATATTTAAGCCCATATCTGTAGTCCCGCCATAAACAGCAGTACTAACCCCATCAAGTGTTGCTTGCATGACACCATTAAACACCCACTTGTTATTATATGGGGTTGCTGTTGGCCCAGATATAAATAAAAAACCGCCGCCTGCACCACCGCCACCTAGCATATTCACAGGCTGAACATCACCACCTGTCGCGGCAACATTAATTGTCGTTGCCCACTGACCACGGCCGTCTGTTGGATTTCCTGTAGCAACGGAAACCGTGCGGTAAGTTGTAGTGCGATAATCTGTGCCATAAGGCGTTGTTGTATATCCATTAAAAGAACCTACAATCTGTACCCGTTCTAATGAATATATGTTTTGTGAAGTTCCTTTAGTAACAATGATTACTAAAAAAAAGAGGAGGAGTGGAAGTAAAATTTTTGATTTCATAAAGCGAGTTTTTAATTTAATGTGTAAATTAAACATATTAACTGAATGACAAAATTTTTTGCTTCATTTATTTTTTTAAACTTAATTGTCGGCTTGTTTTATATTAGTTTTAATAATTTTTTCTCTTCAAATAAAGTTTAAATGTAATTTTTAGTTATGAATTTTTTATTCCTATCATTAGCGATTTGTAGTTCTGTTAATATTATCTAGCAATGATAATGCTAAATGCACATGTAAACTTTGTTTTCCTTATAGAAATAAAGGCTGAAAATTTTACTAAAACTTAGCGTTTTTTGTAAATAGGCACTGTGCTGCATGGTTCGCCGTACATAATGCTTTTAGCAAATGGGCGAAGTTTATTGGTAATATCCACATAGGCGGTTTCTGGTATAGCAATATCGCCACAACCCTTTACTACCACACGTTTATCGGTATATTCTTCACCATTTACGGCGGCTAAATTTTTAGTAAGAACGTTAGTAATGAGTTGCTGCTCGTTGCCAAAAACCACATCTTTTGCTATCGGCTGCAAATAACTAGCAGCTAGCATATTAGCCCACATGGGTATTATAGCATCGGCTGTACAAGTAATGGCAACATATTTGTCTTGGTATTGCGTCCAATCGGTGGCCAATAAGGCGGCACGATAGTCTTTCTCTTTTAAAATTAAACCCATAAACAAGTAATCTTTTAGGTCGAACACCGCAATCTCACCTTTTGGATAAAAATCTTCTAAGTCGAATGTAATCAATCCGCTTTCGGCTACTTTATTTACAATACTATCAGACATAATCACATTTAAATATGACTACAAAATTACAACATATTGTAGCGTTGCAAGTTTCGGTATCAGAAACAAAAAAGCCCACAGTGGCGTCACTGCGGGCTTTTGTATTCCTTAAAATATGATCTACTAATAAAATTTAGCTCTATTGTCTTTAATTGTTGCGGCTTTCTTTAAAGCATCGCCACTTCTATAAGCTGCCATTTTTTGCCCTTGCAATATGGATTGTTTTACTGCGTTAGCATCGCTAGTAGTTGCTTTATCTGTAATATTCTCTACACGCACTGCATATACACCACTATTACCAGCAATAGCTTCGCTTACTTTACCTTTTAAACTTGGGTTAAAGGCCGCACCTACCACTTTTAATTCCATACCAATACCAGGTATAAATGGATTGCTAAACAAAACGCTATCAACTTTTTGTACGGCTGTACCTGCGCTTGTAGCAATTGCTTCTAATGTTGCACCTTTAAATTTGGTATCAATAATTTGTTTTGCCTTTTTCTCATTGCGTACTTGTGTTTCTACAAGTGGGCGTAAGGTGGCTACTGAGGGTAAACCTGGTTTGTTAACACTTGTAATAACAGCTACCACGTATTTATCAGTAAGTTCAAATGGTTCTGAAATATCGCCTGCACTACCATCATAAACCCATCTTACTAATTTACGCGCATCATTGCCAGCACCAATGCCAGTTACAGAAAAATCCATGTCTTTAATATCACCTGATGGTAATGGTTGTTTGTTTAGTTTCAAAGCATTTTCGTCGAATGCTTTTTTGTTTTTGCTAGTAGCAGCAAACTGAGACGCTGCGGTTTGCGCAGCAGAAACTGTTTCGTTGCTTGCAATAATTGCTTTAGATAAGTAAGCTATTTTAAACGCAGGTTGTGGGTTTTTTTGACCCAATACTTCGATGTAGTGGTAACCATACTCTGTTTTTACCACACCTTTCGTACCTACTGGTTTGTCGAAAGCAAAATCGTTAAAGGCTCCTACCATTTGCCCTTGTGGGAAGTAATCGTATACGCCACCTTTGTCTTTACTACCAGGATCTTCTGAGTATCTAGCACATAAGGTATCGAAGTTGGCGCCGCCTTTAATTGCTAATTCAATACTGTCGATCAATTTTTTACCTACAGAATCTGGTTTTAATTGTTGGCCACTTCTTGGGTCGGCTGTTGCAACTAAAATATGGCGCACTTTTACGCTATCAGGCCATTGTTTTACACCAATCATTTTTGCAATGGTATAGTTACTAGCATCCAAATAAGGTCCATAAGTTTGACCAACGCTTAGTGCCGTGATGCTATCTTTATTAGCTTGTTGCATTTTGGTTTTACTTAAATAGCTATCATAAAATTGGATATCGCTACCAACTTTTGCTAAATAAGCTTTCGCATCTTGTGCAGCAGCAAAATCAGCTTTTAATTTATTGATTTGGTCAAGAGCAGCAGCACTATCAGCAGCACTTGGAGTAGTTGCAAAACCCACATAACTAACAGTTCTGCTTTCTTCGTCTCTATCAAATTCTTTATGGTGTTTTTTAGCGTAAGCTAAAATGTCTTCCTCAGTAAGTTTAATAGTACTATCTACAACTGAAGAATAGGGCACATTTACATAACTAATAGAAGCAACCGCACCATTATCCGCTTGCGTTCTTTCAACTAGCCATTTAGGTGCATACGCAGCACCTTGTAACAAGGCTGCATATTTTTGACGCAATGTTTGTTGTACAGTTGGCTCTAAGTAAGCCTTATTAATCATATCAACTTGTTCAGCATTTTTGCTTTTCTTAATTTGAGCAAAAGCATTTTTTGCATCAGCCACTTTAAATTCACCAGTTTTAGGGTCGGTAAACTCTCTTTTTAGTGGTGAAAAATTTGGGTCAAATAAAACATCTGATAACTCTTTATCACCAACACTAAGACCTAATTTATCATATTCTTGTTGATTGATGATTTTATCAACTTCTTGCGACCAAACACCACCAATTAATTGTTCACGAGAACCTGCTTGCTGGCCATACATTTTTTCGGTAAATGTGAGTTCCTTGTCAAAATCAGTTTTATCGATAGTAACACCATTTACTTTACCTAAAGTAGAAGTATTACCAAAAATACCCCCACCTCTACCGCCAGAAGCTCTGTCCGATTGAAGGATAAAAGCAATTAAAGCCAAAGCAATCAGGGTAATAATAATCCACCCACCTTTGTCACGAATCGTTTGAATAATAGACATAATAGTTTTATTAGTGAAATTTTTAAGGATGGCAAAAATAGGGGAATAATGCGTTTACACAAATTGTGGAAAAAATAGTCAAAACAAATCGTGTAGCGCATTATAGATGTGTACAAACCTTGGGCATTTTTTATAAAAAATAGAGAACGCTCTACTTCAAAAAATATAGAAAAAATTACCCACAATAAGGTTGTTAATAATTTGGTAACATAGGGCATAAGTCCATTTTTTTAGAAATATTTTGTGCGTAGAAATGGATTAACTGCATTTGGAAAAACAGTAAAAAAGTTTAAGGGGTATATTTTTATCCTTAGTTATCCCTGTTATTCTCATATTAATAAGCTGTGGATTATTAAATGTGTGTAATCTGATTAATCCTCATTCACAAATGTTAAAAAAGCATTCATAGTTAGCAACAGTAAGCATTTTCTTATGTTAATTATTTGTGGGTTTAAGTGCATAAGCCTGAGCTAACTAACTTCGCACTTAGTGGATAAGTAAGTTATCCCGAAATCCACAGACATAATAGTAGTAGTGGGTTTTATAAATAAAGTATTATTAAAAGAATATTAAGGCAGTTATGAACATTGAAGTAGCCACACAACAAATGTCTGAAAAAGGATTTTTGGATATAACCTTAGATGCTAGATTGGATCTATTTGCAGAGATAGAGAAATTGAAAAAAGAAAAGAATGCCATAGTGTTGGCACACTTTTACCAGGAGCCTGATATTCAAGATGTGGCAGATTATATTGGTGATAGTTTGGGGCTTGCCCAAAAAGCCCAAAGCACTAATGCTGATATGATTGTTTTTGCAGGTGTGCATTTTATGGCCGAAACGGCAAAAATTCTCAATCCGACTAAAAAGGTTTTACTGCCCGATTTAAGAGCTGGATGCTCTTTGGCTGACTCTGCCCCCGCCGACCTGTTTAAAGCCTTTAAAGAGAAGCATAAGGACCATTTAGTAATATCCTACATTAATTGCACAGCCGAGATAAAAGCTCTCAGTGACATTATTTGTACAAGTAGCAATGCAGAGAAGATAATCGACAGCTTACCAAAAGACCAACCCATCATTTTTGCGCCAGATAAAAATCTTGGTGGTTACTTAAATAAAAAGACGGGTAGAAATATGTTACTATGGAACGGTGCATGTATGGTACATGAAATTTTTAGCTTAGAGAAAATTACCAAATTAAAAATTCGCCATCCTAAAGCACAGCTAATTGCACATCCCGAATGTGAAGAAGCCGTGTTGCAAATTGCAGATTATATCGGAAGCACTACGCAATTATTAAAATATGCAGTAGCTAGTGATGTGCAAGAATTTATTGTAGCTACCGAAACGGGCATTTTACACCAAATCCAAAAAGATGCACCACAAAAAACATTTATTCCAGCGCCACCAAATAATAATTGTGCTTGCAATGATTGTCCTTACATGAAATTAAATACACTTGAAAAATTGTATTTGTGCATGAAATACGAACTTCCAGAAATATTGATGGAAGAAAATTTACGCCTTGCAGCGAAAAAGCCAATGGATAGAATGTTAGAAATAAGTAGAGCCGCAGGGTTGATTGGATAATTTACGATTGGAATGATTTTAATGAGTATTTTGATTTTTAATCATTTATTTCATTAAAATCATTCCATTCATTGAATTAAAACACTTCTTTTACCGCGTCGTAAATTACTTTTGGTTTACCTAATGTATAATAATGTAATACAGGTACACCAAATGCTTTTAATTCCTTGCTTTGTGCAATTAGCCATTCTGTACCCACTTGTTCACATTCAGCATCAGTTTTACACTTCATGATGGCATTGCTTAAATCTGTAGGAATATCCACATGAAATATTCTTGGTAATACAGATAATTGTTTCTTATTCGTCAATGGTTTCAAACCAGGAATTATTGGTACAGTAATTCCCATGTCTCTACAAGTTTTTACAAAATCAAAAAACTTTTTATTATCAAAAAACATTTGGGTCATAATATAATCTGCACCTGCATCTACTTTTTCTTTCATGCGCTGCAAATCAATTTCTAAGTTCGGTGCTTCAAAATGTTTTTCTGGATAGCCTGCTACACCTGCACAAAATCTTGTTTTACCACCATTTTTTATATCCTCATCAATATAAATGCCGTGATTCATATTGGTGACTTGTTTCAATAAATCAATACCGTATTTATGACCATCTGTTTCTGGCTCAAAGCTCGCTTCATTTTTGGCAGCATCGCCACGTAATACCAATACATTATCAATACCTAAAAAATCTAAATCTATTAAAGCATCTTCTGTTTCACGCTTGTTAAAACCACCGCAAATAATATGAGGTACAGCATCTATTTGATAATGATTCATTATAGCAGCGCAAATGCCCACCGTACCGGGTCTTTTTCTTACTTCTACTTTCTCAAATGTTCCGTCTAGCTTTTTCTTAAACATGGTTTCGCTCCGGTGATAAGTCACATTGATCCAACTTGGTTTAAAATCCATTAAAGGATCCAAATGGTCGTAAATAGTTGTAATGGTTTTACCCTTTAATGGAGGTAGTATTTCAAATGATACCAAGGTATCTTTTGCCTGTGCTATGTGGTCTGTTACTTTCATCTTCTCAATTATAGGGCTGCAATATAAACCAATGATTAAAAGATTGTGGCTATTTGAACCAAATATGCTGCTATAAAGCCCACAAATGCTGCACAATTTTCATTTTACTGGTTTTCTACAATTGGTAAACAATCTTTAAAGTAGCCATAATCATTTCACACAGTAGTGTAGAACGTTTATTTTTGTTCAAATAGATTTACTGTGAGTTTAACCATACATACTACCAATTTACAAAAAAGTTATAAAGGCCGTACCGTTGTTAATAAGGTTTCGGTGGAAGTGAAGCAAGGTGAAATAGTAGGTTTGTTAGGACCAAATGGGGCAGGTAAAACCACTACTTTTTACATGGTGGTAGGTTTAATAAAACCCGATGATGGCAAAGTCTTTTTAAATGAAGTTGATATAACTAAATTACCTATGTACAAGCGCGCCCAAATGGGCATTGGTTATTTACCACAAGAAGCAAGCGTATTTAGAAAATTAAGCGTTGAGGATAATATTATGGCTGTGTTAGAAATGACAAAATTGAACAAGCAACAACGGCATGAAAAATTAGAGACCTTGTTAAGTGAGTTCAATCTCCACCATGTGCGTAAAAACAATGGTGACAGTTTAAGCGGTGGTGAAAGAAGGCGAACCGAAATAGCACGTGCTCTAGCTGTTGATCCAAAATTTATTCTTTTAGACGAACCATTTGCCGGTGTAGATCCGATTGCTGTTGAAGATATTCAATCTGTGGTGGCAAAATTAAAATATAAAAATATTGGTATTTTAATAACTGATCACAATGTAAATGAAACGTTGTCTATTTGTGATAGAGCTTACTTATTGATTGAAGGTAAAATATTTAAACACGGCACCGCAGAGCAACTAGCAGATGATGAGCAGGTACGTAGGTTGTATTTAGGTACCAATTTTGAATTAAAACGTAAGGATTGGATTATTGATATGGTTCGAGAAAATGCGGAACAGGAAACGGTTACACAAGAAGATAGTTTATAAAGTAAAATAGGCTGGGTCTTAAATGACCTAGCCTATTTTTTCAGGGTATTTAACAATTTAATTAATGTTTCTCACCTTCGTTGTATTTCTTTTCAGCAGCTTTTGCTTTTTCAAAGTCTAATACCACACCGTTAATGCAATAACGTAAGCCTGTTGGTGGTGGGCCATCTTCAAAAACATGACCTAAATGCGATTTACATCTACTACATTCTACTTCTGTGCGCTTCATGCCGTAACTATTATCTGGTAAATAAATCATGGACGATTTACTTATAGGTTCATAGAAACTTGGCCAACCGCAGCCACTTTCAAATTTTGTATCACTTTTAAATAGCGGATTACCACACACAGCGCAATAATAAGTACCTACTTCTTTAGAAGTTTCGTATTTACTTGTGTACGGTCTTTCAGTTCCTTTTTGTCTTGCTACTTGATACACTTCTGGACTTAATATTTTCTTCCATTCTTCATCTTTCAGTGTTACTTTAGAACTATCTGTAGTACTGTATACAGGATTCTTTTTATTGTTTTCCATGGTTTCTTTTTTGTTATTACTGTTTTGGGAATAGCAACTTTGAAAGGTTAAAGTTACTAATAAGGCTATTTGATATAGTTTCATATTGTGGTTTTTATAATATACGATTTATTGGTTAGAATAGTTGTGAATGATAGATTAATAGATTTTTAAAGTAAGACGCAGTACCTGAAATTTCTTACAAAATCTATTCGTTTTAACAAATTGGAAACAGTTTTAGTTGCAAGATGTATATTTGCTACTCAAGCAACTCCTTTACTTACAATGTTCAATATTATTTTGTTTGGTCCTCCAGGTAGTGGAAAAGGTACCCAAAGCGAAATGCTAATCGCCAAATATGGTTTAATTCACTTATCTACTGGTGATATTTTACGAAAAGAAATTGCAGCAGGTACACCACTTGGCCTAGAGGCTAAAAGTATTATGGATAAGGGTGAATTAGTACCAGATGAAGTTGTTATAGGTATGATAAGTTCGGCTTTAGAAGCAAATCCTGAAGCAAAAGGGTTTTTGTTTGATGGTTTTCCTAGAACTACTGCTCAAGCGTCAGCTTTGGATAAATTATTACAACTTAAAGGCACAGAAATTGGTATAGTACTAGCTCTTGAAGTGTCTGAAGAAGAATTAGTAAAACGTCTTTTAAATAGGGGATTAACAAGTGGACGCAGCGATGACACAAATGAAGTTGTCATAACAGCAAGAATTGCTGAATACCGGAAGAAAACTTCTGCAGTAGCTGACTATTACCAACAATTTGATAAAGTAAAAAATATTCAAGGCGAAGGTTCTGTAGAAGAAATTTTTACTTTATTAAGTAATGAAATTGATAGTCGCTTATAGATATTGAGCAACCAAAACCAACTGCTAATCCCACAAAATTTGTGGGATTTTTGTTTGTCTAAACCTTTACTTAGAATGATTAATTGGATATCGGTGATTTTCTTAATGCACTTTAGGGTTGGGGCGTTAAATTTTCTATCGCTGCTTTAATTGCTGTTAAAAATTCATCAACTTGTGCTTTCGTTAATGCTAAAGAAGGTAATAAACGAATCACGTTTGGTTTTGCTTCGCCAGTAAATACTTTAAAATCTGTCAATAAAGTTTTCTTCAAATCCTTAAGTGGTTCTGGTACATCAAAACCAATCATTAGGCCTTTGCCACGTACATTTTGTAAAGCGGTTATTTTCTTTAATTCTTCTTGCAGATAGTTGCCTACACTTGCAGCATTTGCTATTAAATTATCTTGTTCAATAACTTCTAGTACTGCCAATGCAGCCGCACAAGCCAATTGGTTACCACCAAATGTGGTACCTAGCAAACCATATTTGGGTTTAATGTATGGTGCTATCAAAATACCGCCAATTGGAAAACCATTACCCATACCCTTTGCCATAGAATAGATATCAGCATTCACACCAGCGTGGTCATGAGCAAAAAATAAACCGCTTCTACCATATCCGCACTGTACACTATCCGCAATAAATACTGCATTGTATTGGTTGCATAAACAGCGAATTAATTGAAGAAAACTATCATTGGCTTCAATAATACCGCCAACACCTTGTATCCCTTCAATAATGACAGAAGAAATGTCAGTGGCATGCTTTTCAAAACAAGCTTTTAAGGCAATTTCATCATTAAAAGGCAAAAAGATAACATTTTCAGTCTCATTAATTGGCGCTACAATAGATGGATTATCTGTAACTGCCACTGCCAAAGAGGTACGACCATGAAATGATTTACTAAAAGCAATCACTTTCTTTTTGCCATTATGAAAGCTAGCGAGTTTTAAAGCATTTTCGTTAGCTTCTGCACCGCTATTACAAAGAAATAATTGGTAATCTTCTTTGTCACTTACCTTACCTAATTTATCTGCTAGTTGCTTTTGTAATGGAATAATAACCGAGTTTGAATAGAAGGCAATTTTTTCCAATTGTTCTTCAATACTTTTTACCCAATGAGGATGCGTATGACCAATGCTAATAACCGCATGACCACCATACATGTCCAGATATTTTGTGCCATTTTCGTCCCACACATGACTGCCCAGTGCTTTAGTAATGGTGATATTATTAAGCGGATAAACGTCAAATAGTTTCATTTTATAACACGAATTTTAAAGAATTACTTCAATTAAAAGCTAGTAGGTTTTAAACGTAGGCCAAGTGTTTCATCATAGCCAAACATTAAGTTCATATTTTGCACTGCTTGACCAGAAGCACCTTTCAATAAATTATCAATGGCAGAATGCACAACAATGGTGTCTGCTATAATTTCAATATTGATAATACATTTATTGGTGTTAACTACTTGTTTTAAATGTATAGCATCAGAGGTTTTTTTTGTAAAAGGTTCGTTGTGATAAGCAGCATCAAAGGCATTAATAATAGTTTGTTTGTTACCTTTAAACTTAAAGGTTGAACTAATAAAAATACCTCTTGTAAAATCGCCACGCCAAGGCACAAAGTTGATTGCTGCTAAAGATGCATTACTGCCAGCTTCTTGGTGTAATGATTGCATGATTTCGCCCAAATGCTGATGCGCTAAGGTTTTATATGGTGAGATATTATTGGCTCGCCAGCTAAAATGCGATGTAGCACTTAAGCTTTGACCAGCACCTGTGCTGCCAGTAATACCAGTTGTGTATACATCTATATTGTTAAGTAACCCAGCTTTAGCAAAAGGTAATAAACCCAATTGTATAGCAGTTGCAAAACAACCTGGATTAGCAACACTATCAGCTTGCTTAATGGCTTCTCTGTTTATTTCTGGCAAGCCATACACAAAGTTTCTAGCTTTAATAGAAGCATCTGCTGCTAATCGAAAATCGTTACCAATATCTATCAGTTTAATATGGTTTGGGATATCGTTTTCTTGTATAAATTTCTTTGCCTCACCATGGCCAGCACAAAAGAAAATAACATCTACATTGTAATGGTGTGTTGCAGAAAATAGAATATCAATTTCACCAATTAAATCAGTGTGTACTTTGCTTAAATTATTGCCTGCATTGCTGCCACTTTGTACAAAAGCAATTTCTATTTTAGGATGATTGATTAATAAACGAATTAATTCACCACCTGTATAGCCTGCACCACCTATTATACCTGCTTTAACCATTAGTTATTTATTGCTTTCTACTACCTTGTGAAAAATAGAAGTTTGGTTGCCGAAAATTTTACTAAATCCTCTTACATCTTCACCAGTAAAGCCAGTGTTCATTTCACCATATTTACCAAACTTCGCACTCATTAAATCGTAAGGACTTTCTATACCTATTACTTGAAAACGGTAAGGCATTAATTGTACAAACACATCACCAGTTACATTTTGCTGACTATTAGTGAAGTACGCTTCTATATCACGCATTACTGGGTCTAAAATTTGGCCTTCGTGTAACCAATTGCCATAAAATTGTGCTAACTGATCTTTCCAGTTTAGTTGCCATTTAGTAAGCACATGTTTTTCTAAAGCATGGTGTGCTTTTAAAATAACCATTGGTGCTGCTGCTTCAAAACCCACACGGCCTTTTATACCGATAATAGTATCGCCAACGTGAATATCTCTACCAACACCATAAGCATCAGCTATTGTTTGTAAATATTGTATTGCTTTTGCAGGATGATTGAAAGATTGACCATTTACTGCTGTTAATTCACCTTTTACAAAGCTTAATTTAACTTCTTCGCTATCTGTTTTGGTTACTTGTGTAGGCCATGCACTTTCTGGCAACATACCTTTACTTTGTAAGGTTTCTTTACCACCTACACTTGTGCCCCATAAACCTTTATTAATGCTGTACATGCTTTTTTCAAAGTTCATGTCAACACCTTTTTTCTTTAAATAATCTATTTCTTCCTCACGGCTTAGTTTCAAATCACGTATAGGCGTAATGATTTCTACACTAGGAATCATAATGTGGAAAATCATATCAAAACGTACTTGATCGTTACCAGCGCCAGTACTGCCGTGTGCTACAGCTACAGCGTCTAGTTTTTTTGCGTGTTCTGCAATATGTAACGCTTGGCTTAATCGCTCTGCACTTACACTTAGTGGATAAGTATTATTTTTTAAAACATTACCATAGATTAAGTATTTAATAATGCTATTGTAGTAGCTCTCAATTGCGTTTACAGTGGTGTGTGTTTTTACGCCAAGTTTATATGCATGAGCTTCTATTTGTACCAATTCCTTTTCATCAAAACCACCTGTGTTTACAATTACACTGTGTACATCAAAACCTCTGTCTTCAGTAAGATATTTTACGCAGAACGTTGTATCTAAGCCTCCACTAAATCCTAGAACAACGTTTTTGTTTGCTTGTGCCATGTTTTTGGTCAATTATTTAAGTAGAAAAAATTTTAAAAATAGATTTCGCCTTGCTATCTTTCGATTGTTCGTTTTTCTTATTAAACCAACGCAAAAGTTTTGACTGCTTTAGTCTAGAAAACCTTTCATATAAACTTGAATTCTCTTTAAAATCTGCGGCTGTTTCTTTCGGTTCTGCTTTGTCTGCGGGGTCAAAAAGCATGGCCGTGCACATACAATTTTTACGTCCCTTGCTCATTAATATATCGTAGTTAACACAGCTTTTACACCCAGCCCAAAATTCTTCGTCATCCGTTAGTTCGCTGTAAGTAACAGGTTCGTAGCCGAGGTCGCTATTTATTTTCATTACCGCTAAGCCCGTTGTAAGTCCAAAAATTTTGGCACTTGGGTATTTCTCTCTAGATAGGTCAAATACTTTTTTCTTAATTAATTTGGCAACGCCACTTTTTCTAAATTCTGGCGAAACAATTAAACCACTATTGGCCACAAATTTCCCATGGCTCCACTCTTCGATATAGCAAAAGCCCACCCATTGACCACTATTCATAAGGGCAATAACGGCTTTGCCCTCTAACATTTTTTTTGCGATGTATTCTGGGCTGCGTTTAGCTATACCAGTGCCTCTTGCTTTTGCAGACGCTTCCATTTCGTCTGTGATACGAAGCGCATAATGTGTATCGAGATGATTAGCTACACGAACAATAATATCCTGCTGTTCCAACTTGAAAAATTAAAAAAATGAGCGATGCTTGTTAAAACGTCTACACTTCTCTTGTAAGTGTTTGTAAGTCGGGAAAGGTTCACTGATAGGGGCAACTGCCAACTGCTCGTCCTATCAGCAACCGCGTCGTGGTCGCGGATTAAAAGCAGGCATTACAGGTAAAAACTGTATTGCTGTTTGATTGGAAGTTGTATTTTTCAACTGCTTTTAGTTTGTTATTGTTAATTAAAGTGGTAAAAGTATAAAGATTCATCAGATTATTGTATAAATATTTAAGAAAGTTTGGTTAAGGATTGCATAAGCACCTCTCAAAAACCAGTCTTTCGCAATTTTTGTTTACATACTTCCTATCTTTTGTTTCTTTGTAGCAAAATTCTTGAATGCAATTACCTTCTACTTTATTGGAAAACGCAGTGGCACAATTTGCCAAGTTACCAGGTATTGGTAAAAAAACTGCATTGCGTTTGGTTTTGCATTTATTAAAGCAAGATGTAAACGATGTGCAATATTTTGGCGAAACCATAGCTAAGATGCGCAGAGATATTCAGTTTTGCCAGCGTTGTTTTAACGTAAGTGATGGTGCTTTGTGTAGCATTTGTAGCAACGGTGCTAGGAAGCAGCATCTCATTTGTGTAGTAGAGACCATTCGTGATGTTATTGCCATAGAAAGTACACAACAATTTAATGGTACCTATCATGTGTTAGGGGGAATTATTTCTCCGTTAGATGGTATTGGGCCTGATCAATTAAATATTGAAACTTTAGTAGAGAGGGTAGAAGCTGAACAAACAGAAGAATTACTGTTTGCTTTAAACCCAAATATTCAGGGCGACACCACCATTTACTATATTCAAAGAAAAATAGGTCACCTACCTTGCAAGGTTACTACCATTGCACGTGGTATTGCTTTTGGTGGCGAACTAGAATATGCTGATGAGATGACATTGGCTAGAAGTATTGCTAACCGTTTACCTATTGGTCAATATGTAAAATAAATTACTGATTATAGCGATTTGAATGATAAATAGATTTAACTCATTGAAGGTTCTACCCAAGCGCCACTTTCTTTTAGTAGGTTTATCAGTTCGGTAACAGCAATATCACTATCAATATTTTTCTTTACCACCTCTTTACCACGGTATAATGTTATTTTACCGACGCCACTACCTACATAGCCAAAATCTGCGTCAGCCATTTCACCAGGACCATTGACTATGCAACCCATAATAGCAATTTTTACACCTTTCAAATGGTTCGTTACAGTTCTAATTTTTGCAGTTGTTTCTTGTAAATCAAACAAGGTTCTACCGCAGCTAGGGCAAGAGATATATTCAGTTTTCGAAATTCTTGTACGTGTAGCTTGTAAAATGGAGAAGGCTGTTGAGTTTATAAATTGCTCTACAGAAGTATTGTTACTATAATTTCTTCCTGTCGACTGTTGACTACTCACTACTGACTTTTCGTAGCTCTCTGCTGTCATGCCAAAACACACACCATCACCAAAGCCGTCTAATAGCAATGCACCTGCTTCTGTAGCATAGTGAATTAAATGTTCATCAGTAGTTTGCCAATGACTATCTATTGTAAGAATTATTGGATTTTCTATTTTTCGCTGAATCAATTCCATACACATTCTGCGAATAGATTGCATGGCATTTTTGTTGGTTGATGATAAGCAAATGACAATAGACGGATTATTTGCTAATTCATCCAAAAATGTGAAATCATTGATGGGTGTTTCATCGTTAAAGCAATCTAGCATTACGAAGTTGATGTTGCTATTTGTACTTTCAGCTTCAAGAAAACCCCTCGCATCATACATAGGAAAATATTTACTTTTATCGTTTGAAACAGTGCTGTACTTTGGCCAAGTAATTACCTTCAATGTACCAGGTAATGCAAAATCTAATTCTGCCTTGCCAGTAAATACATAATCTGCTGCCGCATCACTAATATTCCATTTATCGCTTGCCTCATCATATTTGTAACCAATACTTTCTAGTGATGTAGGCGTTATAGTTTCTAACTTGCTTAAATCAGCAATTACCACAGGCACTTGATTACCACCAATATTGCCAACAGCAAATGTTTTTCTACGGCTATAAGTAAATGGTGAGTAAGGTACTTTTTCTATACTTGGCACATTACTATGGTCAGTTGACTGTTGACCTTTGACTGCATATCTTTTCACCAAATCTTTACACACAGGTATTTCAAATTCAGGATCTTCGGTTAATGATACACGAATGGTGTCGCCAATACCATCTTCTAACAAAGTACCGATACCAGCAGCACTTTTTACTCTACCATCTTCACCGTCACCAGCTTCTGTAACGCCTAAGTGTAAAGGATAACATTCACCAAACTCAGCATCCATTTGTTGTATTAATAGGCGATAAGCTTGCACCATTACTTGTGGGTTACTCGCTTTCATGCTTAATACAATATTGTGATAGCTTTCGCCACGAGCAATGCGCAAAAATTCCATGGCACTCTCTACCATACCGTTTGGAGTATCGCCATAGCGGCTCATTATTCTATCACTCAAACTACCATGATTGGTACCAATACGCATAGCGGTACCATATTCTTTACAAATTTTTACTAGTGGTGTAAAGCGCTCTCTTATTCTATCTATTTCTTCAGCATATTCAAGGTCGGTGTAATCTATTTGTTCAAACTTCTTTTTATCTACGTAGTTACCGGGATTAACTCTAACCTTTTCTATAATTCTTGCGGCAATCTCTGCTGCGTTTGGTGTAAAATGAATATCAGCAATTAGCGGTGTGTTATAACCACGTTTGCGTAATTCGTTTTTTATGTTTAGTAAATTTTCTGCTTCTTTTTTAGATGGTGCTGTTATACGCACTAGTTCTGCACCAGCTTCTATACAGCGTATCGTTTGTTCTACCGTTGCAATGGTATCCATGGTGTCTGTAGTCGTCATGGTTTGCAAACGAATAGGATGGTTATTACCCAAAAGTAAATCGCCAATTTTTACCTCTTTGGTTATTAAGCGATTGTATTGTGTTAATGAATTACAGTATAGTTGCATGGATTGAAGGTGCTAATGTGATGATGTGTTAAAACTGTACAAATTTACAATCTTGTGTATAAAATGTTCTAATACAAAGTGGTATGTTGTTACCAATCTTTCTCGTATTTACTTGGTTTATTCTTTTGTTGTTGTATTTCTTTCTGTAAACGCTTCTCCTCGTTGCGTAACATTTCTAGTTGTTTGGCTGCTTCTTCTTTATTTAAAGGCTTCTCCTTTGGTGGTTTTTCTTGCTTTTGTTGCTGTTGTTGTTTTTGCTTATTTATTTCGGTCAATAACTTTTGTAAATTTTCCCTCGCTTGTTCATCGTTGTTATTCAGTTTTAGTGATTGCTTTAACGATTGTATGGCTTGCTGATATTGTTGTTGTTTAATTTCTGCCGCGGCTTTATTATAATAAGCTTTTGCTTGTAATTCTACGTCCGTGGAAGTTTCAGCCGTCGTCTGATATTGTTTTATCGCATCGTTGTATCTGTTTTGCTTAAACAATGTATTACCTTTATTAAATAAGGCTGCCGTATTTTTATTATCAATTTTCAAGGCTTCGTCGTAAAGTGCTTCAGCGTTTTTTATGTCGCCTTTTTTGTACAACTCGTTGGCTTTAATAACGGTATTATTTGCTTTTTGGGCAAATGTGACGTTAGTGATGAAGATGCTTAATATGATATAAATAATTTTCAATCAAATTGTTTTTTTCTCACTTATAAATATTTCAACCAGCAATAAGGCCACACCAATAGCTAAGAAAATGGTGTAATATGATTGGTAATCGACAAAACCACTATTATTAATTGGCTTTGTTTCCATCTCTTTTAAAGTATTAATTAATCGAGCACTAACCTCATCAGTTTTATTTAAGGTTTGATACGTGCCTCCTGTTGTCTTTGAAAGTTCTTCTAGAAGGTCTGGATTTAATTTAGTGATAATGGTTTCCCCATTCACATCTCTTTTAGCGTCATTGGTACCTGCTTCTTTTATAGTAGCGCCCCCCACAGTACCTACTCCTATAGTATGTAAAACAACCCCTGTTTCTGTGAGTGTCTTAGCAGTTTCTACTGCTTTCTCTTCGTGGTCT
Organism: Parasediminibacterium paludis; assembly: GCF_042651445.1. NCBI lineage: Bacteria > Pseudomonadati > Bacteroidota > Chitinophagia > Chitinophagales > Chitinophagaceae > Parasediminibacterium > Parasediminibacterium paludis. Next base: position 18,594 of record NZ_JBHSDC010000029.1, read on the forward strand.
TCACCGTCGGTTATTAATATGGCCGCTTTATATTTTTTCTCTCGGACATCTAAACTATTGTTGCAAAGGGTTAGCGCTTCGCTTATCACTGTACCTTGTAGATTCACCACGTCAGTATTAGCATTGCTTACAAACATTTTGGCAGCGGTTACATCTGCAGTTAATGGCATTTGTAAATATGCTTGGCCAGCAAAAAGAATTAAGCCAACTCTATTGCCTTGCAATTTGTCTAGGAGTTGGTAAATTAATTCCTTGGCTTTATCTAACCTTGTTGGTTTTTCATCTTCACTCAACATGCTTTTGCTTACGTCAAGCAATATCATCACATCAACGCCCTTTGTAGCAGATCCCTTTGGTAATAATGGCATACGCAAATTGGCAGCGCTAAGAATCAGCAATCCTATACATACAATTACTGCAACAATTTTTATTTGATATTTCTGATGTGAATAGTTGCTTGTTAATTGAGTAACTAATCTGTTATCGCCAAGTTGTTGTTGCTTCTTTTTTTTCCAATGTATTACAAATAGAAATAGCCCTACTAATGGTAGTAGAATAGCTAAGCCAAATAAAAATTCTATGTATTGAAATTGAAGCATGTATTGGTTGCAAGTTACAGGTTACTATGTTTCTAGCTTTATGTACCTTACATTCTTGATAAAAATTAATAAGCCGCAAAATTTTTGCGGCTTATTAATATCTTGATTATGGTCGGTAAATTATTTTTTACCTTCAAAAAAGCCATAACCTTTCAAAATGCGTTTTAGCATATCAACTCGTAAGTTAGTCATTGGTATCTCTTTTGCACCTTCGATATTCAATACAAAAAAGTAAGGGTGATGATTTTCCTCAACCCAACCCACAACCCAACCAAGCTGTGTACCCTTTTCTGTAGTACCGAGGCCTGTTTTGTATGCTAATGTATAGTTGGTATTATTTTCACGAATCATCATTTTTCTTACAATCTCTTGGCTTCTGCGTTGAAAGCCTAATTGGTAGAAGTACAATTTCTTTACAATGCCTAGTTGTTCGTCAGCAGTAATTTTTAATGAATTATCTAACCAAAACGTATCGATAGCTGTTTTAATTTTTGCAGTGCCATAGTGCATACTATCTAGGTATTGCTGCATGGTATCTTTACCTATTCTTCTGGCTACTTCTTGGTAGTAAGGTACAGCTGAGTATTCAAAAGCTTCTGCCATAGTAAGATCTTTGTTCCAATTTTTAGCCGTATCGCCGTTGGGGAAAGTTCTCACTTTTCCGTCCCATTTAATGACCATTTTTTCATTTACCACTTTACCTGTTTCTATACCTATTAAGCTATTTACAATTTTAAAAGTAGATGCAGGTAAAAAGCCAGTGTCTTTATAACGATTGAGGTTATAAATAGTAAATTGACCTGTACCGTTATCAAACATGGCGAAACTGCCGATCACCTTACTGCTATCGAAAATGGGTTTTAAGCTATTATCAATTGTAACATTATTGGGGCTACAAGCTGCAAATACACTGATAAGTGTTATACTTGTAATTATTTTTAACAGTGTGGATGATCTGTATCTCATTGAAAAAATTTAGTGGTGCAAATGTAACTGTTACAAGAAAGATTATTACACATGTCAACAGCAGAAAAGCAAATACCAACAATAAGATCAACAAAGCTTTTTAAGTATGGTTTTGGCTTGGTAAATAATCCTCTAAAAGCGATTTCAGATATTATTGATAACTATGGTGATATTGCTTCATTAAAAATTTCTAAAATTGGTTCTATCATTTTTTTGAACCATCCAGATTATGTAAAGCATGTTTTAAAAGATAATCAAGACAATTATTCTCGTCGTAAAGCTGTCAAGCAACCTTCTTTTAGTGCCTTACAAGATTTATTAGGTAATGGTATTTTCATGAGTGATGGTGAAGATTGGGAACAGCAACATAAAATGTTGCGTAATTTATTTTCCCCCATATCAATTGCAAGTACACTGCCCATCATTGAAGAAGAATTACTATTAGTTACTAAACGATGGCAAACGCAAATTACAACATCATCAATCATTGATGTGGAACAAGAAATGCATTTGTTGATGTTACGTATCATGTTGCGTACACATGTTTGCAGTAATCTCGTTTTTCCCTATCACGATATTTTGGACACGCTCAAATCTTTTATGAATGCTTCAAACTCTAAAAACATATTCTTAGCACAATTAAAAGCTTTTATTCTAAAACCTTTTGGCGTAAAGTACCACTATAGAAAGCCACAGCAATCACTTGAATGGATGATGGCTTTTGTAGATAAATTGATAGAAGATTTGTTACATGCGAAATATGTACCAAACGGTTTATTTGCAATAATGTTAACTGACTATAATAATGGTATCGTTTCTAAGCAAGATATTAAAGACCAGTTATTAAATTTTTTATTCGCTGGTTTTGATACAACTTCTACTGGTATTACTTTCACATTGTATAATTTAGCTGCATATCAGCCTATTCAACAATTGGTAAAAGACGAAATTGCAGTTACCAAAAGCCAACCATTTTATACACTTGAAAAAGTAATTAAAGAAACGCTACGGTTGTATCCACCTGTCTGGTCGTATGCTCGTGAAGCCATTGCAGATGATATAATTGATGGTTTCTATATTCCTGCCAAAACCCTTGTTTTAATTAGTTCCTATGCTTTACATAGGCATAAAGACTTTTGGCAAAATGCAGACGCTTTTAATATTGACAACTTTGAGAAAGACAATTTTAAAGGAAAAAATTTTGTATATATCCCGTTTGGTCAAGGGAAGCGCATGTGTATCGGGAGAGCTTTGGCTGATTATCAAATGATGGCAATTCTGCCACATTTGCTGAGGACATTTCATTTTACAACTGTTAATGAAAAAAAGCCAATTATTAATCCCAATATTATTATAAAAGCCACTAAACCAATTAAATTGCGGGTAAGTTTGGCGTCTTAATTTTACTGATTGAACTGTAAAAAATGTCTAATAATAAATTTATCGTTAAGGACTTTCCTATTGACAAAAAGATTGTGGCAGATATTGCTGCATTTAATAAGTATGTTAATTTGATGCATGGTCTTTTTCAAGTTGATATTTCTCACATTCGTCAGCAAATAAAAATTGCTAAAAGAGAACAGAATCTAAATATTTCAATATTAGCTTGTCTTCTATATTGCTTTGCGCAAGCTTTAGATAAACACAAAGCTGCCTTTGCAATGGTAGGTAAGGGCAACAAATATTATCAATTTGAAGAGGCGGATGTTTTCTTTCCTTTTGAGTTGCAACAAGATGGCGATAAAATAATATGGTATAAAATTATCAGACGAGTTAATAAAAAATCTATTCTAGAGTTAGAAGAAGATTTGAAGAAAATGCTCCAAATGAAGAAAACGTTTACAAAGGTAGAACGATTGTTTATGCAATTTCCAGGTTTTTTAAGGCGTCTATTTTATCGAAGAACCATGCGTAATCCATTAATACGGAAAGATTATGTTGGCAATGTGTATTTCAGTTCTACCATACACAGTGGCAACACACGTGTCATTTCTTATGGTTTGCCCACGCATTTTCATTCAGTAGGTATGTTCATTGGTACTTTTATGGATGTGAAAAACATAGAACCACAAAAACCTAATGCAAATATCATTGGTGCTACATTATCGCTTGATCATTTAATAAGTGATGGACCAATGCTTGCAAGGTTAATTCGTGAGTTTGTTTTTCAGGTTGAAAATTTTAAACTTTTGTAATGGTAGAGCCACCTAAAAATATCCCCTGGTACAAGATTCCCTACCATTCTTTTAGCATGCTAAAAAACCCATTGAAAGCGATCTATCAAATGGTAGAAAGCTATGGAGATATCTTTGCATTTAAGATTGGTAATATGCGTAGCATCATTTTCTTAAATCATCCGGATTATGTAAAGCATGTATTGAAAGATAATGTAGATAATTATTCGAGAGGAAAGGCACTAAAAATGTCTACAACGGGTTTAGAAGAAATGCTTGGTAATGGTATTTTTATGAGTGAAGGAAATGATTGGGAATTTCAACACAAATTGTTAAAAAATTTATTTTCGCCAACTGCCATAGAAAGTACCTTACCAATTCTGCATGATGAGATTGATCAATTTATCACAAAATGGTCTAACGTTATTGCGAACAGTCCTATAGTGAATATTGAGTATGATATTCATTTGTTGATGTTACGAATTATGCTGCGCAGTCATGTATGTAATAATTATCCATTTAATTACAAAGAGGTATTTGACACTTATAATGCTCGTATTGAAGCCTCAAGTTGGAACGTTGGCGCAGTATCTGAAGCAAAGTCCTTTTTCTTAAAGCCGCTTGGCATTAATTATACCTACAAGAAACATCAACTGCAAATAGATAAGTTAAATTCATTCTCGGATAAGCTTGTACAGGAATTATTGAATGGTGAGTTTGAACCAATTGGTCTATTTGCGCTTATGCTTAGTGAGTTTAAAGAAGGACGTGTTACAGAAAAAGATATTCGTGACCAACTTTTCAATTTCTTATTGGCGGGTTTTGAAACGACTGCCACTGCAATTTCTTGGCTATTATATAATATCGTCGCTCAGCCTAATTTGCAAGCACTTTTAAAAAATGAATTAAAGGTCGCTGCAACTTCAAAGGATGCATTGTTAAAACAGCCATCTTTCTTGCAATTAGCTATTAAAGAGTCCTTAAGGTTGTATGCACCAGTTTGGTCTACAGCTCGCGTTGCCGTTAACGATGATGTGATAGGCGGGAAGTTTATTAAAGCCAAAAGTATTGTTGTTGTTAATTCTTATGCATTACATCGACACAAATTGTTTTGGCCATCGGGAGACAGGTTTGATATATCTAATTTTGAAAAAGATAATTTTAAGGGCAAAACATTTGCTTATATACCATATAGTCAGGGTAAGCGTATCTGCCTAGGTATGGCTTTGGCTGATTACCAAATACAAACTATTACCAGTGCTTTGTTAAAAGCGTTTCATTTCGAAACTACTTCTAACAAAGCACCAGAAATTAAAGCAAATATTATTATAAAGGCTAGTCCTTCTTTGCAATTAAAAATTAGTAAAGCAAGCGAATGATATTATTTCAGTACCCCTAATTGTCTACCAACTTTTACAAAAGCGGATATAGCCTTGTCTAAATGTTCTTGATTGTGCGCTGCACTTAATTGTACACGAATACGAGCCAAACCTTTTGCTACAACCGGATAGAAAAATCCAATAACATAAATATCTTCTTCAAGTAAGGCAGCTGCAAATTGTTGCGCAATCGTTGCTTCGTATAGCATGATTGGTACTATTGGATGATCACCAGGTTTTATATCAAAGCCAGCTTCCGTCATTTTTGTTCTAAAATACTTAGTATTGTATTCTAATTGATCCCTAAGCGTTGTTGTTTCTGTTAGCATATCTAATACAGCAATAGACGCGCCTACAATGCTTGGTGCTACTGTATTTGAAAACAAATAGGGTCTTGAACGTTGGCGTAGAATTTCTATAATTTCTTTTCTGCCTGATGTAAAACCACCACTAGCGCCCCCCAATGCTTTGCCGAGTGTACCTGTTATAATATCTATTCTTCCCATCACATTTCTATATTCATGTGTACCTCGACCCGTTTTACCCAAAAAGCCTGATGAGTGACATTCATCTATCATGACAATTGCATCGTATTTATCTGCTAGGTCGCAGATTTTATCAAGTTGTGCAATCGTGCCGTCCATGCTAAAGCTACCATCTGTTACAATAATTCTGCTGCGTAAATGAGCTGAAGCTTGTAATTTTTGTTCTAAATCTTCCATGTTATTGTGATCGTAACGGTAACGTTGCGCTTTGCACAAACGTACGCCATCGATAATACTAGCATGGTTCAATGAATCACTGATAATGGCGTCTTCTTCGTTGAACAATGGTTCAAATACGCCACCATTAGCATCAAACGCTGCTGCGTACAAAATGGTATCTTCTGTACCCAAGAAGGAGGCAATCTTTTGTTCTAATTCTTTATGTATATCTTGCGTGCCGCAAATGAAACGTACGCTACTCATACCGTAGCCATGTGTATCTATGGCTTTGTGTGCTGCTTCTATTACTTTAGGATGTGATGACAAGCCCAAATAGTTATTCGCGCAAAAGTTCAAAACCGTTTTACCATTTACAACAATTTCAGCCCCTTGTTCACTTGTAATGATGCGTTCCCTTTTAAATAATCCAGCTTCATCTATTGTTTCCAATTCTTCAGTAAGTCTTGATATAAATTTTTCATTCATTGCTTTGTAGTTTTAATTTATATAATATGTTGCTATGACTCAATACAGATCAAAGAGTATAATACATTTATCTGTTAAACTTTGTACCATTATTAAAAGGTGATACATTATTTTTGCTCTCCTATTATTATAACAGGTGAGTTGTCCGAGTGGTTGAAGGAGCACGCCTGGAAAGTGTGTATACGGGAAACTGTATCAAGAGTTCGAATCTCTTACTCACCGCGAAGCGTTCCGAAATGGGCGCTTTTTATTTTGCCTCCCTCACCATTTTGACATTACCGGTTCTTTTTAGTACGCCCCAATGCTGTAACTCGCCTTTTATAGCGCGTTTAAATGATCTAAAAAGTACAATCATCATTAACCAACGATAAATGATACGCTGCGGTATCAACCAAATCAGTTTTGTAGGGTTTTCTTTATCAAACAAAAATGATAATGCAGCAATTGCAGCATCCACTATTGTAAATAAAATATAATACAATCCTATCAGCTTAGCATTATCAGTTAATAAGCCAATAAGCATTAGTAAATCAGCGAGTGGCGTAAAAAACGGGATAATATATTTAAACAGTAAAATATCTGGCATTGCTATAAAGCCTAGCGATCGATGATTGACGTTTAGCATCAAATCTCTATGTTTATAAAAAGTTTGCATTACACCAAAACTCCATCTATAGCGTTGCTTCATAAATTGTTTCACAGTTTCTGGTGCTTCTGTATAGGCAATAGCTCTTGGTTCGTTAGCAATCGTATAGCCTTCTCTTATTATTCTTATGGTGAGGTCACAATCCTCTGCAAGAGTATCTGTGGTAAATCCACCTGCATCTATTATGGCTTGTTTCTTAAATGCACCAATTGCACCAGGTACCACTGTAATAGCATTTGCATACGCAAAACCTTTTCTGTCAAAGTTTTGACTGGTGATGTATTCTATACTTTGCCATTTGGTAAGTATGTTTACTTCATTACCAACTTTTACAATGCCAGCTACCGCCCCTACTTCTTTTTCGTTTCCAGTCTTTTCAACAAAGAAGTTTTCCATCAACTTGCTGACTGCATTTTGCGCAAGTTTTGTGTCAGCATCTATACACACTACATACGATGCGTTTGTTTGTGCAATACCTAAGTTTAAAGCAGAAGCTTTACCGCCATTGACCTTTGTATATAATTTTATTATTGGATGATTGCCAAAGGCGTTATTTACCTTTTGCCAAGTAGTATCCTTGCTTCCGTCATCTACAAAAATGATATTAAAGTTCGCATAGTCGCATTTAAGCAAATTATTTAATGAGTCAATTATATTTACTTCTTCGTTATACGCGGGAACAATAATTGATACCAATGGAAGGGGGGTTGGCATTATTGGAGCAAGCCGTTGTTCTTTTTTCTTTTGTATGATTGCGAGTACACCCAAGGTAAGTAATCGAATAGCGCTCAATAGCATGAATACTAAAAATAAGGCATAGAATATATAACCGCTCAGATAGCCTATCTCAGCAATTGCATAATTTACCTGAAGTAAGTAATATCCATTTCCATGAGGTACTGGTGGCATAATTTCATCTGTTTTTTTCCCGAGTAAATTTGCCACAGTTGTAAATTCATAACCCTTAGCCTTAAAATAACGAATTAGCATACCTGTAGCTAGGACAGTTTGGCTTCTATCTCCGCCAGCATCGTGTAATAATATAATGTTGACACTATCGCCAGAAGCGAGGTGATCATCATACGCTCTCTTAACTCTATTAAAAATTGTATCTGCTGTAAAATTTTTGTACAAACCTTTTTGCCAATCCTCAGGGTCTAAACCTTCGCCCACTGTAATATAATTTCTACTTCTACTTAAGGCAACTGGTTCTATCTCTTCGTGTTTTTGTGGTTCGTAATCTGCATTAAATGGCGCCCTAAATAATATGGTACTGTGGCCTGTAATACATTCTATTAACAACCGTGTTGCATCCATTTCTAGTAATGCACGTTGGTTGCCAACGGCACTCATATCAGGGTGTGTAAATGTGTGATTACCAATTTCGTGTCCTTCTCTAAAAATACGTTTTACTAGCGGAATGTTTTTCTCAGCTTCTAAGCCTACAAGAAAAAAACTAGCCTTTACGTTATAATAAGCTAATGTGTCTAATATTTGTTTGGTATATTTTGGATCTGGGCCGTCGTCGTATGTTAATACAATTTCTGGCTTACTTGTATAGCCCCATTTTTTAACAACATAGCTTGATGGAAGTGTAACATAGTTTTCTTCGGATATTACCATGTCCGCACTATCAAGTTCACATTTTATATTGCCATCTTTTGGTGTAGATACCACATCTAAAATTTCTCCTTGACCCATAAAGTCAACTTCTGATAAGCCTGTTACTTTGCTAAATTCATTGAAGTCAAATTTTCGTAAAGCTTGTTTTGTCATTGGTAGGTTGTAAAAATCCCAAAGACGATTGTCTTCTGCGCCGAGACGCCAAATGGCAGTTCCCGCTAAGCCGTATTCTGTTGCAAACCTTAGTGTATTAAAGTTTGTCGCGGCGTCTGTAAAATGAACTTCATGCAATATCTCATGCTCATCATAGTATTGATAATGCAGGTTATAACTATCATTATCAAAATCTACAATGCCATCACTCTCTCTTGCTGTTACTAATGCTTGTTGATAAGTTAGGGGTGTATTTTCAACTTTGCCATTCTTCCAATCGTAGCCATAAGCCGCGATGTTTAATACAATTTTCTTTGCTGGTACAACTTTAGCCAAATGGTCTACCGCAGCTTCTATCCATCTTTGTCCACTTATAGGTCCAGGGCCAGTACTTTCAGAGTGTTCGTCATACGCCATTAAAAAAATATAATCGTTATAGTTGGACAAACGTTTATAGTCGTAATCTTCATTAAACGGCGATACGTTTTGAGTAACCATAAAACCGTTCGCATGCAGAGTAGTGTATAATTCTTTCTGAAAGTTGTTGAGCGTTTCGTTATTGGATTCTTTTAGTTCTTCAAAATCTACATTGATTCCGGCAAACTTGTATTTGATAATTAGTTTCAGTACATCTGCGATGAGCCTATCTTTTTTAGCCTTATTATTTAGTATCCTATGTAAAGCAGCGCCACTGAACACACTATTATAGTTGTTAGATAATATCGGCATTACCTTCACCTTTGCCGCTTTAATCACATCAAATCCCTTTTTGTCTATATTGGCGATAAGTGTATCTGATTTTGGGTCAATGAAAAACCACTCTGGTAATACAAGGTTTACCTTGTTAATATTTCTTCTAAGCGATAAAAACGATTGAGGATCCCAGTTAACATAAAAAGCGGCTCTTATACCTAAACTATCGTTAAATAATGAAGAAGTAGATAGGTCTAGATTTGGATTTTTTTGACCGACACCTTCTCCTTTTGCCCATTTTTCTTCTATGAATTTCCGCATACCTCGATACTCTCTGCCCATTTTACTTTCTCGATATTCTGGTATTTTTTCGGTTAATACTTTTTTAATCGCTCTGCCTTCGAGTGGGATATCTGGTAGGGACGCATTAAATAATGCAATGAGAACAGCTGCTAAAGCTACCAATGCCAATACTAGTATTATTCTGCCAGCCCATTTAAAGCGCTGCCATCTTGTAGGGTTATTCGTTTGAAAAATTTGCGAGTTATCTTGAGCCATATGAATATGCTACCAAAGTTGTTGAATGCTTTATTATAAACGTAACAGCAGCTATAAAATTATAACTATTACTAGCATTTGCTTTGTGCAAAGGTATTAGGACTTGTTATCTATAGTATCCATATTTTTCAATTTCTCCGCGAACACTATCTGTTACTAAGTATTGAATACTCTTCTTGTCTTTTATTAATTGTCTAATTGCTGTCGCTGAGATATCTAATAACGGCGCATTTAGAATGGTCATGTTTTTGTTGATAGCGTTGTTGCTTATCAGAAATTTTGGTCGTTGATAAATAATCAGAGGATAATTTTTTTGCAATACATCTGCGTTTTTCCATTTGCTTATGTTGATGAAACTATCTCCGCCTAATATGATACTAAATTGATGGTTTGGGTATTTTTCGGCCAGATAAATAAGTGTATCTATCGTGTAGGAGGGCTTCGGTAGTTTAAACTCAACGTCTGAAGCTTTTAGTTTGTCATTATTTGCTATCGCCAATTGCACAAGGTGTAGGCGTTGATATTCGTTTAGTAAGCTAGCTGCTGGTTTTAATGGATTCTGCGGACTTACAACGAGCCATACCTGGTCTAGATTTGTATGTTCTATTACATGGTTGGCTATTATTAGATGCCCAATGTGGATAGGATTAAAGGAGCCAAAATACAAACCAACCTTCATGTGATTACGCTTTTGAATGATTTATACAACCTCTTCTATAAAAATATTATTAGCCTCGCTTAATCTAAGGCTTAAGTTGTACCCAGAAACTGCAATGGATATTGGGTCTCCGAGTGGCGCAACCTGAATGATTTTTACTATTTCTCCGGGCACACAACCCATTTCCATTAGTTTAATGAAGATATCATCTTTCTCAAAAGAATGTATAATCGCTTTCTGACCAACTCCTAAATCACTTAATCGTTTCATTGTATCTATTGTAGTGCAAATGTAAACTTGCGCAATAGGTTTTTGTTACGAAATTTGATATAACAAATGTAGATACCATCATGCAAACAGTTTCATTTCACACTGCCGATAAACAACTGACCATAAGAAATAGGGCATTATTAAAACAGTTCATTGCCAACATCTTTGATCTAGAAAACAAACCTTTAAAAAAACTCGATTACGTTTTCTGTTCTGATGAATATCTGCTACAAATAAATAAAGACTTTCTAAACCATGATTACTATACAGATATTATCACCTTTCCTTTGTCGGATAAGCAAGAGGCCATTACGGCCGAAGTATATGTTAGTTTAGATCGAGTAAGGGATAACGCTAATCAACATGGCTCGACTATACACGATGAAACCCTCCGTGTATTGTTTCACGGTGCGCTTCATCTTTGCGGATACGGCGACAAATCCCCAAGAGAAGCTGAGAAAATGCGTAATAAAGAGGATTATTATATTAACCAGTTTCACGTGGAACAATAATTAGTCTTGAAATTTTTTCAAACATATCTTTTGTGTCACGTTTCACGTGGAACGTGGCGTTCCCTTAAGAAGTTTCACATGTCGTCAAGGGCTTGTTTTATCTTTGTCTTTCAATTGAAGTAATGATGTTTCCAGAATACGATGTAATAGTGGTAGGTGCGGGTCATGCAGGTTGCGAAGCGGCAGCTGCGGCAGCTAATCTTGGTAGTAGGGTGCTGTTGATTACTATGAATATGCAAACCATTGCCCAAATGAGTTGTAATCCTGCCATGGGTGGTATAGCTAAGGGGCAAATAGTACGAGAAATAGATGCAATGGGTGGCTACAGTGGTCTTGTTTCAGACAAGAGTATGATACAGTTTCGCATGTTAAATGTGAGTAAAGGTCCTGCAATGTGGAGCCCTCGAGTGCAGAGTGACAGAATGCAATTTGCTGCTACTTGGCGTGAAATGCTTGAACAAACACCCAATGTTGATTTTTACCAAGATATGGTGAGCTCGTTAATTATAAAAAACAACAAGGTTTGTGGCGTAATTACAGGTATGGGTAATGAAATAAAAGCCACATCGGTGGTAGTTACTAGTGGTACTTTTTTAAATGGTATAATTCATATTGGTGAAAAACAGTTTGGTGGTGGTCGTGTAGGTGAGAAGGCTGCAACGGGTATTACAGAACAATTGGTAGCTTTTGGTTTTGAAAGCGATCGTTTAAAAACAGGAACGCCGCCTAGAATCGATGGTAGAAGCCTAGATTATTCTAAAATGGAAGAGCAAAAAGGAGATGATATTATTACGGGCTTCTCTTATTTAGACATAGAAAAAATAAAGCCAGAACAGCAAAGAAGTTGTCATATTACTTACACAAACCAAACAGTACACGATATTCTTAAAACGGGGTTCGATAGAAGTCCCATGTATCAAGGGCGTATAGAAGGTCGTGGCCCAAGATATTGCCCAAGTATTGAGGATAAGATTAACCGTTTTGCCGAAAGAGACAGACATCAACTGTTTGTAGAACCTGAAGGATGGAACACTTGCGAGATATACGTAAACGGCTTTTCTACCTCTTTGCCAGAGGAGGTACAAATAAAAGCCTTGCGCACAGTACCAGGTTTTGAAAATTGCAGAGTATTTAGGCCAGGTTACGCTATAGAATATGATTATTTTCCGCCTACACAATTAAAATATTCGTTAGAAACCAAGTTGGTGAGTAACCTTTTCTTTGCGGGTCAAATCAACGGTACTACAGGCTATGAAGAAGCGGCTTGCCAAGGGTTGATGGCCGGTATTAATGCGCACCAAAAAGCAAAAGAACTTGAGCCGGTAGTACTTAAGAGAAGCGAAGCTTATATTGGTGTATTGATAGACGACCTCATAAGTAAAGGCACAGACGAGCCCTACAGAATGTTTACAAGCCGTGCTGAGTACCGAACATTGTTGCGTCAAGATAATGCAGATTTGCGCTTAACAGAAATGAGCTATAATTTGGGCTTAGCATCAAAAGAACGATTGGATAGGGTATACAAGAAGCAAGACAGTGTTAAGCAAATCACATCTGTTTTAAAAGATTTTAACGTAGAAGCGGATGACATTAACCCATATTTTGAAACCATTCAGTCATCACCAATAACAGAAAAACAAAGGGCTAATAAAATTATTTTACGACCAAACGTGGGCTTAAAAGAGATGATGCTTGCAATTCCAGCACTTGCCTTACACTTGAACGGCTTTGATGAAAAAGAACTAGAACAAGCCGAAATACAAGTTAAATACGAGCGGTATATAGAGAAGGAACAAGAACTGGTAAACAAAATGGGGCAGCTAGAAAACATGATTATCCCTGATTCTTTTGATTACGATAAAGTGAATGCCTTGTCTAACGAAGCATTGCAAAAATTTAAAAAAATTCGTCCACACACTCTTGGTCAAGCTAGCCGAATAAGCGGAGTAAATCCAAGCGATGTACAAATATTAATGGTATACATGGGTAGATAGATTCAGCACATTTCTGCATATCTGTAATAAAGAGTTTCAAAAAGCTATATCAATTGGTAAGCTTGTTTTGAAACTCTTTGTCAATTATAGTGTTTTAAGGTACCTTCAGTTCATAAACGAACAAACGCTATGAAATTAAGACAACTACTATTATTGCCCTTTGTTACTTTATTACTTTGGGCTTGTAATCAAAAAAGTGAGAACAAATCTGTAACGGTAAAAGAATATTTTGCCCCTCACGACTCAGGTGTGCAATCTGCGGGTGTAAAAATGATACCTGTTGTTACGTCTATTGGTACATTTAAAGTGTGGACCAAAACCATAGGTAATAACCCCAAAATCAAGGTTTTAATGTTACACGGCGGTCCAGCTATGACGCATGAATACCTTGAAAGTTTTGAGAGCTTCTTTCCACAAGAAGGTTTTGAAATGATAGAATATGATCAATTAGGTTCTTACTACAGCGACCAACCAAAAGACAGTAGCCTTTGGACTATCGATCGCTTTGTTGAAGAAGTAGAACAAGTTCGTAAAGCATTACATTTAGATAAAGACAATTTTTATTTATTAGGTAATTCTTGGGGCGGTATGTTAGCTATGCAATATGCGCTCAAATACCAACAAAACTTAAAAGGCTTAATTATCTGTAACATGATGGCCAGTTGCCCAGATTATGGTAAATATGCCAATGATGTATTGGCAAAACAAATGGATCCCAAAGTATTAGATACCGTTAGAGCAATAGAAGCAAAGGGCGATTTTAAAAATCCTAAATACATGGAATTGTTAATACCTAACTTTTATAACCAACACCTATGCCGCTTACCAGAATGGCCTGATGCTGTAAATAGAGCTTTTAAACATGCCAATAATGAGGTCTATACGATGATGCAAGGTCCAAGTGAGTTTGGTGTAGGCGGCCGTTTGGCAAATTGGGATATTAAAGCAAGATTACCAGAAATTAAAGTACCCACACTTACAGTAGGAGCTAAACACGATACCATGGATCCTGAACATATGAAATGGATGAGTACGCAAGTACAAAAAGGGCGCTATCTGTATTGCCCAGAAGGTAGCCACTTGTCAATGTGGGACGATCAAGCACACTTTTTTCCTGGTGTTATCGGCTTTATAAACGACGTAAACAATGGCCAATTCAAATAATAAAATTTAAAATTCATGTTTTTTTCAAGCCATTCATCATTTTTATTGATGAGTGGCTCTTTTTTGGCCACACATTCAGTAGCTTTAGCCTTCATCACAAAGCAAACTGAGTAATTTATGAGAAAATTGAAGCTATTGCTTTCGGGGCTTTTGTTTACGTTTTTATTACAGGCCCAAGAAACATTTCCAGTTAATGGTGTTGCAGACAAAAGGGACGGCTGTTATGCCTTTACTAATGCCACCATCGTCCAGTCGTCAACATCTATTTTACAAAAAGCTACACTTGTTATTCGCGATGGTAAAATTGTAAGCGTTGGCTCCACAATCAGTATTCCTAAGGACGCTGTTGTAGTAGACTGTAACAACAAGTTTATCTATCCGTCGTTTGTAGATATTTATAGCGACTATGGCGTAGCGACACCGCAACGTCAGCTTGGTGCCGGTGGTTTTAACTTTAATGCTCCAGCACAATTAACATCTAATACAAAAGGCGCATACGCTTGGAACCAAGCAGTTAAACCAGAAACGGATGCTGCTAAATTATTTACCGTAGACGAAGCAAAAGCAAAAACCTACAGGGAAAGTGGTTTTGGTACGGTGTTAACGCACGTGAAAGATGGTATCGTTCGTGGTAGTGGTGCAGTTGTTACTTTGGCCAACACAGAAGATAATTTTGCATTACTAAAAGAAAAAGCATCAGCCCACTATTCTTTTAGTAAAGGTACTTCTACGCAAAGCTATCCTAGTAGTGTAATGGGAAGTATTGCCTTATTGCGCCAAACTTATTTAGATGCACAGTGGTACAAAACGAAGCCTGCTACAGAAGGTATCAATTTATCATTACAAGCTTTTAACGATTTACAATCATTGCCACAAATATTTGAGGCAGAAGATAAATGGGTTGACTTGCGTGCAGATAGAGTAGCTAAAGAATTTGGAACGCAATACATTATAAAAGGTGGCGGTAACGAATACCAACGTATAAAGGAAATAGCTGCTACTAAAGCCACTTACATCTTATCGTTAAATTATCCACAAGCCATGGATGTTGAAGATCCAAATGATGCAAGATTTGTATCATTGGCCGATATGAAACATTGGGAATTAGCACCCACTAATCCTTCGGCATTAGAAAAAGCAAATGTGAACTTTTGCTTAACGGCAGCAGACCTACGTGACCCTAAGTTATTTTTAACCAATTTACGGAAAGCCATTGAATATGGGTTAACACCTACAAAGGCATTCGAAGCGCTTACTAAAACGCCCGCTACATTATTAGGTATTTACGACAAAGTAGGTAGTTTAGAAGCAGGCAAATTGGCTAACTTTTTAATTACTACTGATAGCATTTTCTCTGAAAAAGCGGCTATTTTAGATAACTATGTACAAGGCAAAAAATACGTTGTAAAAGCAGATGGCTGGAACGATGTAAAAGCAACGTACAACTTAGCAATTAATGCACCAAGTGGTGTAATCAATTATGTATTAGATGTTAAAAGCTCAGCCACAGCCTCTGTAATTGGTAAAGATACACTTACACCAAAATTCAGCTTTGATGGTAAAATTGTAAAATTGAGTTTCTCACCAGTAGCACCAAGAAGAGGCGGTGGGTTTGGTGGTGGTAATGCAAGTGGCGCACCTACAGGCGGTTTCGGTGGTGGTAGAGGCAATTTTGGCACAGCAGCTACACAGTTTCGCTTAAGTGGTATTGCCAATGGCGATGTTTGGAGCGGTACAGGTGAAGACACTGCAGGTAATCGTGTTACTTGGACAGCTTCTTTTGTAAAAGCAAATGTTTCAGTTGATAGTACAAGAAAACGTCCTACACCGCCTTTGCGTTTAGGAAAAGTTACTTTTCCTTTTGATGGCTATGGTAACGAAGAATTACCAAAGCAAGAAACCATGTTGATTAAAAACGCAACAGTTTGGACTAACGAAAAAGATGGAAAACTAGAAAATACAGACGTATTAGTAAAAGATGGTAAAATTGCCAAAGTGGGCAAAAACCTATCTGCTGATGGTGCTAAAGTAATTGATGGTACAGGTAAGCACTTAACAGCTGGTATAATAGATGAACACTCACATATTGCCGCCGCTTCTATTAACGAAGGTGCACAATCAGTTACCTCTGAAGTAAGAATAGGTGATAACTTAAATCCTGAAGATATCAATATATATCGTCAACTAAGTGGTGGTGTAACTTCTTCACACATTTTACACGGATCTGCAAATACAATCGGTGGTCAAACGCAATTAATTAAACTACGTTGGGGTGCAAATGACGATGATTTGAAATTTAAAGGTTGGGATCCTTTCATCAAATTTGCATTAGGCGAAAACGTAAAGCGTACCACTTCTCAAAACAATAACCGTTTTCCGGATACAAGAATGGGTGTAGAAGAAGTATTAAACGATGCATTTGCGCGTGCGGTAGACTACCAAAAAGCCATGAAAATAGACCCCAAAACACGTAGAGATTTAGAGTTAGATGCATTGGTTGAAATATTAAATAAAAAACGCTTTATCACTTGCCACTCTTATGTACAAAGTGAAATCACAGCTGCTATGCGAGTAGGCGATAAATATGGCTTTAAGTTCAACACATTTACACACATACTAGAAGGCTATAAAGTGGCCGACAAAATGAAGGCACACGGCTCTAATGCATCTACCTTCTCGGATTGGTGGTATTACAAAGTAGAAGTTACCGATGCTATCGCATATAATGCAGCTATTATGTACAAAATGGGTTTAAACGTGTGTATTAACAGTGATGACGCCGAAATGGCGCGCCGCTTAAACCAAGAAGCTGGTAAAACGGTGCGATATGGTGGCGTACCAGAAGAAGATGCTTTGAAAATGGTAACCTTAAATCCTGCAAAAGCATTGCATGTAGAAGATAAAGTTGGAAGTATTAAAGTAGGTAAAGATGCCGATTTAGTATTGTGGAGCGATAACCCACTTAGTATATATGCCAAAAGTTTGTACACTATTGTAGATGGAACGGTTTATTTTTCTAGAGAAAACGACGAAGCCGCTAGAAAGAAAATAGCAGCAGAACGTAACCGCTTAATCTCAAAATTAAATGGCGAGAAAAAAGCAGGCACACCAATGAGAGCAGCTGAACCTAGCTGGCAAGTAATATTAAGCTGTGGCGACCACGGTCATCACAATGGCTTAATTACAATAGACGAACAAGAAGGCGACGGTAAAAATTAATCATCTATTAAAGAACCAATTATGAAGAAAATATTTTGTTCTCTATCAGCTATCTTATTGCTAGCTGGTATAGCAACAGCGCAGGAAGTAGTGTATCCTACACCAGCCTTTAAGGGTAAATTATATATTACCAATGCTACGATACATATAGGCAATGGTCAGGTGGTTGAAGGCGCTACAGTAGAAGTAAATGATAGTAAAATTGTACAAGTATCTACAACCATAACACCAGCAAGTGGCGCCAAAATAGTAGATGGCAAAGGCAAGCATGTATATCCAGGCTTAATATTATCGTCTACCGACCTTGGTTTAAAAGAAATTGCCAATGGTGTACGTGGTAGTAACGACTTCACCGAGTTGGGGGACTACAACACCAGTATTCGCTCTATTACGGCCTACAATACAGATTCTCGGGTAATTAATGTGCTTAAATCTAATGGTATTTTATTGGCAAGTGTGGCGCCAGAAGGCGGCGTTATTAGTGGTTCATCTACTGTGGTACAGCTTGATGCATGGAACTGGGAAGATGCAGCTTATAAAATGGACGGGGGCATTCACGTAAACATGCCTAGCTTCATCGCACGTACTGGTAGAAGAGGCGGCGGCTTTCGTGGTTTTGGTGCTGCAGCGGGCGAAGCAGTAGACCCTAATAAAGCAGCTTTAGATAAAGTAGATGAAATCAAAACTTTCTTTAGTGAAGCTAAAGCTTATTTGGCCGAACCTACACACACTGCTACCAACTTAAAACTTGAAGCTGTAAAAGGATTGTTTGACAAAAAACAAAAGCTATTTGTACATGCCGACCAAGTAAAGCAAATGTTGGTGGCTATCGACTTTGCAAAAGAGTTTGGCTTTAGCGTGGTCATAGTAGGTGGCAGCGAAAGTTTTTTAATTGCTGATTTACTAAAAGCCAATAATATTCCGGTTATTCTAAATCAATCTCACGCTTTACCAGCTACTGAAGATGATGACGTAGACCAACCCTATAAAACGCCAGCAGCTTTGCAAAAGGCAGGTGTATTATTTGCCATCAATGACGCGTTTGATGAAGCCCGCTACCGCAACCTCAGTTATAATGCAGGCACAGCCGCTACTTATGGTTTAACCAAAGAAGAAGCCTTATCTGCTATTACACTAAACGCAGCTAAAATACTGGGGATAGATGCAACTACAGGTTCTATAGAAGCAGGTAAAGACGCCAACATAATCGTAACCGACGGCGATATACTAGACATGAAAAGTAGCAATGTAGCTTATGCATTTATACAAGGTCGCCAAGTAAGCCTAGACAATAAACAACAACAACTGTACGAAAGATATAAATACAAGTACGGTATTAAATAAGTACACCGTTTTAATTTTCAATATAAGCCGTTACACATCTATATGTAACGGCTTTTTTGTGTAAAAAATACTGCCTAACTACCTTTGTATCTATCAGTAAAACACATCATTCATGGCGCAAGAACAAATAGATATTTTTGAAAGAATGCTTAAAGGCGGCACTATTGATAAAGACGATCCACAATTACCAAAAATTTGGCAAGGTGTAGCGGCAACTATTAAGCTTTCTGCCAGTTTGAATCACGCACAAACCATAGACGAAATTAGAGAGCGGTTAAGCGAGATTATTGGTAAGGCAATAGATATAAGCACAACTGTTTTTGTGCCATTTTATACCAATTTTGGAAAGCATATTACTATTGGTAAAAATGTATTTATCAATCACGCTTGCAGCTTTTTAGACCTAGGCGGCTTAACTATCGAGGACAATGTATTAATTGGTCCTAAAGTAAACCTCATTACTGAAAACCACCCTATCAACCCAAGTCAAAGAAAATCATTGGTACTTAATGGCATCGTCATTAAACAAAACGCATGGTTAGGCGCAGGTGTAACCGTATTACCAGGTGTAACTATTGGCGAAAATGCTATTGTAGCTGCAGGCGCTGTAGTAACTAAAAACGTGGCGGCAAATACGATTGTAGGTGGTGTGCCAGCAAAATTGCTAAGTTCAATTACTGATATAGAATAAGTTGTTTTAAAAACAATATAAACATGGAAGCTAAAGCACATTTGTTGAACAATCCGCTAAATTTTATTGGTTTTGGTAAACCCGTAAGCCCACCAAATAAGTAACATTTGTAGCGGTAATCTTACAATGGTAAGCCAAGCATAAGGTTGCTGTGTATGAAGAAAGTTTAGCATCATTTGTACGTTTGCAGGAAACACTGCAAGCAACAATAAAATAATACCCCAAGCAGAACCCCGTCTTGTGCGTATTGGTAACAGTAGCCCGCCTAGTAATACTTCAAAAACACCGCTAAGTAGCACTAATATTTCGTGATAGCCAAGCCAAGCGGGCATCATTGTGAGGTAGATGGTTTTGTGCCAAAAATGATTAACTCCTGCCAATATATATAATATCGACATGCTATAAAGTGATAATTGTCGCACAAATATATTTTTATTTCAAAGCTAGTGAAATTGTGGTCCTATACTGTTTGATACCAAAAAAGCCCCCAAATCATAGCATTAAACAGCTACAATAATTAAGTATAATAAAGTCTATGTAACTATTTGCCTTAGCAAGTGACGATTATTTTTGTAGATTTGACAAACGCATGCTTTACAGAATAAACTAGCTAAAGTACTTATTTATACATGTTTCTAGTTTTAAATACTCCGTCTATACATGCTAATACAAAGTATTAACATTTCGTTTTACAGTATGGCATGAGATTTTCGTCAGTATTTGTAAATATGTTTTATCGACCTAAACGTTACATCATGAAAACCCTATTCAAAATAGCAGTTACTTCGCTTGTCATTGCTACTAGCGCTACATCCTGCTATGTATCACAGACTACTAGCGCACCACGTCCTGTTTACCAAGAACCTCAGCAAGAAGCTGATGAGATTTCTTTTTCTACTTTTTATACTGAATTATCGCCTTATGGTCGCTGGATAGATTACCCGCAATATGGTCGTGTATGGATAGCCAACCAACCTGGTTTTGTGCCTTATCAAACAGATGGTCATTGGACCTATACCGCTTATGGCTGGACATGGGTATCGGATTATAACTGGGGCTGGGCACCGTTCCATTATGGTCGCTGGAGTTACGATAACTTTTATGGCTGGCTATGGATACCTGGCTACGAGTGGGCACCTGCATGGGTAAGCTGGCGTAGTGGTGGTGGCTACTATGGTTGGGCGCCGCTATCACCAGGCATCAGTATTGGTGTAGAAATTGGCTTTAATACAATACCACAGCACTACTGGTGTTTTGTACCTAACCAATATATGGGTAGTAATAACATTCGCAACTATTATGCAGTTCGGAATAATAATGTAACCATTATTAACAATACCACAATTATTAATACAACCAACCAATATCGTGGTGCAAGATACTGGCAAGGACCAGATAGGAACGATGTAGAACGCTATACAGGTAGGTCAATACAGCCATATGAGTTGCACGATGCGAACAAACCAGGTCAGCAAGTAAGTAATAATAACATCAATGTGTACCGTCCAAGAATTAGACAAAATGATATGGAAAAAGGCACACCAAGTTTTATTGACAACAAACCAAGACCAGGTCAGTTGCCTACTACTGCTGCGCCTAATAGAGATATGCCTAGCAATGACAACAATCCTAATAATACTGCGCCACCAAGTAGACAATACACACCTCCTGCCAATACACCTGCCTTACCTGAAAGGCCAAGACCATCTGTCCCACAGCAGCAACCGCAGCAGCCTGCAGATAACGTAAGGCTGCCACAGGTACCACAAAACCCTGATAATAGACCGATGCCTAGTAGACCACAGTATACACCACCTACTAACACACCTGCCGTTCCAGAAAGGCCAAGACCATCTATGCCACAGCAATCCCAGCAGCCTGTAGATAACCCGAGGCTGCCACAGGTACCACAAAATAGAGATAATAGACCGATGCCTAGTAGGCCGCAGTATACACCACCTACTTATACACCCGTTGTGCCACAAAGACCCAGGCCATTAGTACCACAACAACAACCACAGCAGCCAGTAGAACTTCCAAAGCCAATGCGAGTACCGCAAACACCCAATAATAAGCCACCACAACAACGTCCTCAGAGCGTAAAAAAGCCACAGGATAATTAATATAAAGCCCAAAACCTTTCAAACGGTTTGGGGCTTTTGTATTAATATTCTTTAACAGCGGTAGGACTTTTAAATATCACCAGTTGCCTTGCACAATTATATCCTTTGTTTGCTATTCAGTTTTATTAAAGCGTAGGTATTGTAAGCTGAAAAACAATAGCAGTTATCCGCTACATTATTATAAGGCACAAAGCAATCTTAATGGAATTAATAGCGACTGCTTTGCATTTTTACAGTAACAGTTTAGTCGCGTTAACTAACCTTTTTTGCACTGTTTTACTCTCTGTTGCTATACAAAACAGCAAGTTTTAAATGGCAGAAACTAAGCGATAACAATTTTGTGCGCTACAAAAAAAATTTCCTAGCTAGGAAAAAAAATTAGCATGGTAGGAAAGCATCATTTCCTAGCTAGGAAAAAAAATTGCCTAGCTAGGAAATTTCTAGGGTGTAATTTGCTGTGGGTTGTTCGGTGTTGTTGGTATCTTAGCTTACCGTCTATCTGCCCAACTTATCAACAACGGCAGAAAAATACCTTTATCGAAATTCTTTATTTATAATGGCAAAGCAATGTTTGGCAACAATGGTATTATTGTTATTAATAAGCACCTATTCTGCTTGTAATGCGCCTTTACCAGCACCAAAGCCAAGCCTGCCACTAGTTATTGATGTGCAGCCATTGGGTAGTATATCTACAAGTCTAGTACAAAAAATGTTAGATACTTTGCGCAAACATTATCAACATATTCAAGTATTGCCAGCTCAGCCTTTACCAAAACACGCGTTTTATCCTGCAAGGCAGCGCTTCAGGGCAGATAGCTTAATAGTATTTCTGCAACAAAATACACCTGCCAATCACGCAACTATTGGCATTACCAATGTTGACATTAGCACCAGCAAAGGCAATATTACAGATTGGGGTGTCATGGGCTTAGGCTTTTGTCCAGGTAAAGCTTGTATTACTAGTAGTTATAGGCTTAATAAAATAGCTATAGCATCTCAACTCTTTAAAGTAGCTATTCACGAACTTGGCCATACACAAGGCCTAAAGCATTGTAGTGTAAGTTATTGTTTTATGCAAGATGCCAAAGGAGGCAACCCTACCAATCTAGAAACAGACTTTTGCCCTAGTTGTAAAGCAACACTTATCGCAAAAGGATGGGTGTTTTAACAACTAATGACACGTTACTTGCAATTAAGTCCATCAAAATCCTAGCGTTTATTTAATAATTGCCTGAATATCTACATCGTCTTCTATATTGTGCATTTCGCGAAGAATTTGTGGGTAGCGCCATGCCACACGCACACTAGTAGGTTTTACAGAAAAACGTTTTGGGTTTGGCAAACAGGCAATAATCATGGCGGCCTCTTGGCGACTTAGTTGTTGAGCCGATTTACCAAAATATTGCTGCGCAGCAGCCTCAATACCAAAAATACCTGGCCCCATTTCTATGGTATTTAAATACACTTCTAATATGCGCTTTTTGCCCCAAATCAATTCTATCAATAAGGTGAAATAAGCTTCTGGCACTTTGCGCACATATTTTAATACACCGCCACCGCCAAAAAGAAATACATTTTTCGCTGTTTGCTGTGTAATGGTACTCGCTGCTGCGCCGAGTGCTAGTTTCTTTTTTTTGCCTTTTCTAGGCTTAAAGCTTTTTTCTATTGCATCTAAATCAAAGCCGTTATGGTCGGGGAAAGTTTGGTCTTCACTAGCAATGGCTGCAAGCTTTACATTGTACGAAATCTTATCCCAGCTAACATAATCACGCTTTAAGCCATAACTAAAGCCATTGGTAATTTGTGTGATGGTAATAGGCGGCATTACCCAACGGCAAATGATTAAATACAATAAAGACGACACAAACATGACAAGTAATATGCGCTTGGTAAAGCGCCAAATACGTTTGCCCAAAGATGGTTTTGAAGTTGCTTTTTTTGCCATAATACTTTGTTGCTACGAATTACGGTGAAATGCCTGACACTTGCTACAGCATCGCTATATTCTAGGGCTTAACAATATGATTTGAGCTATAAAGCTGGTACTTCTTGCCAAGAATATAGGTGTCTTTATGGGCGCGGTGTAGTAAGGTACCTAGTGCAAAAATGCCCGCAGCAATGCCCAATCGCGTACTATTTTCAACAGAAAAAACCGGTTCGTTTTTACCGATACCGTTGATGACATTTAAGCCAATATAGCCTGCACTACCTATTTGCAGCAACGTGCCATTGGTAAGAAACGATAGACCGTCTGCCGTTTTTGGTAGCGCATAAATTTCGTTAAGATGAATTTTAAACAAGCCAAAACGTACCGTATCTATAGTAGGTAAGCCAAAGTAATTGGCTATTTGCCGTATAGCCATTTGGTCTATAAATAAACTATCTTCCTTAATTCGTTTAATGCGTCCTTCAATCCATTGTTTATTGCTTAGCTGAAAGCGTATATAGCTTGTAGGAAAATATGTTTGAATGGTTTGATTGTGCTTACGCAATATTACAAAACCTTGCTGTGCGTTAACGTGTAGGTAAGTGGTGATAAACAATAGCAAAATCAGTTGCCTCATAACACAGTAGTAATGCTAACTTTTGAAATATAAATTAGCACAACATGAAGATAACGATATGCAATTAGTACATAGGTATTTATTTGTTAAAAAACAGTTGCCTTACAATTAAAAATAAACCAAAAATTACCATTAACGCACCTACAATTTGGTTGATAAGATGGAGGTTTTTCTGCGTGAGCTTAGGCTTTAAAATGCCCGCTAGTTTTACTTTTAAAATATCCGTACAAAGTACGGTAAGTAAGCAGGTGCCGTATACAATAAAGCGATATCTGCGCGGATAAGTTTCATTAGCAGCGTCTGCTATAATAGTAGTGCTCCAAGCAAACCAAAATAAAAATATACCTGGGTTTAAAATATTGATAATATAGCCAGAGGCAAAAATGCCCGCCAAATCTCTTTTGCGTAGCACTTTGGCTTCTAAAGTAGGATCTTCGTGTGGCTCTTTTTTAAAAAAATAACTGTAAATGCCTAACCCTATTAAAAAACAGCCACCGATGAGTGCAATCATTTTTTGGTGGCTTAAAGCTTCTTGAAAAAAACTACCAAAGAAATTGCAAATAACTACAACGCTTATGTCGCTCAAAGAAATACCTGCAATAAAAGCATACCCAGCTTTGTGACCATTATTAATACTTTGCTTAATAATAGCAAAGATGATTGGACCCACTGAAACGCCCAATAAAATACCCAAAATAATTCCCTTAATAAAGCCTGCCAGCATGCACTCAATTTATAGTGGCTAAAGATAGTACAACCATTTAATGCAGGTGATTAGTTGGTAATAAAATATCATAATCCTACTAAATGATGCACATTTATTAGGACAATTACTACCTAAAATCGCCTTTCGATTAACGAAAATTAAGGCTGTTGGCACAATTAGTACCTGTATTTAGCCCATTTCGTAAATGGCATTTGTTACTTTTGTGTTAGTTAAATATTTAGTTATGATTAAGACAGGTAATCCCATCATCAGTATATATACAGAGATGACGCCCAATCCAGAAACAATGAAGTTTGTGGCTAATAAGTTATTGTATCCTGGTAAAAGTATTGATTTTGCTGATGAAAGCTTAGCTGGTCCTTCACCTTTAGCAAAAGAACTATTTAGTTTTCCTTTTATAAGAAGTGTATTTATTGCGAGTAATTTTATTACCCTTACCAAAACCTCTGATACAGAAGATTGGCAAGATGTAATACCTACCATCAAACAATTTTTAAAAGATTACTTGGAAAATGGTGGTGTAGTGGTAAACGATGACGAGGTAGCTAAAACCAAGCAAGAAGCCAGCAATACCGTTAGTGCAGACGATGACGATATTGTAAAACGTGTAAAAGAATTACTAGAAAACTATGTAAAACCAGCTGTGGAAATGGATGGCGGCGCTATACAGTTTAAAAGCTATAACGATGGTGTCGTAAATTTAATGTTGCAAGGTAGCTGCAGCGGTTGCCCTTCTAGTATGATTACTTTAAAAGCTGGTATTGAAGGTATGATGAAACGCATGATACCAGAAGTAAAAGAAGTAGTAGCCGAGGCAGAATAAACGAATTTGTTGTGATGGTTGAATATTGAAAGCATCTCATATTATAGAGATGCTTTTTTTATAAAATTAACTGTAACGCGGTAAACCTTAAAACTATTAGCAAGCCTTACAAATTACTGCTTATGAATGTTTCTTAAGAAGAAGCGCTTTCACAGTATCTATTTTTACATCTTTGCCTTGCTTGATGGCATTACTGTTTGGTAGCACAAGTATGTCTGGTAAAACGCCTCTACCATCTTGGTGTCTATTGCTATCAATCACCAATCTATATAATGGTAATATGATACGTAATTTGCTATTAGGCAAAATTACCGTAGGCAAAAACATGGCTGTATTACCATAATAACCACCGCCACTTTCTTCGCCAACAATGGTAACATTCTGCTGACCTTTTAAGTTGCTAGTAAATAGTGTTGCTGCCGAAAAGCTTAAACCACCCTGCAACAAATAAATATTGCCATTAAAATGATATTTTATTGCTGGCCGAGATATTTTTCTTTCCTCTATTTGTTTATGATACCTGCCGTCGGCTTTCTTTTTGCTAAAAAGGTGCATCGGTAGCCATAAAAAGTAAGACTGTGGTATGTATTTTTTATAATGAATATTATTGGTTATGGCTGCAACCGTATCACCAGTTTTAAAAGGCTTGTCTATAAAATACTTAGTTAAAAAAGTACTGTTTTCAAGCTTACCCCCGGTATTGTCGCGCACATCTATAATGATGTTTTTAACGCCACTTAGTGTAATGCTTTTCATACTTTTTCTAAAAAAAGGTTTTAGTCTATCGCTAAAAGTGCCTACATGTAACAAAGCTGTACTATTGGTAGTATCTATAGTTAAAGAGCGCTTAGCAAATAATTGTGCTTGCCTTTGTTGATGCTTACTTGGCTGCTTTGCACTTGGTGTTGTGGTTACTGCTTTTTTTAGGGACGTATCCTTTGTAGTAGTTACTTTTCTCGTGGGCCAAAAGTTTTTAACCGTTACTGTTTTAGCTTCCCCTTTTTCATTGATATAATCTACCCGATACGTACTATCTACACCAAAAGCGAGCTTGTACCAATTAGGAAAATTGCTACTAATTACCTGACTTTTAAAACCGTTACTATTACCATCTGTGCTTATGAGTGGAAACATGTTAGCCATCAATTGATGCGTATTTCTGCCATTGATGGCTGTAATAATGGTACCGCGTTTAAATGTTGAATCTCTCGGGAAAAAACTACCCAAAACCACCATACTATCGCCCCATGTTTTTATAGATAGTGGAAAACACGGATACCGATGTTGTTCTATTGCCTTACTATAGTTGGCTGAGAATCTAACCGAAGTGTGCCCACATTTTATTTGGCTAATTATTGTGGCAACTTTGTTTCTAAAAGCCACTTCGTCAAGTGAGTCGGTAATGGCATTAATAGCAGCAGAAAATGCCGCATCTATGGTGTCTTTTGGTGTGTACCAATACAAGCTTGGATGATTGGCTTCTAGTATTTTTTTCAGCAGCACGACATCTCGTTGGAGTTGCGGTGCTGCTGTTTTTTGGTTAAATTGATAATGCTTTATTTTAGATGATGTGCAAGCTGTAAATACACAAGCGAAAGCGATGATACTTACTAAACGTTGCTGCATACGAATATTGAGAATATAATAATTTACAAAGCCAATAGCTACTTTACAAAAGCGTTCCAGCCTTGTGCGGTAATAGGATGCGTATTGCCACCTTTCGTTTGAAATTTACAACCTTCTTCAATATCTGTCATGTATCCAATTACAGCTATCTCTTCATTTAACGTTATTTTATCATAATCTTCTTGTTTCAAGGTAAATATCAGTTCGTAATCTTCACCACCACTAAGCGCACAAACCGTAGGGTCTAAACCAAACTTAAAAGCTGCTTTACGCGCCGCATCATGTATGGGCAATTTTTCTTCGTAAATATTACAGCCAAGATTACTTTGTCTACATAGGTGTAAAATTTCGCTGCTTACACCGTCGCTTACATCCATCATAGAGGTTGGTACAATATCATTTGCAGCAAAAAATTCGATGATGTCTTTTCTTGCTTCTGGCTTCAATAATCTACCTACTATATAATCTTCACCTTCTAGGTCTGGTTGTATTTGTGGGTTTTCTAGATAAATTCTCTTTTCTCTTTCCATCAGTGTTAAGCCCAAAAAGGCACCACCTACATCACCGCTTACGCAAATTAAATCGCCTTTTTGTGCAGTGCTGCGTTTCACAAATTTGTCTGGCGCTACTTCACCAATGGCTGTTACAGAAATGATAAAACCTTTTTGTGAAGAAGAGGTATCGCCACCAATTAAGTCTACACCATGTTTTTCGCAAGCCACATAAATACCTTCGTAAAATTCATCTAAAGCTTCTACACTAAAACGGTTACTAAATGCTACGCTTACCGTAATTTGAGTAGGTGTGGCATTCATGGCGTAAATATCACTTAGGTTTACCATCACACTTTTGTAGCCAAGGTGCTTTAAAGGTGTGTACATCAAATCGAAGTGAATACCTTCTATTAATAAATCGGTAGTAATGACTGTTTGCTTACCAAAATGATCAATTACAGCCGCATCGTCGCCAACGCTTAAAACAGTTGATGCATTATGTGTTTCAAAGTTTTTGGTAAGATGCTCTATTAGGCCAAATTCGCCCAAACTGCTTATTTCAGTTCTAGTATTTTCTGACATAAATTTAATTTTTCTTATGCAAAAAAGAAACGTCTTTTTACACTTCTATTTTTGCTGAATAACGATATGAATGTACAAGTGAGTGACACAACCAAAGCTTCATAGTACTACAAAAGCTGGTTACATCACAAATTAACTTATATTATAAATTGCCCCCGTTCACTACCATATGTAAATCAGTGTGAATGTGACCATTGGTAGCTATAATGCCTGGCTGATACGGGTTATAATGATTGCCTTTTAAATCGGTAACTTTACCACCGGCTTCTTCTACAATTAAAAAGCCCGCTGCGCTATCCCACGCTTGTAGTTTGTGCTCGTAAAAACCATCGAAACGGCCACAAGCCACCCAGCATAAATCGATAGCAGCACTACCTAGCCGTCTTATAGGAATGCCATTCCGAATGAGTTTTTCAAACACTTGCAAAGGACCATTTGGCTCATCTAAATAAGTATATGGAAAGCCTGTAACCAAGCAACTTTCAGCTAGTTTTTCTTTTTTGCTTACATTAATTATTTTATCGTTGAGCGTTGCGCCAAAACCACGTTGTGCAAAAAAGAATTCGCCGATAAAAGGATTGTATACGGCGCCCATTTCCATTACGCCATCTTTTTCAAGCCCAATACTTACACAGCAAATAGGAATGCCATTGGCAAAATTTACGGTGCCGTCAATTGGGTCAATAATCCATTTATAATCGCTGTTTTGCGCCAGCGAACCAGCTTCTTCACTTAAAATATAATGGTCTGGATAATTGGCTTTGATGGTAGCAAAAATCGCTTCTTCGCTTTTAAAATCAGCTTCGGTAACTAAATTGTTGATGCCTTCTTTGTTAGAGATGGTAAATTGCTTATCAAAATAGTCTTTCATTACTGCAGCACCTGCCTGTGTTGCATCTAGTAAGGTTTGCTTTAAACTCATGCTGCAAAAATAACCCTTGCATAGGTTGTATTTTAAAATGATTTGCGCATATTTGGAAACTGGGCGTTAAAAATCGTACTTCGCAGTCGTAAGAGGATAGGTTGTAGGTAATTGGTGATGGATATTTCTCCAAAAATCACGAATGATAAATCACAAATTGATTGATGCTTGTTTCCATAATTATTGTTAATTACAACGTAAAATATTTTCTAGAACAATGCCTCAACTCGGTATTAAGAGCTACCGAAACCATTGAGGCAGAAATATTTGTGGTAGATAATAATTCTACCGATGGCAGCCTGCCCTATTTAGAGTCAAAATTTCCTACCGTTCATTTTATAGCCAACGCCCATAACGAAGGCTTTGCTAAGGCCAATAACAAAGCTTTACAATATTGCAATGGCGATTATATTCTATATCTTAACCCAGATACGATTATTAGCGAAAATTGCATTCAGCGGTGCGTACAGTTTTTTGAAACCAATGCTGATTGTGGTGGTGTGGGTATCAGAATGATTGATGGTAGTGGCAATTTTTTACCAGAAAGTAAACGGGCTTTCCCTTCGCCAAGAGCGTCCTTTTTTAAGCTAGCGGGGTTGGCAAAATTGTTTCCACAATCCAAACTATTTAACCAATATGCGCTAGGTCATTTAGACGAATATAAAAACCACGAAGTAGATGTATTAGCAGGGGCGTTTTTAATGAGTCGCCGCTCTATTCTGGAAGCCTTTAAAGGTTTTGACGAGATTTTTTTTATGTATGGTGAAGATATAGATCTAAGCTATCGTATTCAAAAAGCAGGCTATAAAAACTACTATCTGTCTGATGTAAGCATCATTCATTTTAAAGGCGAGAGTTTAAAAAAAGGGAGTAGTAACCACGTGAAAATGTTTTACGGCGCTATGAGCATATTTGTGTTGAAACACTTTGGTAAAAGCAAAGGCGCATTATTTGCCAATGGTATACGCATGGCTATTTTGTTAAGAGCGATGATTGCTTTCCTAAAAAGGGGTTTTAAAAAAATAGGCTTACAAATTTTAGATGCCATAACTATTATGGCTTCGCTGTTTTTGATAGAAAAATGTTGGATACATTTTCAGCGGGACGGGCAGCCATTTCCACAAGCTTCTGAGCCCTTTTTTATTATCATTTTTGCTATTATTTACCTTATCGCCGCAGCATTATCTGGCATGTATGACAAATTGTACAAACCCACAAAAGCTATTTGGGCAAGTTTTATAGGCATTGTAGTAATGATTGCTTCTTACTCACTTTTGCCAGAAAGGGAACGTTTTTCTAGAGGCGTTATCATTATTGGTGGTTTGCTTGCAGGCGCATTGGTTACAGCTTCTAGATGGGTTTTTGTGAAACTTGGTTTTATAGAAAAGCAAAGAGACGATAGTACCATTAAGCAAACCGTTATAGTAGGTAGCATTGAAGAGTTTAATGGCGTTGCAGATATTTTTAAAAAAGCGGGTTTAGAAGAGCGCATTGTGGGCAGAGTTGCTATTGGCAATGATACAAACGCAGCGATTGGTAATTTACATCAACTGTACTTGTTAATTATATCCATGCAAATAGAAGAAGTGGTGTTTTGCGAAGGCACATTAACTTACTACCAAATAATACAAACTATTCAAACGCTGCCGCACCATATTAGTTATCGTTTTATAGGTAAAAATACAAGCAGCATAGTAGGCAGCGATAGCAATGCTACAACAGGTGAAACCTTTACTGCTGAAGGTTTTTATCAAATTAACCAGCCTTATCACAAACGCATGAAAAGATTAGTGGATGTATACGTCTCGCTAATAATATTAATTGGCTTTCCAGTGCATTTAGTATTGCTAAAAAATAATTCACAAGTTTTTAAAGATGCAATTAGTGTTTTAATTAATAAGAAATCTTGGGTAGGCTATTGTACCCATCCGTTACATCTGCCATTAATAAAAGGTGGTATAGTTTCTTGCTATGGCCTACGAACAAAAGCAAAACATCCTTTAAATCAAGATGCTTTACAAAAACTAGATACTTTATATGCTAAAAATTACGATTTCTGGCAAGATGTGCGCTTGCTTCTGAGAAATTATAAAAATTTGAGCGCTTGATTTGTCAATTGTGGTATTATTAAAACGCATGACTAAGATTATCTTTGCAACAATTTGTTTAGTTTCGTTAAAAGCATCACCATAACCCCTATTTGCTTAAGATGGCTATTATCGACATTACGTTTCCTGCAAAAATTCTACGTGTGCTTGGCTTACCCGAAAGCAGCCCTAGGCGTACGCAATTAAAAGTACTAAAGAAATTGTTGCGGAAGGCTAGATTCACAGAGTTTGGTCAGCAGTATCGCTTTGATGAAATTCTACTTAGTAAACATCCCGGCAAAAAGTTTCAAGAACTTGTACCTACTTACAACTATAATAAAATTTATAAAGACTGGTGGCATAAAACCCTTGAAGGCGTGCCTGATGTATGCTGGCCGGGTAAAATAAAATTTTATGCTTTATCCTCTGGCACATCTGAAGCCGCAAGTAAATACATACCTGTTACCAACGACTTGTTGCGAGGCAATAAAGTAACCATGTATAAGCAATTATTTAGCTTGCGTAATTATGAAGACATTCCGGTAAAATCTATTGGTAAAGGTTGGCTAACACTTGGTGGCAGTACCGAACTACAATGGGATTCTGTGGGTTTTTATGCGGGCGACTTAAGTGGTATTACACAAAAAAAATCGCCTATTTGGTTTCAGGCATTTTACAAACCGGGCAAAAAAATTGCAAAGCAAAAAGACTGGAACAAGAAACTTGCAGATATAGTAGAAAAGGCTCCACAATGGGATATAGGTTTTATAGCAGGTGTACCAGCTTGGGTATTAATGTGCATGGAAATGATTATTAAGCGCTACAACCTTAATACCATTCACGATATATGGCCAAACCTTGCTTTTTATGTACACGGTGGTGTGCATTTTGAACCTTACAAGCAAAGCTTTGATAAAGTATTAGCAAAGCCATTAACATATATTGATACTTATTTAGCAAGCGAAGGTTTTTTGGCTTATCAAAATGAGCAAAATGCTTGCAGCATGAAGTTAAATATTGGCGAACACATCTTTTTTGAGTTTGTACCATTTGATGAAAAAAACTTTGATAGCGATGGCGAAATGGTAGACGAACCTGAAACACTGATGATTCATGAAGTAGAAGAGGGTAAAGATTATGCTTTATTAATAAGCACTTCTGCAGGTTCTTGGCGTTACTTAATTGGTGATACCGTAAAATTTACTAATACGGACAAATGCGAAATTGTCATCACAGGTAGAACCAAACATTATTTAAGTTTAGTAGGTGAACATTTAAGTGTAGATAATATGAACAAAGCGATTCAGCTTGTAAGTGAAGAGCTACATATTTCTATACCAGAATTTACTGTTACAGGTGTACCACATGGCAATTTTTTTGCCCACCATTGGTATTTGGCTTGTAACGATAATGTGAATTCAGAACAATTGCGCTATTTAATAGATGAAAAATTGAAGGAATTAAATGATGATTATGCCGTAGAACGTAAAAGCGCATTAAAGGATGTATTTCTAGATATTCTTTCCGAAGAAGACTTCTTGACATTTATGCGTATAAAAGGCAAAATGGGTGGTCAGCACAAATTTCCTCGCGTATTGAAAGGGAAAATGCTTCAAGATTGGCAAACATTTTTAGAGCAAACAAAAAAGCCTGTTAATTAAACAGGCTTGTGTATAGATATAAATTGTGATGAACTTAAAGCGAATTAGGCTAGCACAGTAATTAAGCCTTTAATAATAGCGGCTAATTTAACAGCTTCAAATACCCTGCTCTCTGAACTTCCATGTTGTAACACAGATTGCTCATGCGAAGTCACACACATTTCGCAACCATTTACAGATGATACAGCCAAACTAACCAACTCAAAAAATTCTTTACCTAAAACTGGGTTCATCATAATGCTCATTTTGATACCAGCAGGTTGGTTGCTATAGAAATCTTTCTTAATAAAATGGCGAAAACGGTAGAAAATATTGTTGGTATTCATTAAAGCAGTGCAGGCAATAATTTCTGAAATCTCAGCGTCGGTGGAGCCAGCTTCTTTAGCTAAAGTGGTAAACGCCTCTTTTAGTAAATCGTATTTTTCATTAACGGCAATTGACAATGCTAACAACAAACTTTCTTTTCTTGAAAGGTATTGTGCGTAGCTTAGCACATTGCTAACGTTAATTTTCAAGTCTTTAATAAATCTTGCTTCTGTGTTTAGCAATACTTGCGCATTAGCAGAAGGTGTGTAGTTTGGTATGTTTAACTCGTTTAATAAGTTTACAAATGTTTCGTTTTGAATAGCTATGCTCATAATTTTTATTGTTTGGGATTAAAAAAGGACATCTTATCATTGATAGAAAAGATGTCCTATAAGTTAATGAACTCCGATTGATTAGTTCATGTTCAACTCTTGAGTCAATGTTTTTTGATCGTTTGTCCAATTGCAAGGGCAAAGTTCATCTGTTTGTAAAGCATCTAATACACGCAATACTTCTTGAACGTTACGGCCTACATTAAGGTCGTACACGCTTACCCAACGTACAATACCTTGAGGATCGATGATGAAAGTAGCACGGTAAGCTATTTTTTCTTCTGCATCTAAAATACCTAATTCTTCAGCCAACGATTTTGAAGTATCTGCTAGCATTGGGAATTTTAAATCACGTAAGTCATTGTGGTCTCTTCTCCATGCTGCGTGTACAAATTCGCTATCGGTAGATGCACCAATTAACACTGCATCACGGTCAGAAAAATCGCTTGCTTTTTTATTAAACTCGGCAATTTCTGTAGGGCATACAAAAGTGAAGTCTTTTGGCCACCAAAACATAACTGTCCATTTACCGCTTGTTTCGTTGGTTAGTTCTACGAATTCTTTACCTTTTTCGATAGATACAACTGCTTTTTTCTTAAACTGTGGAAAAGTGTTTCCAATAGATAATACACGATTACTCATAATATGTGTTTTTTAAATGTTTACTTGCTTGGTTCAAGTGGCATTTATGCAATCGCTGAAAATCGTGCAAATGTGAGGGATTTTGTCAACAGCTTTAATTGATATTATCTATAAAACAATAGCTTTAAACTATGGCGCTACTTATGACTGCTTTTGTAGTAATAAAAAAAGCCACAAAGCGATGAAATGTGCTTTGTGGCTCTTATTATATTAGCCTTTGCAGTAAGATATTATTTACTCAAGTTCATACTTCTTTCTTTGTACAAAGTTCTAAAGTATGGGTCACGAAGGTCTTTAATAAAACGAATCGCTTCACCAGTACTCTTCATTTCTGGTCCTAATTCTTTGTTTACACCAGGAAATTTTTCAAAACTAAATACCGGCTCTTTTATAGCATAGCCTTCTAGTTTCTTTTCCATTGTGAAATCTGTAAGCTTGTGCGCTCCTAACATTACTTTGGTAGCAATATTTAAGTAAGGTATACCGTAGGCTTTCGCAATAAACGGCGTGGTACGCGAAGCACGTGGATTGGCTTCAATTACATACACTTTATCGTTTTTAATGGCAAATTGTATGTTAATTAACCCTTTAATATTCAATGCTCTTGCAATTTTTTCACTATAATATTCCATGGTGGTAATGACCAGCGGTGTCAAATTAAAGGCAGGTAAAACGGCGTTACTATCGCCACTATGAATGCCTGCTGGTTCAATGTGTTCCATTACACCCATTACATGGAAGTTTTCACCATCAAAAATGGCATCCACTTCTGCTTCTTGGCATCTATCTAAGAAATGGTCAATTAAAATTTTATTATCAGGTATGTGTTTTAAAATACTGATGCAAGCTTTTTCTACTTCTTCATCATTAATTACAATACGCATACGCTGACCACCTAATACATAGCTTGGACGAACCAACACTGGGTAACCTACTTTATTAGCAACTTCAATAGCTTCCTCTGCTGTATAAGCCGTACCATAATCTGGGTAAGGAATATCTAGTTCTTTCAGCAAGTCGCTAAAACGACCTCTATCTTCAGCAATATCCATACTATCGAAGCTAGTACCAATAATTTTAATGCCACGGTTGTGTAGGCGTTTTGCCAATTTCAAAGCCGTTTGGCCACCCAACTGCACAATAATACCTTCAGGTTTCTCTAATTCGATTATTTCCCACAAGTGTTCCCAAAACACTGGTTCAAAGTATAATTTGTCGGCAATATCAAAGTCAGTAGAAACAGTTTCGGGATTACAGTTTACCATAATTGCCTCGTAACCGCACTCTTTTATTGCTAATAAGCCGTGCACGCAACAATAGTCAAACTCAATACCTTGACCAATTCTATTAGGTCCACTGCCTAAAACGATGATTTTTTTCTTTGAAGACGAAACGGATTCGTTGGAATTAAGTGTACTGCTCATTTTTAAGAAATTGTGCAAATGTAACGGTACGGAAGTTTTGTTCAATTTATTTTTTACCGAAAATGCTTTTACTTCAATAGTTATAACTCTAAAAATCAGTATGCAAGGGGCTTGTAGCTGTCTTTCATGCTGTAATTTTTTAAAAAAATGACTGTAAAAAATGAGTCTAATCCTAGCCCGCCCAACCTTCTCTATCCAAACTTCTATAATGGATGGCTTCAGCTAGATGCTCAGGTTTAATATTTTCAGATGCTGCTAGGTCTGCAATGGTGCGGCTCACTTTTAAAATGCGGTCGTAGGCTCTTGCACTCAGGTTAAGGCGTTCCATGGCACGTTTTAGCAACGCCTCGCCTACAGGTTCTATTCTACAAACTTCTCGTAGTTGTTTACTCGTCATTTGTGCGTTGGCATAAATACCATCTTGCCCATCGTAGCGCTTAGCTTGTATGTCTCTTGCTGCAATCACCCGTTCACGAATACGCGATGAATCTTCACCTTTACTCACTTTGCTCAATTCACTAAACGCCACAGGCGTTACTTCTACATGTAAATCAATTCTATCGAGCAATGGTCCAGAAATTTTATTTAAATATTTTTGAACTGCACCCGGTGGGCAAGTACAAGCTTTATCAGGATGGTTATAAAAACCACAAGGGCAAGGGTTCATGCTTGCTATTAACATAAAATTTGCAGGAAAATCCAACGCAACCTTGGCTCTCGAAATAGTTACTTTGCGTTCTTCCATAGGTTGACGCATTACTTCTAGCACTGTTCTTTTAAATTCTGGTAATTCATCTAAAAACAATACACCATTATGCGCCAATGATATTTCACCTGGTTGTGGCACACCACCACCACCTACTAATGCCGCATCAGAAACCGTATGGTGCGGGCTTCTAAAAGGTCGTTTATTAATAAGCGACGCATTTTCTGGCAATTTGCCTGCAACACTGTGAATCTTGGTCGTTTCTAAAGCTTCTTGCAAACTGAGTGGCGGCAAAATGGTTGGCAAGCGCTTGGCGAGCATGGTTTTACCTGCACCCGGCGGACCAATTAAAATTGCATTATGGCCACCGGCAGCTGCTATTTCTAAAGCACGTTTGATATTTTCCTGACCCTTGACATCGTTAAAATCAAAATCGAATTCGTATTGATTACTGAAAAATTCTTCTCTGGTATTTACATCAACAGGTGTTAACGATTGTTCATCTTTGAAAAAACCCACTACCTCGCATAAATGTTCTACACCATATACTTTTAAATTATTTACCATGCCTGCTTCCCGGGCATTTTGCTTGGGTAAAATCAAACCTTTATAACCTTCTCGCCTTGCTTGTATGGCTATTGGCAATGCGCCTTTTATGGGTTGAATGGTACCGTCCAAACTTAGTTCGCCCATCATTACATAATCCTTCAAGCGCTCTGGATCATTTATTTGGCCGCTTGCTCCTAAAATGCCAATAGCAATTGGTAAATCGAAGGAGGAGCCACGTTTGGTAATATCTGCTGGTGCCATATTTACTACCAATTTAGTGCGAGGCATCTCGAATTGGTTGGTTTTAATAGCACTTTCTATGCGCTGTAAACTTTCTTTTACAGCATTGTCAGGTAGGCCTACAATAAAATATTTTAAGTCGCCACCACCAATATTTACTTCAATTGTTATAGCAATAGCATCTACCCCATTCACTGCGCTACCAAAGGTTTTTACCAACATAATGCTTTGTATTAAAATGATATTTAGCAAGCAAAACACATTAAACGGTTACTTGCTTAAATTCTACATACTGCTAACTTTGGGGTTAGAAATGGTACAATATGCAAATGAAATATTTATTGATTTTGATTGTGTTATTGGGATTACTATCCTGTGCCGAAAATAAGCAACCTTCAGATTCTAACAATATAAAAAATGAAGATATAGCGAAAGATAGCAAATATCAAGCTGGTAGAAGCTTGTATATTACCAATTGCGCCACTTGTCATAATCTACGTTATGAGTTAACTGGACCCGCATTACAAAATGTAGAACAACGCTGGAAAGATAAAGCCTTGCTATATGCTTTCATAAAAAACTCGCAAGCTGTGATTGCCAAAGATGCTTACGCGAAAGACTTGTACAACCGCTACAACAAGGTAGAAATGACGCAGTTTACATGGCTTAAAAACGAAGAGATAGATCAGTTATTACACTATATTGCTATAGCTAGTAATAAAAAAGATTAACGAATGAAATGGCTAACTGCAATATTGATTATTGTTTTTGTTGCGCTTGGTTGCAAACAAAAAAATAATGCCATTTCAACCGATACTATTTCTGAAAAAGATTCTGCTATAATTATTAATTATATAGCTGGTAAAAAGTTGTTTGAGAGCAATTGTTCAGTTTGCCACCCTTTGAATAAACATGTGAATCCACAAATATTAATTGGTATCGAAGACCGCTGGAAAGACAAAGACTTATTGTACGAGTTTATTAGAAATTCACAAGCGGTAATAGCTAAAGATGCTTACGCGAAAATTATGTATAAAGAATACAATAAAACAGCAATGCCTAGTTTTCCAAACTTAACTGATAAGCAAATAGAACAAATGCTGTTGTATGTAAAAATTACGCTTCGGTAAAAGCCCAAAAGTGAACAAAGCGATGCAGTGTGCGACGCAATCACAGCCAAATACTAGTCCCAAAGCTGGTGACAAAAATTTTCTACAACAACACTCTTTTTGCTTGTTCTGCAATTTTTTTCTGTTTCCAATTGTACCAAGATATGGGTGCGGTTTTCTTTAATACGGTATCAATGGTGCGCATGCCAAACAAATTCCATGCACCATGCAGCTTGCCACCAATATTGTTTTGTAGAGCCCGCAAGCTCATGGCAAAACCGCTGTCTAAATACTCCATATGGTGCCAATAGCCTGCGGGCATAAATAATGTATCACCATGTTCTAACATTATATCGTAGCCCTTTGCTAATTGGAGGGCAGGAAATTTTTGGTAATCAATTTTGCTATGAGTGGCATCGTAATAATTGCTAAAATCTACCAAGCTTAGCACTTCAAATGGCTTGCGATACAGCTTATGTTGCTCTTCAAAAGGAAATAGCAGCACCCGTTTTCTACCCATAAATTGTGTGTGTAATATATGGCTGAGATCGATATCAAAATGCATGTGTGTGATAGATGTTTGCCCACCGGTAAAAAGCATAGGATATTTTTTTACGAAGCCAGTCATTAAATGGTCGGGCCAGGTAAAGTCTTCTATCAATTGGGGGGCGTGGTCAAAAATATTGAACAGAAAAATACGCCAACCAGCAGGCCCCGCTTTTATCATATCAATATATTCGCCAAATGTTTTATAATCGTCTGCAGTATTAATAGGCGTAAAAGCGTCGCTTTTCGTATTGTTATAAAGTGCTACTTGTTTATCGCCTACAAGCGTTTTAAAATAATCCCAATGCCATTTTTGGTAAGCGGGCCAGTTTTTTGCCAAGTTTTTTATGATTAAGGGCTTGCGAGGGTTATAGTAGTTGGCTTTAAAATCGGCTTCTGTGATGGTATCTACTACATCAACGTTTTGTAGAATCATAAAAGGAAATTTAAAGTACAAAAATAAACGCTTTGTTAAGAGCGAGTTGTTAATCGATTGTCGGTTTTGGGTAAAATATCTCTTCTAAGCTTTGTATAAGTTGTACCTTGCATCTATGGCATTGTTGTTACGCATACATCCAGATAACCCCAACGAACGACACATAAAAACCGTGGTGCAATGCCTGCTTGATGGCGGTATTATTATATATCCAACAGATACAATTTATGGTTTGGGCTGCGATATTTTTAACCATAAAGCTATTGAGCGCATAGCTCGGTTAAAAAATATTGATCCTGCTAAAGCGCAATTAAGTTTTGTATGTAATGACCTAAGTGACCTGAGTAAATATACTAAAAGCATAGGTACACCATTGTATAGGTTGCTAAAAAATTACCTACCAGGGCCTTACACGTTTATACTGCCTGCTAGTAAAGAAGTACCTAAAATTTTGCAGAGTAAGAAAAGTACTATTGGCTTGCGTGTGCCAGATAATAGAATCGTAAAAGCAATTACAAGCGCAACTAACCATCCGATACTATCTGCATCGCTTCCTGGCGAAATGGTAGAAGAATATACTGACCCAGAAATGATGTTTGACAATTTTGAACGTCAGGTAGATATTGTAATCGAAGGTGGTATTGGTGGTACGATCCCTTCAACTATTATAGATTGCACCCAAGAACCATATGAGCTTGTGCGTAAAGGCCTAGGTGAATGGGAGGAATAATGCGCGTTGCTGTCAAATTGTAAAAAAATTGATTTCTTGCAGCGCTTTCTGTATTTTAATGGTCAAATTTAATATATGACCAAGCAATTAATCAATATTCTTATATTTATAATAGTAATGTTATCGTTAACTGCGTGTGGTGTTCAGCGATATGTTTATTCGCCACCACCTGCCACCGTTACCTACTTTAAAGAAAAAGGTGATAATAAAATTGCTGCAGTTATTTCAACTGGTTCTAACGACGGAAATAGTAGAGGTAACACATACAATATAGGCTACGATATTCAGGCTGCTTATGCGTTAAGTAACCATTTTTTTGTTGGCGGTAGTTATTTTCATCGAAAAGAAGGTGAAAGTGCAGATGGCAATTATAATTATTTTGATACCTCTACTATCAATTACAAGCGAAATATTATAGAAGTTGGTGGTGGTTGTTTCTTGCCCTTGAATAATAGAGGAACAAGTACGTTTAATGTGTATGCTGCTTATGGGTTTGGTAGGTTTAAGTTTGATGATTATGGATTACTCAATGGATTGCCTTATGATAGGAATTTTAGTAATAAAATTTCAAAATACAGCTTACAGTTTGGTTTCAACTTTATGCCATCAGACTATTTTCATTTATCATTAACTGGCAGGTTTTCTTTTGTTCATTTCGGTACCACAAATACCAATTATACAAGCAGCGAACTATCCTACTTTAATTTAAACGACATAAGTAATAGTACAACAAGGTTTTTTGAGCCAACCATTAATACTGAGATAGGTATACCACATTGCAAGTGGATGATGTTAGATATGTCGGTAACATTTTGTACCGATAATAATTATGTGAATAAAAGAGAAGTAAATGCATCTATTGGTTTGAGTTTTAACCTTAATAGTAGGGGTAACTCGAAAAAAAGGTTTTTTAAAAAATTGAATTCTAGAAAATAATTACCAATCACAATGTTAATACCATCTGCTTTGGTATAATATTGTAACTTAAGCGGTGATACTCACATACACCATGTTGTTCTATGGCTTTGCGATGTTTAGCCGTGCCATAGCCTTTATTATTTATCCAATCGTACATCGGAAATTGTTGGTGTAAACTTTCTATGTAGGCATCTCTATAAGTTTTGGCTAAAATACTTGCTGCGGCAATATTGGCATACTTACCATCGCCTTTTATTATGCAAAGGTGTTTTGTTTTTTTGTAGGGTGTGAAACGGTTGCCATCTATTAACAACAGTTCTGGTGCAATAGAAAGTTGGTCTATGGCCAAATGCATGGCCTTAATCGAAGCCTTTAAAATATTTATCTTATCAATTTCTTGATTGGTAACCATTGCTACTGCAAAGCTTGCGGCTTCTGTTTCTATAATTTCACGAAGCGTATTTCTGTCCTTCTCTTTTACTTGTTTGCTATCGTTCAATAACGGATGGTAAAAATTGGCTGGCAAAATAACGGCTGCGGCAAATACAGGACCAGCATAACAACCTCGTCCTGCCTCGTCGCAGCCAGCTTCTACCAATATGTTCTGAAACGATGTTTCTAGCATTACACCAATATTTTATAAACCCTTATTCCATATTTTGTCGTAACCATTTTTCAATTTCCTCAGAGCTCATGCCTTTGCGTTTCGCGTAGTCTTCTACTTGGTCTTTTTGCAATTTGCCTACACCAAAATACTGGCTTTGTGGGTGACTGATATACCAACCGCATACAGATGATGCAGGATACATCGCCAAACTTTCGGTTAATGTAATACCAACATTTTCTGTTACTTGTAGTAGATCAAACAGCTTGTATTTTTCTGTATGATCTGGGCAAGCTGGATAGCCTGGTGCAGGACGAATACCTAAATATTTTTCATGAATCAGCTCTTCGTTGCTAAGATGTTCTTCAGTTGCGTAGCCCCAATATTGCTTACGTGTTTTTAAGTGTAAGCATTCTGCAAAAGCTTCTGCTAATCTATCTGCCAAAGCTTGCAGCATAATTTTGTTGTAATCATCCAAGCTGGCTTCAAAAGCTTTTATATGCGGCTCAATACCATCAATAGTTACAGCAAATGCACCAATGTAATCTGTCGACTGTCGACTGTCGACCATTGACGGTTTGATAAAATCTGCAAGCGATAAATTCGGTTGGTCCGCTGCTTTTTGTATTTGCTGGCGCAAAAATTCAAGCTTTATTTCTGACGTTTCACTTTTCACCACTACGCTATCATCGCTACTTGCTGCTGGCCAAAAGCCAATCACGCCTTTTGCAGTTAACCATTTTTCGGCAATAATTTTATCTAGCAAGGCATTGGCATCTTGGTATAGTTTAGTGGCTTCTTTACCTACGATATCATCGGTTAAAATTGCAGGAAAATTGCCGTGCATTTCCCAAGCAATAAAGAAAGGTTTCCAGTCAACAAAATCACGTAGTTCGTTTAAGTCGAAATCTGCAAACACTTTTGTACCCGTAAAGCTTGGTACTATTGGTTGATAATTATCCCAATCAATAACTACTTTTTTCTTCAATGCATCTGCATAAGTTAAGTAGTTTTTAGCTGATTTTTTATTGTCAAAACCATGCTTCAACTTAGTGTATTCTTCAGTAATTTGGTTTAATAATACCCGCTTGTTATCTGCGTTTAGTAAGCTACCTGCAACGGTTACGCTTCTACTAGCGTCTAATACATGAATCACACCATTATCGTATTCTGGGGCAATTTTTACAGCCGTGTGCATACGCGACGTGGTAGCGCCACCAATCAATAGAGGTTGCCTCATCCCACGACGTTTCATTTCTTTAGCAATGTGAACCATTTCATCAAGCGATGGCGTAATTAAGCCGCTTAAGCCAATAATATCTACGTTGTGTTTAATGGCGGCGTCTAAAATTTTATCTGTTGGCACCATTACACCAAGGTCTATAATATCGTAACCATTACAGCCAAGTACTACACCTACAATATTTTTACCAATGTCGTGTACATCACCTTTTACAGTGGCTAATAATATTTTAGCAGCACCTGCACCCTCTTCGTTTATTGTGCCTGCGGCCAAATGTGCTTGCTTTCGCTCTTCCTTTTCTTGCTCAATGTATGGTGTTAATACAGCCACACTTTTCTTCATCACACGCGCACTTTTTACCACTTGTGGCAAAAACATTTTACCAGCACCAAACAAATCGCCCACAAAATTCATCCCATCCATGAGCGGTCCTTCAATTACGTCTAAAGGTTTTGGATATTTTAAACGCGCTTCTTCAGTATCTGCATCTATATATTCTGTAATACCATTTACCAAAGAGTGTTTTAAACGCTCTTCTACACTTGCTTGGCGCCAAGTTTCATCTTTCTCTACCACTTTGCCTTTCGCTTTTACTGTTTCAGCAAAAGCAATGAGTTTTTCGGTAGCCTCATTATTGTCGTTATTTCTGTTTAAAATAACATCTTCGCACAAGTCTCTTAACGTTGGCTCAATTTCATCGTACACTACCAATTGACCAGCATTTACAATACCCATATCCATACCAGCTTTTATGGCATGATATAAAAACACAGAGTGCATGGCTTCACGCACATGCTCATTACCACGGAACGAAAATGATAAATTACTTACGCCACCGCTAATTTTTACCAAAGGATATTTTTGCTTAATAATGCGTGTGGCTTCTATAAAATCTACCCCATAATTATTATGTTCTTCTAAACCCGTAGCTATAGCAAATACATTAATATCAAATATTATATCTTGTGGCTCGAAGCCAACCTGTTCGGTTAATATTTTGTAGGCTCTTTCAGAAATTTCTACTTTTCTTTCTAGCGTATCTGCTTGACCTTTCTCATCGAAAGCCATGACTATTACGGCTGCGCCAAATGCTTTGCAAATGTGTGCTTGCTCTATAAATTTGGCTTCGCCTTCTTTCATAGAAATCGAGTTTACAATGCACCTGCCTTGAATACATTTTAACCCA
The DNA here is from genome assembly GCF_042651445.1 of Parasediminibacterium paludis. Classification (NCBI taxonomy): domain Bacteria; kingdom Pseudomonadati; phylum Bacteroidota; class Chitinophagia; order Chitinophagales; family Chitinophagaceae; genus Parasediminibacterium; species Parasediminibacterium paludis. The sequence goes on from NZ_JBHSDC010000029.1 coordinate 63,007, forward strand.
GCCATAATGATTTCAAACTTAGAGCTATCTACCATAATAGGTATTTTTGCAATATCTGGCTCGCTTTGTACAAGGTTAATAAACGTAGTCATGGCTTGCACACCATCTAGCAAGGCGTCATCCATGTTTACGTCTAAAATTTGGGCACCATTTTCTACCTGCTGACGTGCCACGGACAAAGCTTCTTCGTATTGATTGTTTAAAATCAATCTGGCAAACTTTTTACTACCAGTTACATTGGTACGCTCACCAACATTCACAAAATTTGTTTCTGGTCGTATGATTAAAGGCTCCAAACCAGATAAGCGTAAGTAAGGTTTTATAGTTGTCATTTTCTATTTTTTGAACCACAACGCCATATCGACTCAACGATTCACAACGTTAAAGAATTCTTCTTTTTATACCGTCTTTAATTAATGGCGTATGAAAATTTATGATGTAGCCAAGTCTTAATCCTGTTAATTTAAGGTAACTTAGTAGTTGTGCTTCCCAAACAGCATGATTATTTTCCTGTGCTTTTAACTCAACAATAATTTTTCCATCAACAAGAATATCCAATCTCAAGCCATTTTCAATCTCTAAATCTTCGTAGTGAATAGGTACTTTAACTTGCTTTTTAAAAGGAATATTTCGAAGAAATAGTTCATAACAAAAACATTCCTCGTAAACTTTTTCTAATAAGCCTGGACCAAGTTTGCGATGTATTTTAAAAGCTACATCATAAACAGCATTACCTAATTCGTTTTCTACTTCAGAAAGTTGTGTATGCATCATTGTGTTCCTTTGGTTCGTTCTGTCGTTGTGGTTAACAATCTAAACAATCGACGATTCCAAAACTGGCAGTATTCTTGGTTGCAGCTTTTTCACATTATCTGCTATGTGCTTTATATGATCTGGTGTGGTGCCGCAGCAGCCACCTACAATATTTACCCAACCATTTTTTGCCCATTCTTCTATAAAATGTGCGGTTTGGTGTGGTTGTTCATCGTATTCACCCATGGCATTTGGTAAGCCTGCATTTGGGTAAGCCGATGTGTAACAAGCCGCTATATTGCTTAGCTCCTCAATGTGACCACGCATTTCTTGCGCACCCAGAGCACAGTTTAATCCAATGCTAATGGGATTCGCATGCTTTACAGATATATAAAATGCTTCTAAGGTTTGTCCGCTTAAGGTTCTTCCAGAAGCATCGGTAATAGTACCACTAATCATGATAGGTAATTCTGGTAAACCTTTGGTTCTAAAAAATTGCTTGGTAGCAAAAATGGCAGCCTTCGCATTTAAAGTATCAAAAATGGTTTCTATTAAAATAATATCTACACCACCATCTACCAAGCCTTGTATTTGCTCGGTATAAGCAGCGACTACTTCATCAAAAGTCACAGCTCTGTAACCAGGATTGTTGACATCTGGCGACAGCGACAAAGTTTTGTTTAATGGGCCAATAGCGCCTGCCACATATTTTGGTAACGCATCAGGATGTGCTGCTTGATAGCGTTCTATGGCTTTGCGAGCACATTGCGCAGAAGCGACGTTCATTTCGTAAGCAAGGGATTGCATATCATAATCTGCCTGAGCAATTACGGTGCTGCTGAATGTATTGGTTTCTATAATATCTGCACCAGCTTCTAAATATTGCAAATGAATACCAATAATTATTTCAGGGTTGGTAATGCTCAACAAATCGTTGTTGCCTTTTACATCGCTTGGCCAGTTAGCAAATCGCTCACCACGATAATTGGCTTCTTGCAGTTTATGGCGCTGAATCATAGTGCCCATGGCGCCATCTATAACGAGTATTCTTTTTTCTAAATCTTGTCTAATGCTCATGTCAATGAATTGTCAAAAAGTGAAAAGTGAAACTTTTGTAAACCCGTTTTATTGTAGGCAATTGTTGAGGGCTGTAAAAAGTACAAGTGTGCGACGCCTATGAAGCTACATAGTAGTACTACAGCCGACCAACAAATAATAAGAATTTTGAAATTTTAACGAGTAGCAAATCCTGTAGGGTGTGTGGAAATGGGCCCGTTTATTAGTTCAAAATTGTTAAGCAGGTTGAACAATAAACAAATCCGCCTGCTACTGCAAAAGTAACAGGCGGATAGGTATTTACCAAAGTTGATTTATTATTCGTATTTAGCGGTAACAGTAATTTCCAAGTCTTTAGCTACATCGCTGCCATCGACGCCATAATCTTTTACGTTTATTTTGAAAGCGCTTTTGGTACTTACAATGCCTTTCTCTATCGTAATAGTACCTGTTGCAGATACATTTTTAGTAACGCCTTTTATGGTTAAGGTGCCTGCAGCGGTAACTTTATAAGTGCCATCTTTAGCAAAATTTACGGTAGCAATATTGGTGATTTTGCCTTTAAACTCACCTTTAGGAAACTTGGTGCTGTTCATATAATCTGCACCGTTAAAGTGTTCTTGCATCAATTCGTTTTCAAAACGAAACCCTTTGATTAATACGCTAAACATAATGTCGCCAGTGTTGCTTACCAGCTTACTTACGGCTTGGTTGTTTATGGCAGAAATATCTTCGGCGGGTGTATGTGAGAAAAACTTAACTTGTGCGGCTTTGGTTACATACGTTTTTTGGGCAAACGTGCTAGCCACCAACAATAGAGCTACCAAAAATAAAAAAGTGTACTTCATAATTAATGATTTTATTGTTTTACAATGATGGCATCGATAATTACTACATCGCTTAAATAGCCAGTGCAAATACCTTTTACAGTAATGGTATTTCCCCCTTGAATTTGACCAGCATCTTCTTTTAAAGTGCAATAAATGTTAGAGAAACTATCATTGCTTTTAAGGGTAACAGTTGGCTTGCCATCTTGGTTCTTTTTTGCTTCAATAACTTGCCCTGTAATAGCAACGGCTTTATTAAGATATATTTTGTTGGCAGAATCTTCGTTGGCTAAAAAGTCGCCCACAATTTTTATAGCTGTAACATTGATAGCTTGTTCGTCGGCTACATCGCGCTTAAAATGGGTGGGTTTATAAAATATAAAATACCAAACACCAATACCACCGATAACAGCAGCTATTAAACCAGCAATGATAATTTTCTTTTTCATAGTTGTGTATTACAATTAGGATACAAAAATACTATGCAAGTCTATCGAAAAAGCAGCATAAATGGTTGCATGTACAAATATTCCTTAACTCATTAATTTACTAAAGCATACACGGCAAAGCTAGCCAACCAATGTTCGCCTCCGTAATTACCACTTGCAATGTTGGGCAAGCTTGCTTTTAAATGATTGATTGATGAGCGTTGTAAAATCGCTTTACGCTTATCGGTTATAGGCAAAATTGACGCAATACCTTTCATACACCAACTACGGCTAAAGCACAAACCATCAAGGTGTACAATTTGAAAATCATTTCTATCTGAAACAACAGGTAATTGTGTTAAATGTTGTAAGCCAGTAGGAGAAATCCATTGATTCAACCACTGTATAAACTCCGCTTTAGGCAGTACACGGCGCATTAAATCGGCCTCTTCCAATGATGGCGATAGAAAATCGGTACCATCTGGCTCCCATTGGCTTGGGGCATTTTTATCATTTAAATACAATTTTTTAGCCGCCGCAGTAATAGCATTTTCAAAATTACTATTACCTACTATTTTTGCATAGTCTAGTGCGAATACCAACCCAAAAGCCGTATTTGGATGCATACCGGTGCGGTTAGGATAAGTTTGTTTAGGTAAATATGTGAGCCAAAAATTGACAATAGTATCGCACATGGGCTGCAATGCGGCGCTCCAATTTTTAGCGTCAGCATCGTCCCACGTTAGTAGTTCTTGCTGTAATTTTAGTAGCCATGCCCAGCCATACGTACGTTCGTAGCTTCTGTTTAATGGCGCATCAAAATATTTTAATTCTTGAATAATATTTTCTTTCGTAATGGTTGTGTTGATGGTGGCTCTTGCTTGTTTTGCTTCTGGCAAATTGGGAAATTGTTTCAGCAAGCGTATCAACATCCAATGTCCATGAACCGTACTATGCCAATCGAAACAACCATAGAAAGCAGGATGCATTTGCCTTGGTAGTAATACATGGTCTGCCGCCGTGGTGGATGTGTGGCTAGTTTTGTTTGGAAACTCTTGCTCAATACATTTTAGAGGTAAGCTTGCAAGGTGCGATGCGCCTGCTTCGGTCAATTCTAGCATACTGCTATCTTTTGAAGTGGTAAAAAAAGGCCTAGTTTGTGCTTGTAAAGTATTTACACAAATGCTGAAAGCTAGAAAGACAATGTATTTCATGTACAGTATTTTAAAGTGAATGTAAGGAATGAAAAATAGTTGTGTAGCATGTACAGTGTAAATTTATTGCGCCTTAAACTATTTATTTAGCAATAAGTCATAATTACCACAAAATAACCCATATAATGACGCAAATACTTAAAAAACTAACCACATGTTTTTGTCTCAGCTTGCTTTTATTTGTCAATCAAATCACAGCTCAAAGCAAAACGTCTGATGACGCTACTAAAAATAGTTATTTTAAAGGAAGTCTTTCTTATTCGTCGAATTCGGTATATAATGGGCGAAAAGATTCGCTAACAACACCTTACATAACACCTAATTTGGGTTATTACGATAAAAGTGGCTTTTATGCCAATAGTTCTCTTTCATATCTTACGTCATCTACAGAAAAAAGAATAGATTTATTTGCAATAGAAGCTGGATATGATTTTGATATCTCGAGTCAATTCTCTGGTAGTATTTATGGCGATAAAAATTTCTATAATAAGTCTAGTACTAACATAAAGAGTGATATTAGTGGTAGTTTAGGGGGTAATCTGAGTTATGATTTGGACATCTTACAAGTTAATGCGGGTGCTGATGTATTATTTGCCAACAAAACTGACATAGCACTTAATGGTGGTATTGCTCATGCTTTTTATATAGGCGAAGACGATAATCAATGGACGATTACGCCTACTGCAACTACCCACCTAAGCACACTTAATTTTTATCAGGGGTATACCAATAGGCGAGCTGGTAAAAACGCGAAAGCACCTAACGGTAGTACCATCACTACTAGTACCGTTGTTACCAATCGCAGTACTGGCTTAACATTACTTGACTATGAACTGTCTTTACCAATAAGCTACGATGCTAAAAGTTGGGGTTTTTCACTAACTCCCACATTGGCATTGCCTACCAATCCTATTTATACGAGTACCATTGTGACACTAAAATCACGTGTAGGTACCACTGTTTTGCAGACCCAAAATTCGACACCCATATCAGAAACTAACTTAAACTCGGTATTTTATGTCGAACTAATGGTATATTTTAAGTTTTAAACGCTACTTTTTTAAACGTAATATTTGTGTTTCTAGCAGTAGTACTTTTATTAAGTAATCGTTCTATTGCTAAAGGTAGCGTTCTATTCAGTATGCTGCAAGTTAGCTGCCTACCAAAAAACAGCACTACACAAAATAAGCCTTAGGTTTGCAGCAATGCAACACTTGAATATTTCCACGGCTTCCATATTGGCCAATCTTAAAATTGATGCTTTAAACCCGATGCAAGAGGCATCGCTAATCGCCAATACGCAATACGATAATGTGATATTGTTATCTGCAACAGGTTCAGGTAAAACACTCGCTTTTATGCTGCCTGTTTTACCTCTATTAGATGTAACTAATAAAAATACACAAGCTTTAATTATTGTCCCTGCTCGTGAATTGGCGCAGCAAATAGAAGATGTGTTTAAACAAATGGGTACAGGCTTAAAAATTACTAGTTGCTATGGCGGTCATAAGCGTGAAACTGAGGAAAATAACCTGATAGAGCCCCCAGCAATTATTGTAGGCACGCCTGGCCGCTTGGCAGATCATATTCGTAGAGGCAATATTACGATTGATACTATTACAACGTTGGTATTAGACGAATTTGACAAATCGTTAGAACTAGGTTTTCAAGACGAAGTATCTTTTATCATAAGTAGTTTACCTTCAGTTGAAAAGCGAATTCTAACATCTGCTACAGAAGCTGTAGAGATTCCAGATTTTTTGGGGCTTACCAATGCAGAGCGCTTAAACTATTTGCCTACAGAAAAAGATACTGCCAATAAACTGCTCATACAAAAAGTAGTAAGCGCCGATAAAGATAAAATAGAAACCTTATTTAAACTGATTTGTCACCTAGGCAATCGTTCAACGATTGTTTTTTGCAACCATAGAGAATCGGTAAATCGTACTAGCGATTTTCTAGCCAAGCAAGGCATTAGCAACGAGTTTTACCATGGTGCATTAGAACAGCAAGAACGAGATAGCGCTTTATGTAAATTTAGAAATGGCAGTACCAATGTATTGGTTACCACGGATTTGGCAGCACGTGGTTTAGATATTCCTAATATTCGCTACATCATACATTATCATTTACCTGCAACCGAAGATGTGTTTGTGCATAGAAATGGTAGAACTGCGCGTATGGAAGCAAGCGGAACTGCTATTTTGCTATTATCGAGCAGCGAAATATTACCAGAATTTATAGACCAAGGCATAGAGGAATTAATGGTTCCAGAAAATAGTCCTTTACCCGAAAAACCAAAATGGACAACCTTGTTTATAGCTGCAGGTAAAAAAGACAAAGTCAATAAAATTGACATAGTTGGTTTTTTAAGTAACAAGGGACAATTGAAAAAAGAAGATATAGGCCTAATAGAAGTGAAAGACTTTTTCAGTTTTGTTGCAGTACGTAAAAACAAAGTAGGTGAAGTGCTAAGCCTGATACGCGACGAACGTATTAAAAACAAAAAAGTAAAAATAGAAGTTGCAAAGTAATTATTATTAAATAAAAAGAGTTAAAAATCAATAAGTAAAAATTATTGATTTTTAACTCTTTTTCACAATTGTAATAATTTAAACTTTCTTTGGAGGTAATGCAAATGCAATTGCTTCATGTTCAAAATGTCCACGATGTGCACCATCGCAAAATGGTTTGTTTTTAGATAAGCCACACCTGCAAATAGATACTAATTCTCTACCGCCAAGATCATAAGCATTGCCTTGCATATCTACAATTTCAAAGTCGCCCTCTACTCGTACCGAGCCATTGTTGTTAATGGTTAATTTGGTGGTTGCCATAGTGTTTTTAATATTAAAGTTGAAATGGTTGTAGGTTAAAATGTTAATTGATTGGCAATTTGCTGTAGACTTATTTCTGCTGCTTTTGCTGCATAACTGAGGTTTACAAGTCTATAACCTTCATTCTCAAAGCTTTGCTGTGCTTGTTTTACATCAATAATGGTGGCTTGCCCAAGTTGAAAACGTTGTAATACTAAGTCCAATAATTTTAGCGAAAGCTGGTAATTATTAGCTTCTGTTTTTAATTGTTGTAAAGTATTGGTGTACGATTGATAGCTACGCATCGTATTCGATTCAAAATCTCTTAGTAGCATATCACGTTGCGTTTCAGCAATTTTGGTATTTACTTCAGCAATTTTTTGTTGACGCTTAAATACACTGCCATTATAAATAGGAACGGCAACACTTACCCCAATAAATGGTCCATAACTTTGGTTAAGTAAGGTAAACCCGCCTGCGGTTTTATTAGTACTAAAGTTAAAACCTGTGTTCGCTCTAACGCTTGGGTAGCGTTGCGCTGCGGTTTCTTTTTCTATTAAACTATTAATTTGTATCTGTTGTTCAGCAGCTAATACAGCTGGATTTGTTTTAATAGCAGATTTAATGGCGTCAAGATTAATATTATTGTTTACGATAATAGTATCACTTATCTCAAAACTATTATTAGTTCTTAAAGACATTAGGTTAAGTAAGTCAGTTTTTGCAATATCTATCACCAGCTGCTGCGCTTGCTGTTGTTGTACCAATGCATTTAGATCCAGTTGTGCTTGGTATACATCTGCATTGTTAGACAAGCCCACATCTTTACGGGTTTGTAAAATACTTAATCTTTGTTTAGATACTTCAATAGATTGGTCAATTGTTTTAAGGTAGCTCTGTTGTCTAACCACATCGTAGTATTTGGTCATTACACTTGCAAGCGTACTTTGTATTTGCGCATTTAGTTGCGAAACGCTTTGCTGTTGCAATTGCTCTAAGCGGTTTTTTGTAGCTACTATACGATAACCATTGTACAATACCATACTACCTGTAACGCCCGCAGCTACAGTGTTTGAAGCAACCCCAGTTTGCTGCGCATTTCGTGATGCATCAGAATACTTTTGGTTAATATTGCTAACTTGTTCGTTATCACTAAGTGTTCCAGATACTGTTGGTAACCCACCTGCAATACCAATATGGTTATTAATGGTATTTATGTCAACATTACTTTTAGCTAACTGTATATCGTAACTACTTTTAAGTGCTATGTTAATAGCTTCTTGTAGTGTTAATTTTTGCTGCGCAAGTGCAGAAGCTGTTATAGAAAGACCCAATAAAACGAATGGTATTTTCTTCATAATGTGAAGTTATCTTGGCTAAGGTCTGCGACCAATACTAATTATATCAACGGTTGTAACAAAAGGTATAAAACTGCAAATACACTAATTCGCTTTCTGTCTATCAACAAAACAGCCCCAAAATGTGCGTTTCATATGTCATATTTATTAACTTACTAATGTTCCCACATCTTTACCCTCTACCACTTGCAACAAGTTGCCTGGGCGGTTCATATCAAATACAATAATTGGCATTTTATTTTCCATGCAAAGTGTAAAAGCGGTCATGTCCATCACTTTCAGATTTTTACTTATGCAATCTTGATAAGTTAACTTCTCAAATCTGATGGCTGCAGGATCTTTTTCAGGATCAGCAGTGTAAATGCCATCTACTCTGGTACCTTTTAAAATTACGTCAGCTTTCATTTCTATAGCACGTAAACTACCCGCCGTATCTGTAGTAAAATATGGATTGCCGGTACCAGCGCCAAATATTACCACACGACCTTTCTCTAAATGACGTAATGCTTTTCTACGAATGTATGGTTCGGCTACTTGCTCCATATTAATAGCACTTTGTAAACGGGTATATACTCCTATTTTTTCAAGCATCGCTTGCATTGCCATCGCATTAATGACGGTTGCAAGCATACCCATATAATCGCCATGTGCCCTTTCAATACCGCTATCAGTTTCGTTCATACCACGGTAAATATTACCACCGCCAATAACTATTGCTACCTGTACACCCATATCGGTAACCATTTTAATATCATGGGCATATTGTTCTATAATTTTAGGGTTAAATGGATCGCCATTGCGTTGATCGCCCAATAAAGCTTCACCAGATAATTTTAAAAGAACACGTTTGTACTTAGGTAGCATGAAATAGATTTTTAATTGCTGCAAATAACCCGCTTTTTTGCAGATGTTCCAAGCCTTAATTTATAAAGACGATATCGTGCTTAGATATAAGCTACTTGCTTGTGTTACTGCACAACTTATGTAGTTAAGCCATGTCAACTTATCCCTACAGAATGTGGTTTTTGGGGATACTTTTAACTAAAAAGCCACCCTTTGCAAAAAGAGTGGCTTTGGTTAAAGTGGGTGTAACTATTAAATAAACTGAAACAATTCAGATTGGTCTCTTCTTACTTTAATAGCACTAGCCAATTGATCGTCTGCTGCGCGATAACCCAAAGGTAAAATAACTACTGATTTTAAACCTTTAGCTGCTAAGCCTAGAATTTCATCAAATTGTTGTGCATTAAAACCTTCCATCGGTGTTGCATCTACTTCTTCTGAAGCAGCAGCTACCAAAGCAGTACCTAACGCAATGTAAATTTGTTTTGAAGCCCAAATTTGTTTTTGTTCTACTGTTAACTTAGTAATAGACCCCTCCATCATTGATTTGTAACCTGCAAGATGTTCAGCATCCATATTGCGTGTTTTAGCAATATTATCTATAAAGGCAGCTATTTCTTTTTCAGTAATATCCGTCCACGCACAGAACACTAATAATTGTGAAGACGCTGCAATTTGTGGTTGATTATAAGCAGCAGGTGCCAATTTTTCTTTAGTTGCTGCATCTTCAATTACTAGAATCGTATATGGCTGTAAGCCATAGGAAGAAGCTGATAATTGTGTAGCACGAAGAATATTTTGTAATTTGTCTGCTGGTATTTTTTCACCAGACATTTTTTTGGTAGCATAGCGCCACTCTAATTGTTGTATTAAACTCATTTTTTTTAATTTTAATGTTTGAACACCAAAATTAATACTAAACAAGGAACATTGCAGAGGGGACAACAAAAATTTCACATCTCGGTAATAAGTACACTTCGGCGTAAAGACCAAGACGAATTTATCTTACGAAATAAAAAAATAAGGCGAGATTTAATTTTTGTTACACACAAAAACGAAAGGTTTATGGCTTTTATCTCTAATTGCTTGCTGTATCAGATGTGGTTTCTTGATAATTTTGTACTTATTTACGTCAATCACTTCATTAGCAATACAAAAGCTGTGGATGCTTTCTACACTGTACAAAAGATTGTTTAATAGGGTGATTTCATGTTCCATTGCAGCTTCGCTAACAGAATCATACTTCATCAACACAATCAAATCGCGATTTCCTGTTTTCATAACAAAGAGGGGTAACTTTGTTTTAAAATTTATTTATCCAACAACTTTTCTTTCAGGACACATACACTGTTTCTTTGATGAGGACTTAGAAAAAACCTTGCAGGATGTCATGGTTATACTAAATATTAACACCAAAAGAACAATTAAATTTATCCAGTTTTTCATAATGGTAACGTAAAATTAATGTAATCGGTTGAAAATAAATGTCTAAACGCTAAATTTAATTTAAATTAAAGCTAAAATTAACATACCAACAATACTGATAGCTCCTCTTGATTGGGGCTTAGGTCATGCTACACGTTGTATTTCCATTATAAAAGCGTTGTTACATAATAATTGCAAGGTTATGGTTGCCTGCAACGATGTACAAAAACGGCTTTTAGAACAAGAATTTTCAACCCTTTCCTTCTTGCCATTACAAGGTTACGATATAACGTACAATAAACATCCTAAATTGTTGACTTTAAGTATTTTACAACAATTGCCCAAAATTGCTGGAGCTATTAAGCGTGAACATTTTTGGTTAGATGATATAGTTGATTTGTACAAAATAGATATTGTGATTAGTGATAATCGATATGGTTTATATAGTAAGAAAGCCCATTGCATATTTATTACTCATCAACTTGAAATAAAAGCACCACTTCGTATTGTAGAAAAAGTATTGCAAAAAATAAATTACCGTTACATCCAACAGTATAACGCTTGTTGGGTGCCTGATTTTGAAAATGATGACAATATTGCTGGCTCTCTATCACATCCCAAACAATTACCCAAAATACCAGTACACTATATTGGACCATTGTCTCGCTTTGATATTACTGAGGAGCAAGAAAAAAAATATGATTTTTGCATAAGTCTGAGTGGTCCCGAACCGCAGCGGACAACGCTAGAAAACCTCATTTTACAACAAATAGTTGCGCAAAATATAATGGGTAAAATAGTGCTAGTGAGAGGTTTGCCAAAAGCGATAGATACTCTTGTGGCACCTCCAAACGTTACTGTATTTAACCATATGAATGGAGATACGCTAGGCAAATACATAGCCCAAAGTCAATATGTTTTATGTAGAAGCGGCTACACAACCGTCATGGAACTTTTGGCCTTGCATCAAAAAGCCATATTAATACCTACACCAGGCCAAACAGAGCAAGAATATTTAGCCAAGAAACTCCACCAGCAAGGTTGGGGGTATAGTATTGCACAGCAGGCTTTTCATTTTAAAACAGCTATAGAAAATGCAAATAACTTTAAGTATCAGTTACCAACAGCTTCCCCAAGTGATTTGCAAAAATTTATTTCCGCATTTTTAGAAAAGACGCTTGGCTAAAACGCCGTCCTTACTTTTGTACCTTACATGACTACAAAAGTAAAGGCACATATTGCCGTTTTAATAGCCAATTTTTTCTTTGGTGCTTGTATAGTTGCTGTTAAGCATATAACTCCAAGCGTTATGCCGCCCTTTGCATTAAATGTAGCCCGAGTGGGTACTGCATTATTGCTTTTTTGGCTGCTACGTTTTTTTAGCGATACCAAAGCTGGGATTAAAAAAAATGACATACCACGTTTTATTATTTGTGGTATATGTGGTGTTGCTGTTAATCAAATATTTTTTATCAAAGGCGCTTCATTATCAAGCCCGATACACGTGTCTTTATTGGCTTTAAGCACGCCAATAGCCATTACTATTATTGCTGCATGGTTGCTAAAAGAACAACTAACATTGAATAAAATATTGGGTTTATTACTTGGTATAAGTGGGGCTGCTACGTTAATTTTTTCTAGAGTGTCTAATGCAGAAGGTAAGGATATGTTGTTGGGTGATTTATTTATTATTTTAAATGCCGTTTCCTACGCATTTTACTTGGTTTTGGTAAGACCATTGATGGCACGGTATAGCCCCTTGCATGTAACACGATGGGTGTTTTTGTTTGGCGCCACCATTATTTTGCCCATAGGCATGAAAGATTTTGTAAACACCCAATGGTCTGCGTTTCAGTTTATGCATTGGCTGTCGCTATTTTTTGTAGTGATAGGTGCTACTTTTATCGCTTATCTATTTATTGTATATGGCATTTCCCATTTAGGGCCTTCTATTACAGGTACTTATGTATATACCCAGCCTGTTTTTGCCACCATTACGGCTATGGTTTTATTTCACGAACAATTGTCTTTTGTAAAAATAGTAGCTGCGCTATTAATTTTTGGTGGTGTATTTCTTGCCAATAAAAAGCGAGATATTGAAACCGTGGTAGACTAATAAGAGCTACAAATTTTTGGGGTAATCAAAAAACCAGAAATCTTTTTTTGCTTTTCTAAAATCTGCCCAATCCTTGCATTGTGCTTTTACTGCAAAAATGCCACAAGTAGGCATATTATCAATTTGTGTAGTGGTAAGCATATTGGCAAAATCTGTGATTCCAGGATTATGTGCAAATACTGCGGCAGTTTCTATTGTATTTGGTAAGGAAGTGACAACTTTAAAAATAGTTTCGGCAGTAGCATTGTATAACTCGTCAATTTGTAAAATACTATTTTTTGAATATTGATAAGTAGCTGCAAAATAGATTGCTGTAGTTAAAGCCCTCACAGCTGTACTAGACACAAAGGCGTTAATAGTAATTTGTTTATCTAATAACCGCTTGGCCATCATGGGGGCATTGTTATGGCCACGTTCGTTTAATTGTCTATCAACGTCGGAAAGTGCTGTTACATCCCAGCTACTTTTTGCGTGGCGAATAACAAGAAGTTGTTTCATTTTCAAAGGGATACTTTACTGCAAAGTACGACCGCTTTTGAGTAAATGTACCAATATGGTTATATATTTTCAATCAACAATTATTTGCACCTTATAAATAATTGCTAAAGTGAATGCTACAAGATTACTAAACAACAACTTTTAAGGCTCGCTCTCTGTTTGTCCATTCAATTAAACCTGCGATGGCTAATGCTAATAAAACCACATATTGAACGCTTGTAAACACATAGCCTTTTACAAAATACAATGGTATTGAAGCAGTGTTGGTTAAAATCCACCAAATCCAACTTTCTACTTTTTTCTTTGCCATTAGCCACATGCCGGTATAAGCAGTTGCACTCGCAAAGGCGTCAGCCCAAGGAATGGCACCGGGCGAAAAGTGTTGTTTTAGCCAATACAAACTAATATAAATGATAATGTAAAAACCCGCAAAAATGGTTAGATGAATCCGCCAATCTTTTACTGTTGACTTGGTGATGTGTACTACTAAATGTTGCTGTGCATCTTTTTTAGCCCATAAAATCCAGCCATAAATACTCATGATGGTATAGTAAATATTCACACTTGCTTCGCCAAAAAGATTGCCTTCAAAACTAATTTCTGTATAAATAATCGTGCTTACCAAGCCAATAGGATATACCCAAATGTTCTCTTTTTTACTAAGAAATACACTTGCTATGCCAAATACCACCGCTACAAATTCTTTTAGGGTAGTTTGCTTAATACCTGTTATAAATTCTTGAATAACGGTAGAGATATCCACGTAATTGATAATATTTGACCTCAAAGATAAAGTTGTGATGACATGAATTTGTTTATTGACTTGTTTTGGTTTTCGAGTAAAGAAAAATTATGCATATGATAACATGATGCTAGAAATTCACTAACAATAATTGTTTACTTTGAGTATAATTTTTAAACCAATAAATAAAACAATTATGATACGTCATGCATCAGCTATTTGGAATGGCAGTGGTAAAGAAGGTAATGGTAACCTTACTACCCAAAGCACCACACTTAACAAAACACAATATTCCTTTAACACTCGCTTTGCAGAAGGCGTAGGTACCAATCCCGAAGAGTTGGTAGCAGCTGCACATGCAGGTTGCTTTACTATGAAGTTGAGCTTTGTCATTGGTGAAGCCGGTTTTACGCCAGAAACATTAGAAACCAAATGCGAATTAACATTTGAAAACGGTGCAATTACAAAATCTCATCTGATTGTAACAGCCAAGGTACCAGGTATTGATGCTGAGAAATTTCAAGCCGCGGTTAAAGATGCCGAGGCAAACTGCCCAATATCTAAATTGTTAAATACAGCTATCAGCAGCGAAGCCACTTTACTATAAAGTATTGATAGGAACACCGATAATTAGATAGATAATTATGACTAATCTATTTGTTTTATCGGTGTTTCTTTTTAAATAAATGCGGGAAAATCTTTTTTTCTTTAAGAATCTGCATTATCTATAATACGTCTTTTTCTAAAAAGCGATATCTAATTTCAACCTATCTCTCAATTCCTTTACCATAGGATATTGCTCTGCAATGCGCTCAAACTTTTGCTTACCGTTCAATTGAAAATGTAACGGCACTTCTTCTTTTTCACCTTCTTCAATAATAAAATTGAACGTTACAAGCCGATTGTGGTATTTTCTTTGCAAAAAATCAAGTAACATGGTTTTTTCTTGCTCAATGAATTTCTGATGCAGCGAGCTATCTACAATAACGTTAAACACCGTATCTGATTCAATTACCAATTTTGCTGTATTAAACGCATTTACTTGCGAGTGCTTATTTTCTTCTTTTAGTTTATTGGCATAATGATCCCAATAACCTTGTAAATTTTCCAAGCTTAATGCTATTGGGTCTTCTACCGCCTGAATGCTATATCTATCACCATATTTTTCACGTAATACATCCAACACGCTCTTTTTAGAAGAGCCATCTGTGAAATTAGTAGCGCCCAAACTTGGTAGCGGTTGATAGCTAGTAGCTGGCTGATAATTATTTGTTACTGGTTGCAGGTTGCTAACGGGTACTTCGGTTGAAGGTCGACGGTCATCGGTCGACGGCTTCTCTTGGATATATAATTTAGGTTCAGCGGCTTTACTAACGCTAGTAGCTTGTTTTATTTGTATAGAACTTACAGGCTTGGTTTTAATGGCAATTGGCCCATCAACTCGTTTTTTTTTTACTAAGCCACTATCGCCCATAGACATTTCAATGGCTTGTTGCAAAAAGTTCAGTTTAATAATTACCAACTCTACATGCAAGCGCTTATTGCGTGCCATTTTAAAGTTTACTTCAGCTTCGTTGAGTATGTTTAATGCGCTTACCAAATACCCAGCATTTACACTTGCTGCGGTAGCAACATATTTTTCTTGCATACCTTCTACCACATCAAGCAACGTCACAGCACGAGCATCTTTGCACACTAAAATATTGCGGATAAATTCTGCAAAACCGTTTAAAACCAAATCGCCTTCAAACCCTTTTCTATTAATTTCATCGTATAGCAACATACCGCCTGCCATATCTTGTTTTAGCAAGGCTTCTAGCAGTTTAAAGTAATAATCGTGGTCTAAAATATTAAGATGTTCAAGTGTGTTTTGATAGGTGACTTCACCATTGGTAAAGCTGACGATTTTATCCAAAATACTCAAAGCATCACGCATACAACCTTCGCTCTTTTGTGCAATTATTTGCAGCGAGGCTTTATCGGTTTGTATGGCTTCTTTATCTACAATTTCTTGTAAATGTTCTACCGTATCGTTGGTGGTTATGCGTTTAAAATCGAATATTTGACAGCGGCTTAAAATAGTCGGTAATATCTTGTGCTTTTCGGTAGTAGCCAATATAAAAATGGCATACGGTGGCGGCTCTTCAAGCGTTTTTAAAAATGCGTTAAAGGCACTCGTACTCAACATGTGTACCTCATCTACAATATATACTTTGTACTTGCCCGCTTGCGGTGCAAAGCGGACTTGTTCTACCAAGCTTCTAATATCATCCACCGAATTGTTACTCGCAGCGTCTAGTTCATGAATATTCATAGACGTACCTGCATCAAACGACACGCAGCTATTGCAAGTGTTACAAGCTTCGCCCTCAGGTGTTTGATTGGTACAGTTTATGGTTTTGGCCAAAATTCTAGCACAAGTTGTTTTGCCCACACCTCGAGGTCCACAAAACAAAAAAGCATGTGCTAATTGGTTGTTTTTAATGGCATTTTTTAGTGTAGTGGTAATATGACTTTGCCCAACAACTGTATTAAAGTTTTGGGGTCTGTATTTACGAGCTGAAACAATAAATTTATCCATAAAAAAACATCGATAAGAAAATATCAAATGTAGGCTAAAAAAACGTGCAACTAGAAACATGCAACTTGTAAATTTTTCTTCTACCTTTATAAAAACAGACGTAAAATGGTAAGCAAAATTTCTGCAGGTATTAAAGTAAGCGTAGAAGTGTATTATCAGCCAGATTATAGTAACCCATTGAACAATGAGTTTATGTTTGCCTATCGCATTACCATCGAAAATAGCAATGCATTTGCCGTAAAATTATTAACCCGCCATTGGCATATTTTTGATAGCAATGGTGAGCAAAGAGAAGTAGAAGGTGAAGGTGTTGTGGGCCAACAACCAGTGATTTTAAGTGGTCAACACTTTCAATACAGCAGCGGCTGCAACTTGCGTACCGAAATTGGGAAAATGCACGGTACTTATACCTTAGAAAATCTGAATACTAAGCAACAGTTTAAGGTAAAAATTCCTGCTTTTCAAATGATTGTACCAACGAAATACAATTAGGAATTTCTAATTTGAAATTTCAAATTGGTTATGGTTTATACCTTGCCTCATCAAATATTTTTCTGGCAGGCGTAGCCAATAATTGCTCCAAGGTGATGTTATCATTTTTAGCCATCCATTTTTTTACTATTTGCCAGCCTACAAATTGCCCAATAAAACCTGGCGCTGTGGTATTAATTTCTGGTGTATTTGGGCCATCGTTTACATATACACTTATTTTGTTAGGGTCGGTTTCATAAAGTAAATTATTTTCTATAAAAAATGCCCAAATATTAGCCTCGTTTTTGTAGCATGTAGCTAATTGTTCTTTGGTGTAACCTGTTTTTAAAGTATCATCTGTATTGGGTAAAAAAGCATCTAACAAGTACAAACGCTTACCCGATTCTATCATTTGTTCTACCAAAGGCTTACCATTATTTTGTTGCGGATAAATATCATCTGCCACATTTTTAAGACAGTTTATCGATATATAATCTGGTGTAAAACGCCTAGAAACATAGGCAGGGTATAAACCTAGAAAAGCCTCGGTTTGATAGAGTGAATATTGGTTGCCCATGTATAATTGTAAGCCAACAGCAAGACCATCTTGCGTAATAATATTGCCATAACTATTAATGGGCCCAACAAACGTAATTAATTGCTTAGGCAATGGATATTTAGGAAAATAATAATGTACAAACTGCAGACCTTGCTGCACTTGCTGCGCTATAGGCGTAAAGTTTTTAAAAATAATTTGTGCAGAATCGTACAGCGATTTGTAGCTAGTGGTAAAAGCCACCACATCTTTTTTAGCGCTGTCAACATTGTTGTGCGTACCTAAAATATTGTACAAAAAATCTTGTGTAAAGCCAGGATAAGTAGTGTGTAATTGTTGCAACGAGGCGTTAATATTGTTTGTATCTATTTTAAAAAAAGCTTGCTCAAAACGGGTAGTTTGTAAGCTTACTTTTATAGCGCTCACATTAGGTATTTTCTTTTTAGAGCCACAAGCTGCCAACAGAACAGCAATTGCCAAAAGCGTTTTCTTCATGGTGCGAATTAAGGGCAAAAGGGTGAAAATCTTTGTTAATGTCTTTCAAAGTAAGCTCGTTAGACCTAGAAGTTAGTTTTTTAAAAAAATGATATAAACTTTCATAATTATTTCCATTTGCTATTCACATCCCAAAAGATATTGTCATAACCGAAATATCCTTTTTGGATGTTTAAGAGAATAGAATCGCCTTTTTGAACAGACTTCCAATATTCCTCACTAACAACTATTCGTTCTTTTTCATTATTGATTTTTACGAAAATATAATTACCTCGATTTCTACTGCCACGACTTTTTGTGAGAATAAGATATTTTCTAATATTGCTGTTTTCATCTAAATGTGTACGATTAATGTGTATTGCAATTGCTGGTGTTAAAATAGCGAATCCTATAAATAAGCCGAATAGTTGAGACTTTCTTGTCTTGTCTATTTTTTTACCGCTTCTTAATTCTGGAACTATCCAATTCATTAATACATAAAGAGGGGTGGCTAAGAAAAAACCACCTATTGCGAACCTAAAAAAGAATCTTATGCCGTCAACAGTATTATCGATATCGTCAAAAAAAAGAAAACCAAAGAAGCTTGATATGCCAATAATAACACAAATGATATTGACAATTTTCAGCTGTATAGACGCTGGTATTTTGGCTGGTAATGCTCCTTGCTTTTGTCTTTTCTTCTTTTGCATATTCTTCTCTTTAAAATGCAATTTAATAATGGAAATTTAAGCTGTTACCATAACTTTAATTCTTGCCGTTCTCCCAATTCGTGTAATAAAAACCTTGTACCTAAATTTGCCCTATGAAAATCTTCCTCGCACAGCAGAATTATCATATTGGCAATTTTGAGAATAATACCGCAAAAATTATTGATGCTATAAACCAAGCAAAAGCGCAACAGGCCGACTTGATTGTGTTTAGCGAAATGAGTATTTGTGGCTATCCTGCCAGAGATTTTGTTGAGTTTAGCGACTTTATTAATAAATGTTATACCGCTATTGACGAGATAAAACAAAATGCTGATACCATTGGTGTGTTGGTGGGTGCACCTGCTCGTAACCCGCATATAAAAGGTAAAGATTTGTTTAATGCTGCCTTCTTTTTGTACGAGCAAAAAATAGTAGCCGAAATTCATAAAACCTTACTGCCCACTTATGATGTGTTTGACGAATACCGCTATTTTGAACCCGCTTACGAGTGGCAAATTGTTGAATTTAAAGGCAAGCGTTTGGCAGTCACTATTTGTGAAGATATTTGGAACCTTGGCGACAACCCTTTGTACCGCATTTGTCCAATGGATGAGCTGATTAAACAGCAGCCAGATGTGATGATAAACCTGAGCGCTAGCCCATTTGATTATACCCATGATGAAGATAGAAAAGCAGTAATAAAGGCCAATGTACAGAAGTACAAACTGCCAATGTTTTACTGTAATGCGGTAGGCAGTCAAACTGAAATTGTTTTTGATGGCGCTAGTTTAATTTTTGATAAAGATGCCAATTTGTGTAAGGCGTTTCCTTTGTTTACAGAAGCAGTTGATGGTGTGGTATTAAACGATGATGGTACCATTGACGCAGCCATTATAGAGCCTGCCGATAGATTGCCTAACAAAGAATTAAATCCTGCAACGCTTGAAGAGGCGCTAAACATTGCTCAAATTTACGATGCATTGATTTTAGGTATTAGAGATTACTTTAAAAAAATGGGTTTTACCAAAGCGATATTGGGCAGCAGTGGCGGTATTGATTCTGCAGTGGTGCTGGCTCTTGCTTGCGATGCTTTGGGTAGTGAGAATGTGAGGGCTATTTTAATGCCTTCGCCTTACTCTACCGAGCACTCTGTAGAGGATGCTGTTCAATTGAGTAAAAATCTTGATAATCCTTACGATATCATTCGCATCAATGAAGTGTACGAAGCATTTTTACATACACTACAACCTATTTTCAAAGATTTACCGTTTAGTTTAGCAGAAGAAAATATACAAAGCCGCAGCCGTGGTAATTTGTTGATGGCGATAGCGAATAAATTTGGCTATATCTTGTTAAATACCTCTAACAAAAGCGAATTATCGACAGGTTATGGTACGCTGTATGGCGATATGGCGGGCGGTTTGGGCGTATTAGGCGATTGCTACAAGTTGCAAGTGTATGCCTTGGCTAGGTATATCAACCGTGAGAAAGAAATTATACCTAACCATATTATTACCAAAGCGCCGAGCGCAGAATTACGGCCCAACCAAAAAGATAGCGACAACCTTCCAGACTACGAAGTGCTTGACAAAATTTTGTTTCAATATATCGAAAAACGCTTAGGACCAGTAGAAATAAAAGCACAAGGTTTTGACGCCGCATTGGTAGATAGAGCGATTAAAATGGTAAATACCAATGAGTATAAACGCAACCAGTTTTGCCCCATCATTCGTATATCGCCAAAGGCTTTTGGTGTGGGTAGACGTGTGCCAATTGTAGGTAAGTATTTAAGCTAAAAATTACTAACTAATAGATTAATTTTTTAAAGCTACTTAACAACCATAACCATAAAGGCATTAATGCAGACACTATTTGCAAAACTATTATATCCGTACTTTTAAAAACTAAAATATTTACTAATAAGTAGTAAAAAGGATAAATAATTAGCAAAATACCAAACAATACAGAATCGTAAAACACAGTTCCATTTGTTTTTTGCTTTACCAATTTTTTTATTGGAAAATATAACACTGCGTGCAAAACAAAACCAACAATTGCAGGTAATAAAAGCAACGCTTTTAATAGCAAATGGCTGGTTTTGGGAAAATTAGAAGGCTGAATATTGGCTTGTAAATGTTTTAAATCTGCAATAGCTGTTGCTGGCGAATGGATAATCTGTTTATGCTTAGCAATAAGTGTTTGCACCACATTTTCATTGTTGTTTGCTAATAACATACCACTGTTTAATCGCTCGTTTAGTAAGGTATTAAACTGTTGAATTCTTTCTCCCTCATTAGCGTTTAGATGTACTATTTGTTTGGAAATAATTTCACCAAAATGAATAACCACTTGTTTACCAAATTGCGTGAACGAATGATAATTAATACTTACCGGTTGTACTCTAAAATAATTGCTTATGCTTTGTTCATTCCAAGCAGTAAATGCGATACGAGCAGTACCTTTTTTTAATGGTTGTAGCTGCCATTTTTGTTTGCATAAGCCTTCTGAAAAAATTAAAATAATACCACCTTGTAATAAAATATTTTTACAATTATCAAACGTATTATCATTTAGCGCAAGGTATTCTCGTCCTTCACTGAGTCTGTAAATAGGCATCAGCTTTAACGAGCATAAAATTTTACGCACAAATGGTTGCTTAAACGCATCACCTCGCGCTAAATAATGAACAGGTTGTTTAAACAAACTACCAATTATTATGGCATCTAAAAATGAATTGGGATGGTTGCTAGCTAATAATAATGGGCCTTTACTATTCAAAACAGCCTCATTTGAAACCGTAATATTGCCGCAAAAAATGTGTAGGCCTAGACGTATAAAACCTTGTAATACAGAATACAACAATGGAAAATGTTTGGCTAAAAGTAATTAAATGTTGTGCATACTCAATACCTGAGTACTTTGCTTAAAATAAATACGAAATTTTTAATCTTCGTAAATATGTATTATTTTTACCAAGTTATGGCAACAGAAATCAATCAATTATTTCAATTAGCGGCAGACTATATTCAGTTTACCAACGAAGCAATATTTTTAACAGGTAAGGCTGGA
The DNA here is from genome assembly GCF_042651445.1 of Parasediminibacterium paludis. Taxonomy (NCBI): domain Bacteria; kingdom Pseudomonadati; phylum Bacteroidota; class Chitinophagia; order Chitinophagales; family Chitinophagaceae; genus Parasediminibacterium; species Parasediminibacterium paludis. The sequence goes on from NZ_JBHSDC010000029.1 coordinate 84,944, forward strand.
ACTGGCAAAACCACATTTCTTAAATATATTAAAGAAAATAGTGGTAAGCAAAGTGCTATAGTAGCACCTACAGGTGTGGCTGCAATCAATGCGGGTGGCACCACTATTCACTCATTTTTTCAATTGCCGTTTACACCTTTTGTACCAGGTCCCATTAAGGGTAATTTCGATTTGAACTTCGATGCCAAGCCGACATCGCAGCGAGACACGGTTTTAGACAAACATCATTTACTAGGAAGAATAAAAATTAATAGAGAAAAGCGTGACATTATTCGGCAGTTGGAGTTGTTAATTATTGATGAAATAAGTATGGTGCGTTGCGATACGTTAGATGCGATTGACACCGTATTGCGTCATATTCGTGGCAGGCAGTACGATGCTTTTGGTGGTGTACAAGTATTGCTTATAGGCGATTTGCACCAGCTACCACCAGTAATACCCAACGAAGAATGGGGGATGCTGAGCCAATTTTACGATAGTCCTTATTTTTTTAGTAGCCGTGTGGCGCAGCAGCAACCGCCCGTATACATTGAGTTAGAGAAAATTTATCGCCAAAGCGACGCTGTATTTATTGATGTGTTAAATAAAGTTCGTAACCAAAAAATGGATGCGGTGGCAATGAATATATTGCAAACCCGCTATCAACCTAGTTTTAACACAAGTGAAGATGATGGTTACATTGTATTAACCACACACAATAAAAAGGCAACGGATATTAACCAGCATGGCTTACAAAATTTACCCAATAGATTAATTACTTTTAAGGCTTTTATTGAAAAAGATTTTAGCGACAAAGCCTTTCCTGCTGAGGAAAACTTGCAATTAAAAGTGGGTGCGCAAGTGATGTTTATTAAAAACGATAAAGAAAAAGTGCGCCGCTATTTTAATGGTAAAATAGGTATTGTAGAAAAAATAGAAGATGACATTATTTACGTGCAATGCAAAGGCGATACAGAACCTATAAAAGTAACTAAGGAAAAGTGGGAAAATATTAAATACACTTTAAACCAAACCAACCAGCAAATTGAAGAAGAAGTAATTGGCTCATTTACACAATATCCTTTGCGCTTAGCTTGGGCCATTACAATACATAAAAGTCAAGGTTTGACTTTCGAAAAAGCTGTAATAGATGCTGGTTCAGCATTTGCGCCTGGTCAAGTATATGTGGCTTTGAGTAGATGTACGAGTTTAGAAGGCTTGGTATTACAAAGTTTAATCACCAATAATAGCCTTTTTACCGATGACCGAATTTTAGCTTTTGCCAAAACAAAAAGCAATGCTGCTGCTTTGCAAAACAACTTGCTTCTGAGTAAGCAATTGTACCAAGAAAAAATTATGGTAGAGTTATTTGGCTTCGACAAAGCAGTTAGTCATATAGAAGATGTATTGAAATTATTAGAAGAACACGGTGGCTCATTTAATGAAGATGCTTTGCCTTGGGTAAATGAAATTGCTGAACGCTTACGCAGTATCCAGCAGGTGGCAAGCAGGTTTCAAATACAGTTACAGCAGCTGTTTATGGGTAATGATGTATTGGCCATAAATGAGCGTGTAGTGAAAGCTTCGGTATATTTTTTAGAACATCTGCATTACTTAGTACAAGCTTTACCACAATCGCCTGCTGTTACAGATAGCCGAAATTATGCCCAAGAATATTACAACGATATTAAAGCGCTTTATGCTGAAATTTATACCAAGTTTCAGTTGATTAATACTTGTAAAGAGGGCTTTAGCATGCAAGTTTATCAGCAACATAAAATCAACTTACGAATACCAGATATCAATATTAATGCATATGCCGGTGCTGTTTACAAAAAAGTAGATACGCCACATCCTGTATTGTACAAACAGTTACGGGAGCTGCGTGATGAAATTTGCAGCACCGAAGATATTCCTATTTATTACGTTGCTAAAAGTGAATCGCTAGAAGAAATGTCTAAATATTTACCATTAGATGAGAAAGATTTAAAAAGCATTACTGGATTTGGCGAAGCCAAAATAGAAAAATATGGACAGCAATTTTTAAGTATTATACAAACATATTGTAATGCTAAAAACTTGCAAAGCTTAATACATGAGAAAAAACCAAAGAAGGAGAAAAAAGAAAAGCAGGCGGATTCAGAAAAATTAAGTTCTAGTGCTCAAACTTTAGCGCTGCATAAACAAGGCTTAGCGTCAGGCGAAATAGCCGAACAACGCAATTTAGCGGTAAGTACGGTAGAGAGTCATTTGGCTCAATTGGTTGCTAATAATGAGGTAGATGTTTTTACTTTAATGCCTAAAGACAAAGTAATGGCTGTAGTAGAGGCTATCAATACATTAGATTCTCAAGCGGCAGGCGCCTTAATGGCGCATTTGGGTAACCATTATTCTTACGCTGAATTGCGCTATGGTATTAATTACTGGAAGTATTTGCAAGCGCAGAAAACTGTATAGTTCTCAGTTATCGTTTTACATTTGCGGTCTTATGATTATTGCAATCAATACTATACAATTACAAACCAATACCATCAATTTTGATGTAGATTTTTTGGTAGAATTAATGCTGTATAAGGCTAAGCAAGAGCCAAATAATAGATTTGTGTTTATTGTAAATACACCTGTTGATGTTTCTGAATTGCCTACCAACTGTACTACAGAGCTGGTAAGAAAAGAACCTGCTTCTACCAATAGTTTGCTATTGTTTAGTACTGTTACGCTGCCTACTTTACTTAAAAAAATAAAGGCAGATATGGTGTACCAAGTTGCAGGCTATGGTTGTATTACTGGTAATATACAGCAGATAATATTTTTAAATACTGCTATATCAAGTAAAGCTTTACTGGTAAGAAAGTCGCTTCAGAAAGCGAGTAAAATTGTGGTTGGTTCTGAGATGTTACAAAATGCATTGCCTACTAAAATTTCAAACCAGATAGCTATCCGGTCCAAATTTGAAATTATAACAGGCGCTGCACACAACCTATTTAAACCATTAAACTATATCGAAACCAATTTGGTAAAAGATGGCCACGCAGATGGTAGAGATTATTTTTTAGCGGTTGCCAGTGTCTTAACCTTCCATGAATTTATCAATTTGCTAAAAGCTTTTTCTGCGTTTAAAAAATGGCAAAAGAGTAGCATGAAGCTGTTGGTGTTAGGACATGTTGGCGATTATAAAAATCAATTGAGCGAGAAAATAGCAACATATAAGTATAGAGAAGATGTTCAATTACTAGAGAGTGAACCGCTAGATGTAGAAGCAAAACTATTTGGTGCTGCCTATGCAGTACTATCGCTCGCCAATCAGTCGCAGTATCATTTACCCATTTTACAGGCTTTTCAAGCAAATGTGCCGGTTATTTGTTTAGAAAATAATAGTTTTAGCGAAGCCATTAATAGCGCAGTACTAACGGTGGTAAAAGATGATGCAGAAGCGATTGCTACTCAAATGAAATTATTGTATAGAGATGAGAATTTGCGTAGCCAGAAAATAGCCGAAGGTCAGTCGCTATCTGAAATTTACACATACGATAATGCCTACCAGCAATTGCAAAAGGTGGGTTTGTGATAATTAATCAGCTTTAAAATCTGTTGAAAGACATTACTGAGGCATGCTTATTTTTGTCGCTTCAAAAAAGATAGATACATGAAATCAACTATTACGGTAGAAATTACCCTAGATAAGGACAAAGTGCCTGAAAGTATTAATTGGACAGCCACAGATAGCAACGCAGACATGATGCAAAAATCTAAAGCTATGATGTTGGCTTTTTGGGATGGTGAAGATAAAAGTGCAATGCGTATAGACCTTTGGACCAAAGAAATGATGGTTGATGAAATGGCAGACTTTTATTTTCAAACCTTTATGTCTATGGCCGACACTTTTGAGCGTGCAACACATCAACATGAATTGGTAAACGATATGAAAACATTTGCCAAAGATTTTAATAAAAAGTTTAGAGAAATACAGTTGAAAGAAAATAAGGGATAAATACGTATAATGCAAAGCTATTTTGCATTATAAATAACAACAAAACAGTAATAATATGAGCTTAGAAGCACAAGTAATGGACTTAATGAAAGATGCCATGAAAGCCAAAGACGAAGGTACTTTACGTGGTTTAAGAGCAATAAAAGCTGAAATTATTAAAGCAAAAACTGAACCTGGTGCTGGTGGGGTAATTACTGCCGAAGGGGAACTGAAATTGTTACAAAAGCTAGTAAAGCAGCGCAAGGATAGCTTAGAAATATATATACAACAAAACCGTGCAGACCTTGCTACAAAAGAGAGTGAAGAAATTGCAGTAATCGAAAAGTTTTTACCGCAACAATTAAGTGAAGAGGCTTTAAAAGCAGCGGTTGCCGAAATAATTACGAGCTTAGGGGCTAGCTCACCGGCCGACATGGGTAAAGTAATGGGGGTTGCCAGTAAGCAGCTTGCAGGTAAAGCTGAAGGTAAAGCCATCTCGGCAGTGGTAAAAGAATTATTAAGTAAATAAAATTTGAGATTTGGGATTTTAAATTTCGTAACGAATACCATTGTTACATTCAAATTCCCGAATCTTAAATCTTAAATTACCACCATGCCAATCGATATTTTGTTTATAATTCTAATGTTATCAGCTGTTTACAAAGGCTATTCACGTGGATTTATTGTATCTGTGGTATCTTTAATAGCAATTATTGTAGGTTTGGCTGCCGCAGTTAAATTATCGGCAGTGATAGCGATTTGGTTGGGCAAAACAGTAAACATAGGTAGCCAATGGTTGCCCTTTTTATCGTTTATAGTAGTAATGGTAGCGGTAATATTGGCACTACGCTTAGTGGCCAATATTTTACAAAAAAGTGTTGAACTATTGTTTATGGGTTGGGCAAATAAAATTGGTGGTATTTTATTTTACGCCATCATCTACACGCTTATCTATAGTGTGGTACTATTTTATGCCAATAAGCTCGGCATTATTCAAGAAAGTACAATCAACGCTTCTAAATGTTATGCCGTGGTACAGCCAATAGGTATAAAAGTTATAGAAGGTATAGGTTATATCATTCCTGTATTTAAAAATGTATTTATACAGCTAGAGTCTTTTTTTAGTATAGTTGGTCAAAAAGCGCAGGTATAAACATGGAATGTGTATTTATTGTCTTAAAACAATAACTTAGCGCACACGAGTGTTACGATTGTATTAACAGTTTTTCAGAAACAATTTTTTAATGCTCGTTTTTGCGTTTATTTGTAGCCATTGCTAAAATTCTGCTTGCTTTAGAAAATAAGACATGAGTTATACTATACAACAACAGGACAAATTTAAATTTATAGAAGAAGGCGAGGGAGAACCGCTTTTGCTACTGCATGGCCTATTTGGCGCGCTAAGCAATTTTGCCGACTTGATAGACCATTTTAAAAAGCGCTATAAAGTAATAGTGCCCTTGTTGCCTTTGCTTGAATTAGATATTTTTCATACCACCGTAAGTGGCTTAGCAAAACATGTACACGGGTTTATAGAACTTCGTGGGTATACAGATATTCATCTGTTGGGTAACTCTTTGGGCGGCCATATCGCTTTGGTACATACATTAAAGCATCCAGAAAAAATAAAATCACTTACACTCACAGGCAGTTCTGGCTTATTCGAAAATGGTATGGGCGATAGCTATCCAAAACGTGGTGATTATGATTATATTAAAAAGAAAGCAGAATTGACGTTTTACGATCCAGCTTTGGCTACTAAAGAATTGGTAGACGAATTATTTGAAATTACTACCAATCGTTTAAAAGTGATAAAAATTATCGCGTTAGCAAAAAGCGCCATACGTAGTAATTTAGGCGAAGAACTTAGCCAAATAAAACAGCCCACTTTACTTATCTGGGGAAATAATGATACCATCACACCGCCATTTGTAGGCAAAGAGTTTCATAAATTAATTCCTAATAGCGAGTTACATTTTATAGACAAATGTGGTCATGCACCTATGATGGAAGTTCCAGAGGCGTTTAATGCTATTTTGGACGGTTTTTTAAGTAAATTAACGGTTCCTGTTGCATCAAATTTGTAGTTCGGTTGTCTATTATTCTAGAAGCAATCTCATTTTCATGCTAGCATCACAACTTATACAGCAAATATTTCCATCGTTGCACCTAAGCGATAACGCAGGTTTTGCGCTGCAACTTATGGAGGATTACGATGTGCAACATTTGCCTATTGTTGCTGAAGAAAAATTGCTAGGCCTGGTAGCAAAAGATGATTTGCTAGATGAAGATGATAACACTGCTTTAGTAGCTTTGGAGGAAAGATTTGTAAAAGCCTGGGTAAAAAAAGATGAGTTTGTGCTTACAGCTCTCAAAGTAATGGCCGAATACGAAATCACCGTTTTACCAGTAGTAACAGAACAAGACGAACTAATTGGTTGTGTATCGCAAAATATATTGCAACAACATTTGGCCAAATATTTAGGTACACATGAACCTGGCGGTATAATTGTCCTTGAAATCGAAAGACGTAATTTTTCTTTTGGCGAAATTAACCGCTTAGTAGAAACAAATGATGCCTATATTACCCAGCTTAATAGCTATACAGATGGTGAAACTGGCTTTGTAATTGTTTCTATTAAAGTAAATAAAGTAGAAATTAGTGATATTTTAGCTACTTTTCAGCGTTACGATTATATCGTAAAATACTATTTTGGTGAAGAACAATTTGCCAACGAATTGAAAGAAAACTACCACCATTTAATGGCTTATCTAAATCTATAGCAAGCCGTTACAGTTAAAAAATAAATGTAATTTTTAACACAAATAGACCTTGCATAACACTTTCGCTTATTTTTAACCCTTTTAATGCAGTCATTTCTTTTATTTTTGTCATTCTTGTAAACTAACAAGCTGTTATTTAAAACTTCACAATGAAAAAATTATTACTATTTCTAGTGTCTGTTGCCGCTATTACATGTTCTCAAGCGCAGATAGCTTTATTTAAAAAGAAAAATAGAACTGCTACGTCAAAAACAGATTCAACACAAGCAAGAACTACTGTACCAAAGCAAACAGTACAAGTAATTACAACACCAAAAGTGAAAAAAGATTGGAGTAAAGTAGTACTCACTAATAGAGCTGCTGATCATTTTATACTTCAATATGGTAGTGATACTTGGACAAACAGACCAGATAGTGTACGTACAAAAGGCTTTAGCCGCCACTTTAATATTTACGTAATGTTGGATAAACCTTTAAAAACAGATCCACGCTTTAGCGTGGCTTATGGTTTAGGTCTTGGAAGTAGCAATATTTTTTTTGATAATGTAAAAGTTAGCCTTAATGCTACTGGTAGTACATTACCCTTTAGCGATGTGTCAGGTACTAATCACTACAAAAAATTCAAGTTAACTACTATTTACGCTGAAATACCAGTTGAGTTAAGGTATTATAGCGATCCTGAAAACCCTGGTAAAAGTTGGAAATTTGCGTTAGGTGCTAAAGTAGGTACGTTATTAAAAGCATATACAAAAGGTAAGGACTTGCAAACAAGCAATGGTGCAAGTATATATGGTCCTACGGCTGTGATTAAAGAAAGCAATAAGCGTTATATCAATGGTACACGTTTGGCCGCTACTGCTCGTGTGGGTTATGGTATATTTTCACTACACGGCGATTACAATGTGCTTGGTGTTGTAAAAGATGGTTTTGGTCCTGCAATGAACTTATATTCTATCGGTTTAACGATTAGCGGACTATAGATTATTTCATATTTACATTTCAAAGCCTCGAAAACTTAGTGCTTTCGAGGTTTTTTTGTGTAAAATAATTTAAAAAAGCCTACTATTTTTATAGGATAATACTATATTTGCGTTCTTAAAATTATAATTATGAGTTTACGTCTTGGTGATATTGCACCTAATTTTCAAGCTAAGACATCTCTTGGCGATATTGATTTTTACGAGTTTCTTGGCGATAGCTGGGGTATTTTATTTTCCCACCCAGCTGATTATACGCCCGTTTGTACGACCGAATTGGGTAAAACTGCAGCTTTAAAAGGCGAGTTTGATAAACGCGGTGTAAAAGTTTTGGCACTTAGTGTAGATGGCGTAGAAAGCCACAAATCTTGGATTGGCGATATTAACGAAACACAAAATGTATCGGTTGAGTTTCCAATTATTGCAGATGATGATAGAAAAGTTTCGTTGTTGTATGATTTTATTCATCCCAATGCATCTGCTACGGCTACCGTTCGTTCACTAGTCATTATTGCGCCAGACAAGACGGTAAAATTAATTATTACTTATCCTGCTTCTACTGGTAGAAACTTTGTTGAAGTATTGCGCGTAGTAGATAGTTTACAATTAACGGCTAATTACAGCGTGGCTACACCAGCTAATTGGGTAGAAGGTGAAGACGTGATTGTGGTACCAGCAATTAAAACTGAGGATGCAATTGCTAAATTTCCTAAAGGCGTTAAAGTTGTAAAACCCTATTTACGATATACGCCTCAGCCTAATAAAGACTAGTTTTTTATCCATTTTAATTTTTTTTGGCCAAGCTTTTACACAAAAGCTTGGCTTTTTTATGTCTTTAAAAGGCTTGCTATACTTGTTTCGTAGCAAAATAAGTAATGTAAATCGCTTATAAAATAACACTTTCAGTAGGCAATTAAAATTTTAGTGCAAATTTTTTATTGATAATCAGTGTATTGTGAGGGTGCTATAAAAAATACTTGTACAAAAGCTTGTTTTATTCACACAATACTAACTACTTTTGCCGTCCAAATTTAAAAAGCCCAATGGGATAGCATTGGCAACTTAAACATTTTACAATGAGTAAATTACATTTTACAACCAAACACGCCAACTCGGCTACCGTTACACACAACTGGTATGTTGTGGATGGTACTAATCAAACCGTAGGACGTATGAGTGCAAGAATTGCAGCCGTTCTTCGAGGAAAAAACAAAACTTACTATACACCTCACGTTGACTGTGGTGACTATGTCATCATTATCAATGCTGATAAAGTTGTTTTTACAGGTAACAAGTTTGAAGATAAAACTTACATCAACTTCTCTGGCTACCCTGGTGGTAAAAAAGAAGAAGCTGCACAAGATTTAATCAAACGTCGTCCAGAAGTTATTTTAGAAAGGGCTATCAAAGGCATGCTTCCTAAAAATCGTTTGGGTCGCAAAATGATTAAAAAATTATTTGTGTATGCTGGTGAAAAACATTTTCATACTGCACAACAACCAAAAGAATTAAAATTCTAATTTACAAACCGCCATCCCGATAGCTATCGGGACCAAATTAATATATAAATGGAAAAGCAAAAAAATGCTGTTGGTCGCCGTAAAGAAGCCGTAACACGTGTCTTTATTAGCAAGGGCGAAGGTAAAATTACCGTAAACGACAAAGATTATAAACATTACTTCCCATTGGTTTATTTACAAAACCAAGTGGAAGCGCCATTAAAAACTGCTGATGCCGTTGGTAAATTTGATATCGTTATCAATGCACAAGGCGGTGGTTTAAAAGGTCAAGCAGAAGCGGCTAAACTAGGTATTGCACGTGCATTACTAGAAGTTAATGCTGAGTTTAGACCCGTATTAAAAGCAGCAGGTCAATTAAAACGTGATCCTCGTAGTGTTGAACGTAAGAAATTTGGTCACAAAAAAGCGAGAAGAAGCTACCAGTTCAGCAAACGTTAATATGGATGATGGATGTTGGATGGCAGATGACAGTAACGTCGTTTTCTGTCAACAGTCATCTTTCAACTATCAACTAAACAACAATTATAAACTTATAATCTTTATACAAAATGGAAGCTAACACTTCATTACAACAACAACTACTAGAGGCCGGTGTACATTTTGGTCACTTGAAGAAGAAGTGGAACCCTAAAATGTTGCCTTACATCTTTGCTGAAAAGAAAGGTATTCACATTATAGACCTTAATAAAACGGTAGATCATCTACAAGAAACTGCTGCTGCAATGAAACAAATTGCAAAAAGCGGTAAAAAAATCATGTTTGTTGCCACAAAAAAACAAGCGAAAGAAATTGTTACAGAGTGTGCACAACGTGTAAACATGCCTTATGCTACTGAGCGTTGGTTAGGTGGTATGCTTACTAACTTCAACACCGTGCGTAAGAGTGTTAAAAAAATGCAGAGCATTGAAAAAATGTTAAACGACGGTAGCGCTGAAAGCCTTACTAAAAAAGAGCGTTTAACATTGAGTCGAGATAAAGATAAAATGGAGAAAGTATTAGGTGGTATCGCTCAATTGGGCCGTTTACCAGCAGCTTTATTCTTAGTTGATATCAGCGTAGAGCATATTGCTTTAGCAGAAGCGAAACGTTTGGGTATTACTACATTTGGTATGGTAGACACAAACTCTGACCCTAACAAGGTAGATTTTGCTATCCCTGCAAATGATGATGCTACTAAGTCAATCGCTATTATTACCAATTACATTACTGCTGCTATTGCAGAAGGTTTGGCAGAACGTCAAGCTAATAAAGATGAAGATGATAATGTTGATGATGGCAACAACGAAAACGAAGCAAAAGCACGTCGTTTAGAGCAAGAAGCTCAGGCTGAAGGTGGTCGTGGTCGTAGAGGTGCTGGCCGTGGTACCGATGCTGCACCAGCTGGTCCTGGTGGCGCACCTAAACGTCGTGTTCCTAGCAATAATAACCGTCGCCCTGCTGGCGGTGGCGCTAAATAATTGTAGCCCCAGTCCTTCTATAGGATTAAGTATCAATTAACTATTTGATAATAATAACAATGGCTGCAGAGTTTAAAACTTTGCAGCCATTGTAAATAATAAAATCGCCCACCTTATGTTGGGCAGGAGGATAAATTTATGAGCACAGTAGCTATTACAGCATCTGACATTAATAAATTGCGTCAAGCAACAGGTGCAGGCATGATGGATTGCCGCAAAGCATTAACCGAAACCAATGGCGATTTTGAAGCTGCTATTGATTGGTTACGTAAACAAGGCCAAAAAGTTGCTGCTAAACGTAGCGACCGTGAAGCAAAAGAAGGTGTAGTTATTGCACAAACTAATGCCGCGAACACAGTAGGTTTTGCAATCACTATTAGTTCTGAAACCGATTTCGTATCTAAAAACGCTGACTTTATCGCATTTGCACAAAGCATTGCAGACGCTGCAGTAGCTAATGATGTTAAAACAGTTGAAGAATTAAACGAAGTAGCTGTAAACGGTACTAAAGTTTCTGAATTAATCAACGATAAATTAGCATCTATCGGTGAAAAAATCGGTATCGCTCGTTTCGAAAGAGTTGAAGCACCTTATGTAGCTTCTTATATTCACGGTGCAAACCGTATGGGTGTGTTGGTAGCTTTAAACAAAGCATCCGTTGAGGCAGGCAAAGACGTAGCGATGCAAATTGCTGCTTTAAACCCAATAGCTGTAGATGCTGCAAGCGTACCTGCTGATGTCATTGAAAGAGAAAGAGCCATTGTTGTAGAAACAATGAAAGCGGATCCCAAAATGGCTGGTAAACCAGACGAAATGGTGGCCAAAATTGCTGAAGGTAAATTAAATGCTTTCTTCAAAGAGCAAACATTATTAGCGCAAGCATTTGTAAAAGATAGTAGTAAATCTGTAAAAGATTACTTAAAATCTGTTGATAAAGACCTTCAAGTGGCATCTTTTGTAAGAGTTGCTTTAGGTTAATATAAATCTTAGTTTAATTATAAAAACAGGCTGTCAAAACTATTTTGTCAGCCTGTTTTGTTTTAATTCAATCTCTAGTTCAAGCTAAAATTGTTCTAATTCAACCAGTCAGCTATCCTCTCATCGCCCATCGATAAAATATTTTCTTTTAATACTGTAACTTTATTTCTATAGCATCGTATCACAGAGTACATAAGTAACATTTTTCATTTTCCACTGCTGTTATGACTGAAAAAGAGTATAATCAATGTGTTAACTTGTATGCAGATAATGTATTTCGCTTCATCGTAAAAAACTTACACCATGAAGAGGATGCACGAGACGTAGTGCAAACTGCTTTTGAAAAGTTGTGGCGTAATAGAGAATCGGTAGAAAATGATAAATGCAAAAGCTATTTGTTTACCGTGGCTTATAACCAAATGATAGACCATATTCGAAAAAGCAAACGGATAAGTCTGCAAGACACATTTGCTGAAGAAATAAAAGTAGGGGCACAAAGGACTAGTAATAATACCAAGCAAGTATTAATGGCAGCGCTAGAAAGGCTTAATGAAACCCAAAAAAGCTTGGTCATGTTGAAAGATTACGAAGGCTACAGCTACGAAGAAATAAGCCAAATTATGGATTTAACAGAAAGCCAGGTAAAAGTATATTTACATAGGGCTAGGTTAGCATTAAGAAACTATTTGGTAAGTCGTGAAAATGTAATGTAATAAACCTGTTAATTAGTTTAATCGGTGAAATTGAATTTTAAATTTGTATAACTAAGAATGATAAATAGAGATAATTACGAAGCATTTTTTTTGATGTATGTAGATGGTGAACTATCTACTGCTGAAAAAGAAATGGTAGAAGCATTTGTGCAATTGCATGCAGACTTGCAGGAAGAGCTTGCCATGTTACAACAAACCGTATTATTGCCTGAAAACGATATTATTTTTGCCAATAAGAATCTATTATTTAAACACACAGAAAGCAACAATAACAACAATACCATTTACGAAGAAAAACTATTGCTATATATAGACAACGAACTTGCTACACAAGAGAAAGCAGCACTAGAAACAGCACTGTTAAGCAACGTAACATTGCAAAATGACCTTGCACTTTTACAGCAAACTAAACTACCTTTAGAAAACATTGCCTGCCCTAATAAAGCGGCTTTATATAAAGAAGAGAAAAAGCGCAGAATTGTCTATATGCGTTGGCAATATATGGCTGCAGCAGCTATAGTATTTGGTTTGGTAGCCACAGTTTATTTTATTGCACCTAGCGGCAAAACCACCCATGTTTCATTAGCTATTGTAGATAGAACAAAAAAGCAAAGTTCGCCAGTAATATTGTCTAGTACTGTTACAACACAAGCTGAAAAACCAGTAACGATAGCCCCTAAACTTGATGTACCTGCTACAACCTTGGAAAGTAATAATACTATTCAAGTCGCAAAAAAATTACCTGTAACACAAGCCGTTGATGCCACACAGCAGCCCTTGGTAACCACAAACATACCCAAGCCTTTTAAAGACGGCGCACAAGATTTTTTAGCTAACCCTTCAAAAACTATAGAAAATAATATTGCTAGTGCTGTAACAAATCCAGCTACCAATCGTACCAACAATAGCTTAGCAAAAAATGACCCAACAGATGCATCATCACCAGCAGTAACCAATGCTTTAAATACTACTAATATCGCTGCGCAGCAGGTAGTATATAAAGAAATAGATACTAATAGCGATGATAAAAGTTTGCTTGTAGGTGCTATAGAAATTAATAAAGATAAATTGCGAGGTTTCTTACGCAAAGCATCTAAACTATTTGGCAACAAACAAAAAAACGATGATGATGCTAAATCATCGTTGGTATCCAATAAATAATCTTTAAAACTAGATTGACGATGAAACATTTCCACGTTTTAGCAGCCATGCTTTTGGCTTGCACCATAACTTTTGCTCAAACTGATACTACAAAAAAAGAAGCTACTGTAGATACTATTAAAGTAGGCAATTTTATTATTATAAAAAAAGATAAAACCAATGCACAAGACAGTGCTTACAACACTGGCAAAAATGTGGGTAAAGGCAAAACCAACATCACAATTAATATCGGTGGCGGAAACAATAGTAGTAGCAACAAAAAGAAATCAAATATTAGTACCAATTGGTGGATTTTTGATATTGGCTTCGCAAATTATAGAGACCAAACAACCTATCCTCTGGCACAATCTGGCGGTTATTTAAAACAAATAGGTAATAGTGCTAAAGTGGATGCTAATACTAACAATTTAAATGCTGGAAAGTCAAGTAACTTCAATATTTGGTTTTTTATGCAAAAGTTAAATATTGCTCAACATAATTTAAATCTTAAATATGGCCTTGGTTTTGAAATGTACAATTTCCGTTACGAGCGCAGCCTTAGCTACCGCAACGATCCTGTGCCTTACGCTTTTTCTGATACCATTGGTTTTACCAAAAACAAACTATTTGTAAAGTACCTAACCGTACCGTTAATGGTAAACTTTAATGCAACGCCTGAAAAGAAAAAAGGCTTTAGCTTTAGTGCGGGTGTCAGTGCAGGTTATTTAATCAATAGTCGCAACAAACAAATAAGTGCTGAACGCGGTAAAGTAAAAACAAAAGGCGACTTTGATTTAAACCCTTGGCGCTTGGCAGCAATAGGCGAAATTGGTTTAGGTCCAGTTCGTTTATTTGGCTCTTACAGCTTTAATGCCTTACACAAAGATGTTACCCAAATGGAACAATATCCATACTCAGTGGGTGTTAGGTTTAGTAATTGGTAATATTTTTAATTGTTATGTAATAGTAATTGGCCTGCAGATCTTTAATCTGTAGGCCAATTTTCTTTGGAAACTTGCTAAAGCGTAATTGGTAATACAATCGAGTTACTTGCTCCATTTCTTAAATTATCTCTAAATCTGAAAATTTAACAACCCGCAAATAATCTTTTACCGAAATTCACGTTATTAATTACAAATTAATCCACCGAATGAAGTCTCTGCGCAATTTTGCTTTATTGATATTTATTTTAGCAGCAACCACCTCATTTAAGTATTTGGGTACTGCGGGTAAAGATGATTTTTATGTAATTATAGACAAAAGTGATTACGAATTAAAGGTATACGATGCGGCTAATAATTGGCTAGTTACCTATCCTGTTGTATTTGGCAGCAAAGATTTAGGCGATAAATTGGTAGAAGGTGATAGAAAAACACCTGAAGGCACGTTTCATATTGTTGCAAAGCGCCCACACGCAAAGTGGGAAAGATTTTTATCTATAGATTATCCAAATGCAGAGAGTTATCAAAAATTTAATGAACGTAAAGCACAAGGTATTATTCCTGCTAATGCTAAGATTGGCGGCTCAATAGGTATTCATGGTACATGGCCGCATGAAGAGTTTGCCGTAGACCTATATCAAAATTGGACCATGGGTTGTGTAAGTACCAAGAATGAATATATTGACAAATTATTCGACGTACTACCTGTTGGTACAAGAGTGATTATTCAGCGCTAGTTGAGAATTTTATCCAACTCTAGTTATATCCGCACCCAAGTTTTTCAACCTTGTATCTATGTATTGGTAGCCTCTATCTATTTGTTCAATATTTTGAATCGTGCTTTTTCCTTCAGCACTTAAAGCCGCAATTAACAATGCTTGTCCCGCTCTAATATCTGGGCTACTCATCGTAATACCTCGCAACGGGTATCTTCTACCTAAGCCAATAACTGTTGCACGGTGAGGATCACATAAGATAATCTGCGCACCCATATCTATTAATTTATCTACAAAAAACAAACGGCTTTCAAACATCTTTTGGTGAATTAACACACTACCTACTGCTTGTGTTGCCACTACCAGCATAATGCTAATTAGGTCGGGTGTAAAGCCTGGCCAAGGATGGTCATAAATGGTTAAGATACCACCATCTAAAAATGTAGCTACTTCATATTTATCTTGCTCTGGCACCACAATATCATCCCCTTCTATCGAAAATTTAATACCCATTTGGGCAAACTTATCTGGTATTACACCCAAGTGTTGTACACCGGCATTTTTAATGGTGATATTGCTTTGCGTCATCGCCGCAAGGCCAATAAAACTCCCTACTTCTATCATATCGGGTAGCATGGTATGTTCTGTGCCGCCAAGTGTTGCTACGCCTTCAATTACCACCATGTTACTACCAATACCACTAATTTTTGCACCCATCCTATTCAGCATTTTACATAACTGTTGCAAATAAGGTTCGCAGGCTGCATTGTAAATAGTAGTGATGCCTTCGGCTAAAACTGCCGCCATTACAATATTGGCGGTTCCTGTTACAGAAGGCTCGTCAAGCAACATATAAGCACCTTGTAGTTTTGGTGCAGTAAGTTTAAAAAAATGCAATTGTTCGTCATACTCAAACTTTGCGCCTAGCTTTTCAAAACCAATAATGTGCGTGTCCAAGCGTCTTCTACCAATTTTATCGCCACCAGGCTTAGGTATATAAGCTTTTTTAAACCTTGCCAACATAGGGCCAGCCAACATTACAGAGCCACGGAGTTTACCACCTTTATGTCTAAATTCTTCCGAAGCTAGGTAGTCAATATCTATTTCGTCGGCATTAAATGTGCAACTATGGCGGCTTAATCTATCTACTTTTACACCCATATCTTGCAAAAGTTCTATCAGTAAGTTCACGTCTACAATATCTGGGATGTTGTGTATGGTAATGCTTTCTGAGCTTAATACTACTGCACTCAATATCTGTAACGCCTCGTTTTTGGCGCCTTGTGGTGTAATGTCTCCTTGTAGTTTATTGCCGCCAATTACTTGAAATGATGCCATGGTAATGGTTAAAAAGTTGAGCGGTAAATGTAAGAAGTTGGTGCGATGTTCTTTAATTTGAAACCTGGTTAGTGAATAAGTTGGTAAAACAAAAAAGCACCGATAGTTCTATCGATGCTTTTGTTTACTATGCACGTAAAAAAACTAGTAGCGTTTTTTAAAATTTCTATTATTGTTGTTTCTGTTAGATGCAGGGGCATTACCATTTGGTCTATTGCCACCTTCACGTTGTGGGCCAGCGCTTCTATCTCTATTGCCAGTAGGTCTATTGCCATTACCACTTTGTGGTCGGTTATTGTTATTATTTCTACCGTTAAAGTTTTGTCTGCGGTTATTGTTATTTCTGCCATTACCAAATTCTTCGCGCTCAAAACCAGCATTAGCGCGATGCTTGATAAATGGTGTGGCGCTAAATTCTAAAGCACCATCGGTAATAATATTAAGCTCAGTTCTTATCGTATCGTCGTGTACCAGTTCTTTGTGCCAGTTACTATAAGTGAGCTTCATGTAGTAGGCAATGGAATTGGCAAAGCCTACTTTCTTTTCTGCATCTTCTTCTTTTAAAGCCTTGTCTATCACCATTTCTAGGTTTTTGCCAAGGTGTGCATATTTAGGGTAGCGGCGCGGATATTTCATCGGCTCGCCTTTCAGCTTATAGGTTTCTTTTTGTGGAATTGGGTAAGGGCTATCTACATCTAATTTAAAATCACTGATGGCAAATAAGTGATCCCAAAGCATGTGTCTGAAATCATCTACGTTACGTAAATGTGGGTTTAAAAACCCCATCAATTCTATGACTGCTTTGGCTTGTAAATTGCGCTTATCTCTGTCCTCAATTGTCATTACATATTCTACCATACGTTGCATATGGCGACCGTATTCACGCAGCCCTAAGTGGTTACGCTCGGTATTGTATTCCATCATTGTAAATCTCATAACGTTACAAATGTAAGCATTGCGCCTTTTGAATAAGAAATTTTATGTTATTGGTAACAGTTATTGCTTATCTAGTTCAATCTATCATTTTTACTTGCCAACCTACTACCTTTGGCGCGCCGAGCAATTTAAGTATTTACAAGCCACCAAACTATTATGGATGCACCTAAAACCTACTGTGATTATGTTAGCACATTAGAAGATAGCAATGTGCACAAAATTTATCATGATTTGCACTATGGCTTTCCTATTCACGATGATAATGAGTTGTTTTGTCGGTTAATACTAGAAATAAATCAAGCCGGTCTTAGTTGGAGCACGATTTTAAACAAGCAATCAAATTTTCGCAAAGCGTACCATCACTTTGATATCAAAAAAGTAGCGGCTTATCAAGAGGCTGATGTTACCCGTTTATTAAACGATGCGGGTATTATTCGCAATAAATTGAAAATATACGCAGCCATACATAATGCCAATAGCATACTTGACTTACAAAAAGAACATGGCAGTTTTAAAGCATGGCTCGATAAACACCATCCTAAAACCAAGGAAGCATGGATGAAGCTGTTTAAACAACATTTTAAGTTTACAGGTGGCGAAATAGTTAATGAGTTTTTAATGAGTACGGGTTATTTACCAGGCGCTCATACCGCCGATTTTGCCATTTACCACCAAGTATTAAAAGCAAATCCAGCATGGCAGAACCACCAATAAAACGCATCGTCGTAATTGGTCCAGAAAGTACTGGAAAAAGTACTTTGACAGAACAATTAGCGGCACACTATCAAACGGCTGCTTGTGCCGAATATGCTAGAGAATATTTATATGCAAATGGCACTGCGTATACCTTTGATGATTTGCTAACAATAGCGCAGGGGCAAATTGCGCTTGAAGAAGCCGCGGTGGCAAGTGTGAGTAATACTGCTACTAAGGGTATACAACCTGTATTTATAGATACAGATATGTACGTTATGAAAGTATGGTGCGAGTATGTATTTGGCAAATGTCACCAGTTTATTTTAGACCAAATAGCGGCACGACCATACGATTTGTACTTGCTCTGTAATATCGATTTGCCTTGGGTAAAAGATGAACTCCGTGAATACCCCGACGAAGCCCCAAGAAAAGAACTGTATCATATTTATAAAGATTTGCTTATCAACCAATCTACACCTTGGGTAGATATTAGTGGTAATTACGAACAACGTTTGCAAACAGCGATTCATACAGTCAATCAATTATTAAACACATCTTAAATACCTATTTATTTACTCTAATTAGGGGCATTACTCACTGTATTTTCCATTCATCCTAAACTTAACTAGCAGCAATGGCAAATGCATTTATCTTTAAATCTCATTTTAGCCAACCCATATTTATTTTGTATGATAAATAAATTTCTCTCTTTAACTACCATTGTTCTTTTAGTAGCCACCGTAAGTTGTAAAAACAAGCAAGACGACAAAAAACCAACTACAACACCGCTTACAGTGGTAGATGTGTTAGTAGCATCGGCTCAGAAAATAAGTAATACTGTAGAAGTGAACGGTACCGTAGTAGCTGCAGAGTATGTAGAACTTCATCCAGAAGTTAGTGGTAGACTTACCTACTTAAATGTACCAGAAGGTAGTCGTATAGAAAAAGGTACTTTAATGGCTAAAATAAATGATGCCGACTTGCAAGCACAGATTGCTAAAACCAAAGTGCTGCTAGAACTTGCCCAAAAAACAGAAGAACGCTATAGAAAATTATTATCTGTAAATGGTATTAACCAAGCCGACTATGATGCCATACTCAATCAAGTAAATGGGTATAAGGCAGATTTGGTATATACACAGGCTTTGATAGATAAAACAGTGGTAAAAGCACCATTTAGCGGCATAGTAGGCTTGCGCCAAATAAGCCCCGGCGCTTTTGTAACAACCGCTTCTATTATTGCTACCATACAGCAGGTAGATAAATTAAAAGTAGACCTTACCATACCAGAAACCTATGCTAAAATGTTGCATAAAGGGAATACGATAGATGTGGTATTAGATAATGGCACAGGCGCAAAGCAAAAAGCGACCATCCTAGCGGTAGAACCACAAGCCAACCTTGCTACACGTAACCTTAAAGTACGCGCTATACTTGATAATGGCAGGGCTAATCCTGGTGGCTTTGTAAAAGCCTATTTAGATGCAGGAGACGACAATAACGCCGTTTTGATACCTACCAATTGCCTAATACCAGACGATAAAAACAACCAAGTCATTGTTATAAAAGGTGGTAAGGCAGAATTTATACCTGTTAAAACTGGTGTAAGACAAGCCAATTTGGTAGAAATCACCGATGGTGTAAAAGCAGGCGATACTGTTGTGGTAACAGGTGTACTATTTGCAAGACCAAAAGCCAAACTTAAAATACGTAGTGTAAAGCAGTTAAAAGATTTGAACCCACAATAAATACTGTTTAAACAGTTGTAAAATGTGGTCAGCCAAGTTGGCGGAAGCAAAAATTGTTGTAAAAAGCGTTCAGCTAAGTTAGCTGACGCTAAAAAGGCATAAAAAAGGATCAGCCATGTTGGCGGAAGCAAAAATTGCTGTAAAAAGCGTTCAGCCAAGTTAGCTGACGTTAAAAAGGCTCAGCCGAGTTGGCGGAAACAAAAACTAGTTATTTGTAAAAGGCATTCAATTTTATTATGAATATTTCTGAATTATCGTTAAAGCGCCCCGTCCTTGCAACGGTTATGAACCTTGCAATTATACTATTTGGTATAGTGGGCTACACCTATTTAGCTGTAAGAGATTATCCCGCCATTGACCCTCCAGTCGTAAACGTAAGTACCAACTATACAGGTGCTAACTCGGATATTATTAGTAACCAAATTACCGAGCCGCTAGAAAAACAAATTAATGGTATACCGGGTATTAGAACCATTACATCGTCTAGTTCGCTTGGTAGTAGTAATATTTCGGTAGAGTTTAATCTTGGGGTTGACTTAGAAGCAGCCGCAAGCGACGTGCGCGACAAAGTAAGTCAGGCGCAACGTAGCTTGCCACAAGATATTGATGCGCCGCCCGTGGTTTCAAAATCTGATGCTAGTAGCGATTTCATCTTAATATTGGCAGTACAAAGCCGTACTAAAAGTTTGATGGAACTCAGTGATTACGCTGAAAATGTATTGCAACAGCAAATTCAGACCATCAACAGTGTAAGTGCGGTAAACATATTTGGACAAAAGCGCTACTCAATGCGCTTGTGGCTTAATCCAGATAAAATGAATACGTTTGGCGTAGCATTTACCGACATTAAAAATGCCCTTTCTACCGAAAATATTGATTTGCCACCAGGCAAAATCTATGGCAACAATACCGAGTTAACCATCCGCACCATTGGTCGTTTAACCTCAGAAAAGGATTTTAGAGATCTGATTATCAGAGAAGATACCGCTGGTATTGTGCGCCTTAGCGATGTAGCAAGGATAGAACTGGGACCAGAAACCTTGGAACAGAGTTGGAAATACAATGGTGTGAATGCCGTAGGGCTTGCGGTAGTGCCACAGCCAGGTGCTAATAATATTGAAATTGCCGATCAGTTTTACAAACGTTTGGAGCAGATAAAAAAGAACAATAAATCTGATATTGAGTTTAAAATTTTAATAGATAATACCATCAATATTCGTAAGTCATTAGAAGAGGTAAAAGAAACCTTATTAATTTCTTTTGGCTTGGTGGTATTAGTTATTTTCTTCTTCTTCAGAAATTGGTTGATAGCAGTACGTCCATTAATAGATATTCCTATTTCGTTGGTGGCTACGTTTTTTATCATGTACATCGCAGGTTTCTCGGTAAATATATTAACCCTACTAGGCATTGTTTTAGCAACGGGCTTGGTGGTAGATGATGGTATTGTGGTTACCGAAAATATTTTTAGAAAGCTAGAAGAAGGTTTACCCATTCGCAAGGCAGCATTAGAAGGTAGTAGGGAAATATTTTTTGCCGTCGTGTCTACGTCTATTACATTGGCAGTGGTGTTTTTACCAGTTATTTTCTTAGAAGGTTTTGTGGGTAGATTGTTCCGCGAGTTTGGTGTAACACTAGCTGCGGCGGTATTAATATCTGCTTTTGTATCGCTTACTATTACACCGGTGCTTAACGTGTATCTAAACAGAAAAGATGCGGGGCATGGTAAGTTTTACGAGCGTACCGAGCCTTTTTTTAAAGGCATGGAAAACGGATACAAACGTTTATTACAAGGTTTTATGCGTGTTCGTTGGGTGGCTTGGGTAATTATTGCAGCGTGTATTTGTATGATATACTTTATTATGAAATCGTTGCAAAGTGAGCTAGCGCCACTTGAAGATAGAAACAGTATTCGCTTTACGGTTACGGCTGCAGAGGGTACCAGCTTTGATGCGATGAACACAATGACTGATAAAATAGCGGACTACTTAAACGATTCGGTGCCTGAACGCGATTTTGTTTTTGCTCGTGTAAGTGGTGGTGGTTCTGGAAGTGCGGTTAATCAGTCGCAGCCGAGGTTAGGGCTTGTAGAACCCGATCAACGTAAGCGCTCGCAAATGGAAATAGCTTCTGATTTGCAGAAAAAACTAGGTCGTTTTAATGATGTGAGAATTTTTCCAGTACAAGAACAAACAATTTCTGTAGGCTTGTCATCAAGGGGTTCGCTACCAGTTCAATTTGTATTACAAAACCTCGAGTTAAGTAAGCTAAAAGAAATTATTCCTAAGTTTTTAGAGGAGGTACGTAAGGATAAAACCTTTTCTAATGCCGATGTTAACCTAAAGTTTAACAAGCCAGAAGTACAATTAACCATCGATAGAACGAAAGTGCGAGACCTTGGCTTGTCTAGCCAAGATGTGGTATCAGCAATACAGAGTGCGTTTAGTGGTGGTAGATTGGCTTATTTTATCATGAAGGGCTACCAATACCAAGTGATTGCCCAAGTAGAACGCGATAGCCGTAACCAGCCAGATGATATTTCTAAATTGTATGTACGCAATAAGAATGGTGATAATATTCCTTTAAGCTCGGTAGTGCATCTAGAATCTAGTAGTAACCCAGCTACATTGTACAATTTTAACCGTTACAAAGCAGCTACTATTTCTGCTTCATTAGCCGAAGGCAAAACCATTGGCGATGGTATTGATGCGATGAATGCCATTGCCAAACGCTTATTAGATGAATCCTTCCAAACCGCGTTGAGTGGTCCATCGCGTGATTATGCGGAAAGTAGTTCTAATATTGTATTTGCCTTTGGTTTGGCTTTAATATTGATTTACTTGGTATTAGCCGCGCAGTTTGAAAGTTTTATCGATCCATTTACCATAATGATTACCGTACCATTGGCATTAAGTGGTGCCTTACTTAGTTTGTATTTATTCAAGCAGACCATCAATATCTTCTCAGAAATTGGTATGATTATGTTGATAGGCTTGGTAACTAAAAATGGTATCTTGATAGTAGAGTTTGCCAACCAGAAACGTGAACTAGGCCTCAGTAAAATGGAAGCGGTGATAGAAGCTTCGCAGCAACGTTTACGCCCTATCTTAATGACAAGTTTGGCTACCTCATTAGGTGCCTTACCTATTGCCCTAAGTTTAGGTGCAGGTAGTACAAGCCGTATACCATTAGGTATTGTAATCGTAGGCGGTATCCTATTTTCATTGATACTTACCCTATTTGTAATACCTGCGGTATACAGCTATTTTAGCGGTAAGCACCAAGCCAAAAAAGTAGATGTGACTGAATAAACAAACATAATTTCCTACAAAAAAGGCTGCCGAATTCGGCAGCCTTTTTTGTAAGGTTAAGTCTCTTTCTATTTATAATACCAGTGAAACTAAATTAAGATAATCTCCTAATAATCTATCACCTGTTCTTCAATCATACTAGGTATTTCTCGCCACTCGTATTGTTGTGTGCGTAGTTGTGGTTCAAAGCCAGCTTCTTTAATGGCTTCTTGTATGCTTTTGTAGGTAAAGCGGTGTGGCGCACCGGCGGCACTTACCACATTTTCCTCTAACATAATGCTACCAAAATCGTTAGCACCACCATGTAAAGTTATTTGTGCAGTTTGCTTGCCCACTGTAAGCCAGCTTGCTTGTATGTTTTTAATATTTGGTAGCATGATACGGCTAATGGCAATCATGCGTATGTATTCGTCTGGCGTGGTTAGGTTTTGTACACCACGTATTCTAGTCAAAAGGGTATCTACATCTTGAAACGTCCAAGGGATAAATGCTAAAAAGCCTTTGGCGTTTTCTGGTTTCTTGGCTTGTATCTCCCTAATTTTTACTAAGTGTATAAAACGTTCTTCTAGGGTTTCTACATGGCCGAACATCATAGTGGCGCTAGTGGTAATATCTAGATTGTGGGCTTGGTGCATAATTTCTAGCCATTCATCAGCACCGCATTTGCCTTTACTAATTAAACGTCTTACCTTATCTACCAATATTTCGGCGCCTGCACCTGGCAAGCTATCCATACCAGCTTCTTTCAATGCTTTTAACACCTCATGGTGAGTACTTTTTTCAAGTTTGGTGATGTGGGCTACTTCTGGTGGTCCTAAAGCATGTATTTTAATGGTAGGAAACTCTTGTTTGATGGCTTTAAACGTATCTACATAAAACTGCAAGCCTAAATCTGGATGGTGGCCACCTTGCAGTAATAATTGATCACCACCCCATTTTAAGGTTTCGGTGATCTTCTTACGGTAAGTAGGCATATCGGTAATATAAGCTTCTGCATGGCCTGGTATCCGGTAGAAATTGCAAAACTTACAGTTGGCAATACATACGTTTGTTGTGTTTACGTTTCTATCTATTTGCCAAGTGACTTTGCCATGTGGTACTTGTATTTTGCGCAGTTCGTCTGCTACATTCATTAATTCGGTTAATGGCGCATTTTCAAATAAAAACATGCCTTCCTCTATGCTCAAAAACTCAAAGCGCAGGGCTTTTTGGTACAAATCTGCTAGCTGCATACGATACTATTTAAATCTATCAACAAAGGTAAGGGCGCATTGTTGCAAACCTGCGGCATTGGCATGGTTTAAATAGGTATTTTTATGGTTGTAAAATATATGTTTCATGAAATGTCTAATGTCTCTCTGCTTTTTTTGCTGTGTATTCTTACAAGTGCAAGCGCAACAACCAACCACTATCCAAGAAATTAAAACTGATAGTGTTGCCCAGAAATTATTACAATATTTAGCCCATAAGCAAGCAGATAGTGCTTATACATTAGCAGGTGAAGCCTTTAAAAAAGCCTTACCTCATGATACATGGATAGCAGTATGCGAAAAGCAATTGTATGGCCTAATGCCTTTTAGAAATATTAGTTTTTTGCGCAGCAAAAATGGCATTAATAAGTATAAAATGGATGGTATTGTGCCGCTACAACTATTGATAAGCTTAGATAATACAGATAAAATACAAGTATTTTTAATTCAGCCGTTTCAAGATGATACACGAAAAAAAGTGCCGTCGGCTACCGATAATGCTAAGCAAACATCACTAGATAAAACGGTAGATACCCTGCTTGAAAATTACATAAACACTTTAGGTAATGTGGGCGCTAGTGTGGGCATTTATATAAATGGAAAAGATTATTTTTATAATTATGGCGAAACGGCTAAAGACAATAAACAATTGCCTACTAATGCCACTTTATATGAAATTGGATCTATCACCAAAACCTTTACAGCTACTTTATTAGCGAAAGCGGTAATAGATAAAAAACTACATTTGGAGGATGCCATTACCAAATATTTACCTGATAGCGTAGCTGCTAATACTGACTTGCAAGCAATAACCCTGCAACAACTCAGCAACCACAGTTCTGGTTTGCCACGCATGCCGATTAATATCAGCTTTACAGTTACCAACTACCTGCAACCTTATGAGAACTACGATAATGCAGCACTATTTGCTTTTTTAAAACAGTTCAAGGCAACGCGTAAGCCCGGCGTTACGTATGAGTATAGTAATCTTGCGGTAGGCCTACTTGGGGTAATACTAGAACGCATTTACAACAAATCCTACGAGCAATTGGTATTGGAACAAATAGCCAAACCAGTAGGCCTTAACAATACTAAAATAACCCTAACACAACAAGACAGCACCTTACTAGCACAAGGTTATAACGAAAAAGGGGAAGCTGTACCTGCTTGGCGTTTTAAAAGTTTGGCGGCTTGCGGCGCTATCAAAAGCAATGCAGCAGATTTATTGCGGTATGGTAAGCAGCAATTGGCGGTGTTTAAAAGTCCTTTGCAGGCGTATAACCAATTGGCACACCAACCAACTTTTAGTGATGGTGTGCAAAAAGTAGCGCTTGGTTGGCACTTTTTAGTAGAGGATGCAGATGTGGTGTGGCAGCATGGTGGTGGTACATATGGTTGTAGAACCATGTTGTGTGTTAATGAGGCGAAAGGCATAGTAGTAACTGTACTTACTAATAATGCTACCAATGGCGACGCACTTGGGATTAAACTATTACAAGCGCTAGAGCGTTTAAAATAGGCTAAAAATAGATTGCTTAATAAATGCTTCTACATAAGTATGACTTGCTACTAATATGAAATTGCAACAGCTATATTGTACGTCGAAATTATTGCTATTCTATGTGGCAATAATTGCTTGTTATAATGTTGCTGCACAAGAAGAGTTTGTACCACCTCAAGCAACATTGCTTACCAAGTTTTCATTTACACAACTTAGTGGTGGTATTATCATCGTAAGGGCAAGAATAGACGATATAGCTGATACGCTCAATTTTGTATTAGACACAGGT
Source organism: Parasediminibacterium paludis (assembly GCF_042651445.1). Taxonomy (NCBI): domain Bacteria; kingdom Pseudomonadati; phylum Bacteroidota; class Chitinophagia; order Chitinophagales; family Chitinophagaceae; genus Parasediminibacterium; species Parasediminibacterium paludis. The sequence goes on from NZ_JBHSDC010000029.1 coordinate 111,188, forward strand.
AGTGGTGGCATTTCGTTAGATTCTGAAACGGTGGTTACTTATAAAATGGTTACAGCAATCAGCGATAAAACAATTCGTGGTATTGCAGGTATAAAAACGGTGGCTTTTACCAACAACCATTCCTTGCAATTACCTGGTTTAGCGGTACAACACTTAGATTTTCATATTAATAATTACGACCTGCTCACAAGTGTTTATGGTGTAAAAATAGATGGTATCATAGGCTTTAGCTTTTTTCGTAGGTATATTGTAAAAATAGATTATGACCTTTTAAAAATTGAAATACTTGCGCCAGGAACCATCAAATATCCCAATGGCGGCTATTTGATGAAACCCAATTTTTCTTCACTCGTTTTTCCGCAAGCGCAAATAGCAGATGAACGCGTATTTACCAATCGCTTTATTTTCGACACAGGTGCTGGCTTATGTATGCTATTATCGGAGGATTATGTAACGGATAGTATGGTGTTAAGAAAGAAAAGTAGGCGCTACCCTACTCAAGCCGAAGGGCTTGGTGGTAAAAAAACAATGGATATAACGGTAATTAAATCTGTACAAATTGGTGGTTATAAGTTTAAGAAAGTTCCAGTATATATTTTCGCAGACGATTATAATGTTACAAGCTATCCGCTGCTAGGAGGTTTATTGGGTAACGATTTATTGCGTCGATTTAATATTACATTAAATTACCCCGAACAAAGTATTTACCTAAAGCCCAATAGTCATTTTAAAGATGAATTTGACTATTCTTACACAGGTTTAGGAATTTATCAAATAGAACAAAATATTGTGGTAGTTGATATCATGCCTAATTCGCCAGGCGAAAAAGCTGGCTTTAAACCTGATGATATTATTCTATCTATTGATAATAATTTTAGTAATAATGTACAAGTTTTTAAAACTGCTTTGCAGAATGCGGGGAACATAGTGCGCATTTTGGTACTACGAAAAGGGCAACCTCTGCTGCTAAAATTGCGTATAAAAAATATATTACGTTCGTAGAAATATTTTGGCAAAATGTAACAACATAGTTTTGGCAAATGGCTAAAAAGAAAAAAGCGTCTCCATCAATATTCAAGCGACTATTTGTACTGGTGATCGTATTAGCATCATTAACGATACTAGGATGGTATATTGTAAAAACAATTAAAGAAAAGCAAGCGCTCGCCAAAGCTGAAAATGCCTATTATAAAGCTTTTGGTATCGATTTGCCGCAAGGCTATATCATTCATGGTCTTGATGTTAGCAATTATCAAAATATAATATACTGGCCTTTGGTAAAAGCGATGCATGTAGATTCGGTAGCTATTGGATTTGTATTTATAAAAGCTACAGAAGGGCTTAGCGATGTAGATAGAAATTTTGCTAAAAATTGGCTGGCAACCAAGCAAGTGGGCATTCCACATGGTGCGTATCATTTTTTTCTAGCTACAAAAAATGGCAGTAAACAGGCTAATAACTTTATCAAACAAGTAAATTTGTCTGTTGGCGATTTGCCACCGGTGGTAGATATAGAACAGCTGTATGGTGTCTCTGCCAAAAATATGCGTACACGTTTAAAAGAGTGTCTCACAACATTAGAAGCCCATTATCATGTAAAGCCTATCATTTATACGTATGTAAGCTTTTATAATAGTTATTTAGGTGCCGATTTTAATGATTATCCGTTGTGGGTAGCCCATTATTTAGAACCAGATAAACCCAAAATTTCAAGAGATTGGTTGTTTTGGCAACACAACGAAGGTGGACATGTCAATGGAATCACCCATTCTGTAGATTTTAATGTCTTTAAAGGCGATAGTGCGGCTTTTAAAAAGCTATTGATAAAGTAATAATCCTCATCATCAAGCTCATAAAGTATTAACAATTCTTTTTTAAACGTTTTATCCTTCTTTAAGTCTTTTTTAAGCAATTTTACATCGCAAAAAAAAGTACAAGGTCTTTAAAAGCTGTAACGATTAATTAACAATTGCAGAAAACCTTTGGCATTGTGTTTGCGTAATTATAGATTATAAGTAAGACATAAAATTTTAAATTTTCTCATAAGCAGTTAGTTTTGGTTGCGGCCTCGATTTCCATCGGGGCCAATTTTTTTCAACCCAGTATAATTTTGATAACGTATTAGTTGCTTTTCAATAATACCCTTGCCGCAGAATAACCGATTGCAGAACCCATTAGGTCTGCCAGCATATCCATAACATCACAAGACCTATTTACCACAAAATATTTTTGAATAAATTCTATGGCAATACCGTAAGCAATACATAATATTGCAATGTATAAAAACCATCTTCTACGCTGATTATTATTGTACAATGATGTTTTAAACGGATAGCTAAAAGCAAATACTAAAACTGTAAACAACCCTGTATGAACGATTTTATCGAAGTTAATTTTTTCTGCCCAAGGAAGATTTGGGAGTTCTTGGCCTGGTAAAGTAAATAGGTAAAATGTAAACGCTAAATAAGCAATAGCTGGTAAAAATTCTTTAAAACGTAAGGTTTTCAAGATGATGATTTTGTGCAAAATAAGGGGACTAAGAATAGCCCCCCTCCATCTGAAAAAACCCGCTATTGATTAGCAATTTTGTTAAAACTAGTGCATGATATACGGTAGGCTGAAGTATTAGGTTTGGTAATTAGAAAATTTATTTTGGTTTAAACATTTTGCTGTAACATTGCAGCGGAAACAAACTGACTACTGTTTAGTCATCTCACTAACCCTTCAGTTTTTCTCCTTCCATTTATCAAATAACCGATTTTTAGTTTCAAACTTTGTAAGACTGGGTTCATTACTACAAGTCCTTAGATTTTATTATCTCAAAACAATTTATGTACGACATTTTGCAATTAAACGACATGCTTCTTCCTGAGCTATTAGATGTAGCGGAACAGATGAAACTTACAGATGTAAAAGGATTAGACAAACAAGCACTTGTTTATAAAATATTAGATGGTCAGGCTATCAAGGAAAGCGCCGCTACTGAAGGCGTAGTTCCACGCAAACCACGCGGGCGTAAACCTGCTACTGTAAAAACGGCAACTGCAAATGGTACTGAAGAAGCTGAAATAATGTCTACATCCCCAAAAGAAGCTGAACTGATTACGATACCTTCTGAAACAGTTGAACCAAAAGCTAGCGAAGTCGTTAACACGGAGGCACCTGCTACTAGAGAACCAAGGAAAAGACAGCCCATAAAGCCTGCAAACCGCAAGCCAAAAGTAGAGGTTGATGACTTGCAACTAAGCCTTGCAGAACAAATGCTACAGGCTACCGAAAATAGAATAAGTGATGTAATGCCAGCAGATATTGCACAAAGCATTGCTAATGAAGAAGCACAACAAGAAGGCGAAAACGACATTTCTGAACAAGCACCAGAAACTACAATACAGCAACAACCCGAAAAGCGTCAAAACTTTCGCCGCGAGCCCGTGTTTAATATTGAGTTTGACGGTATTATACCTGGTGAAGGTGTACTAGAAATGATGCCAGATGGTTATGGCTTTTTGCGTTCATCAGATTACAATTATTTAAGCTCGCCAGATGATGTGTATGTGTCTCCAAGCCAAATTAAATTATTTGGTTTAAAAACTGGCGATACCGTTTCAGGTTCTGTGCGTCCACCAAAAGAAGGTGAAAAATATTTTGCCCTATTAAAAGTAGATGGCATTAACGGTAAAAGGCCAGATGAGGTAAGAGACCGTGTACCATTTGACTATTTAACGCCATTATTCCCATTTGAGAAGTTGAACTTGTTCACTTCGCCATCTAATTATAGTACACGTATTATCGATTTGTTTACACCAATTGGTAAAGGTCAGCGTGGTTTAATTGTAGCCCAACCAAAAGTGGGCAAAACCATGTTGTTGAAAGAAGTAGCTAATGCTATTGCAGCCAATCATCCAGAATGCTACTTAATGGTGGTATTAATAGATGAAAGACCAGAGGAGGTAACAGACATGGAAAGAAGTGTAAACGGTGAGGTAATTGCTTCCACGTTTGACGAACCAGCTGAAAAACACGTAAAAGTGAGTGCAATGGCTTTGCAAAAAGCAAAACGCTTGGTAGAATGTGGCCACGATGTAGTAATATTATTAGATAGTATTACACGTTTGGCAAGAGCGCACAATACCGTAGCGCCAAGTAGCGGTAAGGTGTTAAGTGGTGGTGTTGAGGCCAATGCCATGCAAAAGCCAAAACAATTTTTTGGTGCGGCACGCAAAATAGAGAATGGCGGTTCATTAACCATTTTAGCTACAGCCTTAATAGAAACAGGTAGCAAAATGGATGAGGTGATTTTTGAAGAATTTAAGGGTACTGGTAATATGGAATTATTGCTAGATAGAAGATTGGCTAATCGTAGAATTTTCCCGGCTATTGATTTGGTTGGTTCTAGTACCAGACGTGACGACTTATTGCTAGATAAAGATGTATTGTCTCGTATTAATATATTACGCTTGTTTTTAAATGATATGAATACAGAAGAAGCTATGAATGAATTGCTAAAACGTATGCGTGGCACAAAGAGCAATGAAGAGTTTTTAGCGAGTATGAATAGATAAGTTAAATGGGTAAGAAAAAAAATCTTATCCACAGTTTATTATTTAACCGTAAAACCCTACTTTTGCCGTCCTTTCACAAAATAGTGGTAATGGTCGCTACTATATCGTTGAAACAATATTGATGGTTTAGTAAAATTTAAAAGCATGAAACAAACATTTCAACCACATAAAAAACGCCGTAAAACTGTACATGGTTTTCGTAAGCGTATGCAATCTGCAAATGGTCGTAAAGTACTAGCTAGCCGCAGAGCAAAAGGCCGTAAGAAACTTACAGTTTCTAGCGAGAAAGGATTAAAGTAAACAATTACTGCTGCCAAAGAGGTTATTAAATAGATATTTAAGACGGTTACAAGCAATTGTAATCGTCTTTTTTATTGTTACAGTGTTCATCTTATTTTTATGATTTAATTGTTATGGCCACGTTTACTTTTAACAAACACGAAAAACTAAAAAGCAGAAAGCTTACCAAGCAATTATTTGCTGAGGGAAAGTCGTTTTTAGTGTTTCCAATAAAAGTGGTGTACCTGCCAGTAAGTGAGCCATTAGATTTTCCTATAAAAATTGGTGTTAGCGCTAGTAGCCGAACATTTAAACATGCAGTAGATAGAAATCGCATAAAACGTGTGATGCGAGAACAATATCGTTTAAATAAGTTGCCTTTACACGAATATGTTACAGCCAATAATCAGCAAGTTGCTGTTTTTTTCCTTTACATCAATAAAACATTACCCGAAACAGGATTGGTTGAAAAGAAAATGCCCATTATTGTACAAAAATTAATAGCTGCCTTACATGAAACTACTGCTACAACTGCTTAGTTTGCCATTAATAGGGCTTATTAAGTTTTACCAATACATCATTTCGCCAGTGCTAGGGCCAAAATGCCGCTACACACCTACCTGCTCACATTATGGGCTTGCGGCTATAAAAAAATACGGCCCATTTAAAGGTGGTTGGCTAGCTATTAAACGTATTGCTTCTTGCCATCCTTGGGGCGGCCATGGTTATGATCCTCTGCCGTAAATGTTTTCACGCAACGAAACAACGAAGGCAGAGGGCGCAACGAGTAATTTTAAGTGGCTAGCTAAAATTATCTCAGAAATATCATTGTCATCATTTCAATCATTAAAATCAGTGGTCTATCTTCGTTTTTATGACAGGTATAGACAGTGTAGAAATTAGCCAAGCTATTGTTCACAAAGTGGGCAATCCTTCACGTGGCGAAGATTTAAAATTATCAGCCAATACATTATCCTTGAATGATGGCATAGTACGAGGCATTTTGGCTAAGTATTTTTTAGCACCTTTTAATGTAAATGAGCAATACCATTTTACTCATATCAGCGATATTGGCCTTAATGAAGTGTATAGCTATGTGGGGCAAATATTTGACAACCCTAAAAAGTTTGCTTCACAATCGGCTTTACTAGCCACTTTTCTTTACAATAAAAGCACACATGTAAAAGTAAAAGAAGGCGAAATGTATGTGGTGCATTTTAAAAATGTACCCTTTGATACCGAATATGTAGAAGCAATTGGCATATTTAAGAGCGAATCGAAAGAAACCTTTTTAAAAGTATTTCCGCATGGGCAAGGCTGGGAAGTAGCAGCAGAAGATGGCATTAACATTAATAAACTAGATAAGGGTTGTTTAATTTTTAAGGTAAATAAATCAGAAGGTTATGTGGTGTGTGTAGTAGATGCCACCAACAAGCAAAACGACGCACAGTATTGGGTAAACGAATTTCTGCATGTAACACCTTATGCCGATAGCTACCACAGTACTAATAATGTTTTAAGCATGGCTAAGCTATTTATAAGTACTGAAATAGCTGAGCAATTTGACGTTAATAAAAGCGACCAAATAGACATGCTAAACCGTAGTATGGAATATTTTAAAACAAAGGAGAATTTTCAGTTTGAAGAATTTGCCGAAGAAGTGATTCATCACCCTGAAGTAATGGAAGCGTTTTCCAATTATAAGCAGGTGTACGAGCAAGCCAAGCAAGTAGCCATTGATGATGAATTTGCCATTCACGTATCAGCAGTAAAAAAGCAAGAGAAACTGTTTAAAAGCATTTTAAAATTAGATAAAAACTTCCACGTATATATTCATGGGCGCAAAGACCTAATAGAACGTGGTTACGATGAGGTAAAAAGCAAAAACTTTTACACGTTGTATTTTGATGAAGAGTCATAGAACTAGACTATAAACGAAATAAACCGATAGAATAGGATACTTCGTTTCTTGCAAGCATTTATATTTATACACTAAATACGTTTTGCCATGAATTATCAACCAGATAGCAATCGCTATCAAAAAAAAATGCAGTATCGCAAATGCGGTAATAGCGGTATTAAATTGTCTGCTTTGTCACTAGGTCTTTGGCATAATTTCGGGGATGTAGATGTAGTAGACAATTGCAAAGCCATTTTAAAAACAGCCTTCGATAACGGTATTACCCACTTTGACCTAGCCAATAATTATGGCCCGCCTCCTGGTAGTGCTGAAACTAATTTTGGTAAAATTTTAAAAGAAGAATTTAGTGGCTATAGAGATGAAATGATTATTTCATCTAAAGCAGGTTACTATATGTGGCCAGGTCCTTATGGTGAGTGGGGCAGCAAAAAATATTTAGTATCTAGTTTAGATCAAAGTTTAAAACGCATGCAGCTAGACTATGTTGATATTTTTTATCATCATAGGCCAGACCCAGATACACCGCTAGAAGAAACAATGGCAGCTCTAGACTTGTTTGTACGTCAAGGAAAAGCTTTGTATGTTGGCGTGTCTAATTATCCTGCAGACCAAGCTGCTAAAGCTTTTGAAATATTACAACAACTTGGTACGCCTTGTTTAATTCATCAACCAAAGTATTCAATGTTTGACCGCTGGGTGGAAGATGGCTTACTAGATGTATTAGCGCAATATGGCGTGGGCTGTATACCATTTTCGCCATTAGCGCAAGGCTTATTGACCAATAAGTATTTGCATGGCATACCAGAGGGCTCTAGGGCTACAAAAGGTGTGTTTTTAAAGCCCGAACAAATTACCAGTGATATATTAAGCACTATTAAACAACTAAACGAATTAGCTGTTTCCCGCAACCAAACGTTGGCGCAAATGGCATTGGCGTGGTTACTAAAAGATAAGCGAGTAACAAGTGTATTAATTGGCGCTAGTAAACCGGAGCAATTGATAGATTCAATGCAGTGTCTAGACAATTTAGATTTCAGCACAGAAGAGTTGGCCAAAATCGAAACTATTTTAAAGGGCTAATCAAGTATTCGAAAACACAAATAAAAGCGGGCTCAAAACGTACGTTTAGAGCCCGCTTTTATTATCAATTAGCAAAGCTTAGGCTTTTTTAACTGTTGGTTTTGTAGCATTAGCATCCGCAGTTTTACCGTCTTTTTTGTCCATTTTTTTACCACACTCTTTGCCATCCATTTTCTTGCAGCATTCTTTGTCTTTGCTACATTTTTTCTCTTTTTTTCCACCTTCATGTGCCCATACACTTCCCATTACTAAAGTAGCAGCCGCTAGTACAAATAGTTTTTTCATATCGCTTTATTTTTTTTGAATAACTAAAGTAAGCTTCTTTAGGCAATACTGGCAATACACTTTGTTAAAAATTACCAAGTAGCCAAAACTGTAACACCACCTTTTACTACCTCGTTTAGCTGCACATTTATTTTAGTGCCTACTGGCAATAAAATATCTACACGACTACCAAATTTTATAAAACCATATTCCTCTGTTTGTTTTACTTGCTGACCTACAGTGGTGTAATTACAAATTCTTTTAGCCAAAGCACCCGCAATTTGCTTGTACAAAATGGTGCCGTAATTGTTTTTTACCGCAACACTCCAGCGCTCATTTTCTGTAGAGCTTTTAGGGTGCCAAGCCACCAGATATTTGCCCTTATGGTATTGATTATAAATAACTTCACCACTCATCGGGTTGCGGTTTACGTGCACATTGGCTGGGCTCATAAACACACTTACTTGTATGCGTTTATCTTTAAAATATTCTTCATCTACAATTTCTTCAATCACCACTACTTTACCGTCGGCTGGGCAAATAATTTGGTTATCGGCAATGGTTAATGGCCTATTTGGTATTCTAAAAAACGATACCAAAAACAGAAACAAACCAAGTGTAAGCACAAAAATAATAAGTGTAATTGCGGGCCAAGTGCCACTTAAAAATGTAAAGGATAATACATTTAAGATGCCGAATATTAGCGCACCAATACCAATAGATTGGTAACCTTCTCTGTGAATTGTCATGCTGCAAATATGCGAGATTTTTTGCTAAACCGCAGTTATAAGCCGCTTTACAGCATCTTTTATTAGTGTAATTACAATAAAATTATTTTGGCTACCAGCTTTTGCAGTACTATTTAAAGTCCGTGAAGCCTGTGCTGAAATTGACGACGCATCTACACTTGTATACGTTCATCTCGCTCTGTAATCCTGCCAATAGCAAAAGCACACATTATATTAATAGAAGTATTTATGCAAATAGCAAAAGCCAACTGATATACGTATTTGGCAAAAGTCAACTTTACATTAGTATTTGTCTATAAGTAACTATCTAAAGTCTACAATACATTTGTATTTGGTAATATGCAAAAGACATCAGGTGACAATACATAAATTTCAGCTAATATGCGATAGGTAAAGCTTCTAAATATAGTCCTCCAACAAAAAAGCCCACGCAATAGTTACGTGGGCTTTCTAGATAGTATTTAAGCTAGTTTTTAATTTAGTACGGCTTCTGTTTTTTCTATGGTAAATTTATCTTTTAGTTCAAGAATATTCTTCCAGCCGCCGACTATATTTCTAATATTGTGTATGCCTTGGCGTTTTAACAGCGATGATGCAATAACGCTTCTATAACCACCAGCACAATGCACATAAATATTTTGATCATCCTCAAGATTTACCATGCTTGCAGGATCCATCATATCATCTAAAGGAATATTAATAGATTGTTTTAAATGACCATCACCATATTCGGCTTCTTTACGCACATCTACCACCAATAGTTTCTCATCAAAAGGAATGTCCATTGCTAGCTCATCTACTTCGACATCTATTAGCATGTCTATTTTTTCGCCAGCGGCTTGCCAAGCATCAAAACTACCATTAAGATAGCCCACCATTTTCTCAAAACCTACGCGTGCCAGTCTGGTAATGGTTTCCTTTTCTTTGCCTATTTCTGTTATTAAAACAATGCTTTTATCAAACGGTAATAAACTACCAGCCCATTCTGCAAAGCGCCCTTCAAGCCCTATAAATATTGAACCTGGTACAAAACCATTTGTGAAAACATCTGCACGTCTAGTATCTAAAATAATCGCATCATCACTTGCTGAAATAGCCTTAAAAGCCTCTATTGACAGTGGTTTCAGCGCTTTTTCAAATATGCTTGTAAGACTATCATAGCCTTCTTTATTTATTTTTGCGTTAATAGGAAAATATTGAGGTGGTGCAGTTAAGCCTTCTGTTACAGATTTCACAAATTCTTCTACAGTTTGTGGTTGCAAGGCATAGTTAGTGGCTTTTTGCTCGCCAATAGTACTATAGGTTTCAGGACCTAAATTTTTGCCACAACTACTGCCTGCCCCATGCGCTGGATACATAATAATGTCGTCGGCCAAAGGTATAATTTTTTCTTGCAAGCTTTTATAAAGCATTGCTGCTAGGTCTTGTGTAGTTAAAATTTCGCCTTTTTGTGCAAGGTCTGGGCGGCCTACATCACCTACAAACAAGGTATCACCTGTAAAAATAGCATGCGGCTTTTCGTGTGTATCGTATACTAAAAAGCAGCTACTTTCTAATGTATGACCTGGCGTATGCAATACTTTTACTGTAATATCGCCAAGTTTAAATCTTTCGCCATCTTTTGCAACATGTACAGGAAAACTAGTACGTGTATCTGGCCCATAAACAATGGTAGCGCCTGTGGCAGCGGCAAGGTCTAAGTGGCCGCTTACAAAATCGGCATGAAAATGCGTTTCAAAAATATATTTGATAGTTGCTTTGCGCTCGGTGGCAAGTTGTAAGTAATCGTCAATGTCTCTTAATGGATCTATTACAGCGGCTTCGCCATTGCTTTCTATGTAATAAGCTGCTTCGCTAATACAGCCAGTATATAATTGTTGTATAAACATAATTGTACCTGAATATTTCTGCAAAAATAAGCACCTGTTACCTGCAAATTGTCGTTACCAGTTCGTAATTGCTTATTATTGGTAGAATTAAATGGCAAAAAAATAGCTGCTTAATTAGTTAAGCAGCTATAATCTTTTCTGAATGACAAATTTTACTTTAAGAATTCATCCATAAATGCACCAAGCTCAACAATGCGAGCATAGTTTACAGAGTAAAATATAAATTTACCTTCACGTTTAGTCAATACAATATTTGCACGACGAAGGATAGCCAAATGTTGAGAAGCAACAGATTGTTCGATACGTAGTTTTACGTAGATTTCAGTTACAGTCATTTTTTGGTTTTCGTTCAACAATGATAAAATTGTTTGACGAAGTTTGTGATTTACAGCTCTTAAAATAGCTGCAGTTTTCTTAGTTTGTACTAGATCAATTTTAGCAAAAGTTTCGCCATTGCTAAGCACTAGAACTTGTGGTGTTGATGTCATTTTACTTTGATATTAGGGGGTTATGAAATGCAATAACAATTAAAAGTATATTTCATTGCGCACGTAACACAAAATTAAAGCATCTTTTTTTGAAATTTAAGCTTTTTTTAAGCTTTCTTGCCATCAAAGAAGGCTTTTATATAGAAAGGTTCTATATAAGTAAGGTTTGCAGTGGTATTTTGTTTAATACTTTCTAATGCTAATGATACCATGTTTTTAGCATTATGTTGTATATTATAATAATAGGCATTTGGATGTTGCAACATTGTTTGTAGTTTATGATGACCACTACCCGTAAAAACGATTTTATTGGTAACTAATACCTCTTGAAAACTTGTTTCATTAATAATACTTGCCATTGGTTGCAATACAATAGTTAATTGTGCATCGTAAATAGCAGTAAAGACCTCCATACGTCTCGCATCTATTAAAGGGCAGAACAAATAATTTGTATCAAATGCTGTTGCTTGCATATGTGTAACCGAAGCTTCTGCCATTATTTGTAATGTATTTAAGGTAATAAGTGGTTTGTTAAGCGCAAAGCAAAGGCCTTTTGCAGAAGCTAAGCCTACACGCAAGCCTGTATAACTACCTGGTCCGTTAGAAACACTAATCGCATCAATATCTGATAATTGATATGCCGTATTTTGAAATAGTTGTTGAATAGCTGGTTGCAAAAAGGAGCCGTGGTTTTTGGGGTCGGCATTTTCTGCATAGCTAATAATTTGACGATTGTTTGATAAACAAACACTAGCATGTTCGGTAGCGGTATCAATATGCAATAAAAGCGCCATTATAAGGTTTTAAGTACAAGAATAAAAGTCAAATTTACGTTGGTTGATTAATAGAAATTGCCTTACTTGCTGGCTCATTAAATACACAAAATATGCGTAAGCAAATTATTAATACACCTAACGCACCTGCACCCATTGGCCCTTACAACCAAGCTGTACAAGCTGGTAATTGGTTATTTATTAGTGGCCAAGTAGCTTTGGTACCTGCTACTGGCGAGCTTGTAACAACAGGCATTAAAGACGAAGCAAAGCAAGTGATGGAAAATTTAAAAGCCATATTAACCGAAGCCAATATCACTTTTGATAATATTGTTAAGACTACCATTTTTTTGAGCGACATGTCTTTTTTTGGTGATGTAAATGAAGTATATGGCAGCTATTTTACAAGCGATTTTCCAGCACGTGAAACTGTTGCTGTGAAAGGTTTACCAAGAAATGTAAATGTTGAAATTAGCATGATTGCAATCGTTTAATATTATTTATTGCAGATTTAGAAGTTCATGTACACCATCGCTGCTTTCTACCACATACACTTCTGGTATAATGCCAAATTTGTTTTGGTAGGAAGTAGTGATATCTGTTAAAACAGCCTCTCTACTTTCTTTTTCTATTAAATTGATGGTACAACCACCAAAACCACCGCCCATCAATCTTGCACCAATTACTGCCTGATGAAATTTGGCTTGCGTAACTAAGTAATCTAATTCTGGGCAGCTTACTTCGTAGAGATTACTTAGGCCATCATGCGTTTGAAACATTAATTTCCCAAACGCAACTAGGTTACCCTCTTCTAAATGTTTGCCTGCAGCCTGAACACGTTCTATTTCTTGTGTAATGTATAAACTGCGTTTAAATTCTTCCTCGTTGAGGGCATATTTAAATTGTGTTACTACAGATGGTAAAATGTTGCGATAAGAGGTGATTTTTTGGTTGATACTTTGAAACAAACTTAAAGCATCCAATGCCACTTCTCGGCGTTTGTTATAAGCACCATCGTTTAAGCTATGCTTTACTTTAGAGTTTATAAGTACCCAGTCGTATTGCTCCAAAACTATTGGAAAATAATTAAATGTAAGGCTTCTACAATCGAGTAAAATACAGTGGTCTTTTTTGCCGTGCAAGCTGGCAAACATATCCATAATACCGCATTTGGTGCCGGGATACACATGCTCTGCTTTTTGCGCTAAAAGCGCCATATCTAAATGTGAAATATGTAATTGAAATAATTCGTTAAGACAATACAATAAACCTGCTTCTAAGGCTGCTGACGAGGATAAGCCAGCACCTTGTGGTACATTGCCACCAAACACACAATTAAAGCCGTTTAAAGCAAAACCTTCTTTTTGTAAAATATGCAATACACCAAGAACATAGCTTTGCCAGCCTTCAATATTTTTAACTTCTGTTAAGCTTATAGATAATGTTTCGTTAATGTCTACTGCAACAAAATTGGCAGTATGGGTATTATTTGGCGCAATGGCAAACCATATGCCTTTATTAATGGCTGCTGGCAATACAAAGCCGTCATTATAATCAATATGTTCACCTATTAAATTTATACGACCAGGTGCAAAAAATATGCGACAATCGCCTGAAAAATGCTTTTTAAAACTATTAATTGCTTCAGAAGCTGACTGCATAATTAGAGGTTGGTTGCTGATACAAAATATGAAGTTGTAAATATACTAGATGTGTTTGGTTCAATTAATTTTAAGCCAATACCATTGTTAAAGCAATCAGGTGCACCACTTAAATTTTCTAATGCAATACTTTGGCGATGATCTGGTGTATACACTTGAAAATATGGGTAGCTACTATCTGGAACAATTGTCACACTAAGACCATTGTGACTTAATACACATTTTGGTGGGTTAATATGAGCATCTAATTCGAAGCAATTATCTAAAATGACGCCATTTAATGAAGCGTCCATTGCATAATCATTATTAACTATATTTTTGCCTGTTGGCAATAGACTACTATCAAATTCAAGCATGGTATGGCTATCAAGTTGTAGTGTATAATTATCTACATTGCCACCTAGGGTAAAGTATGGATGCCAACCTTGTGCATAAGGTATAGCCGTATTGTTGGTGTGGCGAACGGTAGTAGTAACACACAATTCGTTGTTTGGTTTTAATGCCCATATATGCTGAACAGTAAATGTAAATGGATAGCCTTTATCGGTTCCCCAATAGGTATGTTCTAAGGTTACAGATGCCTCGTTTTGATGACTATTGGTGTCAATAATATCATACACAGCATCAAACAATACGCCATGGATGGCATGTGGTTGTAAGAAAAATTTTTCAATTTTATAACCTGTGTTCGCATGTTTAAATGCACCATTATTCATTCTACAAGTAAAAGGACTTAAAAAGCTACTTTTAAAACCATTTGTTATATTGGTAATGGCGTCTTCAACACTATTAAAACCGTCAATAATGTTGTGCAAACCATTTCTTGTTGCAACAGTAAAAGCATTTACCAATCCGCCAAACGCATAGATCTCTGCGCTGGTACTTTTATTTTTCAATGTAATAATCGGATGTTGTTGCTGATTGTTAATAGTTACTTCGAAATGCATATTGCTCATTTTAGACTATAAAGAAACGCAAAACAAAAGCTAACATTTGTTAGTTTTTGTGGTTAGTTTTGCTTTTAATTGAAGAAAGAATAATGACAAGTATGAGTGGAAAAATAAGAATTGTTACAGCTGCGAGTTTATTTGATGGCCACGATGCCGCAATAAATATCATGCGTCGTATTATGCAAAGTATGGGTGCAGAAATTATTCATTTGGGGCATAATAGAAGTGTGTATGAAATAGTTGAAGCGGCTATTGAAGAAGATGCGCAAGGTATTGCTATTACTTCCTACCAAGGGGGTCATGTTGAGTTTTTCAAGTATATGAAAGACTTGCTAGAAGATAATAAAAGTGGGCATATCAAAATATTTGGCGGCGGTGGCGGTACTATTTTACCAAGCGAAATTGCTGAACTTGAAAGTTATGGCATTACAAAAATCTATAGTCCTGATGATGGCAGAACAATGGGTTTAGAGGGTATGATTAAGGATGTGATTGAGAAATCGACCCCAATGCCTACTACAGGGGAAATTTTACAGAATCCCAATATTGAAGCCGGAAATATTTTAGGTAAAGTGAAAGATATAAAAAAGATTGCAAAAGCAATAACGGCTGCAGAAAATGGTGAACCGTTTATATTTCCAAAACATACATCTTTCTCTAATGACACCTTTTTTGGGGGCAAAGTGGCAGTACTTGGTATAACAGGTACTGGTGGTGCAGGCAAAAGTTCTGTTACAGATGAGATAGTGAGGCGTTTTCTCAATAATTTCCAAGATAAAACGATAGCGGTTATCAGTGTTGATCCATCAAAGAAGAAAACAGGTGGTGCTTTGCTTGGCGATAGAATACGAATGAATGCTATTTCTAGTAAGCGTAGCTATATGCGTTCTCTCGCTACAAGAGATAGCGATGTTGCTTTAAGTGCTTTTGTAAAAGATGCCATAGCTATTTGCAAAGCAGAAGCATTTGATTTGATTATTGTAGAAACCGCAGGTGTTGGGCAAAGTGATGCGTCGATACTAGATTTTGTGGATGCTAGTTTGTATGTTATGACACCTGAATATGGCGCTGCTTCTCAGCTTGAGAAGATTAATATGCTTGATTATGCGGATGTAATTGCTATCAATAAATTTGATAAGGCTGGTGCATTAGACGCGTTAAACGATGTTTGTAAACAGTACAAACGCAACCATCAATTATTTACAACAAAAAACGAAGACTTACCTATAGTTGGTACCATTGCAGCGCAATTTAATGATGCTGGTATCAACCAATTATTTGCTTTATTAATGCAGGTTGTGGCACAAAAAACAGGTATTGTTTTTGGCAACATTACCAACTCTTTAGCTACTTATCAGTTACAAAGTCATATCATTCCGTCGGCAAGAACACGCTACTTATCTGAAATAGTAGCTAACAATAAGAGTTATGATAATTGGGTCAATGAACAAGCCGCTCTTGCTACGCAATTATATCAAATAAATGGGGTTGAAGCCTTTGTAAAAAATACAGAACTAACTGCTATTAAAGAAACTGTAGAAGCAAAGTTAGATGCAGATAACAAGCGTTTAATTGCGCAGTGGCCATCAGTTGTAACTAAGTACCATGCTGACTTTTTTGAGTATGAAGTCCGTGGTAAAATTATTAAGCAATCTCTTACAAGTGAAACGCTTAGTGGTACAAAAGTACCCAAAGTAGTATTGCCCAAATACAAAGATTGGGGCGATATTTTAAAATGGCAATTACAAGAAAATTTGCCCGGCGAATTTCCTTACACAGCAGGTGTGTTTGAACTTAAACGTCAAGGTGAGGATCCTACAAGAATGTTTGCTGGTGAAGGTGGTCCAGAAAGAACCAATAAACGCTTTCATTATTTAGCAGCTAATCAGCCTGCAACCCGCCTCAGTACTGCATTTGATAGTGTCACACTTTATGGTGAAGACCCTGCAATAAGGCCTGATATTTATGGTAAAATAGGTAATGCTGGTGTAAGTATTGCAACGGTAGATGATGCTAAAAAACTATATAGTGGTTTTGATTTGTGCGATCCCAAAACAAGTGTCAGCATGACTATTAATGGTCCTGCACCAATTTTGCTGGCTTTCTTCTTAAATGCTGCCATAGACCAACAGTGCGAAAAATGGATAGAAGCAAATGGTAAATGGGATGAAGTTGCAAAATTTGCTAACTCCAAATTTCAGGTAACAGGTCGTCCGATTTATAATAAAGATTTAGGAGTAGCTACTGATGAGGCATTGGGTCTTAATTTACTTGGCTTAAGTGGTGATGAAATAATACCGCAGCATATTTACCAACAAATAAAGCAACAAGCTCTTTCGCAGGTGCGCGGTACGGTACAAGCTGATATTTTAAAAGAAGATCAAGCACAAAATACTTGCATTTTCTCTACTGAATTTGCGCTGAAGTTAATGGGTGATGTACAGGAATATTTTATTAATAACAGCGTTAAAAATTTTTATAGCGTTAGTATTAGTGGTTATCATATTGCAGAGGCAGGTGCAAATCCAATTACTCAATTAGCATTTACATTGGCCAATGGTTTTACTTATGTAGAATACTATTTAAGTCGTGGTATGCATATAGATGATTTTGCACCCAATTTATCCTTCTTTTTTAGTAATGGCATGGATGCAGAATATAGTGTTATTGGCCGCGTGGCCAGGCGTATTTGGGCAAAAGCCATGAAGTATAAATACAAAGCAAATGATCGATCACAAAAACTAAAATATCATATTCAAACAAGCGGCAGAAGCTTGCATGCACAAGAAATAGATTTTAACGATATACGTACTACCTTACAAGCATTGTATGCTATTTATGATAACTGTAATAGCCTACATACAAACGCCTACGATGAAGCAATAACAACACCTACAGAAGAAAGTGTAAGACGGGCAATGGCCATACAATTAATTATTAATAGAGAACTTGGTAGTGCTAAAACAGAAAATTTTATGCAAGGTAGTTTTGCCATCGAAGCGCTTACCGATTTAGTAGAAGAAGCTGTTTTGAAAGAGTTTGAACGCATCTCTGAACGTGGTGGCGTTTTGGGTGCTATGGAACGCATGTACCAGCGCAATAAAATTCAAGAAGAAAGTATGCACTACGAAATGCAAAAGCATACGGGCGAATTGCCAATAGTAGGCGTAAATACTTTTTTAAACAAGCAAGGTAGTCCTACTATTTTGCCATCAGAAGTAATCCGTAGCACAGATGAAGAAAAACAATGGCAGATAAAAAATTTAGAAGCTTTTCATAAACGAAACGAAGCAAATGCCAACGCTATGCTAAAGCAATTGCAATCTGTAGCGATAGCAAATGGCAATTTATTTGAAGAACTTATGGAAACAGTAAAGTATTGTAGCCTTGGACAAATAACGAATGCATTGTATGCAGTAGGTGGCCAATACAGAAGAAATATGTAAGCCAGATTATTATTAAGCCAAAATTTCGGTTTCATTAAAAGTTAATAAACTTTGATTAAGCACGCCCCTTTTATTTGGATAGAGCGTGCTTTTTTTACACTCTTAAAAACAAAACTGCCTTCTTATAAATCGTATGTATAAAATGGATCAATTAGTGCATTAGCTTCAAGCTCAAATACCGGTTTGATAATGCCATCTTTTAAACCATATACCCAACCATGCAGTTGCGGTCTATTATCACTTTTCCAGGCTTTTTGTATAATAGATGTCTTTGCCAAATGCATTACTTGTTCTACCACGTTTAACTCTACCAGTCTATCAAATCGTTGCTCTTCGTTTTCTATGGCGTTTAACTCAGTTTTGTGCAAGTGGTACACATCTTTAATATTACGCAACCACATGTTTAGAACATAGTTAAAATCATGGTTGGTCATTGCTGCTTTTACGCCCCCGCAGCCGTAGTGGCCACATACAATGATGTGTTTTACCCTTAAATGGGTAACAGCATAGTCTACTACGCTAAGCAGATTAACATCGGTATTAATAACAAGGTTAGCAATATTACGATGTACAAATATTTCACCAGGTTGCGTACCTGTAATTTTATCGGCAGGTACTCGGCTATCGCTACAACCTATCCATAAAAATTCAGGCGTTTGAATATGAGCCAAACGCGAAAAAAATTCAGGGTCTACTTCTACTTGTTCTTTCGCCCAAGCTTTATTTTCTAACAGCAATTTGTTATAGATAGTCATTATTGTTGTAATTCAATTTGTTAGAACATCCTTTCTGTTTACAAATTTTGGGTATTTTACATTTAAACCCTTACATAAATCTTTTTCTTATCTAACATATATACAATCAGCCAGTAAAAAGCAATCATACAGAGCGCATATAATAAAGAACCGTAACGTAAATCAGCAGAAACAATATTCTTACAAATGTGATTGTAAAACCAAGGAAAAGGTGTTGTGTAAACTTTTTTGCCGTCTGGGCCAATGTTTTCAACCCATCTTACCAAGCCAAGCGCTCTCGGTAAAAACCCACTAATTACAAAAATAAACAAGGGATTTTTACCAAAAACATCAAAGAATTTGCTCCACTTACCAGCTGCATTTTTAAATTCAATACAAAAAATTAAAATAGCAATCGTGATAATAGCAAGCCCTGAGGTATAAAGTGTATAACTGCTGGTCCATATTTTTTTATTGATAGGAAAAACCATATCCCACCAATAACCGACTAATATTACAATAGCACCAGCGACAAACAAGTTAGCTAGCATTTCGTATGATTTGCCCTTTTTTTGTATATAGCTACCAACATAATAGCCAATAATTACTTCAACAATGGCCGCACATGTACTTGCCAAACCCTCTGGGTCAAACGGTACGCCTTCGCCTTTGTATACATGGGGGGTACCAAATAAATGAAGGTCTAGTGCTGTGCCAAAAAAGCCAGACAAACTATATGGATCGGCTTTACTTCCCAAGCCCAAGCATAACAACCAATAGCCAACCAATATTGTAATTGAAATTACCTTAGACCATACATTCTTACTGAAAAAAACAATAAACGCAGCGAGGCAGTAACATAGAGCAATACGCTGTAATACGCCCATGATTCTTATACCCGAAATGCCATTGTCATTGTTTAGCCAGGTCCAAGTTTTGGCTACCAATTGACCATTTTTATACATCACAAAAGGACTCCAATTTAAAAATAGCCCAATTAAAAAGATAAGCAATGTTCGTTTCAACACCTTTTTTAGAAAATACGCGGTACCTTCTTTTTGAAATTTTGGCATTATAAAAGACATGGCATTACCTACAGCGAAAAGAAAAAATGGAAACACCAAATCTGTAGGCGTGCAGCCGTGCCACTCAGCATGGTCAAGTGGTGCAAAAATATGTTCCCAACTACCTGGGTTATTTACCAATATCATTAAGGCAACTGTTGCACCCCTGAAAACATCTAGTGAGTAGTAGCGCTGGTTCATAGCAAATTTGTTTAGATGGATAAATATAGGCTTTGTAGCAATATTTCAAAAAGACGAGTCAGAATCATAGCTGTATTTTGGTATTTTACAATTTGTTAACAATAATATTTTGTAGAAACAAAGCATTACGTTGCTATATATTTGTAAGC
This sequence comes from Parasediminibacterium paludis, assembly GCF_042651445.1. NCBI lineage: Bacteria > Pseudomonadati > Bacteroidota > Chitinophagia > Chitinophagales > Chitinophagaceae > Parasediminibacterium > Parasediminibacterium paludis. The sequence continues at coordinate 131,398 of NZ_JBHSDC010000029.1, forward strand.
CATAATTTTGAGTACGTTAATTGATTTGTTGATGCCTTTTTAATGATGCGTTTACTGTGATTGACGTTGCGAAGCTGTGTTTATATCAAAAATTTTGGTTTTGTTAAAGCCCTTTTTCTTTCAATAAAATTGTAAATAGTGGTAAATATTTTTCGATTAGATATTGTAAAAATTGTATTTCTTGTATGTGTGCTAATAGGCGGAGTACATACTGTAAAAGCACAGGATATCTTAAAATCAAAAGATTTAACGACTTTAAAAGTTGATGCGCTTAGCGATGATGACATTGCAAAAATAAAACAGCAATTGGCACAAAGCGGTCTTACAGAGACGCAAGCAGAAGAATTGGCGATACAAAAAGGGTTGCCGCCAATAGAAGCACAAAAGTTAAAAGCAAGGTTGTCGGCTGTTACTAATTCAGTATCAAGCGGCAAAACTATCGCTCCAAATAGTGCAAAAAATATCAGTAGAACGGTAGACACTTCAGCATTACGCTATGGTGGTGGTGAACCGTTTAAAAGCAATGTATTTGGTAGCGAATTATTTACTAATAATAGACTCATTTTTGAGCCAGACTTGCGCATTGCTACGCCAAAAAACTATGCCATTGGTCCGGATGATGAATTGGTAATAGATGTTTTTGGGTATCAAGAAGCCAATTATCGATTACAAGTATCTGCCGAAGGCACTATCAATATTCCATTAATTGGTGTCATTTCTGTCAATGGCTTAACGGTAGAACAGGCATCTAAACGAATTAAAGATAAAATGCAGCAAAATGGCTATGCCAATATTGCAACTGGAAAAACCCAAGTTCAAATAAGCATTGGTAAAATACGCACCATCAATGTTACGGTTATTGGGGAAGCAAGAAAGCCTGGCACTTACAGTATTTCATCATTGTCCACCGTATTTAATGCTTTGTATTTGGCAGCTGGCCCTACAGATAAAGGTTCGTTTAGGGAAATAGAAGTGGTGCGTAATAGTAAAGTATTGGTAAAACTTGATGCATATGATTTTTTACTAAAAGGCGACCAAAGTAAAAATGTGCGTTTAATGGATCAAGATGTAATACGCATACCTGTGGCCAAAGTGCAAGTAAGCTTGAGTGGTGAGGTAAAACGTGAAGGCGTATTTGAAGTATTGCCATCAAATAATTTACAGCAGTTAATAGATTTTGCTGGTGGTTTTACGAGTGAAGCATATACTGCCTCTATACAAATAAAACAAGTAACGGATAAAGAAAGACGCGTAAAAGATTTGCCGAAGGCAGAGTTTGCAAGTTACATACCAGAAAAAGGCGATTCAATATTTATAGGTAAAATATTAGATAGGTATACCAATAGTGTCAATATTAAAGGCGCTATTTATAGGCCAGGTACCTACGAGTTAAGTAGTGGATTGACGGTAACTAAACTGATAGCAAAAGCGGACGGATTAAAAGATGAGGCTTTTAGAAACAGAGGTTTAATTATTCGCACCAGTGAATTGGATTTAACAAAAAAAGTCATTCCATTTAGCGTTCAAAATATTATTAATAAAGCAGATGTAGATATTGCGTTGCAAAAAGATGACGAAGTAATCATTGGTGCTGCTGATGCATATAAGCAAAATTATACTTTAACCTTACAAGGCGAGGTGAAAAAACCTGGAACATTTAATTATGTAGAAGGGATTACTTTGAAAGACTTGTTATTTCTAGCCGAAGGCTTTACAGATGCTTCAGCAGTTGATAAAATTGAAATAGCTAGACGCTATGCAGGTGATTCTGCTACCAATGCCAACAATATCGCTATTATTGTAGATGCTGCCACAGAAAAAGATTTAGCAACAATTGGTGCAGATGTGCCACTAAATCCATGGGATATTGTAGTAGTAAGAAAGAAGCCAAATTATCAAGAGCAAATAACTGTTAAAATAGTAGGGGAAGTGAAATATCCAGGTAGCTACACGCTAACTACCAAAAGCGAGCGAGTAAGTAGTGTTATTGCTAGGTCTGGTGGATTAACCAGTTTTGCATTTACCGAAGCAGCTAGCCTTACAAGAATTAATAAGGTTGAAAATCGGAGCTTGAACGAGGAAAAGTTGAAAAAGTTACAAAGGGCAGTAGATGATTCAAGCGGAACACTCGCAACAGAGATATCTAAACCAACTATTAAAGTAGGTCTTGATTTAAAAGAAATATTGAACCATCCTGGCGGTATTGACGATGTTGTATTACAAGACGGTGATATTTTAAATATACCAATCCAACAACGCGAAGTAAAGGTTAACGGCGAAGTGATGGTGCCGTCAGACGTGGTGTTTAAACAGGGTGAAGGTTTAAATTATTATATTGATAAAGCTGGTGGATTTACTGATAATGCTAGAGAAAGAAAAGTATATGTTGTTTACCCTAATGGGAGTGCGGCAAGGATAAAGAAGTTTTTATTCTTTAAGTCAAACCCAAAAGTAACAGCCGGATCTGAAATATTAGTACCACAAATACCAGAGCGCAAGAAAGCTGGCTTAACTACCACAGAAATAATAGCATTGACAAGTGGTATAGCTAGCTTGGCTGGGGTAGTAATTGCGATATTGAAATTATAGAGTTATTTAAGCTGAGAAGATTCAAAATTTATATATTAGTAGGGATTCATTTTGAAATAAATTTTTGTGCATATTATAAGGTTGTGGTTTAATAAATATACTTCAAGTGTAGGTTTAAATATTCTTTTACCGCTTTTATTTAAAGCTGGTGCGGTATTGATAAATTTCTACATTTTTAGAATGAGCCTATTGATATTGGGAAATACTAACATGGGAGTTTGGCTCACGATCAGTTCTGTTGCGTCATGGATTAGTTTTTTTGATTTAGGAATTGCTAATGGACTTAAAAATAAGATTAGTGAAAATATACATACACAAAACTTTGTTGGAGTACGGAAATTAATTAGTTCTGGTTATTTTGTTATTTTAATAATAGCAATCGTATTGGCATTATTATTCCTAATTTCTAGTTTGTATCTTCCATGGAACGCCATTTTAAACACAAACTCTGTTAGTAAAAATAACCTAATAACTATAGTTATTATAACATTCGTTTCTTTTGCCCTAAGGTTATTTTCAGATATCATATTGACAATTTTGATATCTTTTCAGAAATCTTATTTAGCAGCATTTATTTTATTTACAGGAAATTTATTGACCTTATTATTGCTAATATTCTTTCAAAATTATTATAATGGTTTAATTATTTTCATTAGTATACTGGTTATTTGTCCCCTTCTTTGCAACTTATTAGCGACCGTTTTTTTCTTTACGACCAAATATAGAAATATAAGTCCTTCTTATAAATTAATTTCATTCCGATACGCACAGTCTTTTTTGAAATTAGGTAGTAGTTTTTTTATAATTCAGTTGATGTATTTACTAATTTTTACCACAGACAACTTAATTATAGCACAATTCTTTTTGCCCAATGAAGTTACAATATACAATACCGCATACAAATATTTCAGCATAATACCTTTTATTTATGCAATAGTATTGACTCCTTTTTGGCCAATAATTACCGAAGCGCATGTGACGAATAATATTGATAAAATAAAAAAAATAATCAGTACACTTATAAAATACTTGATAATTACCATGTTGATAATAATACTAATGTGTATATCAGCTAATTATGTGTACTCTATTTGGACAAAAGGTAAAGTAATTGTTCCATTGAGACTAACATTAGCTATGGGCATTTATGTTATTGTATCTGTTTGGAACAGTATTTATGCTACCTATTTAAATGCAGTGAGTAAAATAAGGCTTCAATTATATAGTAGTATTATTACAGGTCTTCTTAATATACCAATTTGCTATTTAATGATAAAGTATTTCCACATGAAGAGCGAGGGAGTAATGTTTGCAACGATTGTATGTCTGCTTGTAGGCTCTATTTGGGCACCTATTCAATATTATAAATTAATTAATCATAAAGCCAAAGGGATTTGGAATAGATAGTTGTATGAATCATTGTAAAATATGTAATTCACCCACAATTCATTTATTTAATACACGTGTATTGAATAAATATGATGTAAAATATTACCAATGTACTGAGTGTGACTTTATTCAAACGGAAAAAGTATTTTGGTTGAATGAGGCTTATAGTAATGCAATTACGTTTTTGGATATCGGTCTAATTTATAGAAATGAAGTTGTTAAGCCTATTATTAAGAGTTTAGCTTACTTTCTTTTTAAAAATAAAGGAAAGTATATTGATTATGGCGGTGGCTATGGTATGCTTGTGAGGATGATGAGAGATAGTGGTCTTGATTATTATAGACAAGATCTTTATTGTGAGAATTTATTTGCTAAATATTTTGATGTTAGTGCAATACAAGAAGATGAAAAACACCAGTTTAATATGCTAACTGCATTTGAAGTGTTTGAACATCTCGACAATCCTATTTTTGAAATTGAACAAATGTTTAAATACAGCGACACGCTCTTTTTTTCTACATTAATAATCCCCAAAATTCAAAAAATAGAGAAGCCTTCGGATTGGTGGTATTTTATACCAGAAACTGGCCAACACATTGCTTTATATTCAATTAAAAGTCTTGAGTATATTGCAAAGAAGTATGACTATAGTTTTTATACAAATGGTATTAACTACCACATGTTCACAAAAAAGCCAATGTCTAGAATTATTTTTAAAATGCTAACTAACTACAAAGTATCCAGAATATATAATACCTTCTTTCGAAAAAAAAGTAGTTTACTGATGAATGATTTCAACTTCATAAATAATTTAAATAAATAAATATGAAGGTCTTATACGACTACCAAATTTTTGGTATGCAAGATTATGGCGGAATATCTAGAATCTATACTGAATTGTTAAAAGCAAAATTACCTGAGAATAATTTCATACCAGAATTACCGCTTAGGTTTTCTAATAATTACTACTTAAATGAATTAAAAAATGTTCAATATTATCCCTTTTTTCCAAAGATGGCTTTGTTCAAAAAAGTTCAAATAATGAATAAATTCAATAAAAATTATAGCATCAATAAAATTAAGCTTTCTAAATTTGATATATTTCACCCAACATATTATGATCCTTATTTTTTACCCTACCTTGACAAAAAGCCCTTTGTAATAACATTTTTTGACATGATTCACGAAAAGTTCGGCAGTCAATACAAAGAATTCGCACAAGATAAAACAATATATGAAGGCAAACAGCAATTAGTTAAACATGCTGCTCGCATTATAAGTATTTCAGAATCTACAAGAAAAGATTTAATTGAATATTTTAATGTACCTGCAGAAAAAATTGATGTTATTCATCTAGCAACGTCACTTGGAAAGTCTAATAATGAGCCAATAATCAAAGGTGATTATCTTTTATTCGTAGGACGAAGAGAAAGATATAAAAATTTTAATATGTTGATTGTTTCTTTGCAACCATTGTTCCAAAATAATAAGAACTTGAAATTAATATGTGCTGGTGGTGGTATATTTTCTGACGATGAAGTTGCATTGATTAATAATCTTGGTATACAAGATCAAGTATTACAACTGCCATTTAATAAGGATAATATTTTGTCAAATCTTTATACTCATGCGCTAGCTTTTTTGTTTCCAAGTTTATACGAAGGTTTCGGCATACCCGTTTTAGAGGCTTTTGCTTGCGGTTGTCCTTTAATTCTAAGTAATACTAGTAGCTTGCCTGAAGTTGCAGGTGACGCAGCTGCTTATTTTAATCCTTATGAAGCTAATAGTATATTAAACAGCGTAAATAGTGTGTTGCACAATAATGCTTACAGACAACAGCTTAAAGAAAAGGGCATATTGAGGGCTAATAATTTCTCTTGGAAAAAAACTTTAATGGAAACAGAGAATACCTATAAAAAAATAGCCATTTGATTTATGATGAAAACAGCATTTATAACAGGCATTACAGGGCAAGATGGGGCTTACTTAAGTAAATTATTGTTGGAAAATGGCTATACTGTCATAGGAATTGTTAGAAATATTCAAAGTAAAAATATCAAAGGATGTAGGTACTTGGATGTAGCTGAAAATATTATATTCGAAGAAGCAGACTTGCTAGATCTCTCTAGAATTGTAAAATTGATACACCAATATCAACCTTCTGAGATTTATCATCTTGCAGCGCAAAGTTCTGTTGGCACGTCATTTAAGGAACCCAGAAGTACACTTTATTTTAATATAAACTCTACAATTAATTTTTTGGAAGCAATACGTTCGCAAAAACCTGATTGTCGGTTTTATAATGCATCTAGCAGCGAAATGTTTGGAAAAGTTGACGAATTACCGATTAAAATTAATACACCAATGCATCCTTTAAGTCCATATGCAGTAGCAAAAGCTTCTACTCATTGGAGTGTTGTTAATTATCGGGAAGCATATAAATTATTTGTCGTAAATGGTATTTTATTTAATCATGAATCTTACCTACGTCACGAGAATTTTTTTGTGAAAAAAGTAATAATGCAAGCTGTAATTAATAAAGATAACCCCAATTGGATACTAAAAGTAGGTAATATAGATGTTAAAAGGGATTTTGGATATTCACCAGAATATGTGAACGCTATGTGGCTCATGTTGCAACAATCTGTACCTAAAGATTATATGATTTGCACTGGAAAAAGTATAACGTTGAGATCCATTATTGAATACGTATTCAAAAAACTTCAAATTGATCTTTCTAAACTTCAAATTGAAGAAAGTTTATTTAGACCATCCGATATTATAGATATATACGGCGATAATAGTAATGCTGTTAAGGATTTGAAATGGAAATATACAGCCAATTTTTTTGAAGTCATAGATCAACTAATTGATGAAGAAATCGCTAATCTATGATGATAATGAGTTTTCTAGTTTATTTTAAAGAGCAAATAAAATGTTTGTAATTTTTCGCACTTAATGATAAAAGAATAAACTTTAATATTTTTTATCATAATAAAAAATAAATCAGTAGTGAGATTTCAAATATTTTTAAGTATAAAAATATAATATAAAGTTTACAAAATGAGTTCTAATCAATATTCGTTTAATGATTTTTTAAAGTCCTTAAAGTTTTGGTATAGTATTATACAAATAAAGAAACTATATATATATTCAGCTGTAATAATTGGATTTATAATAGGATTTTTTTATGCCTTTATGGCCAAACCTGAATATAAGGCAGAATTATTATTTGCGAATGAAACATCATCAGAAAATATTAGTAACTATTCTAGTATAGCAGCACAGTTTGGTTTAAGCTTAGGCGGTGGCGGCAACGCCTTTGAAGGTGATAACTTAATAGAGTTGTTCAAAAGTAGATTTTTAATAGAAAAAACGTTGCTTACTAAAACATCTTTTGATAATGGGAGAACTTCGGTTTTGTTTATTGATTATTATCTTCTCACTAAGGGTATGTATGAAAAATGGCGAAAGAGTAATATTTTGATGAGAAGTATTTTTCAAAACGGATGGGAAACTCCAAATCGAAATAGAGATAGTGTTCTAAAAATGATATCAGCTTCTTTTCTAAAAAATGGGTTGACCGTTGAGAAAATAAGTAAAAATTCTAGTATGATATCGGCTTCCTTTGTCGATGATAATGAGTTGTTTGCAAAAATGTTTTTAGAAACTTTAACACAAAATGCTGTAAATTATTATACCAATTATAAAGTTTCCAAAGCTCAGCAAAATTTATCCGTGTTAAAAAAACAAACAGATTCTTTGAAAATAATCCTTTCTGGTAATATTGAAAACCTTGCTGAACAAACAGATTTGAATTTGAACCTAACTAGGCAATTACCTAAGATAAACTCGCAAAGGAGGCAAATAGATTTGCAAGCTTCAAGTGCTATGTATATTGAAATATTAAAAAATATGGAATTGGCTGAAATTAATTTGAGAAAAGCAACGCCATTTATACAAATAATTGATACACCAAAATTCCCTCTTGAAAATAAAAAATTGGGTAAAATCAAAACAACTCTTCTTGGGGGTTTATTAGCCTTTCTTTTAGTTACATCATTTTTTATTGGTAAAGAGATAGTTAATAGATTATTTATTCAAGAACTTGATGAGAAGTAAATGTTTTCTATCATTTTTATTGATGAATTATAAACTTACCTACTAAGTTTAAATCAATGTAAACAAAGTCTATTTTTCTTAATGTTTATATAAAATTGATGTATTATAACTATTACATTAGCTTATATTAATAATTATAATTCATATACAAAATAAAAAGATAAAACATGAGCCAAAATATTAATAAGCTCATATCTATTATTACAGTAGTTTATAATGGCGAAAATGAAATTGAGAAAACTATACAGAGTGTTATAAAAAATACTAGCAGCGAGGTAGAATATATAATTATTGATGGATTATCAACTGATAACACTTGTAAAATTATTAGTTCATATAGTCATAAAATAGATTTTTTTATATCTGAAAGAGATAATGGAATTTATGATGCTATGAATAAGGGAATTGCTCACGCTAATGGGAAATGGGTTTTGTTTTTAAATGCAGGTGATATTTTATATCAAATTCCCTTTAAAGAGATTATTCATAAACAACATGCTGACTTAATCTGCTTCCCAGTACTAATTGACAATAAGTTCAAGAAAAAGCCTATGTTCAATTGGTTGATAAGATTAAATAATACCCTGCCACATCAGGGTTGTTTTTATAAGAAATGTCAATTTTTAACTTATAATCTTAAATATAAAATATTTAGTGATTATCATTTAAATATTCAGTTCTATAAACAAAATAAAAATGTTATCTGTTTCTTTGATCCAGTAGTCGCAATACATTTCACCAACGGGGTATCAAATAATAAAATAAATAAGAAGGAACTTCGCTTGTTGGTACTAAACGAGTTTGGTTTAATATACAGCCTGCTGTCAAGAATTTTTTTCAAAATGAGAGCCGTATATTATTTAACATCAAAAAAATAATATATGTTATTGGTAACAATAGTGCTTTATAAAAAGAAAATAGTGAATTCGAGTACACTTTTGGGTTTAATAGAGAGTAAATCTGTATTTAATGCAAATGGTTGCAAACTTTTACTTGTTGATAATAGTCCAGAAACCTTGAATGAAATTGATTTAAAGACTCTTCATACTACTTTTATAAATTTTGAATATAAACATTTTCCAGAAAATAAAAGCCTAGCGAGTATTTACAATGAATTTATAAAAGGATATTCAAATGCCACGTCATTTGAATATTTAGTTTTATTAGATGACGATTCGAAAGTTTCAGTTGATTTTATAAATACTATTATCTCAACTATTGAAACTAATTATGATGTGCCTTTACTTCTGCCCATTGTTTACAACAACAAGATAATAGTTAGTCCCGCGTTAGACTATGTTGCCTTCACTCGGCGGTTTAAACAAGTAAAACCAGGACGAATTAGTAGTAAATTTATTACTGCAATCAACAGTGGTATGGTTATATCTTTAAAGTATATAAAAAAAATAAAATTTCATTATGATGAATCATTAACTAACTATGGTACAGATGATTATTTCATGAAACACTATAGATATAATAATAAATCAGTTATTGTAATGCCGTATAAATTTACCCATAGCTTATCCTTTTTTGATAATGATGAGTTAGATGTTAAAATAAAAGTTTTTAAAGCATGCAGAAATAGTAAAATTATATTATATAAAGATAATTTTTTTCATTATTCCTTAGCACTTTTTTATGCAATCTGCAGTTCTCTAAAGCAAAGCGTAAAATATAGAACTATAAAATTTTTATATGTTAATTAGAGATTTTAGAGAACTATGGATAATAATTGGACAAAGTTTTTTATTATTTTTATTATTTTTCTTGTTGTATAAGAAATTCATTTTTTCAATTTTTGATCCTCTTTTTTTCTTTTTAATTACGCAAGCTTTTTCAGTTGAATTATCTATTCTTACCTTAAATTCACTTTATTTTCTCCATATCATTTTTTGCGAGCTATTTTTTTTCTTAGGATTTATCGTTTTAGCACCGTCAAAGAGAAAGTTTAAACATATAGAAATAGGGCACCTACTTAAAGTAACATCTAGTAGTCTTGAATATCTTAATGTTTTTTTGAATATTTCTCTAATTATAATTATAATATCAAATATCTACCTTTTTTCGCAGAGTGGTATTATCTTATTGGCTAAAGATCCATCAGAAAGTAAGGTGACAACATTTTCTGAAGGAGGAGGTTTAGGAGTCGTCCGTAGAATTAACTGGGGGGTTCTTTATTTTAGTGGTTTAATTTCTGTTTTTTTATATTTAAAAACTAATAAGACTAGTTATTTAATCAAATTTCTTATAATAATATTTGTAAGTTCTCTAAGCGGTTCAAAGGGTGCCTTACTATTTTATATACAAGCACTGCCTTTTTTTGCAATATTATATAAGGGGAAAAGCGTTTTCAATAAAATAAAAAAATTAATATATGTACTAATTCCAGTTTCTTGCGCTCTAGTATTGTATATACTTTTTACAATATCTAAAGATGTAGATGCTACTTTTTTTGCACTAGGATATCGGTTTTTATATTTTGGAGATGCTATTTTATTTTACTATGATCAATATTCGTTAAAGCATTTCACAAGTTACTCTATGCTCAATTTTTTGTGGGATGAACTAAGTTCACCCCTTGCTTTATTTAGACTCACCAATTATGAAATACCGCTAGGGTACAAACTTGTAATGTTTAGGGAGAATATTAATACAATTCCAGTTTTTGGTCCGAATGTTCCTTTTTATGTTAAAGGACATATTTACTTTGGATATTTTGGTGCTTTATTGTACTCGTTTTCTCTTGGAATAATAGTTGGATATTTAAGAAGATATTTCTATTTATTACTGATGAGGCTTAAGGAATCTGTAACTTCTATTTTTGCTTTTGTTTTTATAATATTCATAAATTTATTGTTATTCGGAATAGCACAAGACTCTACACTTTTTTTTGGCACTCTTTTCGACACGATTATCTTTTCTATACCTATTTTGGTACTAACGTATATTTTTCTTTATCCAAAAAGACTTTTAAGCGAATATTCGCACTAATTGCAAATTTTCTATAATTTGCTGACTGCCAAAATAAATTGTTAGGGTTTAATCTAAAATATTTGAGCCATTTGTATTAATAATGAATAAATTGATTATCCAAAGTTTAGAAAAGTATACTTTTTTTGGTATTGTAAAGCTTCTTTATAGTTTTATAAGAACAAAGTTATTATTTAAAAACGCAAGATTAATTAGATTTCCGATTGATTTGCGTGGGAAAAAATATATCACAATTAATGATGGTCTTACTACAGGTAATTATTGCCGTATTGAAGTTATAAAATTTAATACGGATATATTGCCATCTTTAAAAATAGGTAAAAACCTGCAAATAAATAATTCAGTACATATTGCATGTACACATCGAGTATTGATAGGTGATGATGTTTTAATCGCAAGTAATGTATTTATTACAGACCATAACCATGGTAATTATTCAGGAAATGAAGAACATGATAATCCGTTTTCTAAGCCTATTGAGAGAAAAATTAATGCTTCACCAGTAACCATAGGAAATCGAGTTTGGCTTGGTGAACATGTTTGTGTTTTACCAGGAGTTACTATAGGTGATGGTTCTATCATTGGCGCTTCGTCCGTAGTGAATAAGAATATTCCCCCGAATTGTATAGCTGCTGGTAACCCCGCTAAAATAATCAAGCAATTTAACTTCAATACACAAAAATGGGAGATTGTATAAAACCTAGGATTGTAATATCAGCTGTTAATTTGCACGAAGCAGGACCCTTAACTATTTTGAAAGATTGCTTGAGAGAATTATCTGATCATTTTACTGTTAATTATGATATAATAGCGTTAGTTGGTAATGTATCAATTTTGGGTGAAGAAAAATATAATATTAAATTTATTGAGCATATAAATGTAAGAAGTTCTTGGATAAATAGAATTTGGTTTGAATATTTTACCTGCAAGAAAATATCAAAAAAGTTAAACCCATATCTGTGGTTCTCCTTGCATGACATAACACCAAATGTGATAACACAAAGGCGAGCTGTATATTGTCATAACCCCTCTCCATTGTATAAGGCAAGTTTAAACGAGGTGAGTTTAGATTTCAAGTTTTATCTTTTTACTATTTTGTATAAATATTTATACCAAATAAACATAAAAAAAAATGACTTTGTTGTGGTGCAGCAAGAAACAATGCGAACATATTTTCAAAAAGGTTTCGGTTTAAAAAATATCGTAGTTGCATACCCTAAAATTTTAGCGCCAAATGTTCCGTTGAAAGCTATAAATAGTTCTGAAAGGTTTATATTTTTTTTTCCATCACAAGCACGTGTATTTAAAAATTTTGAAGTAATACTGCAGGCTGTAGAAATATTGAATAATAAGAGAAACGATTTTGAAGTACGGCTAACTATTGATGGAAATGAGAATCAATACTCGAAATATTTATTTAGAAAGTATAGTAAATTAAAAAATGTTTCGTGGGAGGGACGTAAAACACGTGATGAGGTATTTAATATTTATCAATCTTGTAATGCTGTAATTTTCCCGTCAAAACTAGAAACATGGGGTTTGCCAATAACAGAAGCTAAGTTTTTTAAAAAACAACTTATTGTGGCTGATTTGCCATATGCTCATGAAACAGTTGGTGAATATGATAGAGCTATTTTCTTCAATCCAGATAATGCATATGAATTATGTAAAAAAATGAGTGATCTAATCGATAATAAAGTGGAAAATCAACCTCACCTTTACACAAAGCCATTTATGCCATTTTGTGAAAATTGGAATGAGCTTTTTAATATTCTCTTATCTTAATTATATTATTTTGAAAAAAATAACAATATCTTGTTCTATTGTATTATATAAAAATGACAAAAGTATTCAGGCAACAATAAAATGTGTTTTATCTTCAAATATACCTGTATTTCTTTATTTAATTGATAATTCATCGAAAGACAATCTTAGAATTGATCTTGGGCAATTTATTAACTTACCTAATGTAAAATATATTTTTAATGGTAAGAATATAGGTTTTGGGGCTGCGCATAATATTGCCCTGAAAGAAGTAGTAAAATTCTCGGACTATCATATTGTTCTAAACCCCGATGTTTTATTTGATGAGAATGTATTTAAAGACATCTTTGAATATGCTAAAACTGATAGAAACATTGGCTTGATAATGCCAAAAGTATTAAACCCCGATAGAACAATTCAGTATTTATGTAAGCTATTACCCACACCTAGTGATTTATTGATACGTAGAATTCCTTTTTTTTCTAAATTTTTTAGACAAGACAATTTTGAACTTAGATTCACTTGTTACAATAAAATAATGGAAGTACCATTTTTATCTGGTTGTTTTATGTTTTTACAAACAGAATGTCTTCAAAAAGTCGGTTATTTTGACGAGAATTTTTTTATGTATGCTGAGGATATCGATTTCTGTAGAAGGATTCATAAAAAATATAAAACGATTTTTTATCCTGAAATATCTGTTGTACATGGTTATGCCAAAGGTTCGTATAAAAATATTAAATTATTTATAATACATTTTATAAGTATAATTAAATATTTTAATAAATGGGGTTGGTTTGTAGACAAAGAACGAGAAACTATTAATGCACGAACCCTTCAAAAATTATTAAATAACTAATAAATTATGAATATTTGCATAATCGGTGGTTCTGGCTTCATTGGTACCTATTTGATGGAACTTTTATCAAAAAATAATATTGTTTATAATTTAGATAAAGCAGCTGATAGTAATAATATCAACCATATAAAGGTTGATGTTACAAACCATGCAGCATTAGTTGCAGCTTTTCCTGAAGCAATCGATATCGTTATTTTATTGGCAGCAGAACATAAAGACAATGTATCTCCAAATTCATTATACTATGATGTTAATGTTGAAGGAACTAGAAATGTTCTTAGAGTAATGGATGAAAAGAGGGTATCTAAAATATTGTTTACTAGTAGTGTTGCAGTATATGGATTAAATAAAGTGAACCCAAACGAGGAATCTCCAACAAACCCATTTAATGATTATGGTAAAAGTAAGTTGATGGCTGAAGAAGTGCTGCGAAGTTGGTACAAAAGTGACGCCAATAATACCTTAATCATTATAAGACCTACGGTTGTTTTTGGACCTGGCAATAAAGGAAATGTTTATAATTTACTGACGCAAATTGTCCGTGGAAAATTTATAATGATTGGTAATGGAAATAATATAAAGTCAATGGCTTATGTTGAAAATATTGTCAGCTTTATTATTACATGCATATCGAGTTTAAATAATGGTTATTACTTGTTTAACTATGCTGATAAACCAGATATTTCTACTCGTCAGTTGGTTCAAAAAGTAGAAGAGTTAATGGATAAACAGATAATACCTATTAAAGTACCTTACTGGATAGGCTATGCAGGGGGGGTATTTTTAGATATTATTGGAAAGATTTCAGGTAAAAAATTTTCGATTAGTGCTGTTAGAATAAAAAAATTTTGTGCAACTACCCAGTTTTCATCAATCACTGCAAATACATTGAATTTTAATCCGAGTTTTACTCTGTTTGATGGACTTAGTAAAACCGTTAGTAGTATACAATCTGAATTAAACAACTAATGCAAGCAATTATCCTCGCAGGCGGTTTAGGAACAAGGCTAAGAACTGCTATCAACGAACAACCAAAAGCGCTAGCCCCTGTAGCTGGAAAGCCATTTTTGTACTGGTTAATCTCGTATTTACAAAAACAAGGGGTTACTAATTTTGTATTTTCATTAGGTTACTTGCACGAGCAAGTAGCACATTTTTTGAAGAATCAATTTTCTTACCTCAACTACCAAACTGTTGTAGAAAATGAACCATTGGGTACAGGCGGTGCTATCAAACTATGTTTAAATTTTTGTAGCGATAATGACATCTTACTTGTTAATGGCGATACCTTTTTTGATTTGGATATAGAGGCATTTTACAGAAATTTTATTGAAACAGCTGCTGATTGTTCAATTGCACTTACACCCATGCAACATTTTGATAGATATGGCTCGGTAACAATTACAAGTGATAATATTATTACTGAATTTAATGAAAAACAATACTGCGAAACTGGCTTAATTAATACTGGCTTAGTAGTATTTAAGAAGTCCGTATTTGAATTAGCTACGCATTCACTTGGTGAAAAATTTTCTTTTGAAAAAAACTTTATAGAACCTAACATAACATCTTTGAAAGTTACAGGCTATATTGCGAATGGTTATTTTATAGACATTGGCATACCAGAAGACTATCAAAAGGCTCAAACGGAGATACCACTGTTCTTTTCAAAGCAATAATTGATAATAGGTTGTCGAGGTTTACTATTTCAAATAACAGCACTAACGATTATTGTCCGTTTGAAAGCAGGTACCTTTTTTGAAATTAAATAATAAATCTTATATACATGAAAGTAGCATTAATAACAGGTATTACTGGTCAGGATGGCGCATATTTAGCAGAACTATTGCTAAAAAAGGGCTACCAAGTACACGGCATTAAACGTAGAAGTTCTTTGTTTAATACTGGCAGAATTGACCATTTTTACCAAGATCCACATATTCCAGACCGTAATTTAATATTACACCACGGAGATTTAACCGATAGTACCAATTTAATACGTATTATTCAAGAAGTGCAACCAGACGAAATTTACAATTTGGCTGCTATGAGCCATGTGCATGTAAGTTTTGAAGAGCCCGAATACACGGCCAATGCTGATGGCATTGGTACTTTGCGTATTTTAGAGGCAGTGCGTTTATTGGGGATGATTAAAAAGACCAAGATTTATCAAGCGTCTACTTCAGAATTATATGGCTTAGTACAAGCAGTTCCTCAAAGCGAAACTACACCTTTTTATCCGCGTTCGCCTTATGCTGTCGCTAAACTTTATGCTTATTGGATTACAGTAAACTATCGCGAAGCCTACGGTATGTATGCATGCAACGGTATTTTATTTAACCACGAAAGCCCATTGCGTGGTGAAACGTTCGTAACAAGAAAAATTACCCGTGCCACTGCTAAAATAGCTTTAGGCTTACAAGATACCGTATACTTAGGTAACCTGTCTGCGCGCAGAGACTGGGGGCATGCGAAAGATTATGTAGAAGGCATGTACTTGATTTTGCAACAAGAAACTCCAGAAGATTTTGTATTGGCAACTGGTGTTACGACTGAAATTAGAAACTTCGTTAAAATGTCTTTTGAACAAGTAGGTATACACATTGACTTTAGAGGCGAAGCTGAAAACGAAGAAGGTTTTGTAGAGGCTTGTAACGGTGACTACCAATTACCAATTGGTAAAGTAGTGGTAAAAGTAGATCCACGTTATTATCGACCAACCGAAGTTGAATTACTAATAGGCGACCCTACAAAGGCCAATGAAAAACTTGGCTGGAAACCTAAATACGATCTACAAGCATTGGTTACCGAAATGGTAGCAAGCGATGTAGACATTTTTAAAAAGGAAAAACACTTGCGTGAAAACGGTTTTGCACACAAGAACGAATTCGAAAATTAAACTCATAGCATATCAAAAGCAGCAGGAAACATTATCCTGCTGTTTTTGATTTAATCAACATCCAAATAATACAATATGGATAAGCAAGCGGCAATATATATAGCTGGCCACAGAGGAATGGTTGGTAGTGCCATTGAAAGACGATTAATAAAAGACGGTTATACTAATATCATTACTAAAACATCCTCGGAACTAGACTTGCGTAATCAAGAAGCGGTCAATACTTTTTTTGAAACTGAGCAACCACAATATGTGTTTTTAGCAGCAGCTAAAGTGGGCGGTATTGTGGCCAATAATACGTACAGAGCAGATTTTATTTACGAGAACTTAATGATTGAGGCAAATATCATTCATGCCGCTTATGTGAATAAAGTTGAGAAATTAATGTTTTTAGGTTCTTCTTGTATTTACCCTAAGATGGCGCCACAGCCTTTAAAAGAAGACTATTTATTAAGCGGTTATTTAGAACCCACCAACCAACCATATGCTGTTGCAAAAATTGCAGGTATTGAGCTGTGTGATGGTTATAGAGCGCAATATGGTTGTAATTTTATTTCTGCAATGCCTACCAATTTGTATGGGCCAAATGATAACTACGATTTACAAAAATCACACGTTTTGCCAGCCATGTTGCGTAAATTTATTACTGCAAAACGTAATAATTTTCCTAGCGTAGAATTGTGGGGAACAGGTAGCCCAATGAGAGAGTTTTTGTATGTTGATGAAGTTGCAGATGCTTGTTTGTTTTTGATGGCTAGCTATAACGATCAAGGATTGGTTAACATTGGCTGTGGTTACGATGTGTCAATTAAAGAATTGGCATTACTCATTAAAGCCATTGTGGGCTACGAAGGCGAGATTATTTTTGATACTACAAAGCCCGACGGCACGCCAAGGAAGTTGATGGATGTAAGCAAAATCAATCATCTAGGCTGGAAATCGAAGATTACACTTGAACAAGGTATAAAAATGGTCTATGAAGATATAAAGGAGACAGTTTGGGACTAATACGAGTATAAATGAAGTCGTTTGTTCAACCAATTTTCTAATGTATTATGGCTATCGCAAATAATAAACATTGGTAGCAATAACATCACTTCAAAAAATATACGGTACCGTACAATAGCACCAGCAAATGGCACGGTATATCCAATCATTAAATAATTAATAAGGGCTAAAAACAATAGGAGCATCAATAGAGGATGTTTTGTTATTGTTTTTAGCTTTTTTATTTGTACCAAAGCGGCTATAATAACAATTAATATAAATGCAGTTTCTACTGCTGCAAATAGTAATAATGGGCTTTTTCCTTCAGTGATATAAGGGCGAAAAAAAGTATGATTGATAGCGTAAGGTAATACATTTGTGTAGCTAGAAAATGTGCCTACCAGTTGCGGTACAAACATATAAGAGCCGCCTTCTAAATGTTGAAAGGCCTCTTGTCTTTCGGCCATTTTTTGCGGCAGATTAAACGCATTTGGACCTAAACTCGACAGGAAAAAAAGTGCGGCAAAACTTAAGGTATAAATGCTAAAAATGTATAAGGCTTGGGCTTTGAAATATTTGCAACTCCAAAAAGCAAGTAATACAGGTATTAAAGACAATGCCACAAAATTTCTTACCAGAACTAATAATGCAAAGTATAGTGCAGCTTTTACTAAGTGATCAATCCTTTTATGTTCACTGTATTCAACAAAATAGAATAAACAACCTGAAAGCCCAATAAAAGCAAGACCGTCTTTTCTGATGCCACTTTCCCAAAAGATAAACGGTAGAAAAAGAAAAATAATAACAAATGCGGTGGCTCTTTTTTGTGGGAAATAATTGATAAATAATTTGTAGAAAAAATAGTGCCCCCAAAAAGTCAACAAATTAAAAAATAGTACGTTGATATAGTAATTACCGCTGCTTAAAATATTAAAAACAGCCAGTAATTTTATTAAAATATTGTATTGCAAATCTTTCCAATAGTTATTGGTAGTATCGAAAAATGTAATTGCCTGGCTTTTATCATAGGAGTGACTAAATAAGGCTTTTATAAATTGCCAAGGATGATGCGATAAGGTTTGATATTCTTGCAAAGACTGTCGGTGGTATAGCCAAGTATCATCACCGTTATAAAACTTCAAAAATAAATAGCCATAAATACAGCCAAGTATCAACTTAATAGTAAATATTGCGGCGGCATGTTTAAAGCTAAGGTCTATTATTTTATTTTTTGTAAGAAAGTAGAATAGTGATAGTACAAGCAAAAAGTATACTGGCAGTAATAGTATCGATGTCATACCTTAATGTCTAAAAATTGAATTGGCAAGTGCCTGTTCAAGCACCTTATTCATAGTTATGCTTATCTTTTCATAACTATAACGCGTTTGGTAAAGATGACCACTATTTTGTCCGAAAGCAATTATTTTATTTTGTTGGTAATAGCTTATAATAAACTTGGCCAGCGCAATGGCATCACCTACTGCAATAGTGTTGCCATTTTTACCTTCTTCAATAATTTCTGCAATACCCCCCACCTTAGTACCTATAATAGGCTTATGTTTTTGTATCGCTTCAATTAATGCAATTGGTAAACCTTCGTAAAAAGTTGGTAAAATGACGAGATCACAATGATTATAGCAATGATTAATATCACTTACTTCACCAAGCAAACTGATATAGGGTGCTAACTGATATTGTTGAATTAATTGTTCAATATAGCTTCTCTGTGGACCATCACCCGCAAAAGTAAAATGAATATTGGATAAGCTTTTTTGATCGATAATATATTTAAGCGCTTTAATAGCCGTGCGATGGTCTTTCTGTTTTCTAAAACAAGCTACCATTAATACATTGTTAAACAATTTCACTTGTTCTTCATTGCCATTTGCAGCTTTATGCATATTGGGGCATACAAATACCTGCTTATCATCTAATCTCAGTACCTGTTTACCGAAGTTAGCCGTGTGGTGAGAAACACAAAAATAACTATCACTAAATGGCTTTAAACATCGTTCAATAAAGCGACCAAATATTTGTTGGTACCAAGGGGTTCCTTTTTCAAAAGACCAGCCATGAACGGTAAAAATATTCGGCACTTTGATAATATGACAAACGATTCTTGTAATAATACCTGCCTTACTTGAATGTGAAATAACTATATCTGGTTGATAGTTTTTTATAATTTGTTGTAGGCTTGTAGCTGCCAAAATATCACTAAAAATATTATATGTGTTTTTAAGTGTAGGTAAATGACGAACCTGTACCTTCATGGCTTCTATTTCGGCAGACGCAATGCCAACTTCGCCACTTACCACTAAGCATTCGTGTTGGCGAACTAAATGGTCTCTTACACTTTCTACAACATGACGCTGTGCACCATACATTTTATCAAGTTGAGTAATTACATGTAAAATCCGCATTCGCTATATAGAATTATTCTAGTCTATTTTGTATCGAAATTAAAGGGAAATGCTAATTAAATAGTTTTTGTCAAATAAAATAAACAATAGAGGAGGCGCTTATCAATTAATTATAGTAATCACTTTAACAATGGTCTTAGAAATTAGGTAGGCTGCCATTTTAATTCATTAGATATCTTCACACAAAGTCTACTATTTTTACACAAGTATAAGTGTATTTTAGGCCCCTGATTTATGGTATTTGTAATAAGATATTTTACATAAAATCTATAAATCGCTTATTTTGCGCGTAGATCCTTGATTGAAACACTACAAACCACATACACAAATAACATGAAAAACATTCTCATTACAGGCGGTGCGGGCTTTATTGGCAGCCATGTGGTGCGTTTATTTGTTACCAAATATCCCCACTATCATATTATCAATTTAGATGCGCTAACCTATGCGGGTAATTTAGAAAATCTAAAAGATATCGATCAATCGGCTAATTATTCGTTTGAGAAAGTAAACCTGTTAGATGTTGATGGTTTGGTAAAGGTATTTGACAAACATCAAATTTCAGATATTATTCATTTAGCTGCAGAAAGCCACGTAGATAGAAGTATTGAGAGTCCGCTTGACTTTGTGTATACCAATATTATTGGTACCGTAAACTTGCTAAATGTTGCTAAAGCCAAATGGGCGGCAGATTTTAGCAAGCATTTATTTTACCATATTTCTACCGATGAAGTATATGGTGCTTTAGGTGCTGAAGGCTTTTTTACCGAAACCACACCTTACCATCCTAATTCTCCCTACTCTGCAAGTAAAGCAGCATCAGACCATTTTGTGCGTGCTTATGCAGAAACCTATGATATTCAGACAGTGATTTCAAACTGTTCAAATAACTATGGGCCTTACCATTTTCCAGAAAAATTAATACCATTATTCATTAATAATATTATCCATAAAAAGCCTTTACCAGTGTATGGCGATGGCTTATACACACGTGATTGGCTGTTTGTAAAAGACCATGCTACGGCGATTGATACTATTTTTCACAATGGCAAGGTAAATGACACCTACAATATTGGTGGCTTCAATGAGTGGAAGAATATTGACTTGGTGAAATTGCTTTGCGCTTTAATGGACAAGAAACTGGGTAGAGCAGCAGGCGAAAGCGAGCAACTAATTACTTACGTAAAAGACCGCCCAGGCCACGATAGACGCTATGCAATAGATGCCACTAAACTCAATAAAGAACTAGGCTGGAAACCTTCGGTAACTTTTGAAGAAGGGCTAGCGCAAACCATCGATTGGTACTTAGAAAACACCGAATGGTTGAACAATGTTACTAGTGGTAACTATGCAAGGTATTACGAATCAATGTACGCAAATAGATAAGTAATGAAGGTTCAGGAAACAACATTGAAAGACTGTTTTATTATTTACGATACCGTTTTTAAAGACGATAGAGGCTACTTTTTTGAGAGCTTTAACTTGCAGCGCTTTGCAAGCTTAATAGGTATTACACCCAATTTTGTGCAAGACAATCAGTCAAAGTCTAGCCGAGGTGTGCTGCGCGGTATTCACTTTCAGCAAGGTGAACATGTACAGGCAAAACTAGTGCGTGTATTAGAAGGCAAAGTGCTAGATGTGGCGGTAGATTTACGTAAAAACTCGCCCACATTTGGTGAGCATGTTGCGGTGGAACTATCAGAAGATAACCACACACAATTGTTTGTACCAAGAGGTTTTGGTCATGCGTTTGTAGTACTTAGCCCTACGGCTACTTTCTTCTACAAATGCGATAATCTGTACAACAAAGCGAGCGAAGGCGGTATTATCTATAACGATCCAGCCATAGGTATTGACTGGCAAATAGATACGGCCGACTTATTATTATCAGAAAAAGACGCCGCATTACCAACCTTAAACGAGATCAAAGACAGTTTATATTTTTAGTGAGTTGTTAATAGTAAATAGTCAAATAAACGTTTTAACTATTAGCTTTTTACCATCCACTTTTCACCATTCACTAACTATTAATCATCATGAAAGGCATCATATTAGCAGGCGGTAGCGGTACAAGATTGTATCCTATTACAAAAGGTATAAGTAAACAATTAATGCCCATTTACGATAAGCCCATGATTTACTACCCATTATCGGTATTAATGTTGGCAGGTATTAAAGACGTATTAATTATTACCACACCAGAAGATGCCCCCCAGTTTAAGAAACTCTTGGGTGATGGTAAAGACCTAGGCTGTAGGTTTGAATATGCGGTGCAAGAAAAGCCGAATGGATTAGCGCAGGCATTTGTAATAGGTGATGATTTTGTGGGTAAAGATAAAGTGGCGTTGGTTTTGGGAGATAATATCTTTTACGGCGCTGGCTTTAGTAAATTGCTTCAATCTTTTAATGATGTAGATGGTGCTGCCATATTTGCGTACGAGGTAAACGACCCAGAGCGCTATGGTGTGGTAGATTTTGATGACAATTTTAAAGCCTTATCAATCGAGGAAAAGCCAGTGACGCCTAAGTCTAATTATGCCGTACCAGGCTTGTACTTTTACGATAACCAAGTGGTAGAAATAGCGAAAAATATACCACTATCGCCAAGGGGCGAATACGAAATCACGGATGTCAACCGCGTCTATCTTGAGCAGCAACAGCTACATGTGGGTGTTATGAACAGAGGTACAGCATGGCTAGATACTGGTACATTCGATTCATTGGCGGATGCTTGTGAGTTTGTACGTGTGATAGAAAAGCGCCAAAGCCAAAAGATAGGTTGTATAGAGGAAGTTGCCTACCGTATGGGCTTTATTACCAAAGACCAACTGCTAGTACTAGCCGATAAATATGCCAAAAGTGGCTATGGTGAATACCTTAGAAGATTGAAATAATTACCAATACTCTTGGCGGAGCCAAACGAAAAAGGGGGTCAATCTTGAAAAATCAAGATTGACCCCCTTTAATTTTTACACTGTTATTCGCCTGCAACAAACGCGTTTTCACCTTTCTTCGGCTTGCGCCATTGGTTGGTTTCTGCACCGCACATTTTTACAATTTTGGGTGTAAACTTTCCTACTACATCTACCAAACTGGTTTGGCTTTGCATAACCGCTTGTATGTCTTTATAGGCAAATGGTGCTTCATCTAATCCGCCACCTAACAACTTAACGCCATGCTTTTTTAACGCTTCTTGCAAAGCATGGTGCGTAATGCTACTGAGGGCTTGTGTACGGCTCATTTTGCGCCCCGCACCGTGGCTGGCAGAATTGATGCTGGCAGTTTCGCCTTTACCTTTTACAATAAAGCCATCGGCTGTCATGCTGCCTGGTATAATACCTAATACATCTTTACCTGCTGGTGTAGCGCCTTTACGGTGTACAATTACTTCACGGCCTTCCCATATTTCTTTCCAAGCAAAATTGTGGTGGTTTTCTACCATTTTTATAGGTTGTCGACCTAATTGCTTGGCAATTTTAGCATGGATGATATGGTGACAGGCACTTGCGTAATCGCCAGCCAAGTTCATGGCAATCCAATATTCTTGACCTTCTTGCTCGTTCATGTTTAACCAAGCAAGGTTTTTAGCTTCTTGCGGTAAGCGCCTTTTGCTAATGGCGAGTTTTGTATAATGTTGTGCGATATTTGCCCCCAAGGCTCTAGAACCCGAGTGACTTAATAGTCCAACATAATTACCTGGCGCTACACCTAAAGTAGCATCTTGCTCGGTAATGGTTACAGCGCCAAACTCAACAAAGTGATTACCACTACCAGAGCTACCTAATTGTCGCCAAGCCCTACCTTGTAAGGCTTTTAGTATTGGTAACTGATAAAAGGCTTCGTGCTCCATTATTTCGTGATTGGCGGGTTTTACAAACTGTGCACCGCTGCCAAATAAGGTAGCTTCGCCAATTTCTCTGGCAAAAAAGGCTTCACGCTGTGTCAATTCTTTGGCATCAACATCAAAAATGCTTAAGCACATTCTGCACCCAATATCTACACCTACACCATAAGGTATTACTGCATTATTGGTAGCTAATACACCGCCAATTGGTAGGCCATACCCATGGTGCGCATCGGGCATTAAAGCGCCTGCTATAGCTACTGGGATTTTTACGGCTGTATACATTTGGTGAAAAGCGCCTTGCTCAATATGCTCGGCGCCAAAAGTGTTGAAAGGCGCACCTGTGGTATTTAGTGAAATCTCTGGTTCACCTATTTCTGTTTTAGGTAAAAGTTTATCGGCTATTGCGCCTAAAACGGCATCTTTTGTATAGTTTGCAGGAGATGCCAATACTGCTTGTAAAGTTTTCATGACATCCTCCTTTTTATTGTGTTTAAAATGTTTCTCTGCAACGCTCATGGCTACAGGAATGACAGGGCTTTCGGGAAACCCTATGGCTCTCAGCTCTTTGGCTGTTATGTTTAACTTACTCATTTGTTATGTTTTTTGTCAACCACAGCGGCACATCGATTGTATACGATGCACAGCGTGGAATTTTAGATTTTGGTCAATTGTCCATAGAAGACAGACGATAGTAAGCGCGAAGGTCTAACCGCAAAGGATACAAAGGTTTATCGCTGATGGTTCATTGGTGATAGTATGTGCGACTAGAAAAACACCCCTAGCTCCTCTAGAAGAGGGGATGTTTTAGACGCAAAAGATTATGCTGATTTGTTGAAGGAAATTCTACAGATGCAGTGTGCGACGCCTATGCAGTAACATAGTAGTACTGGCGATGGTGATATAAAAACTACACGCTAATAATCGTAATTATAGCTTGTAGTAACCAAGTACATAGGATTAGATTATTGGCACAAAGTATAGCATTGTGTGGCTATTTCTTTTTCTTCGTTGGTAGGCACTACGACAATTTTTATGGTTGCGTTATCCGCTTGAATTTCTCTAATACTGCTGGTTCTTATGCTGTTTTTAGCTGCATCCAAATATATGTTGAGGCCTTCTAGGTTTTCGCAGATTTTGGCTCTAGTATACGCATCATTTTCACCAATACCACCTGTAAACAGCAATACATCTACCCCATTTAGCGCTGCGATATAGCTGCCAATAAATTTCTTTGCCTTATACACAAATATTTGATGGGCTAATATAGCATCAGCATCGCCTTTTTGGATAAGCGCCTGTAAGTCTCGCATATCGCTCACGCCGGCAAGACCCAACAAACCACTTTTTTTATTAAGAATATCGTTCACTTGTTGTAAGGTATAACCAAGTTCATTTACCATGTAGAAAATTACTGTTTGGTCAATATCGCCCACTCTTGTACCCATTACCAAACCATTCATAGGGCCTAAACCCATTGAGGTATCTCTACATTTGCCATTGGCAATAGCAGTGATACTGCAACCATTACCAAGGTGTAACGAAATGATTTTTAGGTTAGGATTGTTGTAATGCTTAGTTACCTGCTCGCTTACATATTTGTGACTAGTACCGTGAAAGCCATAATTGCGAATTTTGTCTTTCTCGTATAACGCTTTTGGTACTGCCATACGGTAAGCTATTGGCGGCATGGTTTGGTGAAAAGCGGTATCGAACACCGCCACTTGTTTTGCGCTTGCAAATACCTCCTCAGCAACATTTATACCTAATAAATGAGCAGGATTGTGTAAAGGACTTAATGCAAAGAGGTAACGAATTTTATCTTTAACGGCTTGTGTAATCAAAGCTGTGCTTACAAAATTGGCGCCACCATGTACTACTCTATGGCCGACTACATCTATTTCTGAAGGACTCGTAATAACGCCTTTGTTAACATCGGTTAATAAATTGGCAACTGCTTTTAAACCCTCTGTATGATTAGGAATATCACCGGTAAACTGGTATTCTTCAAAAGTATTGCCACGTAAATATTTGTAGGTTAATACAGCATTTTTTAAGCCAATACGCTCAACCAAACCTGTACAGATAACGGTAGCTTGTGGCATAACAAACAGTTGGTATTTAATAGAGCTGCTGCCTGAGTTGATAACTAGAACCTTCATACGCTAGATAGTTTTGTTTATTGTGCCTGAATTGCGGTAATAACCACTGTGTTGAAAATATCATCCACCGTACAACCTCTACTTAAATCGTTTACTGGTTTGTTAAGACCTTGTAACATTGGACCGATAGCAATAGCGCCTGTTTCTCGCTGTACAGCTTTGTAAGTATTGTTGCCTGTATTTAAGTCTGGGAAAATTAACACACTTGCTTGGCCAGCTACAACTGAGTTGGGTAGCTTTTGCTTACCAACAACCGGATCTACCGCAGCATCGTATTGTATAGGGCCTTCAATAGCTAAATCTGGCCTTTGTAGTTTTACAATTTCGGTTGCAGCACGTACTTTTTCTACTTCTTCGCCTTGGCCACTACTGCCTGATGAATAAGATAGCATGGCTATTTTTGGTTCTATACCAAACATTTTACTGCTTTCGGCAGAGGTAATTGCTATCTCTGCAAGCTGCGCAGCGGTAGGATTAGGGTTTACGGCGCAATCGCCAAAAACACTCACCCTATCTGGTAAACACATAAAGAAAACAGAAGATACGGTAGAGACACCGGGCTTGGTTTTTACAAATTGTAAGGCTGGTCTAATGGTATGCTGTGTGGTATGATTCGCACCTGATACCATGCCATCTGCCTCGCCTAAGTACACCATCATGGTACCGAAATAAGACACATCGGTCATTAAATCTCGCGCCATATCTAAGGTTACATTTTTGCTTTTGCGTAGCTCGTACAAGGTTTGTACATAATCTTCAAAACGTGTACTGTTTTTAGGATATACAATAGCAACCTTGCTTAAATCTAAATTAAGATTCAGCCTTTTAACGGCTGATTGAATATCTGTAGTATTGCCTAGCAAAGTAAGGTTTACAATGCCTTGGTTGATTAACCGAGAAGCGGCAATGATAATTCTATCATCATTACCTTCTGGCAATACAATATGCTTTTTGTTAGATAAAGCGCGTTTTACCAATTGGTACTGAAACATGTGTGGTGTAATACCTTCTGGCACAAAAGCTTCGATACGTGCCTCTATGCTCGATACATCTACATGCTTTTCAAACTCGGTAATGGCGGTTTCTATCTTGTTTTTGTTATCAGCATAAATGTGAGATTTGGTAGCGCTTACTTTGGCCACTGTATCAAACGTACCCGTAGTAACCCATACAATAGGAAACACATTTTCAAGCCCTTCTATTAGTTTAATAATAGGCTCTTCTGGCAATAGGCCACCGGTTAAAATCATACCTGCAACACGCGGATAATTTTTGGATAAATTGGCTTGCAAGGCTGCTAAAATAATATCGCCTCTATCGCCCGGTGTAACGATTAAGGTATTGTCTTCTAAGCGTGGTAACAAGTTGCGTAACTGCATCGCACCCACAATATATTTGCTTACGAGGTTATCGCTAAAGTCTTTACCAAATAAAAAGTTGCCACTAACCGATTCTGTAATCTCTTTCATGGTAGGGCTGCTAAGACCTTTATGGTAAGGGATGCAAGACAGCAGAATTTCTTTTGGAAGGCGTACTTTACATATTTGCTTAATAGCTTCAATGTCTTTTTCGTTGGCTTTGTTGATAATAGAGGCTAATACTTGCACCTCGCTCATCGCAAAACTATTAACCGATGTCAACATATAATCTACTGCTTCGTCAATGGTTCTATTATCGCCATTAATAACCAAAATGGTTGGTATGCCTAGATTTTTGGCTATTTCTACATTGATCTTTAACTCAAAAGTGTTGCCTTCTGTTTCAAAATCGGTACCTTCTACAATTACAAAGTCGTGTGTGTCTTCTAGCTTTTTGTATTTAGCAATAATGGTATCAATAATTTTCGATTCGTTGCCCTCACTACGTAAGCGCATCACTTCATCTCTTGTAAAGGCAAACATATCAGACTTCTTTTCTTCTAAACTGAAGTAAGAAGTAATGGTATCTATGTGGCTATTAACAGATTGGTTAGGATAATGCTTTACAATAGGCTTGAAGTACGCTACATTTTTGTAGTGTCCACGAAGCTTATTCATTAGCCCAATGGCTATGAGCGACTTACCGCTAGCGGCGTCGGTAGTAGCAATAAAAACGCCTCTTGTCATATATCAATTATTTGCTTGTGATAAATAAGTACTAATTAAAGTGCAAAACTTAGCTTTAGTGAGCAGTATAAAAATGACGCAAGTCATTTTTATTACCTTTTTACTCATCAAACCTGCGCTTAAAAGTATCCATTTCCGTCAAAAGATAGGTCTTTATCGTGTGTATAGAAGCTTTTGTATAGAAACTTGGCTTAAAATTCGCATCGCATTACAGCGCATACATTTCTATATGCCCCTTAGCCATTTTTATATGACTCTCGACCATTTTTAAGTGACTCTTAGTGATTTCTTAGTGCCTCTTAGGCATTTCTTAGTGACGCGCACGCATTTTTCTATGGTAAGAAGCCATTTTTCAGTGCTTCTCAACCATTTTATTACACAAACCAATTGTTTAGTTGTAACTTCTTATTTTATTTCTATATTTCAAAGAGCTTGGTATTAACTGTTATAATACCCATATTTTAATGCACCATTCTATCGGCACAATCTGAACTTGCAAATGCATGTGGCTTGGCCTTAAAAGCAAAACCCATACCCATGATATAACCCATAGCTTCTTTTAAAGCGGTATTACTTTTAAAGTTGGGATTGGTGTTAATATCGGCGTGAACCTCTAAGTGTACATTAAAAGCGATAAATAATTGGCAAAGGCTATAAGCCACGTCAATACTGCATGCTACCTCTTTTAACATCCTTTCTTTCACTGGCATTTTACGCTTGGTACCTTGGTTACAGATATACATAAATGCACCCTTGCCTTGCCGTACAAATACGATAACGGTGGCAAATGCTGTTTCCCTACTTTTTACCTGGCTATCGGTGCCAATGCATACTTTAATGGTATTGCCGGCTGCTTTTTCTTTTAGTAAAGCCTGCCTTACTGCTTCTTCAATAGGTTGCTTGATAGGCGTGCCATTGAAGTATTGCCATTGTTGCTGTTGCATGATGGTGTTGGTTTTTAGAACCACCATGCAACAGCATGGTGGTTAGTTTTCTAATACTGGTTCTAGGCGTCTAAAACCAATGACATTCACTTGTTTGGTTTCATGATGCGTTTCCTCAGGATTGGTTATTTCAGCTAAAGTCATTGGTTTGTTTACCTGAATAGGCTTTTGTAAATGCTTTGCTAATGCTTGTGCTTTTACTGTTGCTAGTTTGCTAAATTCATATCTAGCTATCAAGCGGCCTTTGCGTAGCAAGGCATTGTCTACCAAGTGTAACTCACTGTTGAACGTGCAAATGATTTGTACATTTAAACAATCGCTTAGTAAGCCATCGCTAATATTTAGTAAATTACTCACACTGCTTTGGCTACTGTAACGCCTATCCATAATAATGTTTTCAGCATCTTCAATGACTAGAATTGAGTTAGGATTATCTAGTAATAAATCCATGAATTCTGGGTTCATTAAGTTGCCAGCGACACTAGGCGATACGAACATGACCTTCTTTTTTAAGTTACCGATTAAGTAACGCAAGTAGGTTGTTTTACCCGTACCTGGTAAACCATGTAGCAACACAATGCCTTTATCATTTTCTTTTGATAAGCGTTCATTGATGGTATTGTGTACCGCTAAAAAATCGTCGTTGTAGTACAAGTTGATATCTAGTTTTGTAGGCTTAATAGCCAATGTTTTTAAATCTAGACTGCCACCGCTTAGCGAGATAATATTGATTTCGTAATCATCTTCTTTCTGTGGCGCCTTCATGGTTTTAAAGGTGTGTAGCATCTTGTTAGCTCTGTCATAATCGTTATTGCTAAACAATATTTCTAGCCAGTCGTCACCTAGTTTTACCATCATTTTGCCTTGTAGTTTAAACAATGTTTTACTAAACTCAATTTGCTCTTGCTGCCAGTTAAAATAGTTGCGCTGGTAGGTAGCGGTTACTTTACCAAATTGCCCAGATTGAATTACACTGAAAATAGCACTTGTATTTACATTGCCTATGTAAGCAATACAAGGCATAGTGTTAAACTCTTTCAAGTAAAAGTTTTTAGCCTCAATAAAGTATTCATCAAAAAGCCCTGTTGGTTTTTGCTTTTTCAATGTGTTAATTATTTTATGCCATCCATTTATGATGCTCGTTCTTAGTAAGGGCATTAGTAGCATTACTACGCGTATCATAAAAATGGCGATGATAATGATTGCCATGATTGTTAGTTTTATGTGTTAGTTGTTAATAGATTGAACATCCCGTTCTCGCTATTTCATTACAAAGGCACGCATAGTGGTACAGTTTAGTTGGTTACTAATTTATTTTTAAGTGGACGAAATAGGACTCGAACCTATGCTGCTGGCGCTTCAAACCAGTGCTCTACCAACTGAGCTATTCATCCATATTTGTCTGAACCAAGATTTAATGGATTACCAAATCATAGTTCAGACAATTGTTTCATGCCAGCTTTAACTGCGATTGATATTTCCTCGCTTTTCGTTTCACCTTACGTTTTTGTAGCTGATTGAGCATGTTGATGGTTTTGGTTTCGCCGAAACATTGTACCAATGTTTTCACTAAAAATCTGTTGTTCATTGTTTGTTCCTCCTTAAAAATTGTTTTGTACCCTTTTGGCTAGTGCATAAAAAAACCCGGTTAGCTGTTACACTTAACCGGGTTGTTACCTCCTTTGCTGACACATTATCAGCGAAGCTTGTAATTACACGGCGGTGTAAAAAAATATATTTGTTTTTGCTTACTAAACCCAATACTAGCAGGTATATCCTGCTGCATCTTATTGGCACAAGTAGTGGTACTTGTACATGCATTGCGCCATCTGAAAGCAGTAAGGGTGTTTAGCGGTAAATGTGATACTTGTAGCATGAGCTTTTAATTCGTTTACAAATGGTTATTGCTGTTTGTTTTACTGAAAGTTGCCACGCTTGCAGTTGTCTAAAAAGCAATAAAAAAGCCCCACTTTTCAGCAGGGCTTTTGGTATAATGCATTAGGAATTTTTATTTCTAACGTTCAATAGTACCTGCCCTGCAAACTGTAAAATCCATAATTGGATTATACCAGTTTTGTAGTTCGATATGTAATATTGTACGTTTCACTTTTGTTTGTTTTTGTTGGTGCAAATGTCAATTCATTTTTTTGATACTTCCAAATATTTTTTTAAAAAGTTTATCTGTTTGCGTTTTTACATATTGCTGTAATACTTTGTAGCAAAGGGTTTCAGAGGATTGAAAAATTATTTTTTCATCACTAAATTTTCCTTGGCTGCCCATACCGTGATGTCTTGCTTGCTAAGCGCTTGCGCCATGAGGTCGGGAAATTTATCTGGTGAGCAGGCAAAAACAGGGATGCCTAATGTGGCCAAAAATTGTGCATTACCATGGTCGTAAGCTGGGGCGCCATCATCGTTAAGGGCTAATAATACAATCACTTGTACTCCTGCTGCTGTTAGCTCTACGGCTCGTTTGCGCATCTCATTTTCATTGCCACCCTCAAACAAATCTGTGATAAGCACAAGTACGGTATCTAACGGTCTGGTAATAATTTGCTTGCAGTAAGTAAGGGCTGCATTAATATCGGTGCCACCGCCAAGTTGCACACCAAATAATAAATCTACAGGGTCGTCTAATTCTTCTGTAAGGTCTACTACTGCTGTATCAAATACTACCATTTTTGTTTTGATAGCAGGTATAGAAGCCATGACAGAACCAAAGATGCCTGAGTAAACCACCGATGTACCCATAGAGCCACTCTGGTCTAAACAC
This sequence comes from Parasediminibacterium paludis, assembly GCF_042651445.1. Lineage (NCBI taxonomy): Bacteria > Pseudomonadati > Bacteroidota > Chitinophagia > Chitinophagales > Chitinophagaceae > Parasediminibacterium > Parasediminibacterium paludis. Next base: position 163,249 of record NZ_JBHSDC010000029.1, read on the forward strand.
AGCACCACATCTTTAAGCGACGAACGCTTGCGACCATAACCAATTTTTACTTCTGGAATAATGGTTTTATAGTCTGGTTGATAATGTTTAAGATTTTTAAGTATGGTGCTGTGCCAGTTTATTTCGTTATGCCTTGGTCTACGATTTCTGTTGCTTCTATTTAAGCTGCCAATAACAGCTTGCTGCATGGGCTGAGCTAGCTTGCGCAACAACGCATCTACCACTTTACGAACGACTTGCTTTGCCGTATCTTTTGTTTTATCTGGTATAACACGGCTCAGGGTCATTAACGTGGCTACTAAGTGTACATCTGGCGTTATATTTTCTAGCATCTCTTTTTCAAACAACATTTGTGTAAGATGTAATCTTTCCAATGCATCACGCTGCATTACTTGCACGACTGTATTGGGAAAAAATGAACGTATATCTCCTAGCCAACGATTGATGTTTGGTGACGAAGCCCCAAGCCCACCTTGCTTATCGCTATCGTACAAGGCAGCAAGTGTATTATCCATTTGTTGGTCTTGTAAATTAAGTTGGTAGCCTGTGCCATCGTTTTGCTCTGACCCAAGTAGTAAGCGCCAGCGGCGAATATTTTCTTCTTTGTTCATAAAATGATGATTGAAATGATTTGAATGATTGCTCTGATAGGTTTGTTTCTTTCAATGCTATCAAAACAAATAATTCAGATCTTTTACGCTACGATAAAAGCTACATAGCAAACCGAACGTACAAGTGAGTGACACAACAAAAGCATCATAGTAGCACTATCGTTGGTAACCCAATAAATCCATAATCACAGGTATACTTTTAATGGCTCTATCTTTATTGAAATTGGATGCTAATTGTGGTAATAGCAATGCATTTTTACCACCATTCTTTGCTTTTTCACCTAGCTTCTTTCTTTCTGCTTGTGTGAAATTACTGAAGGTTCGGCGCATAAGTGGTAAAGCTTGTATAAAGCTGTCTTCGTCTAGTTGTTGTATCCAATCGTTTACAATCATCCATAAGTTTTCATCTATCAATAACAACGTGCCGCCACCTTTTAAAAATCCTTCTAGCCATGCGGCAGTATCCGAAACTGGTAAAGCTTTACTTAAACTACTATAAAATAATTGGTGCAGGGGTTCATCTATTAAAGCTTTAGTATCCATGAGTTGCCTTGCAGCAAAGCCGCGCATCATGGGGGCTGCATGGTGTAAGTAGGCTACTTTCATTAAGCATTGGTGCCACTCATCTAGATATTCTTTTTCTTGTAAAATTTGGATGCTATGGTTAATGCTTGAGCAATCTTCGGTTAACTTGTTAGCCGTAGCTTCATCGATACCACAGCAGGCATTAGGTAAGCCAATGCATACTCTCGTAATCATACTTTCAACAATATGACGTACTAGGTCAGCATCCGTTTTGCGTACATTGCCATAACGCATTACCCCTGCTAAACCTGGTAAAACCGCCACGAGTTGAATGATATCGTTGGTGGCAGCAGCAATATCTTGAATACGCTGCGCAATGGCTTGCGCTGCATTCGACAAATCGGCTGGAATAACCTGTTCTAATAGGGTCGCAATTTGTCCTAAAGCCGTTTCTTCATGGCATTGATGAACGAGCCAAGCATTACTTGCTTCTTCTAGTGTGTTGCCCCAAACCCCTTTTTCGATAATGTTGATGACGAAAGAAGGATCCCACTGCAAGCGCCACTGTTCTTTAAACGTACCCTTGCCACTTACATGGCTTTTAGTACCCCAGTTGATACCTAACAATTGTAAACGATGCAAGAAAATACTACGCGCTAAATCATTGTCTTTACGCAAGTCTAGCATATAATCTTTATAGTCGGCTGTAGCTGGTAAGCGCAGGCTTTTTTGTATTTTTTCAATGTTTACCTGTAGCGGTGGTTTTGGAATTTCTTCAGGTACTTGGCCTATACGATTGCCAACAATAAGCGCTTTGTTAACCAGTTGCATCATGAAAGGTTCGCCATTACAAATAACACTTAAGGCGGCTTCGTTTAGCTCTTGCAAACCTGCTTTAGACAAGTTGCGAAGTGCTGCAAGGGACTCCGATAAACGGACTGCCTCTATCACATGTGCGACAGAAGTATCCATACCGTTTTTACGAAACAGCGCCGCTACATGTGCCATCCACAAAGTGCCATCATCAGTAGGGTGTTGCCATACATGATGGTACCAACCAGGCGATTCAATACCTGCGCCATAGCCACTATGAAGGCTTAATCTATCGTAGGTCCAAGGTATCCAAGTACAGTCTATTTTGGTTTTTGGTAAGCCTTTCAACAGGTCGTTATCTTCTTTGGCTTTGGGCATATTGCTAAGTGCTGGAGCATGCCAAGCACCGCATATTACCGCAATCTTTTGAAACATGTCTTTCTCTGCCTGACGAATCATTTTACGCATCCAAGCTTCTCGCAATTCCTCTTCTCTATCATGTTGTTTAGGGAAGCTCTCTCTTAGTGCTTGCATGGCTTCGTTTATGGCTATAAATATGTCTTCGTTGTTCAAGCGATGCTCAAACATAGTTTCCCACCAGCTTTCCTCATCAATAAAACCGTCCGCTTCTGCTAAGTATTGAAACGGGCTTTTAGTAAAACCTACAGTTGCTGTTTCCTCAAAAAATGCATCTTGTTGTATTGTTGAATTATCTTCTTTCTGCGTTCTACTTCTCTCTGCCTCTTCCTCTTTGATAGCAAGCCAATGTGTTAATGGTAAATCCATAAAACGTAGGTGAATATTGGCTTTACGCGCATATTGAATAGCTTGCCATTCAGGTGAAAATTCTGCAAAGGGATAGTAAACAGATTGTTGAATATTATCTGTTTGGTAAGCTAAAATAGCCACAGGTGGTACTAGCTCTTTGTGCGTTGCATATTGCAGCAAAGGATCTGCTTCTGGTGGACCTTCCACCAAAACAATATCTGGTTGTAGGGTTTCTAAAAATGATTTCACATTTCTAGCAGAACCTGGGCCGTGGTGACGAATTCCTAAAATAGTTACTGGCATACCCTTAACCCCTTTAAAGTGAGTTTTATGTGTTTTGCTTTCGGTACAAGAGCAAAGCAATTGTTTGAAAAATATTTTGTAATTAGTTTCCCTTTAGGCGCTTACTACAAATCCCTACAAGCCCTATATACATCTTTCCAGTCATCTCTTGTTTTGATAACTGTTTCTAAATACTCTTGCCATACAATATTATCTTGAACAGGATCCTTAATTACAGCACCAATGATACCTGCAGCTAAGTCAGCCGCTTTAAGCTGCCCATCACCAAAATAACCAGCCATCGCTAAGCCATTGTTTACAACAGAAATCGCTTCAGCAGTACTAAGCGTGCCGCTAGGTGATTTAATTTTTGTTTTGCCATCTTGCGTAACACCATTGCGCAGCTCTCTAAACATCGTCACAATTCTACGTATCTCTTGCAGAGCGGGCTTTTCAACTGGTAGTTCCATTGTTTTCTCATAACTCGCTACACGGCGCTGCACAATGTCTATTTCTTCTTCTATGCTATCTGGTACAGGTAATATTACGGTATTAAAACGACGCTTTAAGGCGCTGGATAATTCGTTCACACCTTTGTCTCTATTATTAGCCGTAGCGATAATATTAAAGCCTCTAATCGCTTGTATTTCGGTATTCAATTCAGGTACTGGCAACGATTTTTCGGATAGAATGGTAATCAAACTGTCTTGGACATCCGCACCCATACGTGTTAACTCTTCTATGCGAACAATCTTGCCATCTTTCATGCCACGAATCACAGGTGTTTCTACCAATGCACTTTCACTGGGGCCTTCTGATAAAAGTTTGGCATAATTCCAACCATAGCGAATAGATTCTTCACTGGTGCCAGCCGTGCCTTGAATAATTAAAGTACTATTACCACTAATCGCAGCGGCTAAATGCTCACTAACCCAGCTTTTAGCAGTGCCAGGCAATCCATATAGTAATAAAGCCCTATCAGTAGTTAAGGTAGCGACAGCTATTTCCATCAATCGCCTATTGCCAATGTATTTGGGTGTAATGTCAAAACCATTTTTAAGCTTACCGCCAATTAAATAGGTAACAACCGATTGTGGTGTTAATTGCCAATTAGCAGGTCGCTTACCGGATTCTGTTTTTTGTAATTCTGTTAGTTCCTCGGCAAATAGTTCTTCTGCATGTTGACGTAATAGGGTAGGCATATTGTTACAGTGATTTTATTGAAATGATTGAATGGTTTGTTGTTTTAGTGTCAGTAGCTTTTCGATATATGGTTGAATATTACGCCAGTAATTACTAGCATAGCCCTCTGTTGGCGTACAACTATCTAAGATAGTAATAGCCTGTGTAGGTATTAAATGAATATGCAGATTATAAAAGCTTTTGTTGTAGTTATAAGGGTTGGCGGCTGTATACTGCAATATCAAGTGCGTTAATTCAGGTGACCATTCTACTGCGCTATTGGCGGCATATTGTATGATGCTTTGTTCGTGTCCTTTAAAGAATTGCTTGCTATAAAATTCCTGTTGTTGTAGAGGAATTAACGGTAAAATATCGAGGTAAAAAACTGTACTAAATTGCATCAATGCTATAGCCCATGCTTTGCTTGAAAATCCAACTGTTGCTGTAACCACGGCTGCTATGAATTGCTTGGTAACTTCTTCTTTTTGTAATAATTGAATAATATTTTGCGGCTGTAATTGTAAGTGTTGTTCCAGTTCACTTGGTGGTATATGTTCTATTAGTTGAAATACCATCCATTCATCATCGGTAAATCTTTTTTGATGACTTAAATTTTCAAGCCCAAGTTCTACCATTTGTAGAGCTATTTCGCTTGGTACAGCAATTTCTAATACCTGCTTGGAGGATAAGCCAAACATGGTTTTCTCTTTTTTAAGCAATAGTGATTGCTGTAAAAAACGCGTGTATTGTTGTACAATAGTTGAACCTGGTATTTGCTGTAATAACTTTAATACTGCCGCTTTTACTTTGCTACTTTTTTCATTGATAAGACTTTCGAGCCATGGCACATCTGACTCTGAAAGGTGGGTAGCAAAAGCTTCTAATAAAATCAGTTTAGAAGCTGCATTTTCTTGCGGCCAAGTTTCTTGTAACCATGCTCTAGCTTGTGTTGCATTGGTTGTACGTAATGATTGTAAAACGCTTTTGCGCTCATTAGCACACCCCCTTTGCCACAGTTCTTCAACACTTGTATCCGTTGCAAATTGCCAGGCACTATTAAATTGACTTAACCATGCACCTCGTTTGCCTAAACAACTAATATATGGTCGAAGATGTTTTTCTTGCACTAATTTTTCAAGGACATCTGGTAGCAATACTGGTACTATAATTTGCTGCTTGCTAGCACACAATTGCAGCCACATAGTGAGCAAGCTATTACTAGCTTCATATAATATCTCTTTTAAAACATTGGTCGCATTATTACTGCAATACGCTTGTGTTTCTGCTTCGCAAATAGGTAGACTACTATCTGTTCTCACAATAGGCTCAGTACCACAAAATGTGTATTGTTCTACAACCGTTGCTATTTGTAAAAATTGTTCTTCCTTATCAATATCTGTGTTACTAGTGATGGCGTGAATAGCAGGCAATAAATTTTCATCCATGTCATTGGTAGACATAGGTTGCTTATCAGTGCCTATTAAAGCAGTTTGTATTATCTGCTGCCACGCGTCCATATGCTATGTTTTATAAACTTGTGTAACTGTCATTTATCCATACACCTAACGGTAAAAAACGATACCGGTAGGCTAATAGAGCCATTTGTAAGGCTTTCCCACCACTTAAAGCAAGTAATTTCCATATCACACTATCAGCTTGATGAATTGGCATAATGGCTTGTGAAATATCTTGCAAAAACCATTCACCATTGATGAATACAGGTGTTAGTTCTTGTACAATTACGGGGCTAATAATTGTGAATGGTAATACTGTTTTTTGCGAAGCCAAATGTGCTGTTATGTTTTGCCAATTTACAAAACCAGTAGGTAATACCATATAATTACTGGCAATCTGGTTTTTTATGATGGCCCTAAGCGGTACTGCCGATGCAAAATATACCAATTCAGCTTGTATCCATTGGCAAGGGGTTAATGTAAATGTAGCGCTTTGACCCCGAACACTAAATTGTAGTACCAAAGCATATTGCCTGCTATTAGCACCATACAGCCAATTACGCTCAGTGGTTACATTATCGTCTTCTGTGGTTTGTTTGCCTAATACCAGCCAATGGTCTTCTATGCCTTTTTGCGCTTTTAAGGCTTCTTGGTTTTGTGTAAATCCTATTTGTGTTCTAACTTCAGCGTCATACAGTCGTTTAGGTTCATTTCTATTTTTAAAAGCTGCTATGGCTAAATAAATCTGTGTCAATTGTTGTAAAAATTGACTTTCCCAGCCATCTTTATAAAAATGGATGCTACCCAGCAATGTTACCATAGATGCAACACCCGGTGCCTTTGCATCTATCAGTCGCTTCGCCATAGTATCAAACCCTGCGCTACCATTTTGAGGCAGGTGAATAATCCCTTTGCGTACCATGTCCTTCAGCCAAATTAATAGCTCATGAATACCTGCTTCTACCAATTGTTCTCTTGCTAGCAAGCGTTTGGTTTGGGCTGCTTCATCTACAGGTTTAGCAACTTGTTCCGTTTTTTTATCTACTTTGTCAATTCGTTTTGCTAACCATTCAGTTACCCATTCTGGCGGAGCATTATCTGTAAAAATTGTCGGCTCTTGCGTGTAAAGTAAGAGGAGACCAATACCATGCTTACATGGAAATTTTCTACTTGGGCAAGAGCATTTAAACGCTACTGATGCGATGTCTACCTGTGTTTGGTAGGGTTTATTACCACTGCCTTGGCATTCGCCCCAAATGGTCTGGTCATTTGCGCCTTTGCTTACCCACTTGTTTGGTATACATAAATCTTTCCCTGCTTTTTTGGAGGCTTCGTCTGGTGCAAGTGCTAGTATTTGATCGGTTGTAAACTGCAAAAAAAATCTTTGCTATGAAGATATAGGGCAAAGGACACATCAACAAAAAATATCTTTTCTGTTGGTTACAATAATTTACGATGTGCGGGCATGTTGTGATATAATTGCTGATCTCGCAAGTGTTTGGCTCGGTCTATGCAATAGTTTTGCTTTTGAAAAATAGAACAATTATGGAAACATTACAAGGTAAAACCGCATTAGTAACTGGGGCAGGAAAAGGGATTGGTAAAGCCATCGCATTAGCATTAGCTAGTGAGGGTGTGCACGTTGGACTATTAGCTCGTACCGAAAAAGATTTGACAGCTTTGTCTAATGAGATACAAGCCTTGGGTGTTAACGCTGCTATCGCTACGGCAGATATAAGTGATATCAACCAAGTAAATAACGCTGTAGAAAGTATATTAGCGCAGCTAGGTAGCGTCGATATTTTAATCAACAATGCTGGTATAGGCACGTTTGGTAAGTTTTTAGAATTAGAGCCAGCTGTATGGGAGCAAATGATTAAAGTAAATCTACTCGATACTTATTACGTTACACGTGCTGTATTACCACAAATGATAGCTAAAAAGCAAGGCGATATTGTAAACATATCATCTACTGCGGGTCTCAATGGCAGCCCGCTTACCAGTGCTTATAGTGCATCTAAATTTGGTGTGATGGGCCTTACAGATGCTTTAATGCGCGAAGTACGTAAAGACAATATTCGGGTTACAGCCATGGCGCCAAGTACTGTAGTAACCGATTTAGCAATCGCATCTAATCTTATTAATAACAACGAAGAACGCTTAATGCATCCAGAGGATTTTGCTGAGTTGATTATTGCACAGTTAAAGCTTAACCGCAGAGTATTTGTGAAAGAATCATCTATATGGTCTACTAATCCATAGTAGGAAGAGCAGATAATCTCTAGTATTGCCCTATTTTGTGATAAACTTTCCCCCTTTGGGGGAACAAGGTGTTACTATACCAAATAATTCATATAGTAATCATGCAAATGCGTTTTATCCATAAATCTATACGGCACCCACTTTTTTTCTACTGGCAAATAAACTTCTACAGATGCGATATCGGGGAAGGTTTTATAATCAAAGCGCGTGCTTGCCGTGCTGATATAGCCCGTATAATACCAGGCAATACCATTAGCCCTAGCAAAATCTATTTTTTGTAGCATAAGGTATTTACCCAAACTAAAGCTTTGATAGTTTGGGTGATACATATTCATGATACCAGCTATGGTTCTACTGCCTTTATCAAAAAAACCTGCAGCTATTAGTAAAGCCCCATCTCGTACCTGTACCATGTACGACTCAAATGGATTATCTAGATAAGGTTGGTGTAAATACGATGTGCAGGTATCACTGGTATTAAAAGGCACGTGATGGCGGTACAAGTGATACAAGGCTTCTACCTCGTCAGTAACTACTGCAGGTACAATGTTTACAGTAAATTGGGCACACTTTTTACGAATACTACGTGCTTGTTTGTGTTCATTGATAGTAGCTACATTGGTACGTAGCCAAAATACTGGTATCACGTAGCTATTTTCATCTGCTTGTGTTTGAATACAGGTAAACATAAGATGTTGGGTACGATAATAACCCAATTTCAGCATAACATCTAGTATCTGACCTTTAAATCCTTCCTCATCTGCGCGTACACAATGTGTGTCTATTTCCATAATGCCTTAGTAATTGATCATTGCAGATGCGCAAGTTAAGTTGTAATCAATAATAGAGTGATACAGTTTTATATCATAGAATGTATTTATTTGCTGTGAATGATATTATTCAATCACCAATGATTTCTTGCCCAAATAATGCTTTGATAGCAGACCTATAATTGAAATGATAACACATGCGCGTTGCTATTTTTCATGACTAACCAACAACCAAGCGCCATTTTTGTCGTATTGCCTAATCTCATTGTTAGACAATGGATCCATAACCATCAGATAAATCCATTCATTATCGATGAGTTGTTGTAACTGATTATTTTTTAAAAGTATGTTTTTAATTCGCTGCAATGGCGACTGGATAATGACTGATAATCTCAAGGGCTGGTGAAATATACTTTTGTCTGAACGATTTACAGACTGTAAAGGCAGACCAGTTTTTAGGTCTCCGCCATTTCCCTGAACCACGCCAAATTTACCAGTAACATTATGGGTTATTTTCGATCCTCCACCAAATTTCTCGTTATTAACGGTAGAAAAATAATAATGATTATTAATCCATTGGGTCACTACCATTGGTCCCTGCATAATCATTTCCAATGATAGACCCTCTTCATCCATTTGCCAATCGTAGGAATGTAAAAAACACCTACCGCCGAGATTCATATCCTTGGTAATACTTCGTGGTGCAACAATAAAGCCTGCGTTACCAGCTAGTCCCCATTCTGGTCTTGTTTCAGCCCAGTTTTCAGATTTTTTGAGTGCTATTTTTGCACCGTTTTTATGTCCCAATCTTTCACTTATCGCAGAATGACTCATTTCAGATAAATCTGCTTTTAATCGTTTTGTAAGTTGGCGATGAGATTCGGGTACTTCGGCATCGAAAAGTACAATATCATCAGTAGCGGTATTATGCTCAGCACCTATAAAAAATGTTGTCATTGGAATGTCAATTCCAAATTGCTCACGCAATGCATTTCTTACCTCTGGCATATTGGCGAGGCTGGCCAACATCCGAGCATTGTGGCGCCCCGGACTTGCGGCGCAAGCGCCACAATCTAGACTAGATCCAAAAGGATTATTGGCCGAGTGGCTGCCATGGCCAGTAAATACTACCAAAGGCGCAAATTTCTGCCAACCTAGCAATACAAAAGCTGAACGTACAATGGCCACTTTCTCATCCAATGTAATATTGTTCTTATTTTCTTCAGATGAGTTTGAATGCAGGTCAGGTCTACAAATAGCTTCTTGTGCATCGGCACTCATACTTTTAAAGCCTTTAAAAAACCTAGTAAAGACGGTCCGCCACAACAGGGAACAGCCATAAAATAAGCCTGCACCTTCTACATAACCAAATGCAGAAGGCAACATGTTTTTCATACGCGTTGTAAGAAAATCTGCAAATTTTTGATGCCCTTTTTGTCGTTGAAAATTTGTAACTTCTGCTATTTTTCCAGGTATTGGTGTTTCGTAAATAGTATAAGCAGAAGATAAGATGGGTGGACAAGATTTACGTATCAAGCCGCTTGTTTGGTCTTGATAATCTGTAGCAATCCCGAAAAAGCCTGCGTAACCAAAAGTTTCATAGTCGCCCTTTGCCTCTATGTGCCGCCTAATCAGCTCCGATCTCGTATCAATACAAAATACCATCTGAACTGCAGGTGTTCTTTCAATTTTGGGCGCCGTTTCTAATTCTGTTAAGTTTTTAGTCAGGCGGGCTGTCATTTGGTGCTGCCAGCTTTTTTCCCAAGCTTTTAGCCAGATATAATGTAATTTAAACGATTCAGATGGTAGTTGTACCGCCGTTGGTGCCGCAATAGCTTCAGCACACAAATGCTTCGCTATCCATAACCGAACAGCCAAATAATCTTTTAAGGTTACCGGACATTTTTGCTGCCATAGTGAGCCCTCTGTCACCCGATATTTAATATAGCCTGTCCAGCCCGGCAATGCTGCTATGTGGTATTTACATAAATCAATGCGCTCCTCGTAAGAATAGCCGTCTAATACGATGGTTAAGGCTTCCTCGGCAGTTTCGGGTATTTTAGTCATTGCAGAAAAGCCTAGTTCTTGGTCATAAATAGCTAATCTTCGCCATGACGCAAAAAACCCCTTAGATCTGCCTGGCATTTCCCACTCCGCCATCCCCTCATCCATAAAAGCGCAAAGCCACTTAGTCACTATTCTATCTAATAGTTGGGTACTATTGTAAATTGGCTTTGCTTCGGCCGACTCTAACACCTTTAAATAATGTTCCTGATCCTGAAAAAAATCAGCTTCTACTAGTATTTCTTGAAGTATATCTACATCAAATTCGCCGTTCTCCCATGCCTCTCGGAACATGGTGCCAGTAGGTAAAGCCGCACCGCCAATATATTTAGTCGCTTCCTGAATAGCATGTTGGAAGTCTAATGCTTCATAGCCAGATAAAGGATTGGAAGTAACAAAGCCATATAGTGGCCAAGTTTTTCCAATGATTGAGGAAGCTTGCTCGATACAATCATGTAAACTTTGGTTGCTCATATGGACTTATTTTTAGACATTAAAACAGTTTTTTGATAAGGTTGTGATATATTCAATAATGCAACATAAATCCAAGGCACTTTTTTGTAGATACCGAGTTTCATGATAAAGAATCCCGCTAAGAACACGACACCAAACAGAATCTGTATTATAGAAATGGAAGAAGGCACTTCAGTAGCGGGCATATCATTCAGTAAGGTCGTGATGCTGTTATAAATGAATGCATAACAAGCTATCGCAAATGGAAATATCTGGATTGGTAAACCTATTTTTTGTAGATAAGATAGCGAGCTTTGCTTTACGATATTATAAGTCGCTTGACCCACTGTAATGGCTACAATCAGGGTGAGAAAAATACTGCTATTCAAAGCCGTTCCTTTTCCTGTTAGGGTGGCAAATATGAAGGCGCCTAGTATGCCTGCAATGATAACAGCAACTGCCTGAAGCGGTTTAATTTGGATAGCTAATGGCTTTTGGGGTGTAGATGCCTGTATATTTTCCCCAGATGAGAGAAAAAGATAAGCCTTATAAAACCCATGCAAAATGAGGTGCACCACTGCCGCATTAAAAAAGCCAAGTCCGCATTGCATAATCATAAAGCCCATTTGTGCAATGGTTGAACAGGCCAGCTTTTGCTTGATACTAGTCTGTAATAACTTGGTGAATTGCGCCACGATTGCGGTAATACCGCCGACAATAAATAATAGCATAAGCGTTTGAGTAGTTAGTAGCAAACTTGCAAATAGGGTAAGCAATATGCCCGAGCCGTTAACAAATCCAGCGTGCATAAGCGCAGATGCAGGAGTTGGTGCTGTCATAGCCGATAGCAACCACCGGTGAAAAGGAAAGATAGCGGATTGAATAAGTGCCGCTATAATGATAAAAATAGCAGATAGGAGGATAATAGGTTTAGGTAAAACGCCTAATTGCGCTGTAATAGCACTTATTCTAACATCACCAGAATTTATGGCCAATAATACGATGCCCGATGTCAATGATAGTCCAGACGCTAGAAAGTATTTTTGCGCAAATTTTGAAGCTTCCTGCGCCTCCACCCAATCAGCATCCACGCCAATAAGTCGAGACATAAAGAATCCCATTAAGAACCATGACATTAATAAAAGTGCTATATGATCGCTTGCCACCAAAAGCATAACGGCTAGTGTAAACCCACAACTAAGACTGGTAAAACGCGCATGATATTTAAAACCTTTCAGATAGGTGACACTGTAGGTACTTATTACTGCACTGAAAAAACTTACCACCGTCCATATTAGAAGCGTGAACCCATTGATACGCAATACGCCTCCAAAATGCCATTGCTGGTGGTGGAATTTAAAAAGTAGAAAACTGATATTGCAAATAAATAAAATAAAAAAGACGATTGTCGTTAACCTATTGAAGAAATCAGGAAAACCATTTTCGTACCTTGGTTTATGAGTTAGGGGTGCTTGCTGTTGGAATTTCATGAAATCAATTGTCAGTTTGCGAATAATTTGAAAATGCAAAACTCAACTAAACCGAGTATAAAGTTTTATTTATAAATTAAATGATGTTCATTAAGTAAATTTATGATTAAGAAATAGTAAATCCATGATTATGAAACCAATGGTTCTAATCTCCGCTAGAGCTAGTAGGTCGTCATTTTCATAAGCGTTGTAACGAAACCCGGGCTATTATTAGATTTAATAGCCAACCTAATGGCTGACGATTGCGCCATTTACGGTAAAATTGTAGCGCTAAGAGTAATTATTACAAATATAAAAATATTTATACTATAAGGATGCAATTCACATGTATTTGCCTCTTACAACCATTGAGCTACAAAAATTACCCCTAAAACTCGAAATAATATTGCGATAGCTTATATTAGCCAAAATAAATTATTATATGCTGAGAAAGCTACTAACCCTTTGTATGTCTCTATGTTTTCTTTGTGTAGCAACACTTGGTCAAACTGGTTTAACAGGCAAGTTAAAAGACGCCAAAACCGAACTCCCAATTAAAGGTGCTATTATTTATATACCTGACTTAAATAGAGGGGTTTTAACGGATAGTAACGGTAATTACGCGTTACAAAAAATACCAAGTGGCCATTATTTTCTAGAAATTACGATGTTGGGATATGAAAAAATCATTGAGTCAGTTGATATTAAGGGTGTTACACAACAAAATTTCGCACTGCAGCCTTCTTTTTTCAACTTAAAAAATATTATTGTTACAGGTGTTGTCGCCTCAACCAATAAGCGGACAACACCAATGTCTATTGCCATTAGAAACGAGCGTGAATTGTTGGAAAATACTGCTACCAATGTCATTGATGCCATAGCTACTCTGCCAGGTGTTAGCGCTATTACCGATGGCCAAAGTATTTCTAAACCAGTGATTCGAGGTTTGGGTTATAACCGTGTGCTTACGATCGTAGATGGGGTAGCGCAAATAGACCAATCTTGGTTCGACGAATTTGGCATAGAAGCAGACCCTAATGCCGTTAATAAATATGAAGTACTAAAAGGCCCAGCCTCATTGGCTTATGGCTCTGATGCCATTGCTGGAGTGGTAAACTTGATACCTGAAAGTGCTTTGCCCGAAGGGCAAATGCATGACAACGTCTTACTCAATTACCAAACCAATAATGGATTAATTGCTAATATGTTTCAACTCAGCGGCACAAAAAAGGGTATTGCTTTTAGTGCTAGAATAGATCATACCATGGCACATGCTTATCAAAATAAAGCGGATGGTTATGTACTCAATTCGCAGTTTAGTAATTTTAATACAGATGCTACAATTGCATTGCAAAGACAATGGGGCTATTCGCAAATACGTGCCAGTTATTTTAATATGGCCACGGGCATTGTAGATGGCACAAGAGATTCTGCTACTGGTGGATTGATGCATGCTATTTATAATCCCAACTTAAATGGCGGTGCGGTAACTTATGTGCTGCCCACACAGCAGGAAAAAATAGCTTACACCCCACTAGTTATTAATCAACGTATACAACATACCAAACTGGTTTGGGACAATAGTATGGCTGTAGGCGAGGGTAGAATCAAGGCCATTTTTTCTTATCAAAAAAACCAGCGGCAAGAAAATAATGATCCTACTATTCCAGATATTTCTACTATTTATTATGCCTCTAACGGTGCTACTTATGATGTTAAATATGTATCACCCCAATTCAAAGGCTTTAGTTTTTCAACAGGTACAAATGGCGTTTATCAATCGTCTAAAAGCTTGGGTACTTTATTGCTAATTCCTGATTATCATTTTTTTCAAATAGGTGCTTTTGTTACAGCCAACCAGAAAATTGGCAAATGGAATATGAGTGGTGGACTTCGTTTTGATACAAGAAGCTTCTCAGGGCAAGATCATTGGGTAGACTCTACCAATCAAGCGCCTGCTGCGCCAAATGCACAAGATGCTATTCATGAGTTTCAAGGCTTTACATCCAAATTCAGCGGCTTATCGTATAGTTTTGGTACAGCCTATGATATTAGTAAAAATGTGTACATAAAAGCGAATATTGCTGGTGGATGGCGCGCACCAAATGTGGCTGAATGTGCAGCAAACGGCGTACACGACGGCACGGTGGTATACGAAATAGGCGACCCGCATTTGCAACCAGAAACAAGTATTGAATCGGATATTGCTTTTGGTATCACTACTAAAGATATTGCATTTGAAATAAATTTGTTTAATAATGCTATACAGCAATTTATTTACGCCAAGGGATTAACCAGTGTATTGGGCGGCGATTCTATCAACAATTCTTTAAGTGCGGTGGGTTTTGGCGCAGCGCCTGTTTATAAATATACCCAAGGCAAAGCCAATTTATATGGTGGAGAACTGACGATTAATCTACATCCCACCGCTATCAAGGGTCTTGAAATAAATACCGCCCTAAGTATAGTTAACGGTGGGTTGAAACAGGTAGCTGATTCTATGAAATATTTGCCTTTTGTACCACCTGCAAGAATTACCGCTGATATTAAATACCATCTCGCATCCGCAGAAGGTAGCATTTTTAAAAATGCCTATATTAAGTTTGGGGTATTAAATTGCTTTGCGCAAAACAATATCTATCGCCAATATGCCATTTATAGCGGACTTAATACAGCACTTACGCCTTATGAATATGCTGCTAGTAACACAGGTACCAAAGGGTATACATTATGCAGTGCTGGTGCGGGCAGCGATATTGTTGCTAAAGGCAAAACCGTTTTCAGTATTTACCTTAATTGTACCAATCTTTTTGATATAAATTATATAGATTACATGAGCAGATTTAAATACTTCCCTGTAAACTACACAACAGGTAGGGTTGGCGTATTTAATATGGGTAGAAATTTTAGTGTTAAGCTATTAGTGCCGCTTAATTTTTAGTCATTAACCCAAACGTTTCTTTTGCTTATTAACATAATATTTATACCGTAAAATGGTAGCCATTGCCAATACCAAACCACAGATTTCTGCTACTAGTTTTTCACCGTCTAAAAAGTCTACAGGCTTGTCTTTTAATTCAGGATCCATGAATATGCCATGGATGATAAACAAAAGCGCCGTGCCATAAGATATAAGATGAATCGTTTTCCATGTTCTAAAACCCATTCTCTTTTTCACTACGTTTTGCGTGGTGATCATAACCACAATCAACGCATAAAAAGCAATGGTACCTAAAGCAACTTCTAGTTTTTGATGCGGTGCATGGATGGGGAATAGAACATCTACCCAAGTAAATTTGCTGGCTTTATCTAGCAATAATAAAGTTGGATGCAAGCCTACCAATAGTAAAGCAATATAGGCTGTCCAATTGTGTAAATCCAATAATGATAAGCGTTTTAGCCAAGTGGGTAATTGTTTCCACAATGGTATTTGTTTATAAGCACAGCTTAATAGCATGCCAAATAAGATATTAAAGGTTAATGCAACGGCAGCCATCAAACCGATGACTGCCGTTGCATCTAACAAATTGATAGACTCCATAGTACTTTTTAATCTTTAATGCTTATAACTGGCACTTGTTGATTGTGAATCAGGGTGTTTAAGGCTGGCAGCGCTTCACCCATTATTTTTTTCAATTTGGTTAATTGCACATCTGCTTGGGCAGATAAATCGGCAAATGCTTCTTTTACTTGCTTAGAGGGTGGATTATAACCGCTAGCTGCAACATCATACAAGCCACTGATTTTATCGTTTAGGCGTATTGGAAAATTCAATACATCCTGCCCACTTTTCGATTTGGTTTGGTACAAAGCTTCCTCGATAGTTGTAATTTGTTTGCTAATGCTATCTGCCATTAGCTTGACAGCTTTGTTGGCAACGGTATCCATCTTGGCTGTGAAATCAGTTATCTGACTACGTACCGCTCTAATCGTTTTAATGGCTTTCTGTACCTCACTGAATTTATCACGTATTTGTAATAGCATGCCTGTTTGTGCATCATAATCTGCCTCTGTCATGGCATAGTTAGGATCGCCTTTAATGGTAAATGGAACTTTTACTGAATCGCCATCATAATAGACGCTAGCAGTATATGTTCCTGGCGCTACTTTTGGTCCTTCTACATTGCCATTCCATAATATTAATCCGTCTAGTTTTTCGGCAGGCGGATACAGCATATCCCACACAAATTGGTTCATCCCTGCGGTAAATTCTAATTTATTATACTCCTCTTTGGCGTCTTTACTAAATGTTTTAATGCGCATGCCCTTTTTATCATAGATAGAGATACTCACTTTAGACGTGTCAGTAGCATCTTTCAACCAATAATTGAATACCACACCATTAGGTGGATTCATACCCGCATTGTGAGGTAATGCAACGCCACGTCTGCGGCTGCTTCCGCCGCCTTCCATTCTGTAGCTGTCATTAACGGTAAATACATGCAGCTTTCGATTGGTAACGGTATTATCTTTTTGTTGGAGTAGGCTTAAGTCATCAATCATCCAAAATGCACGACCTTGTGTGGCTACAATTAAATCATTTTCTTTAATGGTTAAATCGGTAATTGGCACAATCGGTAGATTTAACTGGAATTTTTTCCAATTAGCACCGTCGTCATAACTGATATACATGCCAAATTCAGTACCTGCATATAACAAACCTGGTCTTTTTTTATCGGCGCGAAGCACTCTTGTAAAATGCATTGGGTCGATGCCTGCGGTGATAAGCTTCCAGCTTTGACCATAATCTTCTGTTTTGTAGATATAGGGTGTGTAATCATCCAACTTATATCTGGTGCCTACAATATACGCAGCGCCTTTTTTAAATGGGTCAGTTTCGATAGTATTCCACATCATCCATTTTGGACAGTTTTTTGGGGTCACATTATCCCAATGCTTACCGCCATCTTTACTCACACTTAGAATGCCATCATCACTACCAGTGTACAACAAATCTTTTTCCAAAGGCGATTCAGTTGCAGTGAAAATGGTACAATAATATTCTACCGATGTATTGTCTTTCGTAATAGGACCACCACTAGATACTTGTTTAGTTTTATCGTTGGTAGTTAAATCTGGACTTATCATTTCCCAGCTTTGCCCTTCGTTTTCTGTAACAAACAAATGATCACCACAGGCATACAACCTTTTTGGATTATGTGGCGAAAAGAAAATAGGGAAATTCCATTGGAAACGATATTTCTGTACGTCGGCGCCAGCGCCCATAGGATTATCAGGCCATACATTAATAGCTCTATTTTCGCCTGTTTTATGGTCTAAACGCGATAAGAAACCACCATAATTGCCCCCATAAACGATGTCTGGATTTAAAGGGTCTGCCACCACATAACCACTTTCTGCACCAGCCGTTGGCTGCCAATCGTCTTGTGTAATAGCATTGCCATAAGTTCGGCTTTTAATGCGTACAGTAGAATTATCTTGCTGTGCACCCAATATTCTATAAGGGAAAGCATTATCGGTGGTTACCCGATAAAACTGGGCAGTAGGCTGGTTGTAATAATTACTGAAATTAGCAGCGCCATCAAAACTTACTTGTGCGCCCCCATCATCTGCTACAATCATGCGGTTACCATCTTCTGGGTCTATCCATAGATCATGATGGTCGCCATGTGGTGTTGAATTAACGGCCTGAAATGTTTTGCCCCCATCTTTACTACGCATAAAATTCACATTGGGACAATACACGATATGCTCATTTTTAGGATCCACAAATACACGAGAATAATACCAAGCACGCTGGCGAATATTGTTGTCATTGGATTGCAAGGTCCAAGTTTCGCCCCCATCTTCACTTGCAAATAAACCACCCTTGGCGTTTTCTATTACCGTATAAATTTTATCAGTATTGCTAGCTGCCACAGCCACCGTTACAATGCCCCATACCCCTTTTGATAAACCCTTTTTGTTAGAGAGATTAATCCAAGTGTCGCCACCATCTGTACTTTTCCATAAACCACTTCCATCGCCCCCGCTTTCCATGCTATATGGTGTTCTAATCACATGCCATAAACCTGCATATAATATAGATGGGTTGTTGGGTTCCATGGTAATATCCGAACAACCTGTTTGACTATTCACATATAACACTTTTTTCCAAGTTTTGCCGCCATCAGTTGTTTTATAAACTCCACGATCTTCATTTGGGCCAAACATATGCCCCATCACAGCTACCCAAACGGTATTTGGGTCTTTTGGATGAATCACTATTTTTACAATATGTCTGGTATCCTTTAAACCAATATTTTTCCAACTTCTACCGCCATCATCGCTTCGCCACATGCCGCCAAGGCCTTCGCTCACATTACCACGTAAGGTACTTTCGCCTTCGCCCACATACAAAACGGTTTCATCGCTCGGTGCAACCGCCACCGAACCAATACTGCCGCCAAAATATTTATCAGAAATATTTTTCCAATTATTACCGCCATCAGTTGTTTTCCACACACCGCCACCCGTAGCACCGAAGTAGAATGTGTTTTTATTTTTATAACTGCCAGCTACTGCACCACTTCTTCCACCTCTAAATGGGCCTACCTCTCGGTATTTTATTTTCGAAAAAAATACCGAGTCTGCAGCGCTTTCTTTAACAGGGCTTTCTTGTTTGGTATTCTTTTTCTGTGCAATTGCAAACAATGTTGCTAAGCAAATGGATGAAGTTAATAATAATTTTCTCATATGCGTTTTTGATGGTGTGTTGTAAAAAATTTCGGTTTGCAGATATAATTATTTTTTTTCGAAGGCTAACCATTTTTGTGATAGTGCTTCAAAATCAGCGCTCAATTGTTTTACGGCTGCTACGGCTTGTGTTGTTGGGGCAAGGTCCGCTTCTTGCAAAGAATGCAAGACGGCATCAAAACCACTGATCAATGAACCAAAACTGATGTCTTTATTGCTGCTGCCCCTTCTTCTAGTAGCTGTTCCCACAAAAGCAATAAGCTGTTGCGCGGTTTCTTTAGACATCTCTGGATGCGATTGTTTATAGGCAGTAATGGCATCAATATATTGTGACGCTTTTATTCGATTTTGATAGCAGATTTCTGAATAATCTCGCTGCGCTTGTAAAGCTGCTATTGGAGTTGTTACCCTTGGGTCCATTTTAACCGTAAAAGATTGCTTAACCAATTGTCCATCAACTGTTAGTTCCACAGTATATACCCCTGGCATCACCCAAGGCGAGGTAGGCTCTGGTACCGTATTGCCATAAACAGCCGCTATTGGATAAGAAGGTGCCACATTTAGTGGCGCATCGTGTAAATCCCACAAAAAACGGTGTGCACCCATCGTAGATGATAATAATTGTTGTGGTCGTATCCAATACAAAGGAATATTAACGGGGGGAATCGCATAAGGCTGATCGTCACTTCTAAAACTGCGTATGGTTTTGCCTTTGCTGTCTTTGATAGTAAGGGTTACTACCGTAGTTGCATCTGATTTTAAATAATAGTCAATGATAGCGCCGTCTGGCGGATTTTGTCCTGCTGGTTCTTCTTGTGGCAAAGGGGTATCGGGATTGGTATTCCATCTTACACGGATGGCAGTTTGTGGTTTAAATAATACCAAGCCAGTGGGCGCTTTGGTTAATTGGCGCAAAGGGGTGATATTATCTAAAATCCAAAAAGAACGCCCATGGGTACCTACTACCAAATCATCATCCTTGATAACTAAATCTCTAATAGAAGTGGCTGGCATATTTTGTTGTAAGGGCTGCCAATGTTCGCCATCATCAAACGACACATAGACGGCTCTTTCTGAACCAGCAAATAATAAACCTTTGGTATAGGGGTCTTCTTTGATGGTATTGATGGGGTCGTTTGGTAAGCCGTTGACAATTTCTTTCCAAGTTTTACCCCCATCAGTGGTTTTGTAAATGTGCGGCTGCATGTCATCGCACCGAATCCGGTTAACGGCCGCATAGGCCGTGCTGTTATCAAAATGGCTGGCATCCATCATAGAAATTTTACTCCACGCGCTAATAGATGGCGGTGTGGTATTTGTCCAGTTTTTACCTCCATCTTTTGTCAATTGAATATAGCCATCGTCTGTACCGCACCAAATGATACCACTGTCTCTTGGCGATGGTGCAACAGTATAAATGACGCCCCTTCTAGGCATTTTTTTCAATTCTTCGGTGGCATAAATACCTACACTAGCAGGAATATCCCAAGATGCACGTGTAAGGTCGGGACTAATAACCTGCCAAGAATGACCACCCGTATTGGTTTTAAACAACACATTGCCTGCAAAAAATAGGGTTTTGGGATTCACGGGTGAAAACAACACGGGCGCTGTTCTTACAAATCTGTATTTCCCAGAGCTGACCGCTTCGGGCGCAATATTCTGAACCTGCCCAGTACGTTTATCATAACGGGTAATTTTACCACCATAAATAATATTGGGATCTAATGGGTCGGCTGCCACATAGCCATATTCTTCTACCCCTACAGGATGCCATTCTCTAAACGTAATTTGACCATCATTACCCCTAGAAGCAATACCAACTGACCCACTTTCCTGCTGTCCGCCATACACATTATAAGGAAACGCATTATCTGTACTCACATGGTAAAATTGGGCAGTAGGTTGGTTGTACCAAGAAGAAAAGGTTTCGCCACCATTCACGGTAATAATGGCACCTTGATCGGCTGCAATCAGCATGATATTGGAATTATCTGGATTAATCCAAATCCGGTGATAATCATCACCGCCCGGCGCCCCACGAAAATCTTTCCAAGTACTGCCACCGTTCGTCGATTTCCAAACTACCACATTAGCGGTATAAACAATATTTTCATTTTTTGGATCTACTTTTACTTCTGCAAAATCACTGCCTCTTCCCCAATATCGTCCATCATTACTGATACTCTTCCAGTGTTGGCCGCCATCATCACTTCTGTACATGCCACCATTATCTCCTGCATCAACCGTTGCGTACAGTCTATTTGGATTGCTCGGCGCAATACAAAACCCAATTCTGCCCAAGCCTTGGGCCACAGTTGGTAAACCATTGGTCAATTGCTGCCAAGTATTACCACCATCGGTAGATTTGAATAAACCGCTTCCTGGGCCGTTCCAAGCACCGTTTTCCCAAGGGCCTTGTCTACCTGCCCACATATCAGCATAAATAACGTTGGGGTTTTTAGGATCGATGGCTACTTGCACCGCACCTGTGTTGTCATCTTTGTACAACACCTTTTCCCAACTACTACCACCATCTGTGCTGCGATAAACGCCGCGTTCTGAATTGGGGCCATAAGGATGACCAAGTACCGCCACAAATAGCCTATTTTCATTGGTAGGATCTACGGCAATACCACCTATTTGCTGACCATCTTTTAATCCTAGGTGTTGCCAAGTTTTGCCCGCATCAACAGATTTATACATGCCGTTGCCAACAGATAAATCGGGTCTTTGCAAACCTTCTCCACTACCAACATAGAGCACATTAGGATTGGAGGGCGCTACAGCTACATCGCCAATTGAACCAGTAGATTGGCCATCAAAAATGGGTAGCCATGTTCTGCCATAATCGGTGGTTTTCCAAACACCACCATTATTAACACCAATATAAAAAACATTCGGCTGTTGAGGAACACCTACCGCACCCACAGTGCGGCCGCCTCTATGTGGGCCAATCATTCGCCATTTCAAAGCGGCAAAATAGCTACTATCTACTTGCGCCTGAATGGTAGATTGAGAGAAAGCGCATAACAATAAAAAAGGAAGGGTAATTGAGATTCTCATGTAGTGGTATTGAGGGATTAAGGTAAAGCATTCTCTTGAAAAATGTTAAACAAATCCAGCGAACGGTAAATCTGCACGTTGAGGATGCCAATAATCAGACAAAGCACAGATATCGTTACATATTAATATAGTTTAAACTAATCAAGTTTGGATGGTATTTTTTAACAATTCCTGTATATTTAAACCTAATTTATTCGCCGCTTAACTACTGTATTATGATGAAATCTCTTTCTTGTTGCTTGTGTATAACCTTATCTGTGGCTGCTTTTTCTCAGAAAAAAACACCACTACCCAAAGACAGTCATGCTGTGAAAATAACAGATGCTAACGACTATTATAAACCTCTACTTTGGCGAAATATTGGGCCAATGCGTGGTGGAAGATCGGTGACTTCTACAGGAGTCGTTGGCAATCCTTTGGTGTATTATATGGGCACCACAGGCGGTGGCGTTTGGAAAACAGAAGATGCAGGTCTTACTTGGAATAATATATCGGACGGGTATTTTAAAACCGGGTCTGTGGGTGCAGTGGCTGTTGCCGAATCAGACCCTAATACAGTCTATGTGGGTATGGGTGAGCATGCCATGAGAGGTGTTATGTCATCTTATGGCGATGGCGTTTATAAATCTACCGATGCTGGTAAAACATGGAAGCACTTGGGATTAGACGCCACAAGACAGATTGCTAATGTACGCATCCATCCACAAAATGCTAATATCGCTTATGTTGCAGCGCAGGGTGCTGTACATGGTGCTACCCCAGATAGAGGCGTTTATAGAACCACTGATGGGGGCAAAACTTGGGATAAAGTTTTGTTTGTAGACGATAACACAGGATGCGTTGATTTATCAATGGATATGAATAATCCTAACATATTATATGCAGCTATGTGGGACCACCGCCGCTTACCTTGGGAGGTGAGAAGTGGTGGTAAAGGCAGCGGTTTGTATAAAAGCACCGACGGTGGCGATACTTGGGAAAAAATTCAAAATGGCTTGCCAAAAGAATTAGGTAAAATGAGCATATCACTTACAAAAGCCAATTCAGAGAAACTGTATTTGGTGGTAGAAAGTGATTCGCAGAAAGAACTAGGCGGCTTATTTGTTTCAAATGATGCAGGCGGGCATTGGGAGCGGGTAAGTAAAGACCATCGTTTGGTGCAACGCGCCTGGTATTATATTGAATCTGTTGCCGACCCACTCAATGAAAATATTGTATATGTGTTAAATTCTCCAGCGGTTAAGTCTATTGATGGTGGCAAAACTTGGCAATCTTTTAGAGCGCCACATGGCGATTACCATCAATTATGGATTAATCCTACGAATAGTAAAAACATGATTGTTTCTAATGATGGTGGTGCTGCTATTACTTTCAATGGTGGAGTGACATGGTCTAGCCAAGACAACCAACCCACCGCCCAATTCTATCGCGTCAATGCAGATAATCTCTATCCTTATCATTTGTATGGTGGTCAGCAGGACAATACCTCTGTAAAAATTGCCAGCCAAGGTGATGGATATGGTGGTATTACTATTCGAGATTGGTCTTTTAGTGCTGGCGGAGAATCTGCTTTCCTAGCTTTTGACCCCAACAATCCGAGATATGTTATGGGTGGTAGTTATCAAGGCACGATAGGGTTATTGGATACTAAAACCAATCACCAAGTAGAAGTAATGGAATATCCTGCCGAATACCAAGCCTTAGAACCTAAAAATATGAAATACCGGTTCAACTGGAATGCACCAATTATTTATTCAGTCCACGAACCTGGTACTTTTTATCATGCTGGTAATGTGTTGTTTAAAACAACAGATTTTGGTAAATCATGGAAAGTGATATCGCCTGATTTAACAACACATGATACGAGTAAAATGGGCGTTAGTGGTACGCCTTACACCAATGAAGGAGCTGGTGGCGAAAATTATTGTACCATCACTTATGTAATGGAATCACCCTTAGAAAAAGGGGTTATTTATACAGGCAGCGATGATGGCTTGGTGTACCTAACCAAAGATGGTGGCGTAAACTGGACCAATATTACACCTCCAAATATGAAAGGTTGTTTGGTCAATGCTATTGAAGTATCTCCTTTCGATAAGGCAACTGCCTATATCGCTGTAAATAAGTACAAGTTGAACGATTTTACACCGATTATTTACAAAACAACCGACTATGGTAACACTTGGGAAAAATTAACAGAAGGTATTCCTTATGGGGCTTGTGTAAGGGTGGTAAGAGAAGACAATCAAGTAAAAGATATATTGTACGCTGGAACGGAAACAGGGTTGTACCTATCTTATAACGGAGGCAAACAATGGCAACCATTACAGCTCAATTTACCAGTTACACCCATCACTGATTTAAAACTCCACCAAGACCATCTTTTGGCATCTACACAAGGGCGTGCTTTTTGGGTATTAGATGATTTAACGCCACTCAGACAAAATAGTGTTGCTACTAATACAGCAGTTGATCTTTTGCCAGTAAAAGATGCGGTACGAGCCAGTAGTTATAGCCCCTTAAATCAATCTTTTCCCGATGACATGCCCGTTACAAAAATCAAAACAACAATGGTAAACCCTGCCTCAGGTGCAGTGATTTATTTTCATTTACAGAATAAAGATTCCATAAAAAATGTGACCATCGATATTTTAGATGCATCAAAAAATACCATAAGAACTTTTTATAAAGAGAAACCAAAGCTGAACACCAGCAATAACCAATTGGATGCGGATGAGAAAATTACTTTGCGTAATGGCCTTAATAAGTTTGTTTGGGATCTGCAATATGCCAATTTACCAACCATTGACAATGTGTATGTGGAAGGTGATTTTAAAGGTAGAATGGCGATTCCGGGTAATTATACAGTAAAGCTGACCATTGATGGAAAAAGCTATGAGCGTGATTTTAAGCTTTTACCAGATCCAACGGTCACGGCTTCGGCCGCAGAATATGCAGCGCAAGATCAATTACTGAAAGCGATTGCTGATGATATCACCGATTTGAATGTATCTGTAGTGCATATGCGCAAAATTAAAAATCAGCTAGAACAATTTAGTGCCAGAGTTGAAGGTAATACCAGTTACGACAGCCTTTCTAGCCAATCGAAAACATTGGTTACAGCCATCAAAACATGGGAAGAACAATTGATTCAGCCCAAATCGCAAAGCAATGACGATGTAATCAATTTTGAAAATAAACTCTGCTCAGGTTTTATATTTCTAAAAGGCAACGTCGATAATGCAATACCTTATATCACTGCAACCGAGCAGTCGCGTTATGCAGAACTGCATACCCAATGGATGGGTTTAGCGGAACAGAAAAAGCGATGCTTGGCAGCCATTAGCCTATTTAATGAGCAATGTAACAAAGCGGGTATCCGTTTGATAGGGCTAGAAGGCGAATAATTTGCTGGCCTTGGAACCAAGGTTTTACAGCTTCGGTGTAGATAATAGTGCCTACGCCGAAGCTGTTTTTTTAGGGGATACCCAGCATAAGATCTACGTTCATACAGAATAAATAGGCTTCTGTATATGATCATCCCTTGCGGATAATTGTAAAGTCGACTACCTATTACATGACTTCTTTTTGGGTAAGAATATTTTTAAGCTACGCTTAATATATAATTAATCTGTATTTTTAAATCTTTAAAATAGGCAGTATGGCAATAGCAAAAGGGATTCTAAGTAAAAGCCTTAGAGGACAGGTTGGTAAAAAATATGTGTATAAGCAATATGGTAATAAGACGGTGGTAACTGCTTATCCCAATATGAAAAACATCCAGCCAAGTGCTGCGCAATTAAAAGGACGCAGGTTGTTTGCAAAAGCATCTGCATTTGGTCGTTGTGTAATGAAGGATCCGGTAAAGTGTGCGCAATTTGCTGCAATGGCTCAGCCTCGCCAAACGCCCTATCATTGTGCGGTAAGTCTGTTTATGAGGGGGCTGATTGCGGATAATCAAATGTAGCTCGCATAAAAGCAATGTCAATGATCGCCCATATCGAAAGGCATAGCGTAAGCAAGCGTAGGGTGTCAACCATCTAAAATTGAGATAGACGGGCTACAGTTTTATATATTTAAATAGTAGCGCTGGGTAAATAATAACACTTGTTTTAATACAAAAATCTGTTTTTGCAATGTTGTTATGCATTCAATGTTGGTAATAGAATAATAATGTTTTGGAACTTTAAAATTGTGGAAATAAGTGTAGCTTCCCTTTTTAAACCTAAAAAATAAAAACTATGACAACAATTGAAGTAGCAAACAAATTGGTAGAACTTTGTCGTCAAGGAAATATTGACGAAGTACAAGCAACCCTATACGCCGAAGATGCGCAAAGCATTGAAGCAAATGAGATGATGGGTGCTAGAGTGGTAATTGGCTTAGACGCCATAAAAGGAAAAGCAGCGGCTTTTCAAGCGGGTGTAGAAGCCTTTCACAGTGCAACCATTTCTGAACCTATTGTTGCAGGGAACAGTTTTGCAATTACTTGGATCATGGACGCCACCTTCATTGGACGTGGTAGAATGACAATTGAAGAAGTATGTGTGTACCAAGTTAAAGATGGTAAAATTGTGCTTGAGCAATTCTTTTATTAATCTCTAATGACGATTAGCAAGACAAGTCCAAGAATGGATAATCCTTATTCTTGGACTTTTGGTCTTTTGATAAAAAACCTGCTATTTATTGCCTCAATCCTGATTCTGTACGTTCTAGTATTAGCCTAACATTTAGCTGACCATTTCGTCCT
Source organism: Parasediminibacterium paludis (assembly GCF_042651445.1). Classification (NCBI taxonomy): domain Bacteria; kingdom Pseudomonadati; phylum Bacteroidota; class Chitinophagia; order Chitinophagales; family Chitinophagaceae; genus Parasediminibacterium; species Parasediminibacterium paludis. The sequence goes on from NZ_JBHSDC010000029.1 coordinate 190,414, forward strand.
GCATACCTAATTGCTACCCTTACGAACATAATCACTACTTAATGCTGTAATGTCTAAAGCTGATAATGGATCGACTTTATTTTAGTAAGGAGATATCTCGGCTGTCTACTATTTATAGAACAGTTTTTACAATACCAGTTCACAAAAAAACATGACAAGTGTATCGCAAATGTTAAATCATTTCAATGCCAAATGCGTCAGTAAATGCATCAGTTGAGTTGAAAATTAACTTATTTCGTAAAAATCACCCAATTAATAAACCAGCATAATATCTGCCTAAAAGTTTGATAACTCATTAATTATCATCAATAAAAAACCCACAATAACTGTGGGTTTGCATTTTGGGATGTGGTGTGAGCCGGGATCGAACCGGCGACACAAGGATTTTCAGTCCTTTGCTCTACCGACTGAGCTACCGCACCATCCGTAAAGGGCTGCAAATATAATAGCTAGTTTGTAATTTCAGAAATAATCTGACTGTTTTTTTGTGAAAACCTAAAAATAATTTTTCCTAGACCAAAGATGCGGCATCCTCTAGCTTTTGGCTAATGGCATTCCACAGTAAATGACGCTTTTGTAAAGCTAAAATAGCGGCTTCAGTGGCAGCTTGCCATTTACTAGCATCAGCTCCGCATAATTGGGCTACCATTTCCATAGCTAAGTGGCTGTGATGGTCGCCATCTACTTCAATATGGCGTTCTAAATAGTATTTTAACGTACTTATTTGTTCAGGATGGCTAACTGATAAATCTTTTACCAAACCTAAAAACATAGCTGGTATTAAATCTTCTCTGCCAAATGTAAATACCGCCGCTTGTACGTGTGCAGGGTGGTTCTGAACAATATCAAAGGTAAAACTGACAAATGCTTTGATGGCTTCAGGCATTTGCAATTGATCCATAGCGGTCATGACATCTACACCATTATTAATATAAGTAAGTAATTGTTCAATGGTAGTTGTATCTGCCCCCAGTTGTTGCATGGCTTTTAGATACAATTCAAAGTGGCTGGTACGGTTACCTTGTTCATCCACATCGCTTTCTTCGCCCAATACTATCTCGTTAATCAGATACCTTGTATTAGCACTGCCTATCGGTACCCAAGGTGTGGTGGTGCAAGTAAGCTGTTGTTGTAGCGATTTTAACAGGCTCATAAAATCCCATACCGCAAATACATGATACGTTGTAAATAGCTGTATTTGTGAGATATTTTGTAGCTGACTGTACAATGGATGTTCTACCAATACTGCCCTATAGGGTGCAATAGCTGCCTGCAATTGCTGAATGTGTTGATTACTCATGCTGATAAATACGTTTGAAATAAAAACTTAGATGTTGTAGTAACAAAAAGAAACCTGCTAAAGTTGAGTTAGCAGGCTTCGTTGAATCATATTTCTCTAAAATAATGACACAATAATTTCGTGTAATTCGTACAATTGCTTCTAATCCCGATAGCCATCGGGACGTGTTTAGAATTCACAGTTTTTTGGTGTTCTGGCAAATGGAATGACGTCTCTAATGTTCGTCATACCGGTTACAAATAATACCATACGCTCAAAACCAAGGCCAAAGCCAGCATGTGGTACACTGCCAAATCTACGTGTATCTAAGTACCAGCTCATTTCTTCTGCAGGTATGTGCATGTCTGCCATACGCGCCTCTAGCTTTTCTAAACGCTCTTCTCTTTGGCTACCGCCTACAATTTCACCAATGCCTGGTGCTAAAATATCCATCGCCGCTACGGTTTGTTTACCTGCTTCGCAACCATCATTTAAGCGCATATAAAATGCTTTAATGGCAGCAGGATAATTGGTAACAATTACTGGCTTTTTAAAGTGCTTTTCTACCAAGTAGCGCTCATGTTCACTTTGCATATCAATACCCCAAGACACATCATATTTAAACTTTTTCTTTTTGTAATGCGGTGAATCTAACAATATTTGAATGGCTTCGGTATACGTAATGCGTTCAAATTTATTATCAGTCACAAAACGCAATTTCTCTAGCAAACCAAATTCCTGACGTTCTGCTTGTGGCTTTTGTTTTTCTTCTTCCGCTAAGCGTTGGTCTAAAAACTCAAGGTCTTCTAGATTATTGTCCATGACATATTTAATCAAATATTGGATAAAGTCTTCTGCCAAATCCATATTGTCTTCAAGGTCGTTAAAGGCCACTTCTGGCTCAATCATCCAAAACTCTGCAAGGTGACGTGCCGTATTACTATTTTCTGCTCTAAACGTAGGGCCAAATGTGTAAATATCGCTAAAAGCCATCGCACCCAACTCGCCTTCAAGCTGGCCACTTACCGTAAGGTTGGTGCTTTTACCAAAGAAATCTTCGCCATAGTTAATGCTACCATCGTCATTTTTAGGTGCGCTACCATCCATTGGTAAGGTGGTTACTCTAAACATTTCACCTGCACCTTCCGCATCGCTAGCGGTAATAATAGGCGTATGTAAGTACACAAAACCACGGCTATTAAAAAACTGATGCACTGCAAATGCCAAAGCATGGCGCACACGGAAAATAGCACCAAACGTATTGGTTCTAAAACGCAAATGTGCTTTTTCACGCAAAAACTCTAGGCTATGTTTCTTAGGCTGTAAAGGATATTTATCAGCATCGCTATCGCCTAAAATTTCTAAAGTTGTGGCTTGTACTTCTACCGATTGCCCCTTACCTAAGCTAGGCACTACCGTACCTGCCACTTTAATAGAAGTGCCTGTGGTTAAACGTTTTAGCGTATCGTCATTTACCAAGCCTAGTGCGATTACTACTTGTAAATTATGATTGGTGCTACCATCGTTTAAGGCTATAAATTGGTTGTTTCTAAACGTACGAACCCAACCCATTACAATCACTTCCTGACCTGTTTCTGCACTGGCGAGTAGTGCTTTAATTTTTGTTCTGTTGTTAAACATGGCTTTTTGTTTTGGTTACCGACAGTAGTAATACATATGTACTTCATTCCACTTTAAGCGGACTACCACATCGGCTAGATACATTATTGGGCTTTTACCCACATTAAAAAGGAAAGCAAAGATAAGTTTTGACAAATAGCGATTGGCATGATTTAAGGCAATATCAAAATCATCCAATAAAATCTTTCAAATCATAATAAATCATGACACTCATTTTAATCAGTGGTAACTATTTAGACAATTTAAACACCTTATTCTGTTGATATTGCTTAAAAGCGGCCGCTTCTTTATCGTGTGTATTTAACCATATTTGATAAGCAGACGGACTGGCAGCGGCGCCAAATAGCCACTGATTATAGGCATCAAATAAGCCCTCACGTATTAAAAATTGGTGATGGTTAAATAATGGATACGGTTGTCTTTCATCCATTTTGTTATAAAACCAGTCTAATACAAAGCGTGTTCTAATGGCTGTAATATTTTCTGGTGTAACACCTGTGCTTGTAATAGCTTTTGTTTTGGCTAGGTTTTCGTAAATACTGCGCTCAAAAAATGTAAGTTTTAAATCGGTGCTTAAGGCTTCTACATCGTAGTCGGTGTATAGTTTTTTATAACCATCTAGTAATAAACTTTTAATTTCTGCGGTACGCTGTGTATTGCTTTCAAGGTTAATAAATATTTCGCCATACAGTAGTTGCCATAGTAAGTTTTTATCAAATCTTCCAAAATACATGACAGCATTGTAGTAATTATTGGCATAATTTGGGTCTTTAGCAATGCCAGTTTCCCAAGCTTGAATGGCAATAGGCAAGTTATTATCAAGTGCTAATAATTCACCATATTCATTGTATAAAATACCACTGTTAGGATACTTTGCTAAAGCAATTTGGTACAGTTTAGAGCAGCTTGCATAGTCTTTGCTGCCTTTATAGGCTATACCAAGTACTTGGTAAGCTTGTACATCTGCATCGGGCTTTTCGGTTAAGTATTTACCAATACTGATGGCTTTTGGATAGTCTCTTTTAAGACAATTGAGGTACGCAAAATCTTTCAGTATAGCTGCATTATCTGGCTCTTGTTTCAATACATTATTAAAAACCAATGTCGCATTGTCATAATCGCCTTGCTGCATAAAATTTTTAGCTGTTTGATATAGGTCTTTTGTTGTGGGCTGTTGTGCCACAGCATGAGACAAGCTACCAATAACCAATGCAATAATGACAAAATACTTCATAACGATGTTTTATTAGACTTTCCAAGTTTTAAAAACTTGGAAAGTCTTTAATAATAATTAGTAAATCAAATGCGTTAACAGACCATCTCTTAACTTAGGTTCAAACCAAGTGCTTTTTGGTGGCATGACGTTGCCACTGTCTGCAATATCAAATAATTGCTCGATAGTTACGGCATATAAGCTAAAAGCCACGGCCATATCGCCATTGTCTACACGTCTTTCAAGCTCTTGTAAGCCACGAATACCGCCTACAAAATCAATGCGTGTATCGGTGCGAGGATCGTTGATATTTAATATATTACTTAGTAAATTGTTTTGCAAAATGGTAACATCTAGTATGCCAATTGGGTCGGTAGAGTAAGTACCTTCTTTCGCTACCAATTGGTACCAAGTACCGCCAAGATACATACCAAACTCGTGCAAAGCTGCTGGTTTAAAAGCGTCTTTAGCTAGCTTAGTGACTGTAAAACTTTGTTCTACGGCAGCTATAAATTCAGATTCAGAAAGACCATTTAAATCTTTAGCCAAGCGGTTGTAATCCATAATATATAACTGATTGGAAGGAAACAACGTCGTTAAAAAATAATCACTTTCTGGTGTAGCAGCTTCGCCCAATGCTTTGCGCACTTTGGCCGCAGACGCTGCTCGGTGGTGGCCGTCAGCAATATAAGTACATGGCACTTGCGCTGCAAACAAATCGGTAATGGTTTGGCAAGCTTCACTATCGCTTACAATCCAAATGGTGTGTTGAATATCATCATCAGCTACAAAATCGTACTGCGGGCTTTTGGTAGCTTTCCAGTTATCTATCAAGGCATCTATAGCTGCATTATTTCTATAGGCTAAAAACACATTACCCGTTTGTGCACCTGTGGTTTTAATATGATTGATACGGTCTTGCTCTTTTTCTGGTCTTGTAAATTCGTGTTTTTTAATAATATCTCTTTCATAATCATCCACACTGCTTACGCATACCAATCCTGTTTGGCTGCGCCCATTCATGATAAGCTGATAGATATAATAGCAAGGTTTATCTTCTCTAAACAAGGTTTCACGTTGAATAAAGGCAGTTAAATTTTCTTTGGCCTTATCGTACACTTGTTGGCTATGACTATCAATGCCATCTGGTAGGCTGATTTCACTTTTGGTAATGTTTAAAAAACTGTAGGGATTGCCTTGCACTTCTACTTTGGCTTCGGCACTATTTAATACATCGTAAGGGCGGCTAGCAACTTGCTTGGCAAACTGTGGTTGCGGGCGCAAGGCTTTAAAAGGTCTAATGTCTGACATGCCGCAAATATCTGTATTTATTCATTAAATCTACCCTGTGCTAGCTTACTGGATGATAAAATATTTAAATAACATTGTTACACAACCAATTTTGCTGCCTGCAATAGCTTTAAGGATAGTTTTAATACGACTCATTAAATCATTCTCTCCTTCTTTGCCATTGGCAACATTATTGCCTTTCTTTCAATGTAAAGCTTACTCGGTTTCCCTAACCTGCTACCTCAATTTATACGAATAAACACAAGTTTAAATAGGCAATCACCAACAAATAATCCCTCAAAAACATTTGCTAGAAGTACAAAAGATTAGCTAACCGAAGCGGCAAATTCATGCATTAAATCGCAGAAGATTTGAACACTTTCCAATGCCAACGCATTGTACATGCTTACCCTTATCCCACCTACCGTACGATAACCTTTTACGCCCACCATGCCCCTTTCTTTACAAAGTTCTAAAAATGGCGCTTCGTGTGCAGGATTGGTTAATACAAATACCGCATTCATTTGGCTTCTATCTTCCTTAGCCACGGTGGGAGTGAATATTGGTAAACTATCAAGTGTTTGGTAGAGTAAATTTGATTTTTCTAAATTCCGTTTGCCCATTTCTTCTAAGCCGCCTTCCGCTTTTATCCAACGCAGGGTAAGTAATGCCACATACACCGCAAATACAGGTGGTGTGTTCATCAACGAATCTGCCGCAATATGCTTGGCATAATCCATAATGCTGGGTATAGGGCGTGTGATTTTGCCCAATATATCTTTTTTAACCACCACCAAGTTAACGCCTGCCGCACCCATATTTTTTTGCGCACCAGCATAAATCAATGCGAATTTTTTATAATCAAGCGGGCGGCTAAAAATATCGCTACTCATATCTGCCACAATAGGCACATTAGTATCTGGAATATGGTGCCATTGTGTGCCTTCCACGGTATTATTGGTAGTAATGTGTAGATATTTTGCATCCGCAGGAATGTCAAAACCTTTGTTGATATAGGTATGGTTTTTATCTTTTGAGCTTGCTACGACATTTACATTGCCAAATAAACTCGCTTCTTTTAACGCCTTATTGCCCCAAATGCCATTATCGCAATATGCGGCTGTTTCGTTGGTATCTAGCAAGTTCATGGGTACTTGCATAAACTGTGTGGTAGCGCCCCCATGTAAAAACAATACCTCATAACTATCATCTAAATCCATCAATTCCCTCACCAAAGCCCTTGCCTCTGCCAACGCCTCCATAAAATAGGTAGTACGGTGCCCAATTTCTAATAAAGACAAACCCGTATTATTAAATTCCATTATAGCTTGAGCCGCTTGTTCTAAAACGGTTTGTGGTAAAATAGAGGGACCAGAATTGAAGTTGTGTTTTTTCATACTACATACTTTGAAGGCTGCAAGGTACGATTATGCGCTAAGATCTTGGGTAGCTGACAAAAATTTGCTTACACCTCCGTAACACCGCCACTTATCGCAAATTTCATCGCATCTGCACCACTAATATTAGACAGCAATTTCACTTTGCTTTGTGGAACAAAATAGGTAACACCACTGATGGCGTAGGAATAGGGAATATAGACTGCCACATGATTGTCTAATCCAAATTGTGTCAAAGACGACTGCGTAATAAATCCCATTCGCCAAGTATCATCACCATTGACATTCACCAACACGGGTTTGTCAAATTTCTTTTTATTGCCTGCAAATGCTTCAAAAAAATCTTTAACAGAAGTGTATATAAATTTAATGCCAGGGGTACGCTCTAAAATAGTATCTAAAAGGTCTACCAATTTTCCTACTACAAACGAAGAAGATAACCAACCAATGGTTATCACCATCCCAATAACCACTACAAAGCCGAGACCTGGTAGCTTTTGTAAATTACCGTCAGCATCTTTTTCAATCAATTTTGGCAAAATACTGTGTAATAAATTCGGCAACAAATTGTCTACAGTGTTAAACAAACTTAATACCACCCAAATGGTAATACCAATCGGTGCTATAACGATTAAGCCTTGTAAAAAAAATTGTAACAATCTAGCAACCACACTTTTGGTAGCTGCTTTTCGGCGCTCTTTATCAAACATCATAACCAATAATTTATCCGGTAAAGTAAATCACAAAAAAGGGAGAACGATTTTTTAAGTTTTCACACATGCAAGTAATTGATAAGTATTGGCATTAGGCATACAAAAACGGTGCGTAACAATTTTATAATGAAAAAACTTTGCTTGGAAACTTTGACAACGAAAAAAGTTTCCTTAGTTTTGCCTCGTAATTACTTCATAAAATGGAAATAAAGGACAGAATATTAGAAAAAGCCCATGAGCTATACATGCGTTACGGCATTAAAAGCATTACGATGGATGAAATAGCTGGCCATCTTGGGATATCTAAAAAAACAATCTACCAATCGTATAAGGATAAAGATGAATTGGTGTCGGCTGTGTTTAACCGAATGATTAATGCCAATAAAACAGCATGTGAGGGTAGCAGAGACCGGTCGGAGAATGCGGTACACGAGCAGTTTTTATGTAGCGATGTTGTACAAGAAATGTTTAACAAAATGAACCCTTCTATTTTGCACGACATCAACCGCTACCACCCAAAAGTATATGGCGAGCTAGAAAAGCACAAAAAAGAATTTGTGTTTGAAATGATCAAAAACAGCTTGCAGCGGGGCATCAACGAAGGGCTTTTTCGGGCAGATATGAAAATAGATATCGTTGCCAGATTGCAGCTAGAAGTAATATCTATTCTACACGATACAGAATTTGTTCATAAGTATGGGCTTTCTACCATCGAAAAAGAACTCAACGATTTTTTTCTACACGGCGCTATCACACCCCAAGGCAAGGAACTACTTACAAAATATAAACAAGAACGCGAAAACAAATAAACAAACAATGAAACAACAATTCCTAAAAAAAAGCATGTTTTGTATGGTATTGTTGGTATTTTTTGGCGCCACTGCCCAAACAACACCAACGGTAAACAAGTATGCATTTTCTGTGCAGCAAGCGGTAGACTACGCTTCCAAAAACAATGTACAGGTAAAAAATGCGCTGCTTAACTTAAAAAACCAAGAGCAAGTCAACAAAGAGATTACCGCAGCGGCTTTGCCTACTGTAAGTGGTAATATTAGCAGTGTGTACAATCCCAACATTGCCGTACAAAACATACCAGACTTTATTTCGCCAGCCACCTACGGTGTTTTGGTAAATGAAGGCGTCAGAAATGGCAATACGGGCCAACCAATCATGATGCCTGCTAGCTTTGGTAGCATTGCAGCACAATTTGGTACCAAGTACAATACCACAGCGGCCGTATCGTTGCAGCAACTTTTATTCGATGGGCAAGTATTTATTGGTTTGCAAGCTCGTAAAACTTCTATCGACTTTCAAACTAAAAATGTGGAAGTAACCGAAGAAGCCATTAAAACCAATATCTACAAAATTTACTACCAGTTAGTAGTGGGTAAAACACAATTACGCATCGTGGATGCCAATATCACCCGCCTCGAAAAATTATTGGTGGATACCAAAGCCATGTTTCAAAGCGGCTTTGCTGAAAAGCTTGACATCAATAAGATTAATGTACAGCTAGCCAACTTAAAAACCCAAAAAGCCAGTACCGAGAACGCCATTGCCGTGGGCTACCTAGGTTTAAAAGTATTAATGGGTATGCCTGTACAAGATTCGCTAGTGTTAACAGATGATATTACGGAAGACCAAATTAAAGCAGGTGTACTAGTAGACGCTTACCAATACAGCGACCGTAAAGACTATCAATATGCCGAACTAGGTAAAAAACTCAGCGAATACAATGTGCGCAGATACAAGCTTAGTTACCTACCTACCGTGGCTTTAAGTGGCAACTATGCCAAAAATGCACAACGCAACAAGTTCGACTTTTTTGGTAATGGCGATTGGTTTACCGTGTCCTCTGTGGGTTTAAATATTTCAGTACCCATTTTTAGTGGCTTTGCCAAAGATGCCCGCGTTAAACAAGCACAAATCAGCTTGGCACAAACCAACAACACGCTTGCCAACTTCAAAAACCAAATTGATTATGAAGTATCGCAAGCGAGCATGAACCTTAAAGTGGCTTTGGCTGCTATCGACGACCAAAGACAGAACAAAGAATTGGCTGAAACGGTGTACGACCAAACCATTAAGAAGTTTCAAGCAGGGGTGGGCAGCAATACAGAAATTACAGCAGCACAAACCGATAAAACAACAGCAGAAAGCAATTATATCAATGCTTTGTACAATGCCATTATCGCTAAAATTGATTATCAAAAAGCCATTGGTAAATTATAATTCATCATTCTAAAACATAAAAACATCCATATGCAACACATAAACAAAATCATGCTATTTACAGCACTAGTAGCCATCGCTGCTTGTGGCGGTAGCGACGTCGCTAAGAAAAAAGCCGACCTTGAAAAGCTAAAAAAACAACAATCAGACCTAACTACAAGTATTGCCTCATTGGAAGCCGAAATTGCAAAGCTAGACCCTGCTTCTGTAAAAGCGGCCCAAACCAAACTCGTAGCTATTGCGCCCGTCGCTACTGAAAACTTTACGCACTATATCGACCTACAAGGTAAAATAGAAGCGGTAAATATTTCTTATGTAACACCAAGAAATGGTGGCGGTCAGGTAAAAGCCGTATTGGTAAAAAAAGGGGATATTGTAAAAAAAGGACAGCTTTTACTACAATTAGACAATGCCATTGCAAAACAAAGTGTGGTAGCTGCCGAACAAGGCTTGCAAACACAAAAAACACAGTTAAGCTTTGCAAAAACCATCTACCAAAAGCAAAAAACCTTGTGGGACCAAGGCATTGGTACAGAAGTTCAGTTAATTACGGCTAAGAACAATGTTGAAAGCCTAGAATCGCAGGTAAAAACAACCGAAGAGCAAATTAAAATCAACCAGGAACAGCTAGGTTTCTCAAATGTCTATGCCGATGTAAGCGGTGTGGCAGATGAGGTAAACATCAGAGTGGGTGAATTTTTTACAGGTGTGGCTGGCTTAGTACCACAAATTAAAATCGTAAATACCGATAACCTAAAAGTAACGGTGCAAATACCAGAAAACTACTTGAACAAAGTAGGTGTAGGTAGTAAGCTCAATGTGACATTACCAGATATTCACAAAACCATTACCGCCACCATCAATGTTGCTAGTAAATTGATAGATGCGGGCAACAGAAGTTTTTATGTAGAAGCTAAAATACCTGCCGATAAAGACTTCCACCCCAATCAGTTGGCATTAATCAATATCCAAGATTATAGCAATCCTAACGCCGTGGTAGTGCCATTAAACACCTTGCAAAACGATGAAAAAGGCAAGTATGTAATGGTAGCCGTAAAAGAAGGTGCCAAACTAATAGCCAAGAAAAAAGTAGTGAAAGCCGGCGAATTGTATGGCGACAAAGTAGAAATATTGTCTGGCCTAGCAATAGGCGATGCAGTAATAACAGAAGGCTTTCAAGGTTTGTATGATGGGCAGTTGCTAACAACTAAGTAGAAGGTTTAACCACATAGACACATAGGCACAGTAGGATATGGTAACGAAAAAAGATATAGACGATTTAACTTACTTAATAATGGGTTGTGCGATAGAAGTGCATAAAGAGCTTGGGCCTGGATTATTAGAGAGCGTATATCATACTTGCTTTGTTGAAGAATTGGCAAGTAAGCAATTACGTTACCAATCAGAACTTGAAGTGCCTATTGTTTATAAAGGAAAACAGTTGAGTGCTAACTTACGGTTAGATGTGCTTGTAGAGGATTTGATGGTTGTTGAACTGAAGGCGGTTGAAAAAATAATGCCTGTTCACCAAGCACAACTGCTTACCTATTTAAAGTTGCTAGAAAAGCCAAAAGGCATACTTATCAACTTTAACTGTACCAATATTTTTAAAGAAGGGCAAAAAACAATGGTGAACGATTTGTACACCTTATTGCCTTAATTTAATAACTAAAACTTTCACCCCACTATGTGCCTATGTGCCTATGTGGTAAAACAAAACAAAATGAGTGTACTCGAAAACATAAAGGAAAAATTCAAAGAATTTGGTCCTACCACGTGGAGTATCAAAAACAAAACTTCCATCTACCTCCTAATGGTCTTTGTATCCATTATTGGTATTATAAAGTTTGTAACGCTACCCAAAGAGCAGTTTCCTGAAATTGTGATCCCTACCATTTATGTGCAAACCATCTATGTAGGTAACTCACCTAAGGATATTGAAAACCTTGTAACACGCCCTATCGAAAAACAAATCAAGAGCATTACAGGGGCAAAAATTAAAAAGTTTACCAGCACCTCACAGCAAGATTATAGTGCCATCACGGTAGAGTTTGATACCGATGTTAAAACCGATGTTGCGCTGCAAAAAGTTAAAGATGCCATCGATAAGGCCAAGCAAGATTTGCCAACAGATTTAACGCAAGAGCCTACTGCACTTGAGGTAAACCTATCAGATCAGCCCATTATGTACGTGAACCTAAGTGGTGATTACGACCTCGTAAAGCTGAAAAAATATGCCGATGATTTGAAAGACAAATTAGAAGATTTGCCGCAAATTAACCGCGTAGACATTGTAGGCGCACCTGAACGTGAGTTCCAAATTAATGTAGACAACTACCGCATGCAAAGCGCAGGCGTTACATTTGACGATATTACCAATGCGGTACAACGTGAAAACCTAGACGTATCGGGCGGCTTGCTAGAAGTTGGTACCATGCGTCGTAATATCCAGTTGAAAGGCCAGTTAAAAACGGCTGCCGACATCCAAAAAATTGTCTTGCGCAATACTAGCGGTGCGCCTATCTACCTTAAAGATATCGCCACCATCATCGATACCACCAAAGAGCGGGAGAGTTATGCGCGTTTAGATGGTAAAAATGTGGTGACTTTAAACATCATTAAGCGTAGTGGTGAGAACCTCATTGAAACAAGTGATGGCGTTAAAAAAGTGGTGAGCGAAGGCAAGGGCATTTTATTCCCTAACGATTTAAATGCGGTAGTCACAGGCGATCAAAGCATTAAAACAAGAACCTCATTCACCGATTTGGTAAACTCTATCATCATTGGTTTTATCTTGGTATTAATCATCCTGATGTTCTTCATGGGGGTTACCAATGCCTTCTTTGTGGCGCTATCGGTGCCGCTGAGTATGTTTGTGGCCTTCCTGTTTTTGCCCGGTGCCGATTTAATCATAGGTACCCACGTTACCCTCAATTTCATGGTACTATTTGCCTTGCTATTTGGCCTAGGGATTATTGTAGACGATGCCATCGTGGTGATAGAAAATACCCACCGCATCTTTGTAGAAGGTAAGGGTAAAATCAGTTCCTACTTTGCGGCACGTATGGCTGCAGGGGAAGTTTTTGTGCCAGTATTGGCAGGTACCTTAACCACTTTAGCCCCCTTCTTCCCATTGTTGTTTTGGCCCGGTATTATCGGTAAGTTCATGGTGTATTTACCTACCATGCTCATCTTTACCTTGGCAGCTTCCTTAGTAGTAGCCTTTATCATGAACCCCGTATTTGCGGTAGATTTCATGAACCATGAAGAAGATGGTGGCGAAAAAAAGAAAAGCGATGTATTTAAAAAGCCCTTCTTCTTGTTTTTAGTAGCTAGTGCGTTAATCGCTTATGTAACGGTTATGTTTCCTAATAAAATGGTAATCACCGAAGGTGGTGGTACCATCAATATGTTCTTTGCCAACTTATTAATGCTATCTGCCATCCTAATGGTATTTAATAGCTATGTGTTAGATGGCGCCATCCATGCCTTCCAAAACAGGGCTTTGCCATGGATCATGAACCATTACGAAAGCCTATTGCGCTATGTATTACAAGGCTGGAGACCAGTCTATGTATTGCTAGGTGTAATTGGTTTATTCTTTGTCTCCTTATTTGTATTTGGTGCGCTCATTGGCGCTGGTAAAATACCTATTAGCTTCTTCCCTAAGGGCGATCCTAACCAAGTATTTGTGTACTTAAAACTACCCGTAGGTACCGATGTAAAATATACGGATAGTGTAACACAAGTTTTAGAAAAGCGCGTGAATACGGTATTGGGCGTAGACAATGGTAAGAAAAACCCCGTGGTAGAAAGTGTTATCAGCAACGTAGCCCTTGGCGCTAGCGACCCAAGCAGTGGCGATAGAAGTACCCGCAGCGAACTAGGTCGTATCCAAGTATCATTTGTAGAATTTGAGAAACGCCATGGTGTAAGTACCCGACCTTACTTAGATTCTATTCGGGCTCAAATGAAGGGTGTTCCAGGTGCGCAAATTACTGTAGACCAAGAGAGTGCGGGCCCGCCAACAGATCCTCCAATTAATATTGAAGTGTCTAGTGAAGATTTTGATGGCTTGCTAAAAACAGCCGTGAGCTTGAAAAACTATTTAGATTCTATTCAAGTGCCTGGCGTTGAAGAATTAAAAATGGATGTGGATTTAACCAATCCTGAAATCACCTTAACCGTCAACAGAGAAAGAGCTTTGGCCGAAGGGGTGTCTACCGCACAAATTGGTTTGGCTATTCGTACCGCCTTGTTTGGTAAAGAATTATCAAAAATTAAAGAAGGCAAAGAAGAGTATAAAATACAATTGCGCAACAACGAGGTACAACGCAAAAACCTAGTAGAGTTGTTAAACATGAAGATTTATTTCAGAGACTTCTCTACAGGGGGCTTTAAAAATATACCGATTAGTTCCTTGGTAATGGCCGAACCGACCAGCACCTTAGGTAGCGTGAAACGTAAAAACCAAAAGCGTGTCATTAGCCTAGTGTCTAATGTTCTTACCACACAAGGTTACAATGCCACCGCTGTTAACCAAGTCATCAAGGGCTATCTCGATAGCTTTAAGGGCAAAGCCGATGGTGTTACCATCAAGCAAACGGGTGAAGGTGAACAACAAGCTGAAACAGGTGCTTTCTTGCTCAATGCACTATTCGTGGCTTTAGGCTTAATATTATTGGTACTGGTATTACAGTTTAACAGCATTAGTAAGTCGGTCATCATTTTAACGGAGATTATTTTCAGTGTCATTGGGGTCTTTATTGGCTTCTCTATCAGCCGTATCGAAGTATCGGTATTAATGACCGGTTTAGGTATTGTAGGCTTGGCAGGTATAGTGGTTAAAAATGGTATCTTGGTAATCGAGTTTGCCGACGAGTTAAGAAGCCGTGGTTTAAAAACCAGAGAAGCGGTGGTACAAGCAGGTAAAACAAGGATTATCCCAGTATTGTTAACCGCTTTGGCAGCCATCTTGGCCTTTATTCCTATCGCTGTAGGCTTCAATATCAATTTCGTGGCCTTGTTTAGCGAACTTAACCCACATATCTATTTTGGGGGCGACAATGTGGTATTCTGGAAACCATTGAGCTGGACCATCATTTTTGGCTTGGCCTTCGCCTTCTTCATGACCTTGGTAGTTGTACCAGCCATGTACTTAATAGCAGAACGTTTACGCAGACCCATGCGTAATATGTATGGCGGTAAATGGATCAGTATGCTAGGTATTCCACCAGTTACTATCTTGTTTATTCCATTAATGCTCATTACCATGGTGATGCATCTTGTGAAACGCGCAAGACGTGCCAGAAAAATGAACGCCAATCAAAAAGTCAACGACGCGTTTATCGGTAGTTGGTTTTAACCTTATTGAACCTTTTTTAACAGGTAAATAGTTAGTACAAAGCCCTTGGTAGCCTCCCTGCTATCAGGGGCTTTTTTTAGTAATGGTTTTCATACACTCCCCATACACTATCCATACTTCGGGTATACCTCGGCTATACCTAGGGAATAAGGGTGATATTCACCACCTAAATGGCATCCCTAGGCTGTCAATTTTAATCATAGTCATCCTATGTGCCTATGAGGTAAAATATTTAAGCGTCACCGTCATTGCAAGGCACGAAGCCATCTTTTTGTCACCATCAGCTTTTCGGTTGAAAATTTTGATAATTCACTATGGAAGCTTTGTGAATTGCTTTAGTCTTATAAAAATGCTTTATAGGCGGGATGGTTAATTATTTTTTAAGAACCCTATTTGGTTAGCTTTTTCTTTTTGTAGCTCACGTTTCCTTTTTTGTTTTAATGGTGTTCGTGAATGCAGAGCATTTCATTGCCACAAAAAGAAAGAAAAAAGGCTAGGACAACCCGATGGCTCCGCCCGTTTGTCCGCCAGCGCGCCTTCTATTCGAGAATACTAATTAGTTTTATTTGATTTTTCTCGTATTACACTTAAGAAAAGCGGTTTATTTAAACTACTGACTTAGTGGTAAGCACTCTTAAGTTCTTGATTTTACTTAACGTCATTGCGAGGCACGAAGCAATCTGTTTGTCTCAATTAGCCTGTTAATGTTTAATTTGGGTACTTCTCTCTGTGAAACATTTATGATTCCTTTATTCTTGATTTAGTAGCATCTAGTCGGGATGGTCAATTGTTTTTTGAGAACTCTATTTGGTAAACTTTTTTCTTTTTGTAGCTCACGTTTCTTTTATTGTTTTAATGGTGTTCGTGAATGCAAAGCATTTCATTGCCACAAAAAGAAAGAAAAAGGTCTAGGCAAACACGAAGCGTCCCGCCGTTTACGAACTTTCTTTAGCTTGATTTTCGTGTTCGTGAATCTTCGATTTGGCCTTGCCAGCGCGCCTTCTATGCGAGATTTGTAATTAATAGCTAGGCTGTTCAATTCCGATTATTTTTTATGTTTAGTTATCTGATTCTATGCGATGAACATGAAATTGATACTTCGTAATTACTTTGTTTATAAATGGCACTCTTAAGTTCTCGATTTTACTTAACGTCATTGCGAGGGACGAAGCAATCTGTTTGTCTCAATTAGCTTATTAATGTTTAATGTCGGTGGTTCACCATGTGAAAGATCAATGGTGGTCATATTCTTTGGAATGAGGTATCATCATTTTAGATATGCTTGCTTTTCAACCATCTATAGACTGTCTACCATCGTCTTCAAAGAATGCATCTTTCTTAAATTCCGCTTCATCCTATGTGCCTTTGTGTCTATGTGGTAAAACATCCAAGCGAAGCGCACCGTTATAGCGAGGTAGGTCGCTATCTGTTCTTGCTTTTCTATCGTCTATGGACTGTCGACCATCGTCTTCAAAGAATGCATCTTTCTTAAATTCCGCTTCATCCTATGTGCCTTTGTGTCTATGTGGTAAAAAAATCCAAGCGAAGCGCGCCGTTATAGCGAGGCAGTTCCCCATCTGTTCTTGCTTTTCTATCGTCTATGGACTGTCTACCATCGTCTTCAAAGAATCCATCTTTCTTAAATTCCGCTTGATCCTATGTGCCTTTGTGTCTATGTGGTAAAACATCCAAGCGAAGCATCACCGTTATTGCGAGGTATGTCGCCATCTGTTCTTGCTTTTCTATCGTCGATGGACTGTCGACTATCGTCTTCAAAGAATCCATCTTTCTTAAATTCCGCTTGATCCTATGTGCCTTTGTGTCTATGTGGTAAAACATCCAAGCGAAGCGTCACCGTCATTGCGAGACACGTCGCCATCTGTTTGAGCCAATTAGCAGGTTACTGTTTATTCTTGGTAATTCTGCATGCCTAGCATCACGGATTATCTGAATATTAATCCTTCGTCTGCTTTAAATAAGCCAATTCACTTAGCTTTTTCAACTTAGGTAATGTTCCTATGATTATTTGCAAAGGCTGCTTGAATCTCGTTATGTTAGGTAAGGAATGTTACGGTGGATGCTTATTAGTTTTAATGAGTTGATAAGTATTTTTAGATAGCTTAAAAAAGTAGTGCTTGATAGTAATGATAAAGTTTTGGTATGCTTGCTTATCGGTATAGGGTATTTCGCTAAATGGGTAGTGTGAAGGGGTTTACTTGCACTTTTTAGGGTTCATTTGTTGTTTGTTTTGCTCTATCAGCGTCATGATATGCTGATAATTATACAATAACAAGCCACCTAATTTGGTATATTCTATGTCGCCCCGCTTGCGCATATTGCGTAAGGTTCCTAATGATACACCGAGCATTTCTTTTACTTCCCATGTTTTTAACCATTGGCGATGGGGCACCGCTGCCACACCAGTGGATAAGATGGTTCTAATTTCATGGAGCATCTCTACTTTTACTGCTAACAAATCATGGATCGTAATCATGATAATACTCATAATAAATTTTTTAGGTGAATAAATGTTTTGGAAATAATATCATATCTAAAATACATGCTATGGTAGTATAATGTGATGATTGTTTCTGTTTTAACAATAATTTATATATTGAATCGTTTATTTGTTTGCATTTTAAAACCTCTATTTTCTTTTTGCAAGCGAGGCATGTCTTTTGAATCCCCTGTTTCGCTATTAGGCGATAAACAAACAGTGCTATTAAGGTTTTGATGTTAGGTAACGTCATCGCAAGGCACGTCATCTTCTGTCCTTGCTTTTCTATCGTCTATGGACTTCAAAGCATACACCTTTCTAAAATTCCTCTTCATTCTATGTGCCTTTGTGTCTATGTGGTAAAATATCCAAGCGAAGCGTCACCGTTATTGCGAGGCAGGTCGCCATCAGCTTTTTAATGATTATTTTCGGTGATTCACTTTACAGATTGCTTTGGTTTTATCATTATTCCATTTATGCGGGATTGCTAATTACTTTTCGGATGGTTTTTAGCAATTTTCTTTTTTCTTTTTGTAGCTCACGTTTCTTTTATTGTTTTAATGGTGTTCGTGAATGCAAAGCATTTCATTGCCACAAAAAGAAAGAAAAAAGTCTAGGCAAACACGAAGCGTCCCGCCGTTTACGAACTTTCTTTAGCTTGATTTTCGTGTTCGTGAATCTTCGATTTGGCCTTGCCAGCGCGCCTTCTATTCGAGAATACTAATTAGTTTTATTTCATTTTTTTTCATTACACTTAAGAAAAGCGGTTTATTTAAACTACCGACTTAGTGGTAAGCACTCTTAAGTTCTCGATTTTACTTAACGTCATTGCGAGGCACGAAGCAATCTGTTTGTCATTCATATCATTTTGATAATTGTTATGAGGAATGCACTTGGCCAAACGAATGAAATTATTTGTTCATTCAAGGTTAGCTTTTCTATTGTCTGTCGTCTATTGACTTTAGCTTAATGCAGATTGATTCTTGCCTCGCAATGACGGTGGCTAGGCTGTAGACAAAGCAGATTGCTTCATTCTTCGCAATGACGGGGACAGCAGGATCGAGTTTCTTAGATCTTTTGACAATAAAAAAGGGATGCGCTACAGCATCCCTTTTTTTGATCAGTTATTTAGAAGTCAAAACTTCGCTTTTGCATATTCATTCTGATGCCTACGGTAAAGAAATTACTTCTAAACGTCGTTGGGGTGTCGGCGCGTTTAAAGGTTCTAATGCTGGCGTTGGCGTCTAAGAAAATATTTGGTAAAATTTCATAGGCGGCCGAGACATTGGCGAGCATGGTTTTGGCTAAGATACCACTACCAATATAGAAGCCATAAGCTCTTGGGGCGTTATTATAATAGTTAAATGGATTGGCGCCAAAATTGAGACCTGCACTGTCTAAACCCTGCTCATAATAAATCAGCTTGCCTTGTAAGGTTAGCTTGGGTATGGGCTGGTATTTTACAATAGCGATCAGCTCCCTTAGGTTAGCCCCTGCTGGATGCGCCAAAGGTTGGTTATAATGGGTAAAAGAACCCACCGAATCATAGTGTTGGTACACAAATGGTCGGATAATATTGATCTCGCCTTGGATATCAAGGTTTTTAATACCAAATACATCAATGCGTTTTACACCAAGCTGTAAAGCTTCTTTATTAGAGCGTGACCCTTTTGAATAATGGATAATATCGTTAAACACAAATTCATTTAAAATAAACTGCCCATAGAACTGGGTATGTTTCAATGCATTGTATTTAAAATTAAGACCAAGGGTTACTTTATCTGGGCTACCATTTTCAAGCTCTGCGGCTCGATAAAAAATGATGGGATTTAAATAACTCAAGTCAAAGCCATTGCTTCTGCCAAACATGATATCTTCAAAAAAACCAAGGTTGAATTTTTTGGACACTTGAAAATCCAAGTAATGCAAAGCCATGTATTTTTTAGGCAATAAGAAATTAGCCCCATTAAGCGTAGAACTTTCTACCAATTGGGCAAATAAGTTATAATAGTTAAACTTCCAGATGCGGGTATTGATTTTAAAGAATAAGAAGTTATTGCTAAAATCACTTAAAATCAAACTGCGCACGCCATTGCCAATAAACACTTTATCATAAGCAAATTCCCCCTGAATACCTTTTGCTATTTTAAAATTGATGCCCCCACGTGCATCGTAGTAATCATAGCCCCCATTGTTATTACCTGCGCTAAAGCCAAGGCGATAAAAACCTGCACCTGGCAGGGCACTATGGGCTTGCTCATATTGTTGCACATACAGAGGGTCACGCTCTTGGTTGGTGGTAAAATAGGTGTAATAGCCAATGTTTTTAGTGAGCTGACCACGGGTATAAAAACCCCGAGAACCATTTACAAGACTTTTAGACAGGTTATTGTCTTTTCCAACCTGTATGTTAAAAACAGGGGTGATAAACAACGAAAAATCCCCACGTTTCACACCTAGATAAGCAGGGTTGGTTTTGCCTTTGGCAGAAAAAAAGGTTTTAAAGTTTAGAGTGGTGTCTTGCAAATTGCTGCGTTGGTCGAAATTGTCGAGCAACAATAGGTTTAGATTGTATTGGTCTACTTTGGAAAGGCTAATCTTGCCTTGGTCGGCCAATTGTTGGATGTATTCTAGCCTTTGCGTAATGGTTTGGCGGTTATAGGGCTTCACAGCAGAGAAATTCAACACCGAATCGGTTTGCATCTGTATCTCAAGCCTATCTAAAATGCTATATTGCCTACTACCAAGTTGAATATTGTCTGATTGTGAAAAAAGGGGGTTGTACGCAATGGTTGCAAGAATAACTATTAGGATATACTTCATTATCTATGATTTATATTTTTATTGTAAAAGTAGAATTTAATTAATGACAAAAAAGGGAAAAATATCAAAAAGGAAGTTTTAAGACAAACTCCTAAGTAAAATGGATAGTATCATCATTTAGTGCTAGTTAAAATATCATAATAGTGATACATGTGACAAATAATAGCAATCGAGAATGTTGTTTTATATCTCCTTTATTCTGTTATTAATCATGCAGGAATATTGGAAAGTGGATCAATTGAACAAAGTATTTCTTAACCGTTATTTTTAAACAGTTAGGAAATCAGATGCTTCTGAGCAAATCTATCAAGAACTTAGAGCGAATAAATGCATCATATTGTAATTTAATTGCCTACAATTCGGGTATTTCTTTTCCCGATGTTAAAAGTCGAGTTACCCAAAAAATATCTATCGCTTAAAAAGCTTGATTCATTTTTCTGAGACAGCTTTCTGAAAAATTGTTTACTTTCATTCTCTAATTTACAAAACCCCATATATGACTTCGCCTATAGCAGACTTTAAATTATTTTGGAATGAAATTCCGACTTCTGCACGTAAATTCATACTCACAGCACTAATCATATTAGTTTTTTGGAAACTGGCTTATCAAGCTTATTTACTACCGCATCGGACTATTGACAAGCCTTTAACCATGATTACTGGATTAACTACTGCTAAAATATTGTCTATTGTTTACAATGCTAATATTTTTACTTCTACCCCTGATGGGGGATATGCTAGTATTTACATGGGAACCCGTAAAATACTAAGGATATCTGACGGCTGTAATGCGCTTGAGCCTTTTATAATCTATTGTATCTTTATTGTATCATTTCCTAATGGCTATTTACGGCGGGTAGGTTTTTTAATCATGGGCATATGCATTGTATTTATGTTAAATGTCTTACGATGTTCTATATTGGCAGATTTGAGTATATACCACAAGACGTACACGGATATTTTACATCATTATGTTTTCAGTTTGATTGTTTATGGATGTATTTTCGGATTAATGGTTTGGTACGCTTCTAAAAGAAAAGAGTATGTTTAAACAAAGATGTATAGGACAAGCATTCATTCTGTTTACAATTTTATTAGTTTCTTTTATATATATAAAGGCATTTTTTTACACATCTACCTATGTGAAATTGTCCGATAATTTAAAAAACCTTTGTGATTTAGGTTTTATAATAGTCGTTTTTTTGATCAGTAATTGGGGGATGAAGTATCTTAAATCTAATTGGGTATATAAAATGTTTTTCTATGCGTATATTACATGTATTTTATTATTAATAGTTGCATTAATCATTGATATTTTTTTTTACCACTTTTCAAATAATAATCAATATCGCTTTCTCTCAATCAAGTTCTTACTCTGGAATCCTTTTACTTTGTTAATCTTGTTTTGGCTAGATGGGTATTTTGCGCCAAATCAAGAAAGTTAAAAATCTCTTACTTATTGAATATTTTGATCAATTCATACGATAATAATTAATTTATCTTAATGTTAAGTGGTTATTAAGATTCTGGATTTATTACCTAGATCGGTTATAAAGATTTTGAAGTGACTAAAAAAAACGCTATCCTTGCAACGCTTATAATATACGATTTTGGCATAACTAATGCATATACTGTTTAGTTTTAATTATAGAACAGCTTCAGTTTAAAATCTAAATATCTATTTTCCAACCGTTGATTGTAACTGAGGCTAGCGAAGCTATAGTTGAACTTTGGCAACTATAGCTTCACACTCACAACATAGTTTTAAAATTATTTAGGTAATTGCAATGGCAACTCTAGTTATACGAATAACAATTTAAATTATTGGTAAGTTCTAGTATAAAATCGAATTAAATTGTCTCATATGGTTTTCTTTTGTATTAAAAATGGCATAAAAATTTTAATGCCTGCAGCTTTTATATTAGTTCTCAGTAGCTGCTTGAGTAATAAAAATATCACCTATTTCCCTACGCTTAAGGATACTAGTTTTGTAATTAAAAACAATGATTTTGTTCCAAAAATCCAGAAAGGCGACATTATTTCAGTGATTATAAATAGTGCTGATCCACAAAGTGCTGCTTTGTTTTCTTCAATAAATAATATGTCTGCTCCTGGTGCAGCAGCTATTCCTGGTGCTACTGCAACGCCTGGTTTATTGGTAGAAAGAGATGGTACGATCACCTTACCAAAAATCGGTGCTGTGCTGGCAGCTGGTAAAACCAAACAAGGGCTTGCGAAAGAATTAGAAACAGCGTTATTGCCCTATTTAAAGGATCCCATCGTGAATATCCGGTTTATGAACTACCGTATTACGGTATTAGGGGAAGTTGGTCATCCTGGTACATTTACAAGTACCAATGAACGGCTGACTCTCTTAGAAGCGTTGGGACAAAGTGGCGATATTGGTACTTTTGGCAATCGTACTAATATTTTGGTAATTAGAGATAGTTTAGGTACTTCCTTAGCCCATCGTATCAATATCTTAGATAATTCAGTTTTTAATTCTCCTTATTATTTTTTACAAAATAATGATGTTGTTTACGTTGAGCCGAAAAACCAAAAGGCCTACAGTAGTTCTCAGGCAGTTATTTTAATCCCAATTGTTGCTTCAGTATTATCTACTGTTATTTTAATTTATAGTATTTTCAAAAAATAAATACACTCGCGTTATGGCTGCTAGTAATGATATTGTAGGCATTGAAGAATCGAATTTTCTTAAGAAAATAGCTGAGCGTTATTTGCCATATTTGCCCATTTTTATTGTATTAACATTATTAAGTATTAGTGGCGCTTATTTATATCTTCGTTACGAAAAGCCAGTATTTCTAGTAAAAGGTAGATTATTTATTAAAGATGACAAAATGGGTTCTGATCAATCCAAAATTTTAGATGCTTTAAATGTTACTGGTGGTAGCAAAAATGTTGCTAATGAGATGGAGATTTTGAAATCATCTAATTTGATGTATAAGGTGGTAGTAAACGCACACATGTACTATCGCTATTCTGTGAAAGGTCGATTTAATGATTTACCCGTGTACCGAGAGGATGTACCTGTCACATTTGTCGCTTTACATCCAGATAGTATTATTGGAAACGGTAAACCTCAGCCAATTGATTTTATAGGAAATTCGAAAACAATAAAAATTTCTAATAAGGTTTACAGGTATGGTGATACTGTTTTAATTGGTCAAGATAGCTTTTATATAGAAAAAGGAATGACTGAAATGAAAGCTAAAAATGATGAATCCTTTTTGATACAAACATTTCCTGCTCAGGCTATTGCAAAACAAATTAGTGGTTCTTTAAATGTTGCACTTAGCAGTAAACAAACTTCTATTTTAGATTTTAGTTTAGAAACATCCAATACCAAAGAGGGAATCAGGGTATTAAATACCTTGTTCGAGATATACAAATTAAATTCATTAGAGGAAAAGAATTTAACTTCTATTAAAACTATTCATTTCATTGAAGATAGATTGCGAATCCTTAGTAAAGAGTTAGATAGTGCAGAAATTAATGTTGAGAATTTTAAACAGGCTCACCATATTATTGATATTAGTACTCAGTCAAAAGAGTTTTTAGATAACGTAAGTGCTACTGAAAAATTAAATACCCAACTTAATATCGAATTTGATGAATTAAATAAGCTGAAAGAGTATGTATTGGGAAAAAAAGATAAGCAAGGGACTGTTCCTGCATTAACAACATTTTCTAGCAACCCGATTTTGTTAAGCTTGTTGGCTAAATTACATGATTTAGAAACAGAATATAATATAAAGAAGGGAATTAATGGACCGCAAAATGATGGTGTTATTGCATTGCAAGTTCAAATCGAGAAACTACGTAGCGATCTTTTAGATAATATACAAACGAGTTACAATAATTATTACGTTGCCAAAAAAGAAAATGACTTAGCAAGGGCTAAGTATGATGCACAGTTATTAGCATTGCCACAGAATGAAAGAGAGCTTGTAAAAATTAGTAGAGTAGGTATAATTAAGAATACCGCATACACCTTTTTGTTACAAAAAAGGGAAGAAGCTACTTTATCTTATGCTTCTGCGGTTGTTGATGCTAAAATAATAGAAAATCCAAGTGGAAGTACCTTGCCCATTAAACCAGTTAAATCAAGTGTTTACATCATTGCTATATTGCTTGGCATTGGTTTGAGTTTATTGATTATAAGTTTTAGGGAACAATTGAACCGTAAAGTTTTATTTAGGCAGGAAATAACTAATGCAACTTCAGTACCTGTGATTGCTGAATTGATGCAAGGGCCAAAAAATGAAACAATTGTTATAAAAGATGGTAAACGTAGTTCGCTCGCAGAGCAAATACGTATTTTACGTACGAATTTGAGCTATTTTGGATTATCTGAAACAAACAATGTAGTCTTGTTAACCTCCTCTATTTCGGGTGAAGGTAAGAGTTTTGTGAGTATTAATTTGGCTATCAGTATATCGCTAACTGGTAAGAAAGCGATTTTGTTAGAATTAGACTTGCGAAAGCCCAAGATCAGTGAGGCTTTAGGTTTCTCTAGAAATGTGAAGGGTATTACGAATTATTTATCTGGTCAATCTTCGTTAAAAGATATTCAAAACCCTGTTGATGGCTTTAAGGATCTGTTTTATATTAGTGCAGGCCCAATACCGCCAAATCCAACAGAATTAATTGGTGGAAATAAATTTGCAGAATTGATGGAGCAATTGAAAGCTAATTATGACTATGTGATACTGGATTCTCCGCCATCGGGTTTGGTATCAGATTCCATGTTACTATCAAAATATGCACCTGTGACGCTCTATGTAGTTAGACATGATTATACCCCTAAACAGTACTTACAATTTATTGATGCTTTACATAAAGACAATAAATTTAATGGGATGTCAATCGTATTTAATGGCTTAAAACCAAGAGGCATAGGTTATGGATATGGTGGTTATGGTTATGGCTATGGTTACGGCTATGGCTACGGATATGGCTATGGTGCTGGTTACGGTTACGGCTATACAGAGGATGATAAAAAGAATAAAAGTTGGTTGAAAAGACTATTTAGACTCAAGTAAAATAAAATTATTTGTACTATAATTCTATGTATCCGAAGGATTGATTTTACAAGAAATATTTTCATTAGTTCGAACGTTTAAACTTAAAGCAATCGTCCAGTTTAATTAATATAGAACTATACTTAATGACTATTTATACTTTATCTATCATTGATAAACGCATTGAAACTAACGACACTGTAACTTTAGTATTCAAACAGCCCGGGTTAAAAAAAATTGCTTATTTACCAGGTCAATATTTGACACTTATTTTTAAAATCAATGGGAGACGCTATCTAAGACCTTATTCTTTATCGTCTACACCGGTTATCGATAAGTTTTTAGAAGTTACTGTTAAGCGTGTGCCGCATGGAATCGTATCTAATCATGTCTGTGACATAGTTTCAGTTGGGGATGTTATTGAAGTATTGCAACCGATGGGTGATTTTGTACTGCCAAATGCACCGAAATATGAAAATTATGCGATTGTACTCTGGGGGGCAGGTAGTGGCATTACACCATTATTCTCAATAGCAAAGCAGGTGTTACATAGTGGCCATTGCCAAGTTGTGCTTGTTTATGGCAATCGAACTATTGATAATGTGATATTTAAAACTCAAATAGAAATATTACAACAACAGCATCCTGATAGATTTACTGTTTGGAACTTTTATACACAACTAGATGAAGCGATTCAAAAGAAATATTGTCTGAAAGGGCGAATTTTACCTGACTTGGTACTCAATTCATTGTCGAAAAATTTTGACCTTACAGAGTCCTTACATTATATATGCGGCCCTAATGGGCTTAAATTAGCTGTAAAAAAGGCATTAAATACTTACACAATTCATTTAGAACAAATTTTTTCTGAAGATTTTGAGTTAGTGAAAAATGATGCAGACTTTGTAGACATTCGTACACAGTTTGTAACCATAAATCAAAATGGAATAGACAAAGTTGTTGAAGTAGTAAAAGGTAAAAGTATTTTAGAAGCTGGGTTAGATGCCTTAATAGAGATGCCTTATTCTTGCCAAACTGGTAACTGCTCTATTTGTAAGGGCAAATTACTCAATGGCAATGTAAAACAAGTGTTGCCTAAGCATCCAGATTTAACTGTAGATGAATATCAATTATGTTGTACATATCCCTTATCGTCAGAAATAGTTATTTCTATTTAAATATATCGTCAATAAAATATACCTTATGAAAGTCGTTATATTAGCAGGTGGGCTTGGTACACGTTTAATGGAAGAAACTGAAGCAAGACCCAAGCCAATGGTAGAAATTGGGGGTAAGCCTATCTTGTGGCATATTATGAAGATTTATGAGACCTACGGATATAACGATTTTGTATTGTGTTTAGGGTATAAAGCGCATTTAATTAAGGAGTATTTTCTAAATTATTACTTATACAATTCTGATGTAACTATCGAGTTAGAAAAAAATAAAGTAGATGTGCATTTTTCAAATACCGAATCGTTTAAAGTGACATTGGTTGATACAGGTTTGACCACCAACACTGCTGGTAGAATCAAGCGTATTCAAAAATATATCGGTGATGAAACATTTATGTTGACTTATGGTGACGGTGTATCTGATGTCAATATTGCCGAATTGGTGAATTTTCATAAAAGCCATGGTAGATTAGCTACTTTGACTTCCATACAAACTCCTGGACGATTTGGTAATATAGAGATGGATGGAAATGGCAATGTCGAATATTTTGTAGAAAAGCCTCAAGGGGATGGCATGTGGATTAATGGGGGTTTTTTTGTATTAGAACCAGGAATATTTAAATATCTTGAAGGCGATATGGATGATATACAATGGGAGAAAAGGCCATTGATTGATATCGCTAATAATGGCCAATTGGCCGCCTATAAACATCATGGCTTTTGGAAGCCAATGGATGCTCTAAGAGATAGAATTGAATTGGAGCAATTGTGGAATAGCGGCAATGCTAAATGGAAGATTTGGCAATAATACATCATCAGTAATTCATAATTAACCTTTCAAGATGTCATTCTGGAATATTTATCAGGGTAAAAAAGTTTTAGTAACTGGGCATACTGGTTTCAAAGGCTCTTGGTTATGCATATGGTTACAGCAATTAGGCGCTGAGGTATATGGCTATGCTTTACCTCCCTACACAAGTGATGATAATTTTGTAAAGTCAGATCTTGCAAGTCATATGCATCATTATGAAGGTGATATAAGAAATGGTAATAAATTGAAAGCCTATTTTAGCAAAGTGCAGCCAGATATGGCTTTTCATTTAGCTGCACAGCCATTAGTATTATTATCTTACGATGATCCTCATAGTACTTTTGAATCCAATTTAATGGGTGTTGTGAATTTTTTTGAAGCTGTGAGGCATACACCATCAGTTAAAGTAGCTATTAATGTAACAAGCGATAAGTGCTATGATAATAAAGAATGGGTGTGGGGCTACAGAGAAAATGACCCGATGGGTGGCAAAGATCCATATAGTGCTAGCAAGGGTTGTTCTGAATTGATCACTGCTTCCTATATACATTCATTTTTCAGTTTAGAAGGAACTTGTTTAGTAGCAAGTGCAAGGGCAGGGAATGTAATTGGTGGTGGCGATTGGGCTAAGGACAGAATTATCCCAGATTATTTTAGAGCTTATCGAAAGAATGAAAAATTATTTATTCGCAATCCATACGCTACAAGACCTTGGGAACATGTGTTAGAGCCTTTAAGTGGTTATTTAAACCTCGGTGCGAAATTATTGTTGGAAGGTCGTAAGTACTCTGGCGGCTGGAATTTTGGTCCAGAAGATACAGCTAATTTTTCAGTAAAAGCTTTAATAGATAAGATTTTGGAATTGGATAGTAAGGGTGGGTATACCATACCAGAAAATCTTGATAAACCACATGAGGCGACGTTATTAAAGTTGGATATTTCAAAAGCCGTTAATTTATTGCAATGGCGTCCCTCTTTAACATTTGATGAGACTGTTTTATTTACCCTAAAAGGATATAAAGAAGAATTAGATAATACTCAACACTTATACGAGAAACGTGTTAAGCAGATAAACGATTATACAAACATTGCGATTAATAAAAAGATTGCTTGGGCAATCAAAAAAAATAATATTCACATATAAAGTTTACTATGGTACAGATTAATGGTAAAACGTTAGAATTAAAAACAAGTAAGCCTGTAATTGCAGGTCAAACATATATCCCAGTTACAGGAAAAGTGATTGAAGAAGACGATTTATTGATGGGCATAGAAGCTGTTGCGGATGGATGGTTAACTGCTGGCAGGTTTTCTAATGCCCTAGAATCTGAATTTGCAGCCTATTTTGCAGCACCAAAATGTTTGATTGTTAATTCAGGGTCTTCGGCTAATTTGGTAGCTTTTTATGCCTTAACTTCTCCAAAATTGGGCGATAGAGCTATTAAAAAAGGTGATGAGGTAATTACTGTTGCGGCAGGTTTTCCCACTACGGTTAATCCTTTAATCCAATTCGGTGCCATTCCTGTATTTGTTGATGTGGATGTAGCTACGCATAATATAAAAGCAGAATTAATTGAAGCCGCTGTGTCGCCCAAAACAAAGGCGATCATGATTGCACATACGCTTGGTAATCCATTTAATTTGGATGAAGTAATGCGGGTAGCTAAAAAATATAATTTGTGGTTGGTAGAAGATGATTGTGATTCTTTTGGTGCTACCTACAGAGATAAAAAAACAGGTACTTGGGGTGATATTTCTACCTTTTCATTCTATCCTGCGCATCACTTAACCATGGGTGAAGGTGGTGCTGTTATTATAAATAATCTAGAATTGGTAAAAATTGCGGAGAGTTTTAGAGACTGGGGCCGAGATTGCTATTGCGAACCAGGGAAGGATAATACTTGTGGTTGTCGCTTTGGTCAGCAATTAGGGTCTTTA
Source organism: Parasediminibacterium paludis (assembly GCF_042651445.1). NCBI lineage: Bacteria > Pseudomonadati > Bacteroidota > Chitinophagia > Chitinophagales > Chitinophagaceae > Parasediminibacterium > Parasediminibacterium paludis. Next base: position 219,833 of record NZ_JBHSDC010000029.1, read on the forward strand.
CCATATGGCTATGACCATAAATACACTTATTCACATATTGGGTTTAATCTGAAAGTAACGGATATGCAAGCAGCAATTGGCTTATCTCAATTGCGAAAAGTTGATAGGTTTATACAAAAACGGCGAGAGAATTTTGATCTGTTGCACAGCAAAATGAAGCAGTTTGAAGATATTTTTATTTTACCTGAAGCTACAGCCCACAGTAATCCATCTTGGTTTGGTTTTTTATTGACTCTAAGAGAAGGGGACGCGAACGATAGGCATATGTTGGTGCAACATTTAGAAGAAAAAAAAATTGGCACTCGATTATTGTTTGCAGGTAATTTACTCCGACAGCCAGCTTATGCAGGTATAGAACATAGAGTAGTAGGTGATTTAACAAATACAGATATGATTATGAATCAATCGTTTTGGCTGGGCGTATGGCCAGGCTTAAATGAAAGTCATTATGATTATATGGTGGACGTAATAAAAAATTACATTAGCTAATATTATGCAGTTTGAAGAAACATTTATTGAAGGGCTGTATATAATACACCTTAATAAATTAAGTGATAATAGGGGCAGTTTTACAAAAATGCTGAATGAAGATTTTTTTAAAGCTAATAGATTAAGGACTGACATTAAAGAAAGCTACTTTTCTATTTCGCACAAAAATGTGATACGAGGTATGCACTTTCAAACACCACCTGCGGAACACACTAAACTAGTATTTGTTAATACTGGTTCAATTCAAGATGTTGTAGTCGATTTAAGAAAAGCCTCAAATACATTCGGTCAATATTTTTCAATATCAGTAAGCGCGAATGAGCCAAAGCTGATCTATCTACCCGAAGGTTTTGCACATGGTTTTCTTTCGTTAGAAGACAATACCATAGTGTCTTATATGCAAACTTCAGTTTATAATAAAAGTTGTGATGAAGGGATTCTTTGGAATTCTTTCGGTTTTGACTGGTTTAATGTCGAAAATCCTATTATTTCATCTAGAGATTTATTATTTAAACCTTTTAGCGAGTTCAATTCGCCATTTTAATGCGTATATTAATCACAGGAGCTACTGGATTTGTAGGCAGAAATTTAGTACCTGCTTTAGCTAGCAATCACGAACTGTATCTATTGGTAAGAGATCTCTCAAAAACCATCCAATATTTTTCTGATAAAGTTGCTTGTATCGTATTAGATGAAAATTGGAAAGCTGCTGTTAAAGCATCTAATCCTGAAATTGTCATTCATTTGGCATCTTATCTTACAAGTAGTGATGATGCATTAGTCATAGATAATTTATTAGATAGTAATATAGTTTTCGGTACGCATTTATTAAATGCTCTGAGTAGTACAAATCTTCAATATTTTATCAATACAGGAACATTTGCAGAATATTTAAGTAATAACCCTTCAGCACCTGAACCTGCTTACTTGTATGCAGCTTCTAAAACAGCATTCAGATCAATATTACAATATTATCAGGCGATTATTGGTTTTAAAACCATTAATGTCATTCCTTATACTATTTATGGTGGTAAAGACTCGCAGCGTAAATTAATGGATATCATTTACGATTCCTTGGATGCAAAGCAAACCACACAAATGTCTCCTGGAGACCAAATGTTAGATTTCATTCACGTTGACGATGTAGTAAATTTTTATATGCATCTAATTGATTGTATTTCGGTATTTAAGAATAACTATTCGGAAATACATTTGGGTACTGGTATTGGTAGTTCACCTCGTATGGTAGCAAAATTATTAGAAGATTTAACTGGTAGCGTTGCCAATATTAATTGGGGTGGTATTGCCTATAGGAAAAGAGACACTATGCATTCAGTAGTTATTGCTAATCAAGCATCCGATTATTTCGAATGGCAACCACAAATAAGTTTGAAAGCTGGCATAAAAATATATTTAGATCAGAAACAATAAGATGAAATCTCTAATTATAAGTTGTATAAGATTTTGTATTACTAGTAAACCCTTCAAAGCATTTAAGCGCTTATATCAACTAGCCTGCCTACCAAAATTTGCTGAATTTGGGAAAGGATCAATAATTGAAACTCCTTTTTATTCCGGTAATTGTGAATATATACAGATAGGGGGTAAATGTCACATTGGTCCATATTGTGATTTCGGCGTAGTTGTAGAAAAAAATATTAAGTCATTCGGTAACATTAAAATCGGCGAATCAGTTTGGATGACTTCAAGATGCCAAATTTATTCAAAAATATCAGTCATTGTAGAGGATGAAGTAATGATTGCTAGTAATGTTTTTATTTGCGATTATACTCATGGAATTAATAGAGTTGATTTAGCTTATCAATTTCAGGCATACGAACCTTATGGAAAAATACTTATAGGTAAAGGTTCGTGGATTGGGCAGAATGTTGTTGTGCTTCCTAATGTTACTATTGGCAAGCAATGTGTAATAGGCGCCAATAGTGTAGTTAACTGTTCTATACCAGATTATAGCATAGCAGTTGGTTGCCCTGCAAGAGTCATCAAACAGTGGAATAACACTTCCAATTCATGGGAAAAAGTAAATTTATAAAAAAGTAAAATGGCATCGCCTTTGTTAACTATCGCTATACCTGTTTTTGAGCGTAAAGAATATTTTGTAGAAGCACTAAATAGTGCAATTAATCAAACTGTTCCTGTTCATATTATTGTGGTTGATAATGCTTCGTCTCATACTTTTTTTAGAGATACTGTGGAAAGTTTAGGAAAATCGAATATAAAGTATTATCGAAATGAGACCAATTTAGGAATGTATGGCAACTGGAATAAGTGTGTAGAGCTGTGTGCTACTGAATTTGTAATGATTTTAGGGGATGATGATGTGTTACATCCAGATTTTGCTAAATATTTTCATGAGACAAAGCAAAAATATGTAGATCTTGATGTTTTTTATACTGAAATTGAACGATTTGGTAATATGCACTTTGGTGAGCAAAAAAAGTCTAGAATGCCTCTTGGTTATATATCGGGTATAGACATACTTACATACGCTGCTAAATATGGCCTAGGTATAACAACTGTTGCTATGGTATTTAATAAAAACGTTTACCCAAAGCACCAGTTTTTATACCCTCAATGGGCATATAGCCAAGATTGGTTATTTGCCTATTCAGCCTTTGTGGATAAAAAATGTTTTGGAGAAAGTGCTCAGCTAGTCAGATATAGGGTACATAATGCAGGTAATGCAGTAAAAATTGGAAACCGTGATACCTTGTCTCAAAGTTTAGTATTTAAAATAATTAAGGAGAATTTGGCCTTTAAAGCGCCAAAATTTGTGCGTTATGCTGAAATAAAAGAGAGATACATAATTCGAAATGCTATTATAAACGGTGAATTTGATTTAATAAGCGAATTTTCAAACGATTCGAACAATCCTTTCGGGATTTATATTAAAAGTTTATTGTGTCAAGATCTGTTAAGTAGGCTTGCACTTAAAAAAATACCTTTTATAACTTTTGTAGTCATAGTTTATTTCAGATGTATAAGAAAAATATTATTTACGTTTAGCGTGGTTTAATAATAGATATATGAAGCTTAAGAGTGGACTTTTTAAAGATTTATTTGGGGTAGCTTTTTTACAAATTCTTCAAATTTTGCTTTCGGCAGTTGTAGGTTTTCTACTTATAAGAATGTTGTCAAAAAATGATTATGCTATATTTAGTTTATTTACAAATACTATGGCAACTGTTATTGGTATTGCTGCTATGGCAATTACAGTTCTATTTATTCCTTTTGCAAATAAATTTGGTTTAGAGTCAGTTAAACTTTCCAATTCAACAATTATATATCGAATATTAAATAAACCAATGCTTTATATAGGTTTGGCAATTGGTTTAATAAGTTGTTTTATTTCTGCGATAAATAATAAATGGGTTGATATAAACTTTATAATAGCATCATTACTGATATTAATATCAATAAGAAATCAATATATCAACCGTTTTTACGAAAGTTATTTTAAACTTTCAGGGGAGCCATTAAAGCCTTTTATGGCAAATTTTATTGCTGAATTTATAAGGTTAATATTAATATCCATTTTATATTTTGTTTTTAAAGCTCATACGTCTATCACAATTGTTATTCTTTTTGTATTTCTAAGTATATCGACTTCTATTTCAAACTATTTATTAAAATGCAAAGCTGAGTTTAATATTTCTGAAAATCGAATATATACCGTTGATGAGAGAAATATATTTTGGGGAAATTTTAAGCCATTATTGTTTCCATCTTTTTTCTTTCAAATAATGCAACTTTTTAGAAATTCGCTAATTTATTTCATAACAGGTTCTGGGGTTATTGCAGAGGCAGCTGCCTTAGGAAGATTAATGATGCTATTTGCTGCGATGGATAAAGTGGTAGAAATGGTGATTATTCCTCGTCTTGGGCGCCAGAAAAAAAGGATTGTTTTTCTAAGAAATTTGCTTTTATCACTTTTAGTAATTGTTGTGGTTGGTATTTGTCTTGTTATTTCAGCCTATTATTATCCACAGCTTTGGCTATGGCTTCTAGGTGAGAAATATTCAAATATTAAGGCTGCCTTATTATGGGCAATAGGAACAGCAGTTATTGAGAGAATTTCTGGGTTAATTATGTTTGCGCAGCTTTCTAAAGGAAGAACAAGAGGTCAATGGTGGATACCGATTTTCTCCACTTCAATATATTATCTATTTTTTTATATTAATGGTGTTCGTACATCAGAAGATGCAACTAAAGGGCTAATGATAGCTGCTACAGTCAACTTATTTGCGCAATGTTTGATGTTTATTTTAATTTATAAGAAGGAAGATGAACTCTAGGAATGATATTAAAATAACATGCGCAATTCTTTGTTATAACTATGGTAGATATCTGCATCAAGCTATCGATAGTTGCCTTAATCAGAGTTTGGATACAAGTTTATATGAAGTATTGATAATTGATGACGGCTCTACCGATGAAACACCAAACATTTGTTCTAGTTATGGTAATAAAATCCGAGTTTCTAGAACCAAGAACCAAGGCTTTGCAAAAAGTATAGAACGTGCACTAGTTGAAGCAAATGGTGATTATGTTGCTTATCTAGATGCTGATGATTGGTGGCATAAAGATAAACTTGCCAAGGTATACCAAGAATTGACCGATAATATTCTAGTGGTAGCACATAATTTGAGTGATGTTAACGAAAATGGTGTAGAAATGGGAAGGATTGGGGCATGTGGTAATACTAGTTCTGTTTGCGTGCACCGTCTCGCTGGACTGACCTTGATGCCAACAACTACTGAAATTTTTTGTCAACCACTTTTGGATATAGGAAAAGGTAAAATTCTGAATGATGTTCTCGGGTATTACCGAATTCACGAAAAAGCAATGACAGATAGGACCCCTAATGGCAAGCACACTGCGTTTTTTGCAAATACCAATTATGTACTAGCTAATAATCTATATTCTTTAAAGAAAAACTTACCCTTTTGGTTAGATAATGAAAAAATTATGGATCGATTGGCAAAAAAATATTTTTCAGAAGGTGTGATTAAAGATTTTGAACGAGCGACAGAATTAAGTAATGCAAGCTTTGGTGCTTGGTTTAGGATGGTAGGATGGATTTTGTCTGCAAAGCGTCGTTTTGGGAAAAGAGAGCTACGATTAACAGTGCGTTTGTTACTTCAAAAAACTGGTCTTAAAAATAGATAGTCATGCGGATTGTACAGTCTACTTGGGTAAGATATCATCATTTTGATTTAGCGAGAGAATTGTATCAAATGGGGCATTTAGAACGGATATTTACTTGCCTACCTTGGTGGAAAGCAAATTTAGAGGCAGAACAACAACAAATACCTCGTGATTTAATTACTTGTAATTTTTTAATGCAAGGTATTAGAAGGATATGTCAAAAAGTGCCATTTTATTCAAAGGAAATGGATGGACGCCTAGCTGTAGTAGAAACGCGTTTTTATTCTAATTGGGTAGCTGATAATTTACCAGAATGTGACGTTTATATGGGTATTTCTGGTTCAGGTTTGCACGCTGGTAAATTAGCAAAAAGTAGAGGTGCGGCCTATATCATGGACAGGGGTTCAACCCATATCAGATATGCAAACAGAATCTTAAATGAAGAGTACGCCAAATGGAATATAAAACGTGCTAATGAGAACGAATGGCTAATGGCTAATGAAGAGGCAGAAATAAACGAATCAACATTGATAACTGTACCTTCAGATTTTGTAAAAGCGAGTTTTGTTGAACAAGGTGTAGATAGTAATAAAATAAAAGTGGTACCTTATGGTGTTTCATTAAGCGAATTTTATCCTACCGGACAACCGCCTGTCGATAAATTTTGCATTCTTTTCGTGGGACAGTTTTCTATTCGTAAAGGTGCTTTATATCTATTAGAAGCTTTTAAACAGTTCAAGCATCCAAAGAAAGAACTCATTATTGTAGGTCATGTTTCAGAAGACTTAAGCCTATATATTAAGCAAATAGGGGTTGCTAATGTAAAGTTTGTAGGTGCGGTACCTCGAAATGAGGTTAAAACATATATGTCCACCTCGCATGTGCTTGTTTTACCGAGCATAGAAGAAGGATTGGCTTTAGTACAAGCTCAGGCAATGGCCTGTGGTTGCCCTATTATTGCGACACCGAATACTGGTTCTGAAACACTTTTCGACCATGAAAAAGAGGGCTTAATAATAGAGGCAATGAGCACCAATTCTATTATTGAAGCGTTTGATAAACTGTCTCAGGATTCACTACTGCGCGGAAATATGGGTAATGCAGGTCTAGAAAAAGTTAAAAAACTTGGCGGTTGGCGTACTTATGCAGAAAATATGGTTAATATATTTCAAGGAATTTAATATATGGCAAGCATATTTAATAAAAAACAATAATATAATGAATTTAAAAATAAGTATTACCCCTTTAAAACGTATTGTTGGAATAGATCAATTAAGATACCTATTTGCATTTTGGGTACTAATTATGCATGGTGGCTTATTGCCATTTTTTGAAGGTAATGATGGTAATAATTCTATTAATACCATTAATAAAATATACGGTTGGAGCATAAATGGAGAAGCTGCTGTAATTGGCTTTTTTATCATTTCGGGATTATGCATACATTACCCAAACGTTGCTAGAAAAAAGCTTCAAATAATACCATTTTATGTAGCAAGAATTATAAGGTTATGTTTGCCCCTAGTGATATATTTATTTATTAGCAAAATGGCAGGTTATTCTCATAATGAGGGATTTTTGAGAGTGGTACCAATTTGGAGTCTTTATTGTGAAATAATCTACTATTTATTATATCCGCTATTTTTTTATATAACTAAAGCAGGAAGATTAAATGTATTTTTATGTATCTCGGTCTTGTTTTCAATTACACTAATGATTTGTCTTAAAGATAAAAGAGAAACGAAAATGTATTTTCATGAATTGGAAGGAAAATATGATTTTTTTGCGTGGCAAGCTGCTATTATGGCGCTGCCATGTTGGTTGCTTGGGGTATATATTGCCGAAAGAATATCCCTGAAAGATATCATAGACAAAGTTTTACTGCTCCCAAATAAGTTGTGGTTATGGCGAATTGGTGCTTTATTTATTTCTTCATCAATAATTCCTATTTACAGAATTGGTCTTTACTATCATTTTCTTAGTTCTACGTTCTTAGGCCTTATATTCACTTCCCAATTTACGACAGTATTTCTATTCGGAATTTATGCTGCATTTTGGATAGAACAAGAAGTTGTATGGCATAATTATGGTGGTGTAAGGTCCTCATCATTTTTAGATAAATTAGGGTTAGCAACATACTCAATTTACCTAATACATACTTTAGTGTTTTGGTGGCTCAAAAAATTTGAATCAATTATATTCATCGGTTATCTTGCTAACTGGATTGTAATGATTTTATGTGTACATGTATTTGCTCTATTTTTTTATCAACTTGTTGAACTTCCTTCTCAAATAATAGCACGACGTGTATTTAAATCTCTTACCCAATTTCCTGCTAAGTGAAAAAAGTAGTTATTTTTTATCCACATATTGGAGAATATGGCGGTATAGAAAGAAATATTGTAGCCTTGACCAACGAGATTTGTTTGCATGGTTATGAGGCAATTTTACTATGCTTTTATGACTATATAGATTTTAGTAAATACGTAAGCAATAATAATTTCACAGAAGTCATTTTAGGCGATAGTAAGAATGCTTTTGTAAAAAGTAGAAGGTTGTATAAATGGCTTATTAACAATTCAGAACAAATTCATGGAATACCTTTATTTTTTGGTGCTAAAGCTGGTTTTTTTGGAGCCTTAAGTGGATATAAAAATTATGTGTTGCATTACACCGATCCACCAAGTTTATTATCGAAAAATACTAATAATCATACATATTTAGTAAATCTTATTACCTCTGTAAGAGCCTTTATTTCTAATAAAGTGATGGCTAAAGGGGTTTTAAATGCTGTTTCCTGTGTTACAATGACAGTACAAAACGCAACTGAATTGCAAAGCATATATAATAGGGAATTTGCTGTGATTTATCAGGGCGGTTTGCCTGCAGGATGCGAAACAAGGAATATCGACCGCTGCAAAAATGATTCGCTTTTCCTTTTTTCAATATGTAGACTTTCGACTTCTAAAAATTTAGATTGGTTGCTAGAAGCAATGGCTTATTTGCACCAACAGCCTAAGCTAACTGTATTATATACAACTATTCAATTGGTAATTGCTGGTAAGGGTCCTGATTTAGCAAGGTTGAAAGATATTGTAAATAAATACGGATTGAAAGATTGTGTTCATTTTTGTGGGTTCTTAACTGAAAGTGGTTTGGAAGAAATGTATAATAAAACAGATGTTTTTCTTGTTCCTGCTCGACAAGGATATGGATTGCCTGTACTTGAAGCTTTATACAGACAAATTCCTGTATTGCTAAATGAAGCATCCCGAGTTTCAGAATTGCTTTATGAAAATCCTTGGGTATGCATAACAGATAATAATTCTAACTCTTTTAAGAAAAATCTTTACGAATACATTTTAACATTAAGAGAAAATATGCCACTCCCCAATACCTTCTTAGAATCATTACCAACTGAAGCTAAGTGGGCGGCTGCTCTAGGGCAATTGTGTGAATGGTGGATAAATTAAGTAAGCAAAATGAAAGCAATATTTGTAGCAGCGCTAAAAAATTCGAGTGCCTCTGGTAGGCAGCGTTTGTGGGCTTTAAAAGCATGTGGTGTTGAAGTAATTACTATTGATAAGAATAGTTTTGAAAAACCATGGCTACAATTGAAAATAGCTAATTTATTTAAGTTGAGTTTTTTGAAGCTAAACAATAAATTAAGTAAAGCAATCATTAAAGAAATAATAATTAATAAACCTGATCTTTTATGGTTAGAGTGGCCTCAAGAGTTTACGGCATCAAATATATTGGCTTTTAAAGCCGCTTGTAAAGACATGCGATTAGTTTCTTTTCAGGATGATAATCCTTGGGGTGACAGATTTAAAGATTTTTGGATGTGGAAATATTATTTAAAAATTACACCATACTTCGATGTACATTTGGTTAAGCGGGAAAGCGATATCAGCAATTTGAAAAGATATTCTAAAGCACCTTGTTATTTGTGGGAGGGTGGTATATATTCGCCGCTTTTTAGAAAACCCCCTCACAATATTATTATAAAATATCCAATTATTTTTGTAGGAACTTGCCTAGATGACAGAGCCAAACTAATTGGCTATCTTTTAGATAACGGGGTGCCAATTCATGTATTTGGTAATAAATGGCACGAAAGGACTAATTTACCAAAACTTTATCCAAATCAATTTCATGCGGCTGTAGAAGGGCAATCTTATGTGGATGTAATTTGGGAAGCGACAATGTGTTTAGGATTGGTTTCGCACACAAACAGGGATGAGTGGACAATGCGTTCTTACGAAGTACCTGGATGTGGTAAACCACTCATAGCCGAAAAGACACCATTTCACACTTCATTGTTTAAAGATAATTCCCTTTTGTTGTTTTCATCTCAAGAAGATTGCTTAGAAAAAATAAATCACTTTCTAGATAATCAATATGATGCTTGCAAATTAGGTAGCTTATTGCACCAAAGTTTTTTAAACGATAAACGCACCCTTGATCATTGTATGAAAGTTTTTTTAGAAACAAAATTATCATTTTAACTAACAATGAAATTGACAAATGAATATCTTCAGAGTTTGAAACTTGCCCGTCGATTATTTAAAAATCTTGCAATAGCTTGTTTCTTAATTCAAATTTTGCTTAACTTCTCATATGAGAATGTTATTTGTAATTTATTAACAGTTGGAATATTTATTTTAGTAACTGAATTGGTCTTCGAAAAAAAGAATAAAAATATTGCAGACGCCTTAATTGCTACAGTTATTTTTCTTACAGTAGCTTCAAATAGTATCGTTCCAACCCTAGGGACTTTGCTAGATGGCCATACATTGGTTTATTCGCTTAATAGACCTGTGGAAACTTATTTTCATCGATTTATATATGGACTATTAATTAGTTTTGCATTTTTTGTTTATAGAAATAGGACTAAGAATTCCATTAAAGAAATATTTAGTAGAATTTCTGATCGTCATAAATTGAATATCTTATTACCAAAAAATCTTGTATGGGGCCTTGGTTTAATAAGCTTGTTTTTATTTTTTTTTAAAGGAATTTTACCACTACCGCTTGAGTTATATAAATTTTTAGATGGCTTTGGAATATTACTCTATTCACCATTTATTTTAATATTGCCTATCTATAAGACAGATAATAGAAAATTAAGAAATAGAACACTTCTTATTTATTTTGCTGTAATGGTGATATTGTCATTTTTGACCAATAGTAGACAAGCAATTGTAAACCCAGTTGCAAGTGTAGCTGCTGGATGGCTAATTTTATTGATCACTGGTGATGTAATTTTAAATAGTAGGCTTATACAAAGAGGCTTGATAGGGGGTGTAGTTGGTTTGTTCTTAATTGGGTCTTTTTCAGATTTGTCAACAGCAATATTAATTCAAAGAGCCAATCGTGATAACAATACTGTTGAAGAAAAGATTACAGCAACTTTCAATACTTTTTTAGATAAGAAAGCAATAGATGAATATTTGAAAGAACAATCAGTATCTACTTCATTAGTTGTAAATACAAATGAGTGGCAAGAAAATTATATGCGAAACCCATTTCTAATTCGTTTTGTACAAATAAAATTTGATGATAACTTATTCATGCGCTTAGGTGGGTATGATGATTTGGCAAAGAATAAATTACGACAGGCTACATATGATAAAATATTAGCTACTTTTCCAACACCTGTTTTAAAATTATTTGGTTCTACAATAGATAAAGATTACGTGAATTCATTTTCAATAGCCGATTTAATGACTGTATTAAGTGGCGATGGCTTTCTCGGCGGTTTTTTAACAGGTTCAATAACAGCAGCTTCCTATGCTATATTTGGGTGGAATTATGTGTTTGTACTTTTTTTTATTTATCTGCTTTTATTTTATATTTATGGTGGTTTTGCTTCTCATAGTTTAGGATATAATAATAAAGAAGAAAGAATATCTACTCTCGCATTAGTGTTTTGTTTTTCCCTTTTCTCAAATTTTTCGCTTGATGGGATAACTAACCTCATTCCAGTTATTTTACGCGGCGTATGGCAATCCATGTTAATTTATTACCTTGCTATTCGTTTAATTATAAAATTAAATATAAGTTGATTCTTATTCTCTAGTTATTACTAATTCTGATCATTCTATCTCAACGATAAATAAATGCAAAAGAAAATAATTGTATTTGACTCTCATCCTGTGCAATACAGAGTTCCAGTCTGGCAACAACTTCATAGCTTAAAAGTGGTAGACTTGACGGTTGTTTATGCATCAGATTGCTCAATACAAGGACACGCTGATGAGGGTTTTGGTATCACTTTTTCATGGGATGAACCCATGTTATCAGGCTATGATGCTATCATTTTAAATTGCGTGCGAGGTAAACCGTTAATGGGCTGGGCTTCTTTGACAGGTGAAGGAATTGCTAAAATATTAGATGAGCAAAAGCCAGATATTATTTTTTTAACAGGATTTAATTATAGGTATGATTGGGTAGCTTACTGGGAAGCTTATAAAAGAAAAATTACTATATGGGTACGTTGTGAGACACAGGATAATGCCACAGTTAGACCAAAGTGGAAAGCTTTACTACGTTATCTTTTTTATTATTTTTTGTATAAAAGAATAGACAAGTTTTTTTATATTGGCGAACTAAATAAAGCGCACTATCTCAAGCATGGTGTTTCAAATAGCCAGCTAATCGCTGCAAGATATTGTACTGTTGATAGATTTGTTGAAATGAGTTTTGACGAAAAACATACTACAAGGCAAAAAGCACGTGCTGAAAATGATATTGATGAAGATCGCATCGTGATTGGTTTTTCAGGTAAGTTAATACCCAAAAAAAATCCTGATATCATATTTGAAGCCATTAAATTCTTGCCTAATGTATTGCAAGCCAAAATAGTCATTTATTTCCTTGGGAGCGGTGAAATGGAAGTGAGTTTAAAAGAATGTGCTAAAACTGTAAAGGCTACTTACGGGTGCGATACAAAATTTATTGGATTTGTAAATCAAACACAATTAGCAAAGCATTATTTAGCGATGGATATGATGATCTTACCGTCGAGAAGAATGGGGGAGACTTGGGGGCTTGTTGTAAATGAAGCTTTGCAGGCAGGCTGTTGCGTAATCGTTAGTGATGCAGTAGGTAGTAGTGCTGATTTTAAAGGATTAGAACGGTTTAGAATATTCAAAGAAGGTAATGCCGAAGAACTTGCAATTTATATAAAAGAGCTTGCCGAATATGATAGGTCTTATAATTGGGCGACTAGTAGTTTGAAAAATTACAGTGTCGAAAACGTAGCAATGAGTATAGCTATTTAATAATTTATTTAATTTTCAGTTATCCAGAATATGATTTATGAGTAATATTAAACTTTCAAAAGGTAAAAACTGGATAGCAGGTTTAGACACAATTCGATTTGCGTTAGCGTTTATTGTAGTATTGTCTCATACTAATATTATTGGACCATTAAAACATCATTTCAGTCAATATTTATATTTGAAATATATTTTAGGAATAGCTGGAAGCTTGTTTTTTGGAATAGCAGCTGTGATTGCATTTTTTATTATTTCAGGTATTGTTATACATTTTCCATATCGAGACGGGAAAAAATTAAATATCTCTGAGTTTTACTTAAAAAGATCATTAAGAATTACTATTCCAATGATTATTATTGCCATCATTGCATACAATTTTAATATTAGTGAATCTGAAATGCCCTTTTGGAGTTTATACTGCGAGTTAATATATTATGCACTTTACCCTATTTTCTATTTTCTAATTATAAATAAAAAAATCAATTCAAAAATAATAATTCTGGCTTCATTTGGTTGTTCCTATTTTTTTTTATTGATAGAAGGTAGTGATATAAAAGCGTTTTTATACCAAACTCAAAAATTTGCAACCTATTTTCATCACTTTGGAATAAGTGCCACATGGCTTTTAGGTTTACCATGTTGGTTGTTAGGAGTTTTGATTGCACAAAATTTAAATTATATTATTAAAAATGAAGTAACCCAAAAAAGAATTATATTAATTAGGTTCATAACATACCTTTCTTCCGTAATTCTAAATATACTATATTCTAATTTTGGATTAAGTCAAACCCTATCAATGGGATTGTTTTCTTTGCTCGCTGCTTATTGGATATCACTTGAGATCTCATATTGGAACAAAAAAAGTACAAACTTATACTTAGAAAAATTTGGAAAATGGAGTTATTCACTATATTTATGTCATATGATTCCCTTGGCGGTACTTGCTAGGTTAGGTATTCGCTCTAGTTTTTATTTGGTAGTTCTACAGATTCCTTTTATCCTTTTGATTTCGTACCTATTTTATCTTTTGATAGAAAAGCCATCGCATAATCTAATAAAAAAAATTAGACTCTAAAACGCACTTGATAATGCTACCAAAATTTGATTCTAGAATAAAGATTTTAGTGATAGGCGACATTATGGTTGATCATTATGTTTATGGCGACTGCAATCGAATTTCTCCTGAAGCGCCGGTACCTGTTGTAGAATTTAAAAGCGAACAATTTACTTTAGGTGGTGCAGGTAATGTTTTAAAGAATATTATGGCGTTTGGCGCTAGTGTGGACATAATAAGTGTAGTTGGCAATGATAGTAATGCAGTCATTGTGTTTGATGAGCTAATCAATATGGGAATTTCTACTTCTGGTATTGTGAAAGATCCAAATCGATGTACTACTATTAAATCGCGGATATTATCCATCAATCATCAACTAATAAGGTTAGATAAAGAAAACATTAAGCCAATTGATAATAGTATTGTACAGAGAATTATAAATATGCTAGAATCTACTATTCATCAATATTCTATTGTTTTATTGTCTGACTACAATAAAGGGCTATTGTCTGAAACACTTTTAGAAAAATTGCTTAAATTATGCCATGCTGCTAAAGTGCCAACTTTATTGGATCCTAAAGGGTTGGATTTTAAAAAATATGAAGGTATCTCATTAATAAAACCAAATAAAAAGGAAGCGACACTAGCTACAGGTATTACGATAGACTCACAGGAAAGCTTAAAGCAGGCATGTTTTAAAATTCAGGCAATTACAAATTGTAAGGAGGTTATTATAACAATGTCGGAAGAAGGGATGGCATATTACACCGAAGGCATTTTAGAATTAATACCAACTAAAGCTCTCGACGTAATTGATGTCACTGGTGCTGGTGATACAGTACTAGCAGCTTTGGGGTTGTCCTTAGCTAATAATAGTACCTTGAAAGAAGCTTGCGAATTTGCAAATCAGGCTGCAGCCATAGTAGTGAGCAAAGTTGGAAGTGCTACTGCAAGTTTGAAAGAAATAGAAGAAAGGTTCTCGATACAAATAAGTAAATTTAAGGTCAATACTAATGAATAAAAATGCAGCAATTATTATCACAGGTGCAGCTGGCTTCATAGGCTCTTGCATGGTGAAATTTTTAAATGTAAATGGTTATAATAATCTTGTTTTGGTAGATGCTTTTGGGATAGGAAAAAAGCGACAAAACTGGGTATCTAAAAAGTATGTATTGCTATTAGAGAGAGATATTTTTTTTGACTGGTTGGATAAAAATAACCCAACTATTGACCTTATAATACATTTGGGTGCTCGAACAGATACCACTGAATTTGATTATTCAATTCATGAAGCACTTAATGTTATTTACTCCCAAAAAATTTGGAAGTTTAGTGTTAAAAATCAGATTCCATTAATCTATGCTTCTTCCGCTGCTACTTATGGTAATGGCGAGCATGGTTATAACGATAACCATAGCGTACCATTTGCACTAAAACCTTTAAATCCTTATGGTGTAAGTAAAAATGAGTTTGATAAATGGGCTATCAATCAAAATGATGCACCACCGTTTTGGGCTGGTCTCAAATTTTTTAATATTTATGGTCCGAATGAATATCATAAGGCACGGATGGCTAGTGTTATATGGCATTCTTTCAATCAAATTAAAGCTAATGGTTTAGTGAAATTATTCAAAAGTCACAACCCTAATTACAAAGATGGGCAGCAATTACGTGACTTTGTATATGTAAAAGACTTGGTGAAAGTGATTTTATGGATGGCAGAAACAGGCTTTCAAAATAGCCAATTTTCTTCTAGTAGTAAATCTGAATTTAAACTTAATTCTGGCATATACAATCTAGGTACAGGACAAGCGCGTAGTTTTTTAGACTTAGCTGTGGCTACTTTTAGGGGATTAGACTTAGACCCAAGGATTAAGTTTGTAGATATGCCTATTGACTTAAGGGATAAATACCAATATTTTACCGAAGCCAATATGGCGAAACTAACTGAAGCTGGCTACACAATACCATTTTACTCGTTAGAAGAAGGCGTAGATGATTACGTGAGACATTACCTAGCTACAGGTAAATTTTATTAGCATTATATTATATTTTATGGAGGATCTTGTTAAGAATTTGTTTGAAGAACATATTTCTGTGGCGGAGTTATCGGCAATTTCACTAATTACAAAAATTAATGAGGCTTGCTTACTAATTGTAGATTGCATTGCTAAAGGCAATAAAGTGTTACTTTTCGGTAATGGGGGAAGTGCTGGCGACGCACAGCATATAGCCGCTGAATTTACTGGTCGATTTGTAAAAGAAAGAATAGCATTGCCTGCCGTCGCCTTGACAACTGATACCTCTGCATTAACCGCAATCGGTAATGATTATGGTTATGATAGAGTCTTTGAACGGCAAGTAGAAGCATTAGCAAAAGCTGGTGATGTTTTAATTGGGATATCTACTAGTGGTAATAGTGCCAATGTATTAAGAGCTTTTGATGCTGGTAGAAAAATAGGTTGTATTAATGTCGGACTATCTGGTAGAGAGGGAGGCGATATGAATAAAGTTTGCGAAGTGAATATTGTAGTACCGTCTCAAATAACCGCAAGAATACAAGAAATGCATATCTTAATTGGTCATATTATCTGTACAGCAATAGATAATAACAATTAGTATTTATTCTTAAGTAATAACAATATGGCATCAGATACAATAATGATTTATAGAATTGGTAGTTTAGGCGATACGTTAATGGCATTACCTGCTTTTAATAGAATTCGTGAATTATTTCCTTCAGAAAAAATTGTATTACTGTCAAATAAACCTGTTGTTTCCAAAGCAGCTGCAATCGAACTCGTGCTAGGTAACCATTTCTTTTTTGATGAAATTATTAATTATCCTGTCAGTACTAGAAATGTTAAGCTTTTAATTGCATTGATATTTAAAATAAGAAGCTATAAGATAAAGCAATTATTTTACTTAACACCTTGTACTTCACGCAAACGATTTAAAAGAGATATATTGTTTTTTAAGTTAGCGGGGGTAAAATCTTTCGCAGCAATTCCTGAAATAGAAGCCGATTTTACAGTTACTAAAGATATAGATACTGGTTTATATGAATGGGAAGCAAAACGTATTGCTAGAAGATTAATACCTTCAGGAACATTTGACTTCAACGAGCAGAAATATTGGGATTTACATTTAACCAAATCCGAATTAGCTGCTGGCAATGGATATATCAAGCATTTACCTAAAAATTCCATTAATATTTGTGTATCGCCGGGAACTAAAATGCAGTCGAAAGATTGGGGCAGAGATAATTGGATGGCATTCTTAACTGCTTTATCAATAAGCTATCCTTCAGCCAACATTATTGTTTTAGGCGCCCAAGAAGAATCAGCATTAGCAGATGATTTATTAAATGGCATTACAAATTCTAAAATAAATTTATGTGGTAGAACCTCGCCAAGAGAATCTGCCGTAATTTTACAATCTGCTTCAGTTTTTATTGGACAGGATAGTGGTCCTATGCATTTAGCTGCTACTGTTGGTATTCCATGTGTTGCAATTTTTTCATCAAGAAATTTACCTATGCAATGGTTCCCTCGTGGCAATAAAAATGTAATAATTTATCATATGGTAGATTGCGCAGGATGTGATTTAGAAATTTGTATTAAACAAAAAAAGAAATGTATTCTGTCGATTACAGTTAGTGAGGTAATAAGTGCCGTTCATCATGTTTTATCAAATACAACGATTTAATTAATTCATTTGAAACTACTTTCAGTTATAGTCAGTATGGATCCTGCAAGTGGCGGCCCTGCTCAAGGAATCCGTAATAATGTCCCATTCTGGAAGCAGCAAGGGATTGTTCCCAGTATTTTGAGTTTTGATGCACCCAATGCGTTTTTTTTAGAAAAGGACTTAGGGATAGGTATTGGCCCAGTTAAAAATCCTTGGGCTTATGTGCCAAATGGCATGCATTGGTTTTTAAGTCATTTGGAGGATTATGATGTAGTATTAATACATGGCTTATGGTTATATAATGGTTATGCTGTTACAAAAGCAATAAAGCAATTGAAACGTTTGGGTAAACAAACACCCAAAGTATTTGTGATGCCCCATGGGATGTTAGATCCTTATTTTCAAAAAGCACCTGAACGAAGGTTAAAAGCGTTAAGAAATGTGATTTACTGGCATTTGATTGAAAAAGAAGTGATTAATAGCGTCGACGGGGTATTGTTTACCTGCGAAGAAGAAATGCAATTGGCTGCCACTACATTTGGCGGCTATCAACCTAAAGCCACTTACAATGTAGGCTATGGTATTATACCGCCGCCACTGTTTTCAGACGAGCAGAAAGCCGCATTTTATGACAAGTGTCCTGCGATTATCAATAGGCCTTATTTTTTATTTCTAAGTCGCATACATCCAAAAAAAGGGGTAGATATGTTATTGACAGCCTACGCATCGCTTGTAGATGACAGTACAAAACGAGGCGAGCTAGTACCAGATTTGGTAATTGCTGGGCCGGGTATGGATACCGAGTATGGGGAAGAACTAAAAAACTTAGAAGCCCAATATCCGCAATTAGCAGATAAAGTGCATTATCCAGGGATGCTTCAAGGCGCGGCAAAATGGGGGGCTTTGTATGGGGCAGCATTATTTGTTTTGCCAAGTCACCAAGAGAATTTTGGGATTGCCATTGTAGAAGCCATGGCTTGTAATACCCCAGTGCTGATTACCAAGCGGGTAAATATCTGGCAAGAAATAGCGCAAGGCAAAGGCGGCATTATAACAGAAGACAATATCCCATCCTTAATAGATGGGTTTAAGCAATGGATGGGTATGAACCAAGAAGCGCAACAGCTAATGGGTGCAAAAGCCTATACCACTTTCTATTCCCATTTTACGGCGGAAGCAACGAGCAAGAAATTTACAGAAGTGATTAGTAGGTAGGTGGGCGCTTCGCTTGGATGTTTTACCACATAGACACATAGTCACATAGGATGGGAGGAATTTAAGAAAGTTGTATGCTCTGAAGTCGATAGTCTACAAATGATAGAGAAGCAAGAACAGATGGCGACGTGCTTCGCAATGATGGTGGCGCTTCGCTTGGATGTTTTACCACATAGACACATAAGCACATAGGATGAAGGGGAATTTAAGAAAGTTGTATGCTTTGAAGTCGATAGTCTACAGTCCATAGACAATAGAAAAGCAAGAAAAGAAGGCGATGTGCCTCGCAATGACGGTGACGCTTCGCTTGGATGTTTTACCACATAGACACAAAGACACATAGGATGTAGGGGGATTTAAGAAAAGTGTATGCTTTGAAGTGGACAGTCAATAGACGATAGAGATGCAAAAACAGATGGCGATGTGCCTCGAAATGATGGTGGCGCTTCGCTTGGATATTTCACCACATAGACACAAAGACACATAGGATGTAGGGGAATTTAAGAAAGGTGTATGCTTTGAAGTCCATGGTCGACAGTCCATAGACGATAGAAAAGCCAGAACAGATGGCGATATTCATCGCAATAACGGTGCGCTTCGCTTGGATATTTACCACATAGACACAAAGGCACATAGGCTGAAGCGGAATTTAAGAAAGGAGTATGCTTTGAAGTCGATAGTCGATAGCAAAGCGAAAACAGATTGCTTCGTGCCTCGCAATGACGTTAAGTAAAATCGAGAACTTAAGAGTGCTTACCACTAAGTCAGAAGTTTAAATAAACCGCTTTCCTTAAGTGTAAAAAGAGAAAAATGAAATTAAACTAATTAGTATTCTCGAATAGAAGGCGCGTAGGCGGACAAATCGAAGATTCACGAACACGAAAGTCAAGCTAAAGAAAGTTCGTAAACGGCGGGATGCTTCGTGTTTGCCTAGACCTTTTTCTTTCTTTTTGTGGCAATGAAATGCTCTGCATTCACGAACACCATTAAAACAAAAAAGGAAACGTGAGCTACAAAAAGAAAAAAGTTTACCAAATAGGGTTCTCAAAAAACAATTAACCATCCCGATTAGATGCCGTTAAATCAAGAATAAAGGAAGCATAAATGCTTCACAAAGTGAATTACCAAAAGCAAACATCAAAAAGCCACTGGGGCAAGACAGATGGCGACCTGCCTTGCAAAAAAGGTAGCGTCTAGCTTGAATTGTTCACCAAATAGACACAAAGCCACATAGGAAACCATTTCAATTCCCTAAAAGATGCAATTTAGGATGGTGAATTTTAGAGCGGTTTACTATCGACTGACGACTGTGGTCTATGGTCTGGTATTAAAATCAGAAGGCGACGTTCACCCCAATGACATTAATTTAAATCATTCATGCATAACCAAGATACTTATACAGGGGCTTCCTTTTCTTTAGCTGATCGCTTAAAGCGACTGGTGTGGGGAATGGTTTACTTGGTATGCTTTAAATATAGTCCCCGGCCTTTACATGCTTGGCGTTCTTTTTTGTTGCGCTTGTTTGGTGCTAAGATTGGTAAAGGGGTGCATGTATATCCGAAAGTGGCTATTTGGGCGCCTTGGAATTTGGTGATTGGGGATGAAACTGGCATAGCAAACGGCGTGACCTTGTATTCGCAAGGGATAATCACCTTAGGTAAACGTGTGGTGATTTCGCAAGGGGCGCATTTATGTGCAGGGACGCATGATTTTACCAAAAAAGGGTTTCCGCTAATTACCAAACCTATTACCATTGGCGACCATGTTTGGATAGCTGCTGAAAGTTTTATACACCCTGGCGTTACGATACAAGAAGGGGCGGTTATTGGTGCCAGATCGGTGGTCGTGAAAGACATCCCTGCTTGGATGGTTTGTGCTGGCAATCCCTGCAAGCCTTTAAAAACAAGAATCTTAGAATAAATAATGCAAGCACCTTTAGACTTAACGATAGCCATACCTGTTAAAAACGAAGCCCGCAATCTGCCAGGCTGTATTGCTGCCATAGGTACTGATTTGGCCCAACAAATAGTGATTATCGATTCGGGCAGTACGGATGGTACAAAATCCATTGCTGCTGCGAATGGTATAGCACTGATAGATTTCGAATGGGATGGTCATTTCCCCAAAAAAAGAAACTGGTATTTGCGTCACCATACACCTACTACCAAATGGGTATTATTCTTGGATGCAGATGAGTATCTCACACAAGAATTTAAAACGGTATTGCGAGCAGCACTAACAGGCGACGACAGCATAGATGGTTATTGGCTGAATTACACCATCTTTTTTATGGGTAAAAACTTAAAAGGGGGTTATCCCTTAAAAAAATTGGCCTTGTTTAAAGTAGGTAAGGGTGAATATGAGCGCATAGATGAAGATCGTTGGAGCAAACTAGACATGGAAATCCATGAACACCCCATTATTGATGGAAAAATAGGGGAAATCAAAAGCAAAATTGACCATCAAGATTTTAGAGGCATTGCCCACTATATTACCAAACACAACGAATATGCTGCTTGGGAAGCTGCTAGATATATGAAAGCCAATGCCGACAGCGCTGCAAAACAAAACTGGACTTGGAAACAACAACTGAAATACAGAATGATGGCATCAGTTTGGATTGGGCCCATCTATTTTATAGGTAGTTTTATACTACTTGGTGGTTTTAGAGATGGCAAACGAGGCCTCGCTTTTAGCATGCTAAAAATGGCTTATTTTAATCAAATCTACATTGCGATAAAAGAGGCGCAACATCAGACAAGTTTACCTTAGAATGACAGCTAAAAAAATCCTCCTCATATCCTATAATTACGCACCTGAACTCACGGGCATTGGGAAATACAATGCTGAATTGTGTGAGTATTTGGCGAGTGTGGGTCACCAAGTAACGGTTATCACGGCTTATCCGTATTATCCCAATTGGCAAGTGTTGGAAGGCTATCAAAATAGATGGTACCAAAAAGAATGCTTAAATGAGGTAGAACTCATTCGTTGTCCCTTCTATATTCCTAAGCATCCTACAGGGCTAAAACGGATATTACAAGATAGTAGTTTTTATATTAGCTCGTTGGTGGTGGTGCTTTGGCAAATCATCTGTGATAAGCGCTATGATATCGTGATTACCCCCTCGCCGAGCTTTTTGTGTGGCTTCCATGGCTTATTCCTAACATCTTGGCGGCGGTTGACCAAATTTGTGTACCACATACAAGATTTACAAATAGATGCGGCCATTGACTTACAAATGATTAAGCAAGCTTGGTTGCAGCAAATATTGATAGGCATTGAGCGGTATATCTTAAACCATGCTACGCGGGTATCTACTATTTCTACGGGCATGCAGCAGAAAATATTGGCAAAAAAAACAAAGCTCACTGATGTGTTGCTCTTCCCTAATTGGGTAGATAATACACGGATATTTAAAACACTGGTTGATACTTCTATCATTGCGGGTTTGGGCATCCCCTTAGATAAAAAACTGTTTTTTTATTCGGGTGCTATTGGCGAAAAGCAAGGTTTAGAGATGATTTTGAATATTGCGCCTAGTATGGCGCATCGTTCGCCCGAAGTGGTGTTTGTGATTTCTGGTACCGGTCCTTATCGGGAGAAATTACAACAGGCAGTGATAGATGCCGCTATCCCGAATATCTTATTTATCGATTTGCAACCCATACCCATTTTTAACCAATTGCTCAATCATGCTTATGGTCACTTGGTGATACAAAAAGAAAGTGCAGGCGATTTATTATTGCCATCCAAACTAACGAATATCTTAGCAGTAGGTGGTCTCAGTATTGTAACAGCGGTAAAAGGTACCACACTGTACGATGTCATCGACGCCCATCAAATGGGGATATTGGTACCCCCAGAAAATGCAGCGGCTTTTGAAGCAGCGATTGTGGCTTGCGCCAATGGTAGCGATGGGATGGCAGAATCACTATCCAAAAATGCAGCAGCTTATGCCGCGCAGTATTTAGATAAAGCAAGGATTATAGATGGGTTTATGGCGCAGATAGCTTCCTAAAGCTCCGAAGCGGGAATTCACCACATAGACACAAAGGCACAAAGGATAGAGAGGAATTTAAGAAAGGTGTATGCTTTGAAGTCGATAGTAGACAGTCCATAGACGATAGAAAAGCAAGAACAGATGGCGACTTGCTTCGCAATAACGGTGGCACTTCGCTTAGATTTTTTACCACATAGACACAAAGGCACATAGGATGGAAGGGAATTTAAGAAAGGTATATGTTTTGAAGTCGATAGTCGACAGTCCATAGACGATAGAAAAGCGGGAACAGAAGGCGTCGTGCCTCGCAATAACAATAACTGAACATAAAAAATAATCGGAATTAAACAGCTTTGCTATTAATTACAAATCTCGCATAGAAGGCGCGCTGGCAAGGACAAATCGAAGAACGAGATTCACGAACACGAAAATCAAGCTAATGAAAGTTCGTAAACGGGCGGAGCCATCGGGTTGTCCTAGCCTTTTTTCTTTCTTTTTGTGGCAATGAAATGCTCTGCATTCACGAACACCATTAAAACAATAAAAGAAACGTGAGCTACAAAAAGAAAAAAGCTAACCAAATAAGGTTCTTAAAAAAAATTAACCATCCCGACTAGATGCCATTAAATCAAGAATAAAGGAATCATAAATGTTTCACAGAAAGAAGTACCCAAATTAAACATTAACAAGCTAATTGAGACATATAGATTGCTTCGTGCCTCGCAATGACGTTAAGTAAAATCAAGAACTTAAGAGTGTTATTTCCTAGATGTAAAGCCCTTTATAAGTCCAAGTACAGCAAAGCACTATCGCCGATAGTAAGCTTCTTCGCTATAGCGGTATACCTGTTTTTGCCCGCTTGGCTATGGAGCCTTGACTTTTTGGCTCCACCTTTTGTGTTAAGACAAATGCTTTGCATTCACGAATGCCAATAAAAATAGAAGTAACATGAGCTAAAAGGTGGAAAAGCTTACCAAATACAGTTATCAGACACCAAATAATCATCTCGAATTGATAATACAATAACAAGACCCAAAGAATTTGGAATGCATTACAAAATGAATTACCAAAATTGTCAAAAAAAAGCTACTGGCAACAAAAAGATTGCTTTGTGCCTCACAAAAACAGTGGCGCTTAGCTTAAATTTTTTAACACATAGCCACAAAGCCACATAGTATCAAGAAAAATTTAAGAATGCTGTATTTTAGAGCGTTCTAACCATCGACCAACGACTGTGGTCTCTGGACTGGTTTCAAGAACAGATGACGACCTGCCTCGCAATGACGGTGGCTGGGCGACAGGAGGAGGGCAGATTGCTTCATTCTTCGCAATGACGGGGAAAGCAAATTGCTTCGTGCCTCGCAATGACGGGGAGCCCAGCTGCAATTACTTGTAAGAAGATAGCACTATTAAGGTCTTC
The DNA here is from genome assembly GCF_042651445.1 of Parasediminibacterium paludis. Lineage (NCBI taxonomy): Bacteria > Pseudomonadati > Bacteroidota > Chitinophagia > Chitinophagales > Chitinophagaceae > Parasediminibacterium > Parasediminibacterium paludis. The sequence continues at coordinate 244,156 of NZ_JBHSDC010000029.1, forward strand.
ATTTTAGTTAACGTCATTGCGAGGCACGAAGCAATCTCTTTATCCTAAGCGGCTTTTCAGTAGGCATTATAGAATGACACACTTTTTGGATAATCATGGAAAGAGGAGGATGTATTTATATTATGTCTAGTAACAATAACAGTACTTTATATGTTGGTGTTACCAGTCAATTACGTCAAAGGGTATTAGCGCATAAAACAAAAAAATATCCAAATAGCTTTACAGCAAAATATCATTGTGTGAAATTGGTGTACTACCAAGGTTTTTATAGTATAGAAGAAGCCATTGCTGCAGAGAAGCGAATAAAAGCAGGTAGTAGACAGCAAAAAGAAGCATTGATCAATAGTTGCAATCTTACTTGGCGTGATTTGTGGGAGGACATTTGTGAATGGTAAGTAATGGCAGGTGGCGACGTTCCTCGAAATGAGGGTGTGGCTGGGCAACAAGGGAGAGCAGATGGCTTCGTGCCTCGCAATGACGGGGAGAGCAGATTGCTTCGTGCCTCGCAATGACGGAGGCTTTGCTGCAGAAGGAGAGCAGATAACGACCTGCCTCGCAATGACGGAGGCTGCAGATTGCTTCATTCTTCGCAATGACGGGGAGAGCAGATAACGACCTGCCTCGCAATGACGGGGAGGGTAGATTGCTTCGTGCCTCGCAATGACGGGGAGGGTAGATTGCTTCGTGCCTCGCAATGACGGGGAGAGCAGATTGCTTCGTGCCTCGCAATGACGGGGAGGGTAGATTGCTTCGTGCCTCGCAATGACGGGGAGGGTAGATTGCTTCGTGCCTCGCAATGACGGGGAGAGCAGATTGCTTCGTGCCTCGCAATGACGGAGGCTTCAAACAACCAATATTTTTCACAAGTTACTTCGGTGTTCTCGCAGTGAGAATTGGAAGTGGCTACTAAATATAGACATATATGAAAATCGCAGTGGTAGGTACAGGCTATGTAGGCCTCGTTTCGGGTACTTGTTTCGCAGAAACAGGTAATAAAGTAACTTGTATAGACATTGACCAAAGCAAGGTAGACAAACTATCGAGTGGGCAGATTACCATTTATGAGCCTGGGTTGGAGAAGATATTTTTACGAAATTTAAATGAAAAGCGCTTAACCTTTACCACGTCTTTAGCGGAAGGGGTGAAAGATGCGGCCATTATTTTTCTAGCATTACCTACCCCGCCCGGGGCTGACGGTAGCGCCGATTTAAAATATGTACTAGGGGTGGCGCATGATTTGGGCAAGATCATGACCGATTACAAAGTGATTGTTGATAAAAGTACTGTGCCTGTGGGTACGGCTGAGAAAGTACATGCAGCCATTGCTGCTAACTATACAGGGGAATTTGATGTGGTGAGTAATCCTGAGTTTTTACGCGAGGGGGTAGCCGTAGAAGATTTTATGAAGCCCGACAGGGTGGTGATCGGCGTACAAAGCGAGCGAGCAAGACAAGTCATGGCCGAACTCTATGCGCCTTATGTGCGCCAAGGCAATCCAGTGATTTTTATGGATGAAAAAAGTGCGGAACTGACCAAATATGCGGCCAATTCATTTTTGGCTACTAAAATTTCATTTATGAATGAAATTGCCCAATTGTGTGAACGTTTGGGTGCGGATGTAGACATGGTGCGCAGGGGTATTGGTAGCGATGATAGAATTGGTAAGCGCTTTTTATTCCCCGGCATTGGCTATGGTGGTAGCTGTTTTCCCAAAGATGTACAGGCTTTAATCAAGTCGTCGGAAGAAGTGGGCTACAATTTTCAAATATTAAAAGCGGTAGAGGCAGTAAACGAGGCACAGAAATTGCACCTGATACCGAAAATTTCAGCATATTTTAATCATGACATTAAAGGGAAACACTTTGCTTTGTGGGGGCTAGCGTTTAAACCGAATACCGACGATATACGCGAAGCACCTGCATTATACCTGATAGAAGCACTAGTAGCTGCTGGCGCTACCGTAACAGCGTACGACCCCGAAGCGATGCCAAATGTAAAAGCCGTGGTGGGCAATAAAATTGGCTTTGCAGATAGTCAATATCCCTGCTTAGACAATGCCGACGCATTGATTATTGCCACCGAATGGTCAGAATTTAGAACACCAGATTTTGACATTATATCTGAAAAACTCAACCACAAAGTTGTTTTTGATGGTAGAAACTTGTTTGATAAGCACCAAATGAAACAATTAGGGTACTACTACGAAAGTATTGGTAGACCTTAAATTGATAAACCCTAAGCGCTTTAACAACTGTGACAGTCCAAGACGCATGAGAGTAAATCTTAGCGTCAGGGAAAGCGTCACAAAGGATAGATAATTAGACAAGAGCTTATATATCAATTCCTAAAAAATATAACATGACTGCAGAAAAAACGAACCATTTTACCAACGCTTCTACCAGGGCGGATAACAACCTAACAAAAAAGCGGGTACTCGTTACGGGTGCCGCTGGATTTTTAGGCTCGCATTTGTGCGACAAATTTATTAATGAAGGTTACCATGTGATAGGCATGGACAACCTCATTACGGGTGATTTAAAGAATATTGAACATTTATTCCCATTGCCCAACTTTGAGTTTTATCACCACGATGTATCTAAATTTATCCATATTCCGGGCGAATTAGATTATATCCTACATTTTGCCTCACCCGCAAGTCCTATCGATTATTTAAAAATACCGATTCAAACCTTAAAAGTAGGGTCTTTGGGTACCCACAATTGTTTAGGCTTGGCGAAAGCCAAAAATGCCAGAATCATCATTGCGTCTACCAGCGAAATTTATGGTGATCCCTTGGTACATCCACAAACAGAAGAATATTGGGGTAATGTAAATCCAATAGGGCCAAGAGGGGTATATGATGAAGCGAAACGCTTTCAGGAAGCGATTACCATGGCTTACCATACTTTTCATGGCGTAGAAACCAGAATCGTCCGCATCTTTAATACCTATGGGCCTAAAATGCGCTTGAATGATGGTAGAGCTTTGCCTGCATTTATTGGGCAAGCTTTGCGTGGTGAAGACTTAACGGTTTTTGGCGATGGTAGTCAAACCAGGTCTTTTTGCTATGTAGACGATTTGGTAGACGGTATTTACCGCTTATTATTAAGCGATTATGCTTTTCCAGTAAATATTGGCAATCCAGATGAAATCTCTTTGCTAGATTTTGCTAAAGAAATTTTGACATTGACAGATGCAACAGTAAAAATTGCGTACAAGCCGCTGCCAAAAGATGATCCAAAGCAACGTCAGCCAGATATTAGCAAGGCAAAAGAAATTTTGGGCTGGTCGCCAAAAGTGAACAGAGCCGAAGGCTTGAAAAAAACCTACGAGTATTTTAAAGGTTTACCGAAAGAGGAACTATTTAAATTACCGAAAGAGTTTTAAGGTTTTTCACCACATAGGCACAAAGACACAGAGGGATTTAGTTTAAGGTCATATGGCTTTCTACTTGGTAATAAATGATCGTGGAAAGCACTATTAAGGTCTTAATTTTAGTGAACGTCATTGCGAGGCACGAAGCAATCTGTTGATCCAAAGCGGCTATTCATGATGATAGTTGAAACACTTTGCATATCATTATGAATTCTGTTGTTCCTTCCAATGACGGGGTGGTCATTCCCTTTTACATTCCCGATAGCTATCGGGATCACCTTTTTACCTTTTTCTATGTTATTTTCATTTGGTAAACCGAAACCCGTAACAGCCGATTTATCGTTTTTGGCAGTAGACATGCATTCGCATTTGCTGCCGGGCATCGATGATGGTTTGCAAACCGTAGCAGATACGGTAGCCTATATGCAAGCTTTACAAGCTATGGGCTATAAAAAGTTCATTTGTACCCCCCATATTTTAAATGGGGTGCACAACAATAGCCCCGAAACCATCTTGCCCCAATTGGCGATTGTTCGGGAAGCGCTTAAACAACATGGCGTAAATGTGGAAGTGGCAGCCGCGGCTGAATACATGATTGATGATGTATTTGAACAATATATCAAAGAGGGCAAGCCCTTGCTCACTTTTGGCGACCAATACATTTTGGTAGAAATGAGTTATATGGCGGAAGCGACGAATTTGTATTCGGTGCTTTACGACCTAACAATCAAAGGTCTACAACCCATATTGGCGCATCCAGAACGCTACAATTATTTCCACAAGCAGTTTGATCAGTATTACGAGATTAAAAACAGAAACACACTGTTTCAAGTCAATATATTATCCCTATCTGGCTACTATGGTAAGCAAGTAAAACAAACCGCAGAAAGATTAATAAAAGAAAAAATGGTGGAATTTATAGGTACAGACATGCACCACGCCAACCACCTAAAAGCCACCCAAGACTATACAACAAGTGCAGAATTTTATAAGTTGACCAAAGATATCAAATTGCTGAACAATACGCTGTGATAGGTGATAGGCGAGAGATGATCCCAATAGCTATCGGGAGTGAGAGGTAAGATAAGCAAGCATTAAAATAAGTCAAAAGGCGAAAGGAGCATACATCCTTTCGCCTTTTTTATGTGCTGTCATCTATAAAGTAGGCAGCTATCTGCCCTTTTGATCCGTCCTGCCCTTTGCAGTAAAAATTCCCCTTTTGGGGGACTGAGGGGGCCTCTATGTGCCTCTGTGCCTATGTGGTGAAAAAATGCCTATGTGGTAAATTCCCTTTTAAACCCCTTTAGGGGTGCTGAGGGGGTCTCGTTGTGCCTCTTTGTGCCGTCCTGCCGTTGTGGTAAAATCTTCTTTCTTTCTATGTGCCTCTGTGCCTATGCGGTGAAAAAAAACTACGTGGTGAAATCTTCTTTTTTTCTATGTGTCTCTGTGCCTATGTGGTGAAAAAACACCTATGTGGTAAAATCTTCTTTCTTTCTATATGCCTCTGTGCCTATGTAGTGAAAAAAACACCTTTTGGTAAAATCTTCTTTCTTTCTATGTGCCTCTGTGCCTATGTGGTGAAAAAAACGCCTATATGGTGAAAAAACACCTATGTGGTGAAAAAAACACTTATCCTTATTTAAGGATAACTGAATACCACGTAGCTTTTCCTTGACCGTTCTTTTGGATATATTGTTTCGCGACAAGCGTTTCAAGATGTTTTTTAACAGTATTCCGATTGGCATTGGTAATGGCTACAATATCACTATTGGTGATACTACCTCTTGATTGAATGAGCGCAATAATTTGTAATGACAGTGGCGGCAATTGTACCATCAACAGTTGCTCTTTTGCAATCTTGTTTTCCAGTCTTTGCTTTTGTTGTCTTAATGCACTCAAAAAAAACAACAGCCAAGGTTGCCAATCTGGTGTTTCGGTTTGTAGTGTGCCTTGCGTTTGTCTTAATGCAAGATAGTAGGCTTCCTTATTTTGCTCTATGACCGCTTCTAAAGAACTATAGGGTACATATTGATACCCTTCTTTGAGCAATAAATAGGTAGTTAACACTCTAGATAATCTACCGTTGCCATCCTGAAATGGATGTAAGGCCAAGAACGTAACAATGACAATGGCACTAATTAAAAGTGGGTGTAGTTGTTTGTCTGCAAAACACTGTCTCGCCCATTCAATGAGTTGTGCCATTCGGATAGGCGTTTCAAAAGGGCTAGCCGTTTCAAATATCACACCAATACTTTTGCCATCTTGGTCAAATGCTTCAACATGGTTAGACGTTTTTTTATAGCTGCCGCTATGCCAATTATCCTTTGTGCTATATTGGAGTAGCATCCTGTGAAGCTGCTGGATATAGTTTTCTGTTAAGGGAATGTCTTGATAATTCTGGAAGATAATCGTCATGACTTCAGAATAGCCTGCTACCTCCGCTTCATCTCTGGTTGTAAACTTTTGAACGTCTAGATTAGTCAGTAATAGGCTAATAGCTTGGTCACTCAGTTTACTACCTTCAATGCGGGTAGAAGAACCAATGCTTTCAATAGTAGCTACCCTTTTTAATGAGGTTAATGTCTCTGGCGCCAATTGTCCCAAAGCCCTCCATGCGCCTTTAAATTCATCTATCTCAGCAATAAGTGATAAAATCTCTGGCGTTATTTGGATTGTTTCGATATGCATATACCCATAATATTACCCATAAATACCCAAAACTACAATAAATACCCGTATTATTACTCGTAAATACCCATAAATCTCCATAAAGTGCATTCGAAACCGCTTTGAGCCGTTGTATCTCTGCGAACTTCATCCCCTTGTGGTAAAAATTCCCCTTTAGGGGGCTGAGGGGCCTCTATGTGCCTCTTTGTGCCGTCCTGCAGTTGTGGTAAAATCTTCTTTCTTTCTATGTGTCTCTGTGCCTATGTGGTGAAAAAAACACCTATGTGGTGAAATTCTCATTTAAACCCCTTTAGGGGGGCTGAAGGGTCTCGTTGTGCCTCTTTGCGCCGTCCTGCCGTTGTGGTAAAATCTTCTTTTTATGTGCCTCTGTGCCTATGTGGTGAAAAAAACACCTATGTGGTGAATTCTCATTTAAACCCCTTTAGGGGGGCTGAAGGGTCTCGTTGTGCCTCTTTGCGCCGTCCTGCCGTTGTGGTAAAATCTTCTTTCTATGTGCCTCTGTGCCTACGTGGTGAAAAAACACCTATGTGGTGAATTCTCATTTAAACACCTTTTGGGTGAATGAGGGGGTCTCGTTGTGCCTCTTTGTGCCATCCTGCCGTTGTGGTAAAATCTTCTTTCTTTCTATGTGTCTCTGTGCCTATGTGGTGAAAAAAACACCTATGTGGTGAAAAACCGCCTAGTGAAACGTTCCTACCACTTCAACAACGCACTAGCCCAAGTAAACCCACTACCAAATGCAGCCAAACATACCAAGTCACCCGCTTTAATCTTACCCGCCTCATAGGCTTCGCATAAAGCGATAGGCACACTTGCAGCTGTGGTATTGCCGTATTTTTGAATATTGTTAAATACTTGGTCGTCGCGTAAGCCAAGCTTCTGTTGCACAAATTGGGCGATGCGTAGATTGGCTTGGTGCGGTATCAGCATATCAATATCACTCGGTTGTAAACCATTGGCTTGTAAAGCTTCTACAATCACTTCTGGAAATTTCACCACAGCTTTTTTAAACACACTTGGGCCATCCATATATGGAAAGTTTTGTGCCGAGTCAATCATCTCATGGCTCATAAACATTTCACCAATTTCTGCTTCAGGAAAAGTGGCGTAGTTTTTCGCCGCCCAATGATTGGCATGGGTGCCGGGGTTGTACATAGCCAATATTTCAGCACTCTCCCCGTCGCTGTGCAAATGGGTACTTAAAATCCCTTGGTTGGCTGCTTCGGTGGGTTGCAACACTACGGCGCCTGCACCATCCCCAAATATCACACTCACATTTCTGCCCCTTGTACTAAAATCTAACCCAAAAGAGTGTTTTTCACTACCAATTACCAAGATATTTTTATACATACCCGTTTTAATAAATTGGTCGGCCACACTTAACGCATACACAAAGCCACTACATTGGTTTCTAATATCCAAAGCGCCAATTTCTTTCATATGCATGGCACGTTGTACCAATACCCCACAGCCTGGAAAATAATAATCTGGCGATAAAGTGGCGAATATGATAAAATCTATGTCTTGGGGTGTGATGCCTGCCCGTTGGATGGCAATGGTGGCAGCTTCTACCGCCATGGTGGTAGTGGTTTCTTCAGTGCGGTGGGCATAACGACGTTCTTTAATACCAGTGCGCTCTTGTATCCATTCGTCATTGGTATCCATATACTTGGTGAGGTCCTTATTGGTAACAATAGTACTAGGGACATACATACCGATCCCTGCAATTTTACTTAGTGGCATTGACAATCTGATTTAGTTGCAGCAACGAAAATAGGCGAAATGTGCTTCTAGCGCCGCGCTTGTTTGAACTTGCTCGCAGAATTCGCCAATACATGCAGATGTACTGCAATCTATTTACCACAAAGGCACGAAGGCACAGCGATACACAAAGTAGCATTTGACGCCGTTCGTTCGATGCGTAATAGATAATACACGTAGATGTACTGCAATCTATTTACCACAAAGGCACGAGGGCACGGCGATACACAAAGTAGCTTTTTAGGCCATGCGTTCGACACGTAATAAATAATACACGCAGGTTTACTTAAATCTATTTACCACAAAGGCACGAAGGCACAGCGATACACAAAGTAGTATTTGACACCGTTCGTTCGATGCGTAATAGATAATACACGCAGGTGTACTGAAATCTATTTGCCACAAAGGCACGAAGGCACAGCGATACACAAAGTAGTATTTGACGCCGTTCGTTCGATGCAGAATAAATAATACCAGCAAGTGTATGGTAATCTATTTGCCAGAAAGGCACGAGGGCACGGCGATACACAAAGTAGCATTTGAGGCCATGCGTTCGACGCGTAATAAATAATACCAGCAGGTGTACTGCAATCTATTTACCACAAAGGCACGAGGGCACAGCGATACACAAAGTAGCTTTTGAGGCCATGCGTTCGACGCGTAATAAATAATACCGGCAGTTGTACTGCAATCTATTTACCACAAAGGCACGAGGGCACAGGGATACACAAAATAGCATTTGAGGCCATGCGTACTAAATGTAGCATATGTCGCTCGCTGATTTGACAAATAAATGCAGAATTTTTGAATCCCTTATTCTTTGAACTATCTTGTCTTATAATCGGTGTGCTTGCACTATTTCCCCCTTTGGTGGATTGAGGGGGCTAGTTTTACGCTACCTTTGCAAACGCTTTACTAAATTATTATAATACGTGTCAGAAAAGAATTTCATAGATTATATCCGCATTTTCGCTAGAAGTGGGCACGGTGGTGCAGGGCAAACGCATTTTATGCGCAACAAACTAACGGCCATGGGTGGCCCTGACGGTGGTGACGGCGGTCGTGGTGGGCATATTATATTACGTGGCAATGCCAATTTATGGACTTTATTACACTTGCGTTATTATAAAAATGTATTGGCACAAAACGGGGAAAATGGTAGCAAGAGCAATTGTACAGGTAAAGATGGAGATGATATTTATATAGATGTGCCCTTGGGTACCATTGCACGTGACGAAGAAACTGGAGAGATTGAAGCGGAAGTATTAGAACACGGACAAGAAATTATTTGGATGCGTGGCGGCCGTGGTGGTTGGGGCAACCAACATTTTGCCACTTCTACCAACCAAGTTCCGGAACACTCACAGCCCGGCGAACCTGGCGTAGAGGGCTATAAAAACCTCGAGTTAAAAGTATTGGCCGATGTGGGCTTGGTGGGCTTTCCAAATGCGGGTAAGTCTACTTTATTATCAGTAATTACAGCGGCTAAACCCAAAATAGCCAATTATGCGTTTACCACCTTGGTGCCGCAGCTCGGCATGGTAGAATACCGTGATGGTAAAAGCTTTTGTATTGCCGATTTGCCAGGTATTATTGAAGGCGCCGCAGAAGGGAAGGGTTTGGGGCATCGTTTTTTGCGTCATATAGAGCGTAATGCCTGTTTGTTATTTTTAATTCCTGCCGATAGTGACGACCATAAGCGTGAGTTTGAGGTATTATTAAATGAATTAGAAGAGTACAACGAGGAGATGCTTGAGAAGGATTTTATTATAGCCGTGAGTAAAAGCGATATGCTAGATGAAGAACTAAAAGCCGCTATTAGTAAAGAACTGCCTACAGACGTACCGCATTATTTTATTTCTTCGGTGACCAATACAGGCTTGCTAGAACTAAAAGATGCCCTTTGGAATATATTGAATAAGCCTGCTTAAGTATTTAGAATTGCGTAAATGATAGAAGAGAGGATATATAGGCTTTTTGCTTATGTATCCTCTCTTTTTATTTTTAGCTAGTTGGCGTAAACGGTAGTCCCCTTTTTTGAGAAAAAACGAGTGTATTTAGATAGTAATAGCAATTGTATGTACCTGAATATAGGTATGTTAAAATGCTGTTACGGAACTGTTTGCGAAAATTTGCCAAATCCTTTGGGTTACTTTTTAGCCTACTCGGGTATTAAGGGTATCATTAGCAGATGTAAAAAACTTTTTTCCCTCTCTCCAACGATATGTCTTGTCTGCTAGCAATGAAAGAAACCTGTTAATTCCACGTTTGCGCCGCCATAATGTTACCCTTTTGCTTGGCTTGTGAATAACAATTTTATTATTAATTTTTTAAATTGAAACAGTTATGAACATGCAAACATTCAACAACATCGCAAAAAGAATCATCGTCCTAAACATGGTAGTAATCACCCTTTGCTGCGCAGTACAAGCAAAAGCTACTACCATCAATGCGACCAAGTTTCCAAACACAGTATTAGATAGCGCGTCAGCTCCTAAACTAGACCTTAAATATGTAGGTAATACCACCGACGGTTTAGAATTTGATGTGCGCTACAATAATATCAGTGGTAAGTACTTCTATTTTGTGATTAAAGATGGTAATGGTGTTGTATTATTTGAACAATCTTACAAAAACAAAGTCTTTTACAAAAAAGTACAATTGCCAGAAGTAGGTGATATTAAAGCATTATCGTTTACTATTTTAAATGATAAAGACGAAATTGTACAAACAAAAGAGGTAAAAATTACCACCAATTTTGTAGAAGATGTTTTCGTAAAAATCAACTAAACCGCTTTTACCAATTACAAAATCCATTACAATAACAACCAGCTAGGGGTAACTTTTATAAAAGTTACCCCTAGCGTTTTTACCAGTAAATACGAGTAACTAATTGATTATTAATGCTATTTTGCATCAAAAATGGGCATAAAGCATCCCTTTGATGTTAGTAACCACCTTAAATTTTCCCATTCTCAAACAAAATTCATTTAAAAACTTGCGGTTTTACCAAAAAGTATATTTTTGCACCCGTAACTAAAAAATAATTACAATGTCAGACATCGCAACAAGAGTGAAAAAAATTATCGTTGATAAATTAGGAGTTGACGAAGCAGAAGTTACCACAGAAGCTTCTTTTACCAACGACCTCGGTGCCGATTCTTTGGATACCGTTGAATTAATCATGGAATTTGAAAAAGAATTTAACATTTCAATTCCAGACGAGCAAGCTGAAACCATCACTACCGTTGGTCAAGCAGTTGCTTACTTAGAAGAAAACGCTAAGTAGTTTTCACTCGCTTTTCTTAAAGAATAATTTAAAATCCGCCTTACTTAGGTTTAAGCCAAGGTAAGGCGGATTTCTAACTTAAAGGCTTTCCCAATATGGCACTTAAAAGAGTTGTAGTAACAGGTATTGGTACGTTAACACCAATAGGTAATAATTTAGATGATTACTGGCGTAATTTGGTGAACGGCGTGTCGGGTGCTGATAAGATTACACTATTTGATGCTGCAAAGTTTAAAACACAGTTTGCTTGCGAGGTAAAAGGTTTCGATCCTGTGAACCACATGGATAGAAAAGAAGCCAAACGTATGGACCGTTTTGCGCAATTATCCATTGCTGCAAGCGATATGGCAGTGAGCGATAGTGGCATTTCAAAAGAAAATGTAGATGTAGATAGAGTGGGTGTCATTTTCGCAAGTGGCATCGGTGGTATTAATACCTTCCAAGAAGAAGTGATGAATTTTGCAAAAGGGGATGGAACGCCACGTTTCAATCCTTTCTTTATCCCTAAAATGATTCTAGATATAGCCGCGGGGCAAATATCGATGCGCCATGGCTTTAGAGGGCCTAACTACGCAGTGGTAAGTGCTTGTGCAAGCAGTACCAATGCCATGGTATCTGCATTAGACACCATTCGCCTAGGTAGAGCAGATGTGATTTTATGTGGCGGCGCAGAAGCGGTGATTTGCGAAGCAGGGGTGGGTGGCTTTAACGCCATGAAGGCCATGAGCGAACGCAACGATGACCCTACCACGGCTAGCAGACCTTACGATAAAGACCGTGATGGCTTTGTAATGGGCGAAGCGGCGGGTGTATTAGTATTTGAAGAATATGAGCACGCTATTAAACGCGGTGCCAAAATATATTGTGAAGTGGCTGGCGGCGGCGCCACTGCCGACGCGCACCATTTAACAGCCCCACATCCTGAAGGATTGGGCGCTAAAAACGTGATGCTTGCCGCCTTGAAAGATGCGGGCATGCAACCAGAAGAAATTGACTATATCAATACACATGGTACCTCTACCCCACTAGGTGATGTGGCTGAGGTAAAAGCCATCACCGATGTATTTGGTACACACGCTTATCAATTAAATATCAGTAGTACCAAATCGATGACCGGTCATACCTTAGGTGCGGCAGGGGTGATAGAAGCCATTGCTTGTATCCAAAGTGTGGTACATGATATCGTACCGCCTACCATTAACCATTTTACCGACGATCCAGATTTGGATAACCAACTGAACTTTACTTTTAATACCGCGCAAAAACGTATTGTTAACGCTGCCTTGAGTAATACATTTGGTTTTGGTGGTCATAATGCTTGTGTAATAGTTAAAAAATACGTGGCATAACGTGGTGGACATACTCAAAAGATTACTTAAAAAATCAACCACCCAATCATTTGAAGAGAATGTAAAAAATACCTTAGGCATCAAGCCTACCAATATGGGTATTTATTACACCGCTCTTAGCCACCGTAGCGTAAAAGATAGCCCTGAAGAAAATAACGAACGCTTAGAATATCTAGGCGATGCGATATTAAGTGCTATCGTAGCTGACTATCTATTTAAAAGATACCCATATAAAGGCGAAGGTTTCTTAACCGAAATGCGCAGCAAAATGGTCAATCGCCAACAATTGAACGATATTGCTGTGAAAATGGGGTTAAAGAAGATAACCCTTTTTAATAAATTCGATAATTCGCTGCGTAACAGCCAAATTTTTGGTAATACACTAGAAGCCGTTGTTGGTGCTATCTATTTAGACAAAGGTTACCGCAAAACGCAGCAATGGGTGTTAAAGCAAATTGTGATCCCACATATGTTTGTGGATGATTTAGAATTGATAGACATCAATCTGAAAAACAAACTCATAGGCTGGGCCAGTAAAAATGGCAAAGTGTTGACGTTTGACTTGGCCGAAGAAAAACTAGAAAGTGGTAGGCGCATTTTTATCATCAATACAGTGATTGATGGGGAAATCATTACCCAAGGTAAAGGCTTTAATAAAAAAGACGCTAGCCAAATAGCGGCACAAACCGCAATAGAAAAATTAGGCTTATAATATTAAAAGTCAATAATGCCATTCATCCACTCAGGATCTAAAGTGGCATTGTATTTTTTGTAGAAATTAATAGCAGGCGCGTTCCAATCAAGCACTTGCCAGCACATGCGTTTAAAACCTCTGTTTTTCGTTTCTTGCATTACGGCTTCAAACAATAACTTGCCTAGGCCTTTGCCGCGCATTTGCTCAGTAACCAATAAGTCTTCTAAATAAATACATTGGCCCTTCCAAGTGCTATAACGGATATAGTACAGCGCAAAACCTTGCACCACACCTTGTTCATCTTCTACTACAAATGCCCACCACACAGGATTAGCCCCAAAACCGCTCTCTTCAAAATGTTCCAACGTCACAATCACTTCATCAGGCGCTTTTTCATAGACCGCCAATTCTTGAATCAAGGCCAAAAGTCTTTGACAATCTGCTTTTACTGCGTTTCTTAGTGTCATATTTATTACAGGAATTGTTTATGAGAGGATAGTTATCAGTATCCCCTTTAAGGGTTAGGGGTCTCCATCAATTGCAATACCGCTTCGGCGCAGCCAAACGACAAGGTAAAACCACTGCCCCCATGGCCATAGTTGTGAATGATATTGGTATCGGTTTCTTGCGCTAAGCGTACCGTGGCTCTAAATGGTCTTAAGCCTGCCCAACTACCGATAATACGCTTGTGTTGCAATTCAGGAAATACATTACTGGCTTTCACCAATAACTGTTGCAAAGTGTCTGGCTCGGTAGTTTCAACGCCTACATGTTCTTCATAAGTACCGCCAATAATGGTGGCGTCTTGCCTAGGTACAATATAAGTGGGTGTATGATTATCTAGAAAAATAGCATCTGGAAAACCTGGTTCTACAAGTAATACTTGGCCACGAACAGGAAAAAGATGGTTATCCTTGCATAAGTCAACAGCACCTAGGCCTGCACAGTTGACCACCACATCGTAGGCGGTAGCTATCGTAGCTAAGTTAGTGATTGTTGCCTCTTTAAACACAACGCCTTTGTCTGTTAACAGACCTTGTAAATAAGGTAAAAACAATTGTGTTTCTACCAAGGGCACCATGGCTTGAAAGCCCTGTTGGTAGCCGGTTGGCAATTGTTCCCTAGGTACTTCTGTACAGGTATTGGGCGGCATAAACTCGATCCAATTAGCATCATCCACTATACCCGCTTTAATACCCTTGACGATTTTGATAAAGCTGATACCACTTGCTGGGTCTGCCGATAAATCTTTAAAGTATTGATAACTTGTTGCTACCCAACCAATACCTCTTTGGTCGCCACGAACATGGTAAGGAAACCAAAAGGCGGCGGCCCTATTGGAAGTGGTATGGGGCGAAAAAGCCTTTGCCAATACTGTTACTTGAAATCCTTGATTGGCTAGAACATAAGCTGTAGATAATCCACTAATGCCTGCCCCAACCACTGCTACTGTTTTACCCATTATGATGCCAATGCTTGTTCAAAATCGGCTAAAATATCAGCCACGTTTTCTATACCAACACTTAAACGGATTAAGCCATCGGTAATACCAAATTTAAGACGTTCTTCTCTTGGTACGCTAAAATGCGTCATACTTGCTGGGTGTGATAATAATGTATCTACAGTACCTAGACTAACAGCCCGCACACACATTTGTAATTTATCAATAAATTGTTTACCCGCATCTAAACCGCCCTTTAGCTCAAAACTCATCAAAGCACCAGGATGTGTCATTTGTCGTTGACACAAATGGTAATCGGGATGTGAGGTTAAACCATTATAATTCACTTGCGCTACCGCAGGATGTTGCTCTAAAAATTTAGCCACAATCATGGCATTGCTACAATGGCGCTCCATGCGGAGTTCTAAGGTTTTCATGCCAGTAATTAGTAAATAGGCATCAAAGGGATTGCCATTGCCTCCCAATAAGGCATGCCATTTCCACATTTTGGTTTTCATCAATTCAATGTCTTTACCAATAAGCACGCCACCAATAGCCGTACCATGACCATTTAAAAACTTGGTAGTGCTGTGAAATACAAAATCAACGCCATATTTAAACGGTTGTTGCAAATAAGGCGTGGCAAAAGTATTATCGACACTTACGAGCATATTTTGTGCTTTTGCTAGCTTGGTAATCGCATCAATATCTACACATTGAATGGTTGGGTTAGCGGGTGTTTCTAAATGCACCAACTTAATAGATGGATTGTTTTGGATAGTCTCTACGGCAATATTTAAATCACGCAAATCGGCGATGATAATATTAATACCGCTTTGCGCCAATACTTTGTGCATGAGTTCGTAAGTGCCACCATATAACGAAAAATGTGATAATATACTATCGCCACTTTGTAAATTGCCCAAAAATAAAGTAGCCATCGCTGCTTGTCCGCTAGCGTGTAACAAAGCTTTTAACTGCAAAGGTTGTCCCGCTGCATCGGTTAGCCCAAAAGCCTCTAACGCCGCAATGGTTTCTTCCGCATTTTTAAAAGTGGGATTGCCCCAACGGCTATATATTTTTTCTTTATCAAGGCTGGCAAAGCGCTCCATACCTTGTTCTGCTGTATCGAATGTAAAGGTAGAAGTGGCGTAAATAGGGGTGACATGTGAAGATTCGGCATGGTGATTGTCTGCACCATGAATAGCAACGGAACTAATACCTGTTAATGGAAATGTTTGGCTCATACATTAATTTGTCTGTGAAAATCAAATGTAACACTATGGACACACATTTGTTTGCTTAATTGATTAGTGGTCTTCCCTAATTGGCAGCGTATTTTGTGAACAATCGGCTTACAAATACCCTAAAAATGACATAATTAACAAACATTTCATCCACAGCCAATAATAAATACTTTATACTCTCACTATCATTCCTTTACATTTGTAAATTGCATTTTTCGCAGGCTGCCTGGTTTTAGCTAGGCAAAACATCAATCTTATCAACTAAAAAAATGGCTTTACCGTATCTCGTTAAACATATTTATAACAATGGTTCGGAAGAAGTAATTCGTCGTGGCAAGAAAATACATGCTTTGGGCAATGTAGAATTAATAGAGTACGATGAGTTAATGGCATCTGTCAATTTTCGGGTGAAAGACGATAGCTATGCTACTTATTACAAAGTGTATGTATCGCAGTTTAAAGATCCTACTACATTAAAACTGCGCTGTACTTGTCCTTATAACCTCAGCGAAATTTGCCGCCACAAAGCGGGCACCCTGTTTACGTTGCAAGAAATGCTGGATAAAAACATGCTGGGCGAACGTGAATTGGTATACGATCAAAAGCATACTGTGGTAAAAATGAAAATGCTGGATTTAAAGATGATCCGCATGCTCTCATCACCAGAAAGTTTTATCACGGCCGAGAATTTTTTACAAGATAAAAAAGCCAAAATAGTCAGCGCCAAAGACGAACGGGTAACCGCTAATGTAGAAATGGGCGGCACGGTGTACAACCTCGTTTTACTGAAAAATGAAGAGCGCAATTTTGATACGAGCTGTACTTGTAATAGCGATACCAAACACCCCTTATGTGTCCATAAAGCCATTGTGTTTTTACAATTACTAAAAGCCAAGGGCGCGAATTATTTCGATACCATCCGCAATTGGGACGCTGTTAAAAATAAATTATTGAGTATTTATGGCTACAGCCTCAGCGACGATTTAAAAGGTAAGTTTGAATTTACCTACACGGATGGCAAACCATTTTTGCGTGTATTAGATACTTCTATCAAACGCGTGATTACCGTAACCAATACCGTAGATGTAAAACCAACCGTGGTAGAGGAAGTACCAAAGCCACAAAGCAAAGTAGATGCCACCAATGAAGCCTTTGAAGCCACAGAAATTAAGGAACAAGTGCTGGCAAATAAAGCTGCATTTAAGTTGGGGGTTGTAATGACCACCAACGAACAGCAATATCCTTTCATACAAATAGATGCGGTTCAAGGCGAAACAGACGAAGACTTTTCTAAATACACAAGTAAGGTAGAGAGACTAGATTTAAACAAATTCATCAACACCGACGTGTTTAATGAAGATGATAAAATGATGGTACAGCTATTGCGGAAATTATTGCCTGTAGAAGTTAATAAATACCTGAACCGCAACTCGCCTTTTAGTGGTATTTGGGAAAATATTGTACAGCAGCATACCGATGAATTGCCCGAAGAAACCCGCAACCTCATTAACGAGTATTTACAACCTAAGTATAAGAAATTATTGGCCGATTTATCTGGTAGTAATTTTGTGTTTTATCTCCCTTTTAAGAAAAGCTTTACCACCGCAAACCTTGAATTAGCAGAGTTTTCAGCCGAAAACATCTTGCCTACGTTTGCCGTAACTTATGAGGAAGGGAAATACACAGTTGAGTGCAATGTAAAATTGCCTTCGGCAGAATTAAATATCACCGAAAATGAATGTGCTGGTGTGATGTTGTTTCAATACCACAACCAATTTTTTACTTGGAACAGAAGTGAAGACATTTCAGTGGTAAGTAAATTTTTGCCTACCGGTAAGTTGGTCATTGATGCTGCCGATTGGGCCAACGAATTGCAAGCGTTTATTTTACCATTAACGAAAGACTATAATGTCAATTTTGGTAATCTTGAAAAAGAAGAGATACGGGATGTATTGCCAGACTGTAAAATACTCTTGAAAGAGAAGGGCGATTATCTGGTATTAGAACCAGTATTTAGCTACAAAGGCTACGAAATCAGACAAACGGATAAAGACAAGATTATATTGCCAGTTGCCGATAAAATTTTGGTGATTCAACGCAATGTAGAAGCAGAGAAAAACTTTATCCAAAAAATAGAAAATCTACACTCTAATTTTATTCGCCCGGCAGACAATTATACACTTGCCCTTAAAGGTGCTGATGTATTAAAGAACAATTGGTTTTTCTTGTTTATCGATGCGGTAAAAGACATGAATGTAACCGTGTATGGCTTTGATGCCTTGAAGCATTTTAGGTTCAATACGGCCAAGCCTTCTACCAAAATATTTATCAGTAGCAATACCGATTGGTTTGATGCCAAAGTCCAAATTAGTTTTGGCGAACAACAAGTAACGGTAGACGATATTAAGCAAGCCCTTGTCAATAAGCAACAGTACGTACAATTACAAGATGGCACATTGGGTATCTTGCCTGAAGAATGGATCAAAAAATATGCGCTCTTATTTAGAGTAGGGGAGGGTAAAAGCACTAGCATTAAACTGAGTAAATACCATTTTAGTGTAATTGAAGAGCTCTACAACGAGCGCAACGAGGAAGAATTATTTTTTCAGCTAGAAGAAAAATACGAAAAGCTAAAAGAGAATTATGCCATTAAAGATATCGAGCCGCCAGCCCACTTAAAACCCATTTTACGACCATATCAAGAAAGCGGTTTTCAGTGGTTAAACTATTTGCGAGAAGTGCAGTGGGGCGGTATTTTGGCAGATGATATGGGTCTTGGTAAAACCATACAAACCCTCAGCTTTATGTGCCACTTAAAAGAAGAATTAGGCTCACTGAAAGCTTTGGTAGTATGTCCTACTACCTTGATGTATAACTGGCAAAATGAGATCAGCAAATTTGCACCCAACCTCACCTTTTATATTCACCACGGCGGTAGCCGATTGCGTGAAAATTTACAGCAAGACCATATTGATGTCATTATTACCACTTATGGTACCCTACGTAGCGATATTAAGCAGTTTGTAGATATGAACCTCGACTATGTGGTATTAGATGAAAGCCAAGCGATTAAAAACCCAAGCAGTAAAGTAGCCAAAGCGGCATGCTTGCTACGCGCCAAAAACCGCTTATGCCTCAGTGGTACGCCTCTACAAAACAATACATTCGACATATTTGCCCAAATGAATTTCTTAAACCCAGGCATGCTTGGCAGTGTAGAATTCTTTAAACAAGAATTTGCTGTGCCTATCGATAAGTTTGGCGAGAAAGAACAGAAAGAACATTTGCGTAAGCTATTATATCCTTTCATTTTGCGCCGCACCAAAGAACAAGTGGCAAAAGACTTACCAGAGAAGCAAGAAATGGTGCTTTTCTGCGAAATGGGCGATGAGCAACGTAAAATATACGATGCGTTTAGAAACGATTTTAGAGAGAAAATTTTAGGTACGGTAGATGCACAAGGTGTTGGCAAATCGCAATTAACCATTTTGCAAGGCCTAATGAAGCTGCGTC
The DNA here is from genome assembly GCF_042651445.1 of Parasediminibacterium paludis. Classification (NCBI taxonomy): domain Bacteria; kingdom Pseudomonadati; phylum Bacteroidota; class Chitinophagia; order Chitinophagales; family Chitinophagaceae; genus Parasediminibacterium; species Parasediminibacterium paludis. The sequence goes on from NZ_JBHSDC010000029.1 coordinate 263,513, forward strand.
AAATATGTGATAGCCCTTATATCATGAACGAGCCAGAGCGCTATCCGAATGTGTCGGTAAAGCTTGAAGAAATTGGTCGTGAAATCACTGAAAATATTGGCAACCACAAAGCATTGGTCTTCTCACAGTTTTTGGGTATGCTCGCTTTAATCAAACAACGCTTACAAGAACTTGGGGTAGCTTACGAATATTTTGATGGTAGCACTTCTGCAACCGACCGTGAGAAAGCCATTCAAAACTTCCAAAACAATGAAGAATGTCGGGTGTTCCTAATCTCACTCAAAGCGGGTGGTGTGGGTTTAAATCTTACAGCGGCAGATTATGTGTACATTGTAGACCCTTGGTGGAATCCTGCGGTAGAACAGCAAGCCATTGACCGAACCCACCGTATTGGCCAAACCAAAAACGTATTTGCGTATCGCATGATCTGTACCGATACCGTAGAAGATAAGATTTTAAAACTCCAAGAACGTAAAAGAGCCTTGGCGAGAGACCTCATCACCGATGATGACGGCTTTGTGAAGAGCCTTACAAGAGAAGATGTGGAATACTTATTCTCTTAATAGGAATATGGTCGTAATATGCCCATACAACCGACGTTGTATGGGCATTCTTGTTCTAGGCTGATAAAAATATTTTTGACTGCTTATCTACCGTGAAAATCTCTCCAGTCCCTTTCCGCTTTGCAGCGACTGTTAGATAAAATATAGTAAATGATGAGTATTTAATGGCAGCAATTGATGAAAATTCGTAGTAATTACTGCACTTATCGTAAAACAAAAGCTACCATCAAGTTAATTTTAAATACCATTTAAACCAGCCTGAGCGCATTGTTGATGCCAAATTTCAACCGTTTGTTAAGCTTATGTGATATTATTATTACCTAATAGTTAAGTTCGGTGAACGATTCTTGCGAATTTTATTTAAAACATAGTATTGCACCGTAACAACAAAGCAATCTATGCAAGCAAATCGACTCTTTTTTGTCAAAACCCTTTTTACGCTTTTCTTAATCGTTGGTATATTAAGTGCTTCATTTGCACAAACCATTAAAGGAAAAGTGTTCGACCGCAATACTGGCGAGGCATTAGCTGGTGCCAATATTGTATTGAAAAATACAAAATATGCCGCTATCGTAAACATTGATGGTAGCTATACCATTAAAGCTGTTACCCCAGGTACTTATACACTAGTAGTATCTATCGTGGGCTACCAATCGCCACAAGAAACAACCGTTGTAGTAAAAGAAAAAGGTATCACAGTAGTACCAGATTTTCAGTTGCTAACCAATGCTAAATCTTTGGTGGAAGTAGTATTAGTAGGTACTGCAGACAAGCGTTCTGATAACGCTGTTAGAAATATTGAAAAGAATTCCGATATCGTTCAGAATATCTTATCAGAAAAAACCATCCAGTTACTACCAGATGTTACAGTGGCGAACGCTTTACAACGTGTAAGTGGTGTAACCATACAAAGAGACAATAGCGGTGAAGGTAGATATGCCATTATCCGTGGTATGGCGCAACGCTATAATAATACATTGGTGAACGGTATTAAAATTCCTAGTCCAGATGACAAATACCGTTTTATTCCAATGGATATCTTCCCTTCTGAAATGCTTGAAAGATTGGAAGTGATCAAAGCATTAACACCGAATATGGAGGGTGATGCGATTGGTGGTACGATGAATTTAGTAATGAAAAGTGCACCTGATAGATTCTTGTTCAGCGCCAATGTTTCTGGCGGTTATTCAACTTTATTTTCGTCATCTAGACCATTTACCGCTTTCGACCACAGTACTATTAATAAATTATCTCCTTCGGAAATCAGAGGTAATAATTATGCTGGTACAGCAGGTGATTTCCCTTTAAACAATGTACACTATACCAACAGATCTTATCCTGTCAATAGTACCATGGGTGCTACGATCGGTGATCGTTTTTTGAATAAAAAATTAGGGGTAATCGTTTCTGCTAGTTACCAAAATTTTTATAAAGGCGCCAATTCTCAAAACTTAATACAAAGTGCACAGCCAGGTTACAATCCTACAGGCAATACACCAGTATTTACAGATGCTTATGAGCGTCAATACTCTACGCAAACCAACAGATTTGGTATTCAAAATAAAATAGATTATGTGTTCAACAGCAAGAACAAAATTGCTTTGTTCAATCTATATGTTCACCAAAATGAATACCAAACAAGATTTACGCCTGATACTACCGTAGGTACCAATTCATCAGCAGCTAGTAGATCGGTAGATGTATCTTATAGAAGCAGATGGCAAATACAAGATATTTACAATGCAACTTTGCAAGGTGACCACCAATTGTCTAGTCTTGTAAAACTAAACTGGAGTGCTGTTTATTCAATTGCTAAGAGCCAAGTGCCAGATATGGCCAGCTATAACTTTAATGCGAATGTAATATTAGACCCTAGCGGTAAAGTTACCAGAGTAGATTCTACAACTTATGGTACAGGCATGCATCGTATTTGGCAGCGCAATAAAGACCAAGATTATGCAGGTTATGTAAACCTTACTTACACACCTACTATTTTAAATACAAAAGTTGAATTTGAAACGGGTGGTTTGTACAGAGCGAAAACAAGAGATAATTTTTACAATGATTATAGCTTGAAAGCCATTTCAACAACCGTTCAGCCTTTCCATTCTATCGATCAAATAGGATTGGCATTTAGCCCCGCTGCTAATGGTACTGGTGCCGTAACTGCAGTGAATGCGAATACCTACACAGCGCATGAATATATTGCTGCTGCTTATATACAAGCTAAATTCATGTTGCTAAAACAATTGCAAATATTGGGTGGCTTAAGAGCTGAAAATACACAACAAGATTATACAACGGTAATGCCTTCAACCTTTGATGCTAAAAATGGCACCATTAGTTATGTTGATTTATTACCTAGTGTACACTTGAAATATGCATTGAAAGCGAATCAAAACATCCGTTTGTCTTATTTTAAATCTGTCAGCCGTCCAGGCTTTGGTGAATTAGTGCCTTATATTCTACCAGGTGAGCAATTTGATGAAATTGGTAATCCTTATTTAAAGCACGTACAAGCCGATAACCTAGACTTACGTTACGAATTATTCCCAGGTCATGCTGACCAATTATTATTAGGTGCTTTTTATAAGCAATTACAAAATCCAATTGAATATTTTGTAACAAGAAATGGTGGTCCAAGTGCTTTATTTATTCAACCAGGTAATGCGAATAATGCTACGAACTATGGTTTTGAAGCTGTGTTTACGAAATACTTCGGTAAATTTGGTGTATCTGCTAACTATACTTACACCCATTCTGAAGTTACCACTAATAAATTATTTTACCATTATGTGGCTGGTACTGGTGTTACCACAGATGTGGTATCTCAAACAAGACCATTACAAGGACAAGCAGACCACGTAGGTAATTTGTCTTTCTTATATAAAGATCCAAAAGCTGGTCTAGATGTTCAAATTGCGTTCTCATATACAGGTGATCGTATTGCGCAAGTATCGCAATACTATAATTTAGATACTTGGCAAAAACCATTTAGCTCATTGGATCTATCATTCGAAAAAAGATTGGCAAAACGCTTTTCTTTCTATGCGAAGATTAACAATCTAACCAATGAACCAAATAGACTATATCTAAAAACAGCGCCTTCTGTCATCAATCAATCGTTCTCAGGTGGTTATACCATTCCTTACCAAACCAATGCGAATTATACTATTGTACAAAGAGACAGCTATAAACTTGGTTTCTTAGGTGGCTTTAGATACAAATTTTAACAAACATTAATTATAATAATATTACACGTTATGAAAAAATTAATCATACCAATCTGTATCTTATTATCTGGAACTATTTTTTCTGGATGTAAGAAACTAGCAGAAGACGATTCTAATATCTATAAATACATATTACCAGCGGGTTCTACCGTGAGTGATGTCGCACCATTGTGTGGTTCTATTAAAGGGGTGATGTTAACAGGTAAAACCTATACCTTGGGTTGTGATGTTTATGTGAACAAAGGCGATACTTTATTGGTACAGCCAGGTGTGAAAATTATATCAACCAATAGTGCAGGGATAGTAGTAAGAGGCTCTTTTATCAGTTTGGGTACGAAAGAACAACCCAATACATTTACTGTAGCTGGTCAAATAAAAGATGCAACACCGGGTATTCCTTTGGCATCGGATAGTGCCCACAAAGGTTTTTGGCGAGGTATTATCGGCGATACATCATGCACCAATATGATTATCAAATGGACGCATATTGACTTTGCTGGTGCAGCTTATGGAAATGTTGTTGGCCCTGCTGTCAATCAAAAAGCAAGTACCTCTTATTGTATCTTATTCCAAAATCCAAATGGTAATTTTATTTTAGAAGATAGTTGGTTATGGGGTGGAACGGATGATTGTATCAGGGTATCTAATGGTAAAATACATGTATTCCGTAACACTTTTGAGAAATGTGGTGGTACTGGTGGTGACATCGTAAACGTAAAAGGTGGTACCGTGGGTACAATGGCCTACAACTTCTTTATTGGTACAGCCTACAATGGTCAAAAAGCATCCAATAAAGGACAACCTATTGGTGCGCAACAAACAAATATTGTGATGTACAACAGTACATTCGTAAACGGTGGTTTGCAAGTAATACCTGGTCAAAGAGGTTCTTGCATCAATTTTGAAGAAGGTTCTAAAGGCGCATTTTTTAATAATGTGGCTGTTAACTGCCGTGTAGGTTACCGCGTAGTAAACAATCCAGTGGCCGATACGTCAAATCTTACCTATGGTAACAACTACCAATACGCCGATTCTTTAAGTATTGCCAACCAGTTCTTTACGTTTGGTCCTGTTTGTACAAGACCACAACCTACAGATTTACCGTTGCCATCTACTTATTTACCTGCTAATTATACATATGGCGCTACCTACGATGGTACACCAGTAGTAAAGGTATTGAGTCCACAGTTTGTTAATTTTCCTTTACCAGAGCCTGTATCGCCTTGGTCAGTGTCTGCTATTGGTAATGCCAACTTTAGATTGCAACCAGGTTCGCCGTTAATTGGTAAAGGTAACACAACCATTGTACCTCTAGTAGTAGTACCTGTAGATCCAGTATATGGCGCTTCAGAAGTAACACCGCCGGGTGCAGATTTAGGCTGCTACCAAACCAACGGTAGAGGCAACCAACACTAATTAGTAAATCAATTATATTAAAAAACATCGAAGGTTTACTTCGATGTTTTTTTGTAAATACGCTTATTTTATTTTGTTATGAAAATCTATCAAACCCTTGCAATACTGCTATTTCTAAGTATTGGCATACTGTTGTCCTGTTCAAAAAATAATAGCAATAATGGTGGTACGCAGCCAAATAAGGTTGACACTACCCCACTTCCAAATACGGTGGCTAAATGGGATACTTTACGCGTAATGGCCTATAATATTTTATATTTCGGCGATGGCTGTCAAGGTACCACCCCTGTATTAGATGGCTATTTTCAAACCATTATGAAATATGCACAACCAGATATTTTGAGTTGTGAAAAAGTAGAGGCATTTTACCCAGTGGCAGGCGCATTTGGTAATGTAGCCGATGAATTATTGAATAATGGCTTAAATACCGTATTCCCGAACCAATATGCGTATGCTACGCCAACAAATGCGAGCAATGGTAAAAACATGAATATTCTGTTTTATAACAAGCAGAAACTTAGCTATGTAAAAACGCAAACCTTGGTGACTAATGTGACGGATTTTAATATCTATAAATTGTTTTACAATGATGTCAACCTATCCATTACACACGATACTACTTTTCTATATGTGGTATTGAATCATACACAATCTGGCTCGTCTAGTGCAATCAGAGACCAACAAGTGGCACAGGAAATGACGGCATTACGTACCAAATTTTTATATTTTCCTAATCTAATTAATATGGGCGATTTTAATACAGCAAGCAGTTTGGAAGCAGGGTATCAAACCATTGTTACTGGTGCAGATAGTACCACCGTTATGAGCGACCCGCCTTATGCCCCAGACGGATTATTAAAATACCCTGGCAATTGGGATTTAGCGCCCAGTTCTGTTGCGCCTTATCTTACCACGTCTACTAGGGCTTCAGCAAGTATTCCAAATACTTGTGGTACCAGCGGTGGCGCCAAAGGTTGGTATGACCATATCTTTATATCACCATGGCTTATTAAGGGATCTAATTATATGACCTATATCCCTGGTTCTTATCAAACCATCGGTAATGATGGCAACCGATTGGGCGTGGATATCAATGCATCCATTCCTACCGTTAATACCGCTGCCCCAACGCCAGTGATCAATGCCTTATTTCAATTTTCTAATAAATATCCTGTGATGATAAAATTGGCAGTAAAAGCCAATAGAAATGCGGTAAGTTTAACAGATCCTGTAGAAAGAAATTAAGCCATTGATTAAACTGTCGGCTAGTACACAATCAGGTGGCAGATTCCCTTGCTACTAACTTGGGCTAATGATGCATAACCACAAAAAGGTAATAGTGACAATAAAATGCGGTTGTGTATTAGAAAATACACAACCGCATTTGTTTAGTACATTGTCTATAAATTAAAAGTCTCTTTTTTTACCGTGACTACTGCATGTACTATAATACTTTTTGTCTTGATAAATTGCTTATCACAAATAATCCCAAAGCGGTAGTCATTTTGATCTATTACTATTGCTTTATAAATGTAGCTGTTTCGCCACTTGCTAATTTAATAATATAAGTACCTACTGGTAAGTTTGCAACGCTAATATTATTAGACCTACTATTAATAAAACCAGTTGATACAACCTTTCCATTGGTAAGCATAATAACGAAAGCTAGTTTGTCTGTTACAGTATTATTGATAGTAACCGATAGTTGGTTGTTAACAACTGGATTAGGATAGATACTGAGTTTTTTATTATCAGCGGACAATACCACTGAACGCACATCGCTTAAGGTATATTTGCCATCTTTGTCTACTTGTTTTAAACGGTAGAAACTCTCGCCCTTGCTTGGCAAACTATCCACAAATGAATAGCTGGACTTACCACCTGCTATTTTACCTTTTGATGTCCAGTCAATAGTATTAGTACTACTTTCTACTAAAAAATAATCATTATTAATTTCATTAGCGGTTGTCCAAGCTACTAATACATTACCCTGTGATGGTGTTGCTGTAAAGGAAACCAGTGTAACAGGTAGTAAATTGGTACTAATGATGACGATGCCATCACCTGCATTATAACCTTGCGTGTGTGTTACATTCGTTGCTGTACTTAGGGTATAGCTAGAACCGCCCGCACCACTACTAAAGCTACCGCCGCCGCCGCCATAATAGCCGCCGCCACCGCCGCCGCCTACGTTACCACTACCGCCATTACCACCTACACCCAAACTACCATCTCCGCCTTTTGTATAGCCTGAGAATAAACCCCCAATACCGCCTGCACTTTGAGTACCACCTGTAGCTGCCCTTGAAACACCATTAACATTTCCCGAAGCCCCAACAAGACCACCGCCATCTCCGCCACTGCCGGTAGAAACATTATAATCATTAGCACCGCCACCGCCGCCAGCTACCACAATTCTATTACTTAAGCCAGTACCCCCTCTTCTAATATCTGATGCGCCGCCGCCGCCGCCAGCACCAACATTATATGCATCTGAACCATTTCCGCCACCATTAAATCCACCATTACCTGCGGTGGTAGAAGAAGTCCCATCATTACCTTTTCCACCCACATAAATATTGAGTACTTCGCCAGGGGTAACGCTTACCGTGGCTACGACACGACCACCCTTTCCCGCACCCGCCGGAAAGCTAACACCATTTTTATAGGGAACACCACCACTAGCACCTCGTACATCTACCGTGATGGTTGTAACACCAGCAGGTACAGTATAGGTTTGTACACTACCCGTGTAATTGAAGGTAGTTTGCGCTAGGGAAGTACCACAAAACTGGGTACCTACCAACAATAGAAAAACTGTAAAGCGTAAATTTTTTAGTTTCATAGACCTTGTTTTTAGTTTTAATTGCAAAATAATACAAGTATTTATACAATAAATGCAGTAACGATTTTTTAATTGACAAAGTTGGATGCAAAAGGTTTAACGAAAGAATGAGAGAAAACTAAGATATAGGCTAGGTGTCCCACATAGCCTTGGCTAGCAGTAAATTAAGTATGGTGAACAGCTGCTATTCATAATTAATTAAAACTATGTCTATAAGCCAAAGGGGTAATACTGGTTTTGTTTTTAAATAATTTGCTGAATGATTGTGGGTATTCGAAGCCAAGTTGGTAGGCAATTTCACTAACCGATAAATTGGTAGTGGTTAAAATTTCTTTTGCCTTTTCAATTAGAGCATGGTGAATATGCTGTTGCGTATTTTGACCAGTTACTTGACGCAGCATATCGCTTAAATAGGCGGCCGAAACATGCAATTCTTTGGCTAATTTTTCTACAGTGGGTAAGGTCATGTTGGTATTCGTAGTGAAATAACGATCTAACAATTGTTCAAAATTTACCAATAAATCATTGGTGGCCATTTTTCTAGTTATAAACTGCCTACTGTAAAAGCGGTTGCAATAATTTAACAATAGGGCAAGGTTTGATACAATAACATCTTGGCTAAAATGATCCAGTCTTGCGTCAATTTCATGTTGAATATTTTGCACTATGACTTGAATGGTTTTCTCCTCTTCGGCAGAAAGATGTAATGCTTCATTAACATCGTAAGCAAAAAAACCATACTGCTTAATAGTGGTTCCAAGTGGATATTGCCGAATTAAGTCTGGGTGAAACAACAATGACCAACCATCTTTATTTCTATCCGCTGCCCCTTCAATGCCGATGATTTGTTTTGGGGCAATAAAAGACATCGTACCCTCATCAAAATCGTACTGGTTTTTGCCATATTTCAATAGGCCCTTGAAACTTCTTTTGATAGAAATATTATAAAGGTCTAGCAGTAATCTTTGCCTATTTGCTAGTTCTGTCGTAGGTACGCTTTCGTGTTGGATAATCGTAATTAATGGGTTAGCAGGGCTTGTTAATCCCATATAACGGTGTAGTGCTTGGATAGAACTAATTTTTTCGATATTTGGTAGATGTGTCATAGCAGAAAAGCGTAGGCAGTAGATAATGGTGCCTACGCTTGGTGTATAAATTTAAGCATTTAGAAAATCAATCCCTGCACTTCTATCCGCAGTCATAATGTCAAGCACATTCCCTGGATATTCAACTGGCAGTTCACTTACCGCATGCAGTTGTTGTAATGCTTCCGCTGTCAACGCCACATCTACAGCTGCTAAGTTATGCTGTAGTTGTTCTAATGTAGTAGCGCCAATGATGACGGTACTTACAACAGGTTGGTGCAATAACCATGCTAAAGCGAGTTGTGCAACAGACACTTGTAGCTGCGCTGCCATTGGTATCAACACTTCTATAATATCATAAGCCCTTTGTTCATGAAATGGCGGAAATGGAAAATGCGTTAGTCTGCCGCCTTCTTTTGGTTCGTTCCTTCTGTATTTACCCGAAAGTAAACCACCACTTAAAGGGCTCCAAACCATCAAGCCTACTTTTTGGTCTTTCAATGCTGGTAGTATGTCCCGCTCTATATCTCTTACATTCAATGCGTAATTGGCTTGCAGTGAAACAAACCTATCTAAATGATGGTATTGCGAATAAGCTAGTCCTTTCATTAATTGCCATCCTGCCATATTGCTAGCGCCAAAATACCTTATTTTACCACTTCTTACTAAGTCATCTAATGTTTTAATGGTTTCCTCAATGGGAGTTAATGGGTCTACCGTATGAATTTGATAGAGGTCAATATAATCTGTTCCTAGCCTTTTTAAACTTGCTTCCACTTGTTGGATAATATGCTTTTTCGAAAGCCCTCTATCGTTTTCTCCCTTGCCCATTGAGCCTCTTACCTTAGTGGCCAATACCAAATCATCTCTGTTGATAGAAAGGTTGCTGATGGCTTTGCCAATCATCACTTCTGAAAGCCCTTCTGAATAAATATTGGCAGTATCAATAATATTAACCCCCGCCTCAATCGCTGTTGCTATCTGTTTGTCAACAGCAGCTTGGTCAAGATTGCCCATATAACCAAAAAATCCTTTTCCACCATAATTCATAGTGCCCAAACAAAGTGTTGATACCTTTAAGCCGGTATTGCCTAAAATTTTGTACTTCATATTTAATGTTGTGTTAGTGAACTGCAAAGCTGACTAAAGCACGCACAGTTACTGTATCTTAAATGCAGTAGTTTGTGTTCAAATCGCTGGTGGTAGGATATATGGGCTTGCATAAAACACAACAGCCACCCATAGGGTGGCTGTTGTGTTAACATAATTAATAAAAACTTATTTAAACTGCATCGACAAAGAAATAATATTGGATACCAATTCGGTGCTTTGCAAGTAGTGGCCATAGCGCAGTTCGAGCGAGCTTAAATGGGTTTTTAAAATACCATCTGGCGGTGTAATTTTTATACCTGCGCCAATATATTGGCTAGATAATGCCGAGAGGGCATAGTTGCTCGTAAAATATTGATCGGTGTTTTTATGCGCTAAATAAGGCGCAAAATAGTCCGACGCTGTTTGTGTGTAATACCTGTAAAATGGCGATACTGAAAAAAACGGGGTAATTTTTACTGGTATTTCTATCTCTGCCGTATGCGCCAGTAAACCCCAATCATCTTTATAAAAACGGTAATAACTACGGATGATAAATCGATCGCCTGCAAAATAATTTAGACGTAAACCAATAGGTAATTTAAATCGGTTGGATGGTAGTTTTTCTACTTGTTCACTGCCATCAGAAAAAAATACGCGGTGAAATGGTAAGCCTAAATAACCGTTTTGGTCTACAATATCAGTGGTAATGCTAGCTTGTAATCTTGAATTAATCACTTGAGAGAAGGTAAACGAACCTGACAAAGTATTACGTGGTGAGGTTGGAATACTATAGCTAGAACCGCCACCACCGCCGCCAATCGTTCTACCACTAGCTGTAGTAGTGGTGCTGGTAGAAGTGCTGGTACTACTAGTAGGGATTAATTCTGATGGATATATTAGGGTTACTTTATCTAAATAAGCACTCACTTTGACGTCAAATTGACCATCGTTTTTGGTTTTAACGGAGGCAGAAGCATTCATACCAAACGAATGGTAGTTGTACTCGCCAGAATAAGAAACGCCTAACCCAAAACTAGTGCCTTTTGCTTCATTTTCTTTTAACCAATCTAACGATGGGTAAATACGGGTGCCTTGCGTTTTTGAAGCGCCAGACTTGGCCACATAAGCTTGGGAAGCGGCTGTGTGGTGGTCGAATCCTAAACCCAAAGTCAACGAGTGTTTGATATTGCTCATATCTCTACCAACAAACTTTAAATTAAGTCCGTTAGATAAATCTACAACGTGTTCGTCGCCAATACCACCTCTTACAGCAGAGTGATTGCCATCCTGTACATAATAGCTGGATACTAAATTGGTTTCTTCAAGCTTTAATGGCTTGGGTTCATATATAGAGTCGGGTACGGTTTGGGTAAATGCTTTGAAGCAAAAGAAAAATAAACCCACAACCGATAAACAGATTTTTTTCATGTGTTTTTAGTTGAGCTTGTTAATGGCTACATAGCGTAGTTAAAAGTTTTGGTAACAAAAATGCCTAGTTACAGCCGCAGCCGCCACCGGTTTTGCCACCATTAGCACCAGAAGCGCCTTCGCGGTAGGTCATCGCATTAAGTTCATTGTGTTGTACATTTCTGCTAGATAATGCCATTTCTGAATCATTGATTCTACTTTTTTGATACGCTTTTACATGGGTACAAGCGGTTGCTGATACAATCACAATAAGTGATAGTATTGCTAATTGCCAGCGGTTAGTGCTTTTTGTCATAAAGGAGGGTGTGTTAATTTAAATGTATGTTTTTGGAAGTATATAATCGGTTGTGATCGTCGATAACAATGGCTTCAATATTGTGTATTTGATTAATCATATCTAGGCCAGCTTCAATACCCATAATAGTAACAGGCGTTGCCATAGCATCGGCTATTTCAGCATTGGTAGAAATAATGGTAACGCTTTTAATACCCGTTACCGGTAGGCCAGTGCGTGGGTCAATAGTGTGCGAATATTTTTTGCCATCTACCAGAATATATTTTTCATAATTGCCCGAAGTAGCAACCGCCATATTGGTAATAGCCATATATGAAAATATTTGCTGCGCACAATCAGGATTGGCAATACCAATGGTCCATTGATTACCATCAGGTTGATAGCCCCAGGTGGTTAAATCGCCAGAGGCGTTAACAATCCCACTAGTTACACCTGCGGCTTGCATCACCATTCTGGCGCGTTCGGCCGCGTAACCTTTGCCAATACCCCCAAAGCCAATCCGCATACCTTTTTCTGCTAGATATACAGTGGTATTGGCGGCATCCAATACTATATTTCTATAATTAATTAAACGTACCATTTGTTTGGCTACAGCCTTGCTTGGTAAGCTTTTCATAGTGGTATCAAAATTCCACAATTGTTTATCTACCGAGCCATAGCTGATATCAAAAGCGCCTTGTGTGACTTTAGAAATGCGGATAGAGCGTTCAATTAGGTCAAATATTTCTTGGCTTACCTGCACAGGTGCAATACCTGCATGCTGATTGATTAAATTGGTTTCGCTGCTATCTCGATAGGTTGTTAATAAAGCTTCAATACGTTGTATTTCCGCAACCCCAATGGCTATGGCTTCATGCGCCCAAGCGGCATCGTGGTGCACAACACTGATCTCAAACTGGTTGCCCATGAGTTGCATGCTTTCCTTAAATGTTTGAAGCGCAGTGACCATACGGTTTAATGTTTGTCAGTATCAATTGCCGCTGCTATATCTGCAATAAATTCATTGATGGTAGCTTTAGGATAACCATCCCATGATTTAACCACTTTTCCTTTATCGTTCAACAACACTGTTAATGGAAAACTGCCTTGTGTATTATATTTATCAGCGATACTATTATTGATAGCCTGTTGGGCACTACTAAGTTGGTTCTTTTTTTGTCTTGGAAAATCAGCATTTACCAATACTAATTCGGTACTAGCGTATTTTTCAAAAATGGGATTATCAAAAATATCACGGTGCATTTTAATGCAAGGGCCACACCAATCAGATCCAGAAAAATTAAGCAATACATACTTGTGTTCTTTTTGTGCTTGGGCAAAAGCATCGTTAAGATTATGCTGCCAATTGGTAAAAGCAGATAAACTGACAAATAGTACGATGGTGGCTACTATACGTTTCATGTTGCTAAGAGTAATGTATAAATAATGTAGATAGCAAGATTACGCTTATTGATGCCCAGCAAATGTTAAAACTTGCTTAAGCACATACATCATTTTTACAGCAATATACTATTTATTAAGAGGCTATTGTCATACTGTTTAATGAATATTGCTAACCTGCCTCCACAAAGGGTTATTATCCCTATTTACCAAATAACAAACGTTTATTTGCACCCTCTTAAGCAAGTTATTAACCCGCCATGATGCATCGCTATTTTGTTATCAATAAACCCTATCATATGGTATCGCAGTTTATTAGTTCGCATAAAGTGCGCCTGCTTGGTGATGTAGATTTTGATTTTCCAGAAGGGACACATGCTATCGGCAGATTGGACAATCATTCTGAGGGCTTGTTATTGCTTACGACCGATAAAAGGGTTACCAAACTATTGTTTGAAAGTCAAATACCGCACAAAAGAACCTACTTGGTAAAAGTGCGCCGCGAGGTAAGCCCTGAAGCCTTGTTGCAATTGCAAACAGGTGTTTCTATTATCATTAAAGGTGGGGTCAGCTATACCACGCCGCCCTGCGATGTACAAATTGTTACGCCACCAGCCGATTTATTTGTGGGCGGCTCTCGGCAGCGAGAAGATTTGCCCTATACTTGGCTATCTATTACTTTAACCGAAGGTAAATACCACCAGGTGCGTAAAATGGTGGCTGCGGTTCACCATTCCTGTGTTCGCCTCATTCGCACAAGTATTGAAGGGATAGAGCTTGGCAATTTGCAGCCAGGAGAAGTAAGAGAAATGGCAGCAACCGATTTTTTTGAACAATTGCATATTGATAGGTGGCAAGAGACAAAAACTAGCGATGAGAATAATTTATAACTTGTTTGTAGGCCTTTTGATGTAGTTAAATGGACCTTTTTCGCGATGGTATGCGCAATTTGCATGATATAGAACGGCCGCTTTGTAGTACTACACACTTTTTTGTGTAGTACTACGCTCAAACCCCCCTTTTTTTAGGATAATTTAATACGGCTTGATATAGCTTCTTGTTACCTTCACAGTGTTTAAGAACCAATGAGTTGGCTCATAAAATACCCTTCTAAATGACTCTGAAAGACTTTATTTTCGATGATACCAATCATTTGATTGGCCTACAGCAGCATGCTTTTTTTGGTAAAAGCGTATTCTTAATTTTAGTAACCAAAAATTTTTTAATTGGCTTAGAATTAAATAAGAGCCTCAGTGTTGAAAATACGCCTACCTTATGGGCACAAGCAACGCCAGAGAAAAATACCCCACGAGGTTCTTTCTCAAATCCCTATTCCTACCTTAAGGAAAAATATGTGCGTGCGGTAGAAAAAAAATATTTATTCGATCAAAGTATTCAGTCGATAAGTAGTCGCAACTTTAGAATCGATAGGATAGATATTGAAAATGTGCATTATGAACCTGTTAAAATTGCAGGTTTCGATTATCCCCATGAAGGCAGACTGCATATTCGCTATAAAAAACGTGACAAAACCAGTAGAGGTAGTAGAACCAAACACGAAGCCTCTTTTATCATTCTTGGTGAACAAAAGGCAGCAGAAATAGCAAGATATATCACCAAGCAGCCCGCCGAAGAGATGGCTTTATAAAAATTGAACGCAATAATACTTATATGAGGTGTAGTTGTTGAAACTACGCCTCACTTATTTTCGCCTCCATCTCATCTAATTTTACTAGACGCTCGTGGATGAATTGGTCGAGTTCGTCGCCTAAGTCCGCCCATTGATGCTTGGCGTCTGCCATCAGTTTCTTGCCTTTATCGCTAGATAAAAATAACGCTATGGCTGCCCCTGCGGCTGCGCCCAAAATAAGGCCTCCTAAAAACTTTTTATTGCTCATACTATAACGCTTTACATACATTTACTAGAATAATAACTTGGCACAGTTTTGCATAAATCGTACCAAACACAATTTACATGGAAAATAATCAGGACTATAAAATCAATCGCTATTTCTTTTTAGCAGTAATCATTGTTTTTGGCGCAGTATTACTTTGGTCGTTAATGGAATTTTTTACAGCGTTTCTAGCTGCGGTCATGTTTTATGTATTGAGTAAACCATTGATATATTGGTTGGGCAAACAATGGAATTGGAAGCGCAATAAAGCGGCGATTTTAGTGATTATCCTGTCGTTCTTTATTATCCTTTTGCCCATAGGGATCTTTGCGACAATGATTTATAGCAAAGTGATACAAGTGGCAGCAAAACCCGATGAAATCATAAAACCTATCAAGCATTTTGGTGACATCATACAACAGCGCTTTGGCGTAAATATTATCTCGGTAGAAAGCTTAGCCAAGATTCAAAGCTTCGGAACGCAAATCGTGTCTACTGTGTTAAATGGTAGTTTTAATTTTTTCACGACCATCAGCATGATGTATTTTTTTCTGTATTTTATGATTGTTAATGCAGGCAGACTGGAAGCGGCTTTAATATTGTATTTGCCCTTTAAGCGTAATAAAATGGCGCTTTTTGGCGACGAATTAAAAGCCCAAACCTTTAGCAATGCGGTAGGTGTACCGTTAATATGTGTGATGCATGGTTTACTCGCTTTTTTGGCTTATTTCATTGCTGGCGTCAGCGATGCAGGCTTTTGGGCAGTGGTTACTGGTTTTGCTTCTGTTATTCCTCTAGTGGGAACAGGCTTAATTTGGCTACCCACCAGTATTTATTTATTGGCGCAAGGTCATACTTGGCAGGGTATTTTTGTCATCGTTTGGGGCTTATTGGTAATTGGTACGAGTGATAATGTGATCCGTTTTGTATTGGCCAAACGGATGGCCGATGTGCATCCTATTGTCACCGTCTTGGGGGTGATTATCGGGTTAAGGTCGTTTGGGATTACAGGTTTAATTTTTGGTCCCTTGATTATTTCTTATTTTCTAATTCTTCTTAAAATTTATTACGTAGAGTACCAAAAGCCAGAAACAGACCGTAAACGAACGCTCTTGCCAAGTTATTTACAGTTTAAGCCTTCAAATACCAAACGAAAACAAGACTAGTGTGCTTGCTTACTAATGGTGTCAATGGCCGCCACAATGGTGGTACACATAGCAATCAATTCTTCCTTGGTAATAATAAGGGGTGGTGCGATGCGCATGCTTTTATCGTTAAACAAAAACCAATCGCTTATCAAGCCATTGGCAATACAGGCTTTGATCACCGCATGATTGGTGGTAAAACTATCAAACTCAATAGCCATCCACAAGCCAGCGGTACGCACTGCTTGTATCATCGGGTGTTGAATATGTTGTAATAACAGTTGTTCTTTTTCAGCGATAGCAGCAATATAGTTACCTTCCAGCAACACTTGAAAAGCGGCCATTCCCGCTGCACAGCTAACAGGATGCCCCCCAAAAGTAGTAATATGACCTAGCACAGGATTACTGGTTAGCGTACCCATCAGGCGCTTATCAGCGATAAAAGCACCCAATGGCATGCCACCGCCAAGGGCTTTGCCTAAAAGTAAAATATCTGGTACAATGCCATATTGCTCAAAAGCCCACAAGCTACCAGTACGCCCGAAACCTGCCTGAATTTCGTCTAAAATTAATAATACACAATGTGCATGACATTTTTCTCTCACTGCTTGTAACCAAGTCGCAGACGGTTTTACAATGCCAGATTCTGCCTGCACAGTTTCTAAGATAACACAAGCCACACTGCTATCTATGGCAGCAAGCAAATCCTCGCTATCATATTCATAATGGTAAATATTTGGTAAAAGCGGCCTAAAAGCGGTTTTAAAATACTCATCGCCCATCACACTCAATGCACCTTGTGTGCTCCCATGGTAGGCTTTTTTACAACTAATAATCTTGCTTCGATTGGTAATGCGCTTCGCCAATTTCATGGCACCTTCAGTGGCTTCTGCACCGCTATTGGTAAAGTACACGCAGTTGAGGGAAGGTGGTAAATATGCTGTCAGCAAAGTGGCATATGCTACTTGCGGTTGCTGAATATATTCGCCATACACAATCAAGTGCATATACTGAGCGGCTTGCTCCTGAACGGCCGCCACTACTTTAGGATGACTGTGCCCAATATTGGCAACACTAAAACCACTGATCATATCAAGATAGCGCTTGCCATGGCTATCATAAAGCCAAATACCCTCAGCCTTTGCCATTTCTAAGCCGATAGGTGCTTCAGATGTTTGGGCTACATGGTTTAAAAATTGGTTACGAAGCGACATGGTAGTTTGAAATTTGGGATTTGTAGTTGCCAGTTTAACACAATAAAAACGTATAAGATAACAAAGTTAACTTAGGAAATAGTTACTACCCTTTCTATTCATGCGATAATCATTTTTTCTAGCTACTTTTAACTTCAATCTTCAAATTAAAAATTAAATCACATGGCTTATATACTTACCGTACTGGATAAAACACCTGCTTTTGGCACCAATTGTTTTGTAGCGCCCAATGCTACTATTGTGGGTGATGTCGTAACAGGTGATGATTGTAGTGTATGGTTTAATGCCGTGATTCGTGGCGATGTTAATACCATTACCTTGGGTAATAAGGTGAATGTACAAGATGGGGCAGTGATACATTGTACTTATTTGAAAAACCCAACAGTGATTGGCAACAATGTATCGATAGGACACAACGCACTAGTACATGGTTGTACCATAAAAGACAATGTACTAATTGGGATGGGGGCAATTGTGATGGATAGATGTATTATCAATAGCAATGCGATTATTGCTGCTGGCGCAGTAGTTACCGAAGGTACCGTGGTAGAAGCAGGTACCATTTACGCTGGTGTACCAGCAAAAAAAATAAAAGAGATTTCTAAAGAATTAATTAGTGGCGAAATAGATAGAATAGCCAATAATTATGTGAAATATGCCAGTTGGTTTGAAGCATATAATGAGAACAAATAAAGTATTTTCGCTGTTAACACTGAAAGGTTAGCGATTAATGAAACATACATACCTACCAATATGAAGCAGATACTGACTGCCTTCGCCCTAATAATCTGCTTAGCAAGCTGTAGCATTTTTCGCAAACGACCTTATGTACCACCTATTGGTGCAGAGAAAATTTTTGCTTTGCAACAGCCGGGCTACAAGCCTAAAACACCCTATGAAAAAGCAGAATACAAAGCCATGCTAAAGCAGTTGAAAAGAGATAGAAAGCTCGCTAAAAAGCAGCAAGGTTAAGACCAAGTCTTTTCTTCAATGGTATCCAATATTTTTAGATAATTCGCATATCGATCTATCGATATGGTACTGTCGTTCACGGCGTCTTTAATGGCACAATCTAGCTCGTTGGTGTGCATACAATTATTGTATTTGCAATTATTAAGCAAAGCATTCATTTCAGGGAAATAGCCACTCAATTCTTGCTTCGTAATATCTACCAAACCTAGTTCTCTGATGCCAGGTGTATCTATAATTTTACCGCCAAAGGGTAGGTCAAACATTTCAGCAAAAGTGGTGGTATGCAAGCCTTTTCCGCTCCAGTCGCTTACTTCTTGTGTGCGTAAATCTAGCTCAGGAAAAATCGCATTAATAAAAGTAGATTTACCCACGCCACTATGCCCACTCAATAAAGTAGTTTTATCGTGCATTAAGGTTTTGATGGCATCTAAACCTGTACCTTTTTGTACGCTAGCCAATATCACGGTATAGCCAATGGCTTCATAAATAGCTTTGAGTTCAGCAAAGCGGTCAAGCTCTTTTTTGCCATAGGTATCGGCCTTGTTAAATACAATAATGGCAGGTAAATGATACATTTCACAGGCAATCAAAAAGCGGTCGATAAAACCAGTAGATGTTTTAGGATCTTTGAGGGTGGCAAACAGTAGGCTTTGGTCAAGATTAGAGGAAATTATATGATGTTTATTTTTGTTGTGTGGACTAAGGCGCGCCACATAATTTCTACGGTCATAAATATTGGTAATCGTGCCAGTATCTTCCAGCTCGTTTTCCATCTCTACATCCACTTCATCACCCACAGCAATGGGATTGGTAGACGTAAGCCCATCAATTTTAAACACGCCTTTGATACGTGCATTCAATACCCGCCCCGCTTCAGTTTTGACGATATACCAGCTACCTGTACTCTTATACACTAATGCTTTCATTACTGCGAAGATAACTATTAACCAAGCTTTATAATAAAACAGCAACAGGGCCGATGGGCGTTTTTCTTTGCATGGCAGTCTGTTGGCTGCCTTATTGGAAGCAATTGCCAGCATGAGGATGAGTAGGTGATTGATCGAATTTCTGTACGAGGTCTGAGAATTTGTTACAAGATCAAAAAGCAATCCAACACAAATCATTCCCGAAGTATCGCAATCATGCAATGTTTGGTCGCAAGCAAGCACCACACAGGTAAACAACCCACAAGCACCTTAAGCAAAACAACCATTAAAGCTACAATAAATGATGATATCACATGAATTTGCGTTGACAAATACCATTTATATTTAATAATTATACAATGCTTGTTGGCGCTTTTAGAAGGCCTACTTTCTATTTACGGTTGATAACGCTTCAAAGTGGCATAAGTCCAGAGGCCACCAACCAAATCAACACTACCAATGACTGCCAACATCAAAGATTGATGGAACACAAACACAAAAACAATGGTCATCAAAAAGAAAAATAACCTGCCAATAACGGTGGCCTGATAAAAAGCCATTTGATGGTGTGCAGACGCATAGAAATAATAAATGCCAGTGGTAAAAGTGAATAGCCCCAGCATTCTAATCCAAATGTCTTTGGTGTCTGCAAAACCAAACCAATGTAGAAGAAGATTGGGTACCAATACAAGCCCTAGCCCCATTAAAAATAGGTAGAAGCTATAAACACGTATGGAAATTGCAGTTTGGGTCATGTCATTTTGATTTGTCTTGAATTTTTCGCGTGATGGTGACTACCAATGCTCTTGGTGTAAAGCGCACCGATTGAGCCATTATCCAATTCATAAAACCATGGATAGCAACAGTTTTGCCTTTTAGCATAGCTGCGTAGCCATACGCGGCAACGGCTTTGGAACTAGGTAATTTTTTCCCTTTTACCAAATTGCTGTCCTCCATCGCAGCAACTGCCTGAAAGCCACTCTCTGTTGCGCCCGGGCAAAGCGTGGTCACGGTAACGCCTTTGTCTCTTACTTCATTATCTACAGCCTCAGAAAAACTAAGTACATAAGCTTTGGTAGCAAAATACACCGCCATGGTGGGGCCAGACTGAAAGGCAGCTGTAGACGCCACATTCATGATTTTACCTTGTTTACGTGCCACCATATCCTGCAAGTACAGTTGGGTTAAATGCGTCAGAGTGGTCATATTTAAATTAATCATTTGCAGTGTTTTGTTCCAATCCGCATCTACAAACATGCCATAATCACCAAAGCCTGCATTGTTAATTAAGTAGTCTATTTGAATATTTTGCTGAGACGTTTCAGCATAGACTTCTTGGGCTGCATTGAGTACAGATAAGTCTTTTCCTATGGTGTACACTTTTATGTTGTACTGATGTTCAAGCGTAGTTTTTAGTGCATCTAGCTTTTCCTTACTTCTTGCTACTAAAACCAAATCGCCACCTTTTGAAGCATGGATATTGGCTAGTTCTAAACCAATACCGTTGGATGCGCCTGTAATAAGTGCTGTTGCCATAATGAATGATTTTGATGATTGGTTACAAAAATAGCGGGATACGTTTATACCCACAACCTTAGAGTATAGTCTATACTTGTAGTTTATTTTTCAACAGTGTATCTTTGCAAAATGTTAATAAACGAATTAGCGAAACAAACAGGTATCACTGTGCATACCATTCGGTTTTACGAAAAATCAGGCTTGATAAAAGGGAAACGCGATCAACAGGTAACGTCTAACAATTATTTTCATTACGATGAAGAAACAGTTGAGAAATTAGCATTAATAAAAGATGCGAAATCAGTAGGGTTTACCATTAGTGAAATTGGCCAATTGATGGATGCTTGGTACAACAACCAAATAACAATGGCTGAAAAATTGGCTGTATTAGATGAGAAACTAGCAGCTATTGAAGACCGTATCAAACAACTAAAGGGCATGAAAAAAATGATCAGTCAATTTAAGAAAGATGTAATAGAAGACAATTGTTAATACGACGGTTCATCCTTCGTAGGTAAGGTATGTATAAGGCATAGATACAGTATAGATAAAGTATAGATAAGGTATAGATGAGGTATAGATAAAGTATGAAATAGCTCATATACAGGTATAAATAAAGTTACCAAAAAATGGTAGCTCTACCCCAAAGCTTTGAATAAATCTCAAAACAAAATCAGATAAAGTAAAGTAGTGATGGTAACCAAAATGGCTAACCGTATAGTTAATATTGTCTGTTGATGATCCCCCTCGCCATTGCATTCACTTTTCCCACCTTAAGGAATAATATGGGTGCTACTAGCTTCGCCTCACAGTACCAGAGATCATAAAAAAAGCGACTAGTTGTTACACTAGCCGCTTCTATAAATAGTTGTACGAGTATCTTAAAAGCTGTATTTATTATCTGCTATCATCTTAGCAGCGATGCGTCTTCTAGCATCTTTACTATTAAATGGTTCTACCTTGGTAAAGCGTTTTAAGCCTATATGCATCATGCGTAGTTCATCGCCCTCAGCAAAGCTGTTAAGTGCATCTTTGCCCGCTTTATTAATCTTATCGGCAGCATCGTAAATATAGGTTTTTACAATATCTGCTTGTAGAGTAGTAGTGGCTTCGCCGTTTCTGTCGGCCAGTTTCATTAATCGTAGCAAAGCACTTTCAGCGTGGAAAGTTTCAATAGCCATATCTGCTATGTTCATCAGAACTTCTTGCTCTTTATCTAAGCTCATCATCAGCTTTTGCACCGCAGCACCTGCTACCATTAAAATAGCCTTTTTAAAGTTGGTAATATATTTTAATTCTTTTGCAAAAGCCCCTTCGTCTTCGCTACCAAAGTCAGGAATACTCATCAGTTCTTTCTGTACGTTCATTGCAGGGCCCATCAAGTCTAGCTTGCCTTTCATGGCACGTTTAAGTACCATGTCAACCGTTAATAGGCGGTTAATCTCGTTTGTACCTTCATAAATACGATTGATACGGCTATCTCTATAAGCTTTACTAATTAAGTATTCATCGCTAAAGCCATTACCACCATGTATTTGTACGCCTTCATCTACTACAAAGTCAAGCATTTCGCTACCATATACTTTTAGCATTGCACACTCAATGGCAAATTCTTCGGCTGCGCCTAAAAGGGCTTTGTTAAATGGTGTGCCACTTGCTTCAAGGGCTTTTTCGGTGTCGTCTATCCACTTCGCTGTTCGATACAAGGCACTTTCGCATACCCATAGCTTAATGCACATATCGGCTAGCTTGTGCCTAATAGCACCAAACTTAGAAATAGGTAGTTTAAACTGTTCTCTTGTATTGGCATATTGCACACTTGTATCGGCAGCACGCTTAGCACCACCAAGGGTGGCGGCATCTAGCTTCAAGCGACCAATGTTTAAGATATTAAAAGCAATAATATGTCCTTTGCCAATCTCGCCTAACAGATTTTCGACTGGTACTTTGCAGTCTTGAAAATATAATTGCACAGTAGAAGAACCTTTAATGCCCATTTTGTGCTCTTCTGGTCCTTGAGTAAAGCCTTCAAAACCACGCTCTACTATAAAACCTGTGAATTTATCGCCATCAATTTTGGCAAATACGGTGTACACATCTGCAAAACCACCATTGGTAATCCAACATTTTTGTCCATTTAGTAAGTAGTATTTACCATCTTCACTGAGTACAGCCGTGGTTTTTGCACTAAGAGCATCGCTACCGCTATTGGGTTCGGTAAGCCCATAAGCACCTTTCCATTCGCCACTTGCTAGCTTTGGTATGTATTTCTGTTTTTGTTCCTCGGTACCGAAGTACAAAATAGGTAACGAGCCAATGCCTGTATGTGCAGCAATAGCTACGCTAAACGAGTAGCCACCACCAAGACCTTCGTTCACAATGGTAGAAGTAATAAAATCTTTACCCAAGCCACCCAAACTTTCAGGAAAAGAGGTAGATAATAAACCCTGTTCTCCTGCTTTTTCCATCAGCGAAGGCATCAAACCTGGCTCCATTTTATCTATGCGATCTAGTATTGGGTCTATCTCAGTATGTAAAAACTGGTGACACATATCCTTCACCATGGTTTGTTCCTCATCAAATTCTTCTGGAATGAAAGTATCTTGTGGTAAACTTTCCTTAATAATCCATTCACCACCTTTTAGGGATACCCCTTGCCCTTGTATGGGGGTGAAGAATAATTGAATAATGTGTTGCGTTTTCATATGTTTCGTTTTAATTAGAAGTTACATTAATTACTCCCTATCAGGCGTTGGGTTTATTCAGACCAAATTATCATACACCTGCTGAAATACCTTTTTCACTACTTCAATTTCATCTTTACTTACACCAACCAGCGCTTCGCTCATGGTTTGGTTGGCAAGGTCGATGGTTTGCTGCTGTAAACCTTTTGCATTATCGGTAAGACACACTAAATTAATACGCCTATCGGTTGAAGAAGCAGTCCGCTTCACCAATTGTTGTTTTTCTAAATTGTCTATCAATCTCGTAATACTTGGCTTGTCTCTGAAAGTGCGGTTACACAGTTCCTGTTGACTCAAACAATCTTCTTTCCACAAATGGTATAATACGCTCCATTGTTCTATCGTAATTTCAAGGCCTGCGGTTCTAAAGTTTTTTTGTAAGCGTCGGGCAACGGCGGTACTAGCCATACCGTTTATGACACTATACAATTCTCCTCTTCTAAATTGGTTGTTTGACATATAGTTGTTTATGCAACTAATCAAAGATAGAAACCTTTTTCAAATGCCCAAGCATTTAGTTGTTAAATTTTATGAGGTTTATTGGGGCTAAATTGTTTCTTTGTTACTATGATAGTATTTATCGTTATGATGGTGTTGCTGCTGATAATGTATTTATTTATCATGCTTACCTATCGCCATTGGTTTTTAAAATTAAAGGTGTACCAGCCACAACAGCCACAGCCAAGAACCAATTTTACCATTATTATCCCCGCTCGCAACGAAGCAGCCAACATTGGTAACTGCCTATCTTCTATTTTACAGCAAAACTATCCAAGTGATTTATACGAAATAATCGTAATAGACGATCATTCAACCGACGAAACTGCTGCCATAGTACAAGCATTACAAGCTAGCAATAATAATATACAGCTGATACAATTAGCCGATATTGTATTTGACCAACAACTAAATTCTTATAAAAAGAAAGCTATAGAAACTGCCATAGGCAGAGCTACGAACGATTGGATTGTGACTACTGATGCAGACTGTATCGCCCAACCCAATTGGCTTATTTTGTATAATGATTATATTGTAAGTAACGATGTCGTATTTGTAGGTGCACCCGTTGTATTTACAAACGATGGCTCGGTATTAGCTGCGTTTCAGTGTATAGATTTTATGGCCTTGCAAGGCATTACGGCTGCATCCGTATCGGCGGGCTTTCATGCAATGTGTAATGGTGCCAATTTAGCGTTTAAGAAAACCGTGTTTTACGAGGTAGAAGGGTATAAACACGTAGATAAAATAGCGAGTGGTGATGATATGTTTTTAATGAATAAGATACAAAACAAATACCCAAAACGTATTGGTTTCCTGTATCATCCGCAAGCGGTAATAGCTACTTTGCCGATGCCTACGGTACGTAGTTTTTTAAACCAGCGAATAAGATGGGCTAGTAAAACCAATAGCTATCAAGATATTCGTATTGTAGTAATACTATGGGCTATTTTAATATTAAATATAGGGCTAATGATGATGCCAATATTGGCATTCTGGCAACCAATGGTATTATGGTATTGGTTAGGGCTGCTTGCTACAAAAACCTTTGTAGAGGCTTTATTTGCTTTAGATATTGCGGCTTTTTTTAAAATAGAAATGCGCCCTTGGCACTTGCTATTACAATTTCCCCATATCGTATACACTGCTATGGCAGGTACATTTGGATTATTTGGCAATTATCAGTGGAAAGGGCGAACCGTGAAATAGTTAGGAACGGCTGAACCATTTTTTATCGCTTTCTGGCATCCATGCATAAATAATCATAGCAACCATTACAATCAATAAAATTGGTAGAAGTAGCATGTTTTTCATGTTATTTATTTTTATGTTTGACTTGTTCCGTGAATTATCGTTTAAATCATTCAAAAAAATTTGTTAGCGTAAATTTTTAATAAGCAATTATCTTCATCTTGTGCAAAAAATTAAAAATAATAGTGCTTTCAGTAAACGCCTTTTTAAAAAGAAAGGCGCTACAATTGGTTTGATACTAATCGTAATTAATTTGCTGCTTGCCGTATTCGCTTATTTTTTAGCCCCAGATAATTCTAGTAATGCTAACCGTATAATTCCTCAAATAGGTAGTAAACAACCTGGTTTTAGCATAGAATTTTTAAGAATACCCAAAGAGCAACAAGTGCATACCTCTTTTTTCACGCAATTGTTTAATGGTACTATCGATAATGTACAGTTTGTACCAGTAGCTAGCTATGCTATAAAAAGTGATAGTCTAGTGTACGAGCAATTTGTAGATGATGGTATTACAGAGCGCAAAACCATAAAAAATAGCATAATTATTAGTCAAAATATTACGAAACAAACCTATTTTTTAGGTACTGATAAATTTGGTAGAGATATTTTAAGCAGGCTAATTGTAGGTACAAGAGTGAGCCTTGGTGTGGGTTTAATTGCGGTGCTTATTTCCTTATCAATAGGTATTTTCTTAGGGGCAATAGCTGGCTATTTTAAAGGTTGGGTAGATGATACGGTGATGTGGTTTACCAATGTTATTTGGAGCATTCCTACGTTGTTATTGGTATTTGCCATTACCTTGGTATTGGGAAAAGGTTTTTGGCAAGTATTTATTGCTGTAGGTTTAACCATGTGGGTAAATGTGGCCCGTCTGGTACGTGGGCAAGTATTAGCCGTAAGAGAATTAGAATACATAGAAGCCACAAGGGCGCTTGGTTATAGCCATACAAGAACCATTGTAAAACATATTTTGCCCAATATTTTGGGTCCCGTAATGGTAATTGCGGCTAGTAATTTTGCCTCGGCCATAGTGATAGAAGCGGGGTTAAGTTTTTTAGGCGTAGGCGTACAGCCGCCACAGCCTAGTTGGGGGTTAATGATAAAAGAGAATTACAACTTTATTATTACACACAACCCTATGTTGGCTTTAGCCCCAGGCATTGCCATTATGCAACTAGTGCTAGCTTTTAACTTATTAGGCAATGGCCTAAGAGATGCTTTGAATGTAAAAGCTAAGTTATAGGGGCATCACATAAGTATATGCGTTTGTGCTAATGCAATAAAAAAGGTTACTTAACTGATAAAGTAACCTTTTTATTGATAATTATATAGATTTAATAAAATCAGTTTACACCAGCAACCACAGACTCTTTGTGTATTTTCTGCACCAAACCTTGTAATACTTTACCCGGACCTACTTCTGTAAAGTTAGTAGCACCGTCTGCCACCATGGCTTGTACACTTTGTGTCCAGCGAACAGCACCAGTCAATTGGTCAATTAGGTTTTGCTTGATTTCTAAAGGATTGGTAACGGCTTCTGCCACCACATTTTGATACACAGGGCAAGTAGGCATATTGAAAGTTGTTGCTTCAATAGCAGCGGCTAATTCGGCTTTTGCAGGTGCCATTAATGGGCTGTGAAACGCACCACCAACAGGTAATACCAACGCACGTTTTGCGCCAGCAGCTTTCAAACGTTCGCAAGCTATTTCTATGCCTTTTAATGAGCCACTAATTACCAATTGGCCAGGACAATTATAGTTAGCAGCTACTACTATTTCGCCAGTTTCTGCTTGTATTGCTGCGCAAATGTCTTCTACTTTATCATCGGCTAAAGCCAAAACTGCCGCCATGGTAGAAGGGTTTATTTCACAAGCTTTTTGCATGGCATTGGCACGAATACTTACGAGCTTTAAAGCATCTTCAAATGCTAGCGTACCATTTGCCACCAATGCCGAAAACTCACCTAAAGAGTGACCAGCTACCATATCGGGTGTAGCACCATCAATAGTTTTGTAGGCAATAACTGAATGTAAAAACACGGCAGGCTGTGTAACATTGGTTTGCTTAAGGGCTTCATCGGTACCAGTAAACATAATGTTGCTGATAGAAAAGCCTAAAATATCGTTTGCTTGTTCAAATAATGTTTTGGCTAAAGGGTTTGTCTCGAATAGATTTTTACCCATGCCACTGAACTGAGAACCTTGACCAGGGAAAATAAAAGCTTGTTTACTCATAAAAAAAATTGAGGAACAAAAGTAAGGGAGTAGCTTGCAATATTTGTGACTGAAATGATTTGAATGATAGCAATGATGGCTTGAATTTGCTCATTTACAAATAAGAAAGTATCGTTAATTATGCAACTACATAATACCAAAGGCATCGTGCTGCGCACTGTAAAATATGGCGATACAAGTGTCATTGCGACTGTTTACACTGAACTGTTTGGTGTGCAGAGTTATTTGGTAAAAGGCGTGCGTCAATCGTCTAAAAAGTCGCAAGGAAAAGCGAGTTATTTTCAACCTGCGTCTATGTTAGATATGACGGTTTATCATAATGTGCAAAAACATTTACAATTTGTAAAAGACTATTCTTGGGCTTATTTGTACGAAACAGTTTTATTTGACGTAGTAAAAAATACGGTAGCCTTGTACGTGGTAGAGTTGTTGCAACATAGCTTAAAAGAACCTGAAGCAAACCCCGAATTATTCTATTTAATTGAAGATACATTAAAGCAATTAGATAGAGGAAATGCCACACTTACGGCGAATTTGCCGCTCTATTTTACACTGCATTTGGCGGGCGAATTGGGCTTTGAATTGCAAGGTGCGTATAGCTTAGAAACACCTGTATTAGATCTTGTAGAGGGTAGATTTACTGAAGATATACCTGTACACCAGCACTATATTTCTGGTGAACTAGCTGCTATCACAAGCGAGCTAACTAACATTCTTTTTTACAATAGCCTTGAAGATATAAAGCTGAATAAAGTAGTTCGCAGACAGTTATCGGATGCGTATTTACTATTTTTATCGCTACATATTAGCGACTTTGGCGAGCTACGAAGTTTGCCTATTTTGCAGGAGATATTGCGTTAGTATTTAAGGTTTCTAAGGGTCTGCGTTTTACTTTCATGAATAAGAATAACAGCCTGATACAACCCACAATGGCTAAGCAAAAGCCGTAATTCATGAGCATATTCTGCCCATCAATATCAAAATTCGTGATGGCTGCTTTTTCGTAAGTGATGGTTAGAAATTTGTTTGGGAAGCCATAAGTGTCTTGTCTAAATAAGAAATCTGTGCCGATATTGGCAGAGAGGGCTGTAACAACAAAGAAGGCGATAGTGGCTAGCAGCACAACTATAGATACTTTCTTCATACAAATAGTTTTTCGTGTATTGGATATTAATCACAAAAATAGTAAAATAATTTACACATGCGCTAGCTTCCGATAATTGTTTAGCTTATTAACGGTTTTTTGACCATTTAATTTTACGCTGGTAAAATAAGTTTCGCTTGGCTATTTGTAGTAATCCCTCCGTTATTACTAAGACTATCTATTAATACAACACCAGGTTGTTTACCTGCATTAAAACTACCCAATTTGCTGGCCATATTCAATGCTTTAGCACCATTAATGGTTGCCCAACTTAATAATTCAGTCAACGGAATGTTTGGAAAATACTGCGAGATGGTTTGTATTTCGCTTAGTATAGACAACTGATGATTACTGGCTAAACTATCTGTGCCCAATACGATATTGCAATTATTTTGCCTGAATAAGTTGATGGGCGGTAGTTGATTTTCGATGTATTGGTTGGCATTGGCGCAAAGGCAAAACACATAGTCTTGCGCTTGTTGACGTAAAAAATCAATATCGGCTTGGCTTGTAAATGTATCGTGTACTAATAATAGTTTTTTGGGCGATTGGATTTGTGGAATAACTGTTTGTAAGCTATTTTGCCCTGATGGTTTGAAGAATGTACTAATATCTGAACCGATGGCTTGGTATAATTTATTAAACAAACCTTCGCCTGTTAAGAAAAATAGATTTTCATCTTTCGTTTCTTGGTTATGAATAGATGAAATATGCTGTGCGGTAACGCTATCAATTAATTGAAATAGTTGTGGTGAAACAGAATAAGGTGCATGAGGAACCATTACAGTACTTTCAGGAAAATGTGTTTTAAAGGCTTGATACACAGCCATAGCCGTTTCAAAACGTACCTGTGCGATGGCTGGCGAAAAGCCACTCACTTCAATAAAATTGTGGTACTGTAAGTTGCCCCTCAACTTTTGAGAAAGCGTTAATGCATTATTACTAATATCGCCCACAGCCACAATGCCATTGTCTTTCATAGCGGCTTCAGCGTTAGCAATTGCTTCTAAAATATCGACTTCGCTACTATGTCTAAGCTGTAAAATATTCAGAATAAAATCTACCAAACCAGTGTGTTCAGGTATCATACCTTTCATGTGGCTGAGTTCTAAATGGCAATGGCAATTAATAAACCCTGGGGTTAGTAAACCCCGAAATTGTTGAATATCATCGCCAGCTTCTGAGGCAGTAGTAATTGTTTCAACCATGCCTTTTTCGTTGGTAATTAATACGGCATCGCTGTTTAATATTTCTGTTCCAGAAAAAAGAAAATCTGCTTGGTATTTTAAAAAGGCCACATGAAAGTTTTTAGGCTGTAAAGTTGCACCGTAATTGGTGTACGATAGCTACTATTTTGGTAAAAGCATTAGGGTTGTTTAATATTGGTGATGCCAACATTTGTACCAGCTAGGATAATATTGTGGGTGCTAAGAAAACTGATAATTTCGAGGTTTATTTTTTCACGCAGCATATTAAAATCTGCCAAAGTTTGATTGATCCTTGTATAATAATTTACCTCGAAAATATGCGCATTTTTACCTGTCTCTTTAAAAAATACTGATATATTCTCAATTTCAGGTTTTCGAAGAATTTGCTGAATGCTCGGCGTAATTATTTGTAATTGTTCAGCGGTAGTCGTCAAGCTAATTTCCAATTGTAAAAAGCCTTTACGTTGGGTGCGAAGGCTGATATTATCTACAATGCTGTCAACCATTTGCTTGTTGGGTACAGATATATAGGTTTTTTCATCGGTTCTAATTCTAGTGCTACGTAAGCCTATTTTTTCGATAGTACCGCTGAATACATTTACTTTAACGTTGTCGCCCACAGTAAATGGCTTATCGAAAAAAATGATGAACGATGCGATTAAATTTTCTAAACTTTCTTTTGTGGCGAGTGCAATGGCTGCACCTGCAATGCTTAAACCAGTAATAAGGTTGCCAATATCTTTATTAAACGAAAAGCGTAGGATGAGTAATACACCCACAATAATGAGAATCGCTTTGAAAAAATCTTTAAAAAAGATGATTAATTGGTTGTCTGTTTGGTCGGCTGTTTGAATAGCTTTCTCGTGCAATACCATAGCCATAAAATCTATAACACGAAGGCATAGCCAAATAAATGATAGAATCAAAGCCATATTACACGCAGCATCTACAATTTGAAACAGCGATATTTTATAAACCTTCACGTTTAACTCAACAGGGTACTGCAATTTATCCAATGCTATAAAGGAAACAAGTAACAGTAAAAACAAATCTAGTGGCGGGATAATAAGATTGACGAAAGCTGCTTTTCGTAGATTTTTATTGCTACGAGATACTAATTTATTGTACAATAAAACAGCACAACGTTTAGAGATAAAACGCTTGAAAATGAGTGCTGCTACAATGCTAAACAGTACTTCTGAATATTGTAAAATGGTATTGCCTAAAAAGCTATAATTTAAAAAGTTGGGCATGGTTGCAATTTACTGAATGCTATAAATTTCTAGTCCTTCTTTAGTTAAAACATAGGCTTTGTTTTGGAGTAATAACAGTTTTATAGCATTTGTAAAGTTTGTGGGCAGCTTGAAATTGTTGTACTGGAGTTGCTTCGGGTTTGCCATATAGTAATAAATACTATCGTGCCCACGCAAATAATTGTCGGTGACTTGAACATCTTGCCAATCGGTAATTGGATATTGATTTTTAAGTCCGCCATAATAATCGAAAACGGTCCAACCTTTTTTGCTGTTATACAAGTACAACAGACCATTCATATCTATAATAGATTGCGGTGTAGCGTTGTCTTCAAAGAGTAATCTAAAATCACTGGTTTCTAACAATAGATTACCGCTTTCGTCTATTTTTTTGAGTGTATTATCTACCTCGTCAAACAGCCAAATATTGTTATCGTAGCTTTGTGCAATGGCTTTTACCTGAAAAATATTTTGTCCCCTTAGTTGAATACTATTTCTGTTGTTCAGTTGTTGACCTAGCATTACTATTGTTGCAAAATCTTTATAATATACCAATACTTTTAATGGGTTACTCACATCAATGGTATAAATGTTACCGTAGCGTTTTACGTCGTTAAATATGCCTACACTGTCAAAATTGTTGTTGAGTTTTTTAATTTGATTGGTGGCGGTAATGAGGAAAATATTACCCAAATTATCTACAGAGAAATTATTAAAACTACCATTAATACTTTTTATATGTTGTATACGCAAAGTGGTATCCGTTAAAGCTTTCAACTGAAAACTATAACCACAAAAAACAATTGCTAAAAATATGTTTAGTCTACCCATTTGTGAAGTTGTACATCAATACCATCAAACGATGCGTAGGTAAAGTTAGTAATCCAATCACCAATATTGATATAACGGCTTGTTTCAGATAATATATAATCGATAGGTAAATGTCTGTGGCCAAATACAAAGAAATTAAAGTGCTGTTTAGCCAACATTTCTTTACAGTAAATAAGTAGCCACTCTTTGTCTTCACCCATAAAAAAAGCTTCGCTAGTGCCTGTACGTTCTTTGCTTTTTAAGCTGAAATAATTGGCCAAACCCATGCCCCAAGAGGGATGTAACTGGCCGAATAACCAATTGCAAATAGGGTTACGAAATACTTTTTTTAAAAATTTATAGCCATGGTCGGCAGGGCCAAGACCATCGCCATGACCAATATAAAACGATTTACCATTGAAATGGTAGGTTTTAGGATGATGATGTACGGGAATATTAAACTCTTGTTCAAAATAGCCATTCATCCACATATCGTGGTTACCCACAAAAAATTCAATTTGAATACCGCTATCTGTTAACTCTGCAAGCTTCCCAAAAATACGAGAGTAACCTTTTGGAATGACTGTTTTGTACTCATACCAAAAGTCGAACATATCGCCAACGATAAAAATAATTTGTGCATCATGTTTAATCGCATCTAAGAAAGCGACAACTTTTTTTTCACGTACTAGGCTTGCAGCCACATTGGGTGCGCCTAAATGAAAATCTGATAAAAAGTAAATTTTTTTAGCGGGTTGTAAATCCATGTAATTTGTATAGGTATTTCAGTAGGTTTTATCCATCAATTAAAAAGCAAAATACTTCTTTTGGGCCATGCACACCTACCACCAATGTTTTTTCAATATCAGCAGTGCGGCTAGGGCCAGTTGCTAACGTTATTAAAGATGGCAAATTTGCCCCGTATTTGGTTTTAATGAGTTGTAAACCATCTTTGATGTCGTACACTAATTGGCTTGTGTAGGCAATGCAAATGTGAACAGGTGCGTATACACTTGTGCTTCTACCACTTTGCTGTGCAGCACTCAATATCATACTGCCGGTTCTTGCTACAAGGCTTTCGCAAGTGGTAATTGCCGCATCGCAACTGGCTAAATCTGTAGCAGTAAAGTTGGTAAAACCACTTGCAGATAATTGTTGCTTTAAGTTGTCTTCGTTACATAAAATATGGCTCCAATTTCTTGCAGTAGCGAGTATTTGTAAATTACTAGCCATTTCATTTAAATTGGCACAAAAAGAAAACTTACCTAGTAGTTTGGTAAAGTTTTCAGCAAACTCTATCTCTAATTCTTGAACTGATGGTAAAAATACGTTATCACTCGTATTACCACCAGCAAAAGGAACAGGCACTGGATTGACCAATGCCTGTCTTATTTTATTTAAAATGTTTTCTCTCGAATTAGTCATCTCAAGTTATGCAATTGTATTATCACCTTCAATAGGAATAATGGTAGATTCTGGTGGTGCTATAACAATTTCAGGTTCTGCTTCCAGAATTTTTTTAGATTCAAAAGGTCTTTTGCCAATTAACTCTTCTACATCGCTTTTGTGCAGTACTTCTTTTGAAAGTAGCGCTTTTGCTAGTATTTCAACTTGCTCTTTTTTATCAGTTAAAAGTTGCAATGTTTGCGTATAGGCTTTATCAATAATGTTTTTGACTTCTTCATCTATTATTTTACCAGTGCCTTCGCTGAAAGGTTTGGTAAATGAATTTTCGGTTGTAGGGTCGTAGAAACTTACGTTGCCAATTTTATCGCTCATACCGTAGGCTGTAACCATACCATAAGCCATACGAGTAATTTGCTGTAAGTCGTTACTTGCACCAGTTGATATTTTTCCGAAGAAAATTTGCTCACTTGCTCTACCGCCTAAAGTCATACAAATTTGATCCATCAATTGGTCTACATTGTACAAATATTGCTCAGTAGGTGTGTATTGTGCATAGCCTAAGGCAGCCGTGCCTCTTGGTACAATAGTTACTTTTAACAAAGGATATGCATGTTCTAAAAACCAACCACATACTGCATGACCTGCTTCGTGGTAAGCAATGATTTCTTTTTCGTGTGGGGCGATGATTTTGTTTTTCTTTTCGAGACCACCAATTACTCTATCAATGGCATCTTGAAAATCAATCATTTCAACAGATTGTTTGTCTTTACGAGCCGCAATTAACGCTGCTTCGTTACATACATTGGCAATATCGGCACCAGCAAAACCCGGTGTTTGTTCAGCCAGTTTTAATACATCTAGCGTTTCAGATACCTTGATAGGCAATAAGTGTACCTTAAAAATCGCTTCACGACCTTTTACATCTGGTTTGTCTATGGTAATTTGTCTATCAAAACGACCTGGACGTAATAATGCTGAATCTAATACATCAGGTCTATTAGTAGCCGCTAATATGATAATACCAGTATCGCCGCCAAAACCATCCATCTCAACAAGCAATTGGTTTAACGTGTTTTCGCGCTCATCATTACTCATCATCATGTTTTTACCACGCGCTCTACCGATGGCATCAATTTCATCTATAAAAATAATACAAGGTGCTTTTTCACGCGCTTGTTTAAACAAATCACGTACACGACTAGCGCCTACACCTACAAACATCTCAACAAAGTCGCTACCACTAAGGCTGAAGAAAGGCACTTGTGCTTCACCTGCCATTGCTTTTGCCAATAACGTTTTACCAGTACCAGGAGGGCCAATTAATAATGCGCCTTTTGGTATTTTACCACCAAGTGCGGTATATTTTTTTGGATTTTTTAGAAAATCTACAATTTCCATTACCTCTACTTTCGCTTCGTCTAGGCCAGCTACATCGGTAAATGTGATATTTACTTTGGTGCCGCCTTTTTCGAATAAAGTAGCTTTTGATTTACCGATATTAAAAATACCGCCAGGACCACCACCCCCGCCTGGGCCACCGCCCATTTTGCGCATTAACAACACCCAAAGCCCTACAAACATAATAACGCTAATTAAGATGTTTACAATGCCACTATTAAACCAATCTGGGTCTGTAATTGCATTCGCTGGTATAGGATCAATTTTATTGTCATCGTAAAATTTGGCGAGTC
Organism: Parasediminibacterium paludis; assembly: GCF_042651445.1. Taxonomy (NCBI): domain Bacteria; kingdom Pseudomonadati; phylum Bacteroidota; class Chitinophagia; order Chitinophagales; family Chitinophagaceae; genus Parasediminibacterium; species Parasediminibacterium paludis. Next base: position 298,763 of record NZ_JBHSDC010000029.1, read on the forward strand.
TTTGTTCAAAAGATGTCCAATCTGTTACCTTAAAAAAGAAAGCAGGCGCCGTTTTTGCTTTTTCGGCATCAAAACGTTTATTAATTTTATCTACATAAAATTTTTTGCCAATACTATCTGCTTTGATATAAATTTTTACAGTATTGGTGTTGGTTACTTTATCCAATTTAGCTACATCACCGTTTTTGAGCATACTGCTAAAAAATTCTTCTGGTGTAGTGGCTATTGCTTCAGGCTTCATACCAATAAATTGGAAGCCGATTAAAACTGCAAAAACAATTGCATAAATCCAATATAAACTAAACTTTGGTGTTTTGCGTTCTGGCTTTTCGTCATTACCATTTACTGGTTGAAAAGGGAATTTTGGTGGTTGTTTATCTTCTTTTGCCATAAATACTTGCTATAAGAATAAATAATGCTTTAACTATTAAAAATGTTTAAAAGGCTATGTGAAAGTTTAGTCATCATGGCCTTGAGCTATTGCATCGCTCCACATATCTTCTAAGTTGTAAAATTTACGTTGTTCGGGATGCATCACGTGTACTACAATGCTAATATAATCTACTAAAATCCATTGAGACGATGCTTTACCCTCATTTTTATAGGGTATTTCGCCACATATTTCTCTTACATTGTGTTCTATAAAATCTGCAATAGCTTTTACTTGTGTGGTAGAGGAAGCTTGACAAATAATAAAAAAATCTGCTACAGCTTCTGGTATTTTACGTAAATCGAGACTAACAATATGTTCGCCTTTTTTTTCTTTGATTGACGTAATAATTGCTTTGAAAAATTTTGAGTTGCGCGTAATGCGTGTTACACTTTTTGGACGGGTTTCTAATACTGACAACTGTGACAACAATAAATGAATTTAAATGAATGTAATTTGGGTGACGATTGAGCGGTTGTTTTATTCTAAAACTGCTGTAAAACTAAGCATCAACTTCTCAACTTCTCACTTCTATCTTTGCATCAAAAATAATACTTCTTTGTCACCCATCATCACTAAAAACAAAATAGGGCAACCCTTTGTACAATTTGAAGCAATTTATAGTACCAATAGTTATGCCATTGACAGTTTGCAAGCTAATTTGGCTGCACATGGTACCGCTTACTTTGCCCATCATCAAACTGCTGGCAAGGGGCAACGCGGTAAAGAATGGCATACACAACCGAGTAGTAACATCATTTTATCTGTAATTGTAGATAGTACAGCACTTGGCATACACCAACAATTTCAACTTAGTGTGGCTGTTGCGCTTGCTTGCCACGATTTTTTTAGCCAATATGCTGGCGATGAAACGACTGTAAAATGGCCGAATGATATTTATTGGCGTGACAGAAAGGCAGCAGGTATTTTAATAGAAAATATTATAAAAGGTAATGTGTGGCAATGGGCTGTGGTAGGAATTGGTATCAATATTAATCAAACAAGCTTTGGTGAATATGCTAAAAATCCTGTTTCACTAAAGCAGATAACAGGCGAACAATTTGATACCGTTAAGTTGGCAAAAGAACTTTGTAACGAGCTAGACCATCGTTATCAACAGTTATTGAATAGAGATTTTACTACTTTATTATCAGAATACAATCAATACTTATATAAAGCTGGGCAAGTTGTAAAACTAAAAAAAGACACGGCTACTTTTACTTGCACCATTAAACAAGTAAATAGCAATGGACAACTTGAAGTCATTGGTGCTGCAAAAGATTGTTTTGAATTTGGCGAAGTGGAATGGGTGATTTAATCTTTTACATTACTGAAACTAAAAACGCCTCACAAATTGTGTGGCGTTTTTAGTTCTACTTTATTTGTATAATTATTTTTTCTCTAATAGTTTAAAGAATTGGTCAAGTTGTGGTAAAATAACGATTCTTGTTCTTCTATTAGCGGCTCTTCCTTCGGCAGTGGTATTGTCGGTTACTGGTAAGTATTCGCTTCTACCGGCTGCTGTCATACGTTTAGGGTCTAAACCGTAACTAGTTTGTAATAATCGTACAATTGTGGTTGCACGCTTTACACTTAAGTCCCAATTGTCTTTTAATTCGCCAGTACCTTTATAAGTGACATTATCCGTATGACCTTCCACCATAAATTCAATAGTTGGTTGTGCATTTAATACTTTCGCTACTTTGCCAAGCACTACTTTCGCTTTATCTGTTACGTCATAACTACCACTTTTAAAAAGTAATTTGTCCGAAATATCGATAAATATTGCACTTTTATCTACTTTAATATTAATATCGCCATCATCTAGGTTGCCAATAGCGCCTTTCAAGTTCATCACTAAAGCCATGTTTAACGAATCTTTTTTAGCAATACTGCTTTGAAGATCTTGGATATACATGTCTTTCATACCAATGTTTTCCATCGATTTCTTAATGCTTTCTGCCTGAGCGCCAGTAATTACAGAAAGGTCTTTTAACTGACCAAGTACTTGATTGTTGTTTTGTTTCAAATAATCTACTTGTTTATTAAGGCCATCTATTTCTGTTTGTAGTTGTTTGTTTTTTGCTGTTAAATCATCGGCAAGTTGCCCTTTTTGTTTGCTAGCTTCAAGGCAAGCAGTAAGGTCAGATTCTTTTTTCAGATAGGCTTTGTTTAAATCGTCGTACTTAGCAGCAGCTTGTGCCTGCATCTCTTGTACTTTTTTCTTTCCTACACAAGAGAATAAAGTGGCCGAGCTTATAGCTACGGCAGTAATGGCTAGTTTATAATTCATGTTTAACGTTTTGATAAAGGCAGTAAAAATAATGCCAAAGTGGTTTCAATTATCATAAAATTCGCCTAAAAATTGTGCGTTATATTTTAACGGTAAAGCTTGGGTTTTACTGAGATAAAAATCTAATGATGAAGAAAATTGATTTTTCTATGGCTGTATCTAAAAAAATAATAGACCAATCGGTTGCCCATATTAGCCTTTTAAATAAAAAATTTGTTACATAGATATTTCAAGTATTTAAAGGCTTAGCTGTTGTATTTTTTCGATACCTTTTATCTAAAAATCTGTTTGCATTGAAAGCATAATGTGTTGAGGAATTTGCCTATCACTCCATTAAATAGTTTATTATTTTACAATGTAAATTTTAAAATATTTAATACATTTTTTTTGCTACAAAGAAATGTTTTGACACTTTTGTGTAAATCCTAAAAAATGGAGATGTTAAAAGCAACAATGCTGTCAATATCTTACTTCTAAATACATATTATAGAATATTTATTTAAAATATTTCATAAATAAGTTTTAGAACACTAACCCTGAGAAAAATGAGCCAACCAAAACACGCAACACCTGAACAAGCGCGCCCTTTTTTAGAAGCATTTAAATTTTTTTACCAAATTAACGATGCTTCGGCTAATTTTTTTATGCGAAATACGTACCCTATTTCTATCAAGAAGGGTACGATGCTGCACAAAGCTGGTGATATATGCAATCATATCTACTTCATTACAAAAGGCGCCGTAAGGGGTTATGTCAACGATAATGGTAAAGAAAAAATTACTTGGATATCTGTAGAAAATGAAATGGTCACTTCTATTTACAGTTATTATATGCAACAGCCTAGTTTGGAAAATATGGATGCCATTGAAGATTGTGAAATATTATCTATGAGTCATGAAAAATTGAATGAGTTATATAATTTAGAGCCGTCTGTCAATATATTGGTAAGGCGTATTCTAGAGAAGTATTATGCAGATGCCGAAGTAAGGGCGTTAACGAGTCGTTTTAGTGATGCGGATACCAAATACGAATTTTTCTTAAACACTTATAGCCATCTTGCGAATAGAATTCCATTAACTTATATCGCTTCATTTTTAGGTATCAACTTAGAAACATTAAGCAGGGTTCGCGCCAAAAAACGCAGTATTAAAAAATCATAACTTTTTTGACCTATTGGTATAAAATGACGAACCGCATTTAAACACAAGCTTTTTGAGGGTGACATTTTTTGTAATTTGTTAGACTTCATAGTTATAACAGCTCCTATTATTTAGGCTGATTGATATTTGATATTTTTATAAAGAAATGAATTCTGAGGCTGCTGAGGAATTATTCATATTAATTAATCGTTAAGCAGTAGAAGGTGTTCAAGCAATTTCTAGATAAATATTGGCCTCATTGTGGCATGCGCTACCAATCCTTTTTTAGTGATAAACATATAGCATTAAAATCTTTAACTGCCTTATCATAAATAAGTTTTCTGAACATTTAGTAGTGATAAGCTTTGGGAATTACCTTTTTAAGGATATCGCAAAGTATTTATTTACACCATCGGTTGTGCTATCTTATAACTTAAAATTCTAACAACACTTTAACACCATTTTTTTTGACAAAAGTCAAATAAAATTTATCGGCGCACTTTGAATACCTCACATTACTACTTTTAGGAAAGATTTAAAATATCAAACATTTTGGGGGTGTGGTTTGTATCAAACGCTTTTTTTAACGCAAAATGCTTCAAACACCACTTTTAAAATTTTAGTCTTGCTTTATTTAAAATCAAGGCCAACTGCCCAATTGATGTATTTTTTATCAGTAGAATAAATCCTAAGAACTAGTTACTCTAAAATCCTTCTCTCCTCATGCGAAGCCAATCATATAGATATTTGGCGAAATAATAATATATATTTTTAATTTTTAACTCTAAACCCATGTTAACTAAAAAGTTAACCCTCACACTTGTTGTATTACTGGCCATCGTTACTATTAGTTCAGCGCAAAGTAAAATCTATTGGCTTGTAAATAGTGGAAATGGCACCGTGAACTCTGCTTTTCAAGATGGTACATCGTCGAAAACACTTGTTTCTGGCGCTAGCAGCCCAGATGGTAGTTGTATTTCAACTGGTCTTGGGAAAATTTATTGGGTAGAAGGCGGCTCTAGGAAATTGCGACGAGCGAATTTTGATGGTTCTGCTGTGGTTGATTTAGCCGATTTGTCAAGTTTAAATCCTAGAGGCATCACGATAGATGAAGCTAGCAACAAGCTTTATATAATTGGTACATCAGGGTTTGGTTATTGCAATTTGGATGGTACTAATCTTGTTGTTCACCTAAACGGGACTCAGAATTATGGGCAAAGAGGAATAGCATACAATCCTTATACGAATAAATTATATATTACTGATCAGAGTAGCTCACTAAAATCAGTTGATACAAGTGGTGCTAATTTGAAAACACTATTTTCAAATCTAAGTGGCGCTTGGGGGGTAAAAATAGATGTGCCAGGACAAAAAATATATTTTTCGGATTATACAAAAGTTGACAGGTGTAATTTGGACGGCTCAGGTGATACAACAATTATTTCTATAAAAAATAATTATAATTTTGTTTCTCTATGTGTTGATGGTAGAAATAATAAACTTTTTTGGTTTGCCAAGGATACTATTTATAGCTCCGCACTTGATGGTAGTTCGCAAACTGCTATATTAACTGGTTTAAGCAATGTTTTTGACATGTCGGTACTGGGTGGTTCATCAGTACAATCTTACAATATCAATTTTAGCAATATTACACAAACCACTGCATCTGCTATTTGGAATAAAGGTAATGGTACAGGAAGAGCAGTATTTCTAACAGCTTCCAATACTGGTACACCTGTTCCACAAAACGGTACATCTTACACTGCCAATGCTGCATTTGGTAGTGGTTCGCAAATAGGTACTAGTGGTTGGTATTGTGTGTACAATGGAACTGATTCTGTGGTTAATATTACAGGATTAACTGCTGGTACTACTTATCGAATGATGGTGAACGAATATTCTGGTACTGGCGCAAATCAATCGTATAATGTCTCAGTAAGTACATTAAATCCTAATAATTTTACAACTGTAGCAGCGCCAGCAGGTCCTCCTACTATCACTTCTTTTGCACCCATTTTAGGTAAACCTGGGGATGTTATTACCATTACAGGTACTAATTTCAGTACTACACCAGCTAATAATATTGTATTTTTTGGTGCTACAAGAGCCGCTGTTACAGCAGCAACTACGACAAGTTTAACCGTAACGGTACCTAAAGGCGCTACATATGCACCTATTACTGAATTGAATACCGATGTTAGTTTAGCTTGTTATAGTTTGAGTAATTTTAATCCAATTTTTAGTCCAGCTAAATCTGGTATTACAACTGCTGATTTTTCACCAAAGCAAGATTTTGCTGGAGGGATAGACACACGGTCTGTTGCTGTTGGTGATTTGGATGGCGATGGTAAACCTGACTTAGTAGTAGCAAATTATAGCGCCAATACAATTTCAGTCTATTTTAATACAGCTACAAGTGGTAGTATTAAGGCTGGTAGTTTCGCAGGCAAGATAGATTTTGCGACAGGTACGAATCCTATTTCTGTTGCTATTGGCGACCTTGATGGTGATGGTAAGCCTGATTTAGCAGTTGGAAACAATGGGTCTAATACTATTTCTATATTTCGAAATACATCTACCGCTGGCAGCATCGATGCCAATAGTTTTGCAGCAGCCGTAAATATTCCAGCTAATAATTATTTATATTCACTTGCAATTGGTGATTTGGATGGTGATGGCAAACTAGATTTGGTTTCGGCTAATATTGGCAACCCAAGTGTTGTTTCGGTATTGCGTAATACATCTACAACAGGCAGTTTAAGTGCGAGCAGCTTTGCATCACCTGTTAGTTTTACTACGGGTTCATACCCCTATTCAGTTGCTATTGCTGATTTAGACGGTGACGGTAAGCTAGATTTGGCAGTAGCAAATAATAATGCTAGCACAGTTTCTATACTACGAAATACATCTACTGTTGGTAATATAGATGCAACTAGTTTTGCAACTAAAGTAGATTTTGCTGTAGGTGTAAGGCCATGGTCAATTAAAATTGGTGATCTAGACGGTGATGGCAAACCAGATTTGGCAGTTGTTAATGAGACAAGTAATACGGTATCTGTTTTTCGAAATACGTCTACAAGTGGGAGTATAAATTCAACAAGTTTTGCCTCTAAAGTTGATTTCGTGACTGGTAGCACGCTGCCTTTTTCAGTAGCCATCGGTGATCTAGATGGTGATGGTAAACCTGATTTAGCAGTTGCAAATACTAATGGAAATACTGTATCCATACTGCGTAATACCGCTACTCTCGGTAGTATTAGCGCGAGCAGCTTTGCACCAAAAGTAGATTTTCAAACAGCTACTGCACAAGATATTGCTATTGCAGATATTGATGGTGATGGTAAGCCAGATCTAGTATTAGCGAATTATGGGAATTCTATTAGTGGCGTATCGGTTCTACGCAATGCTGAGCTTGCAACGCTAAATGTAACAAGCACGCTGACTACTTTTACTACTTGTGTTGGTACAGCAAGTGCAAGCCAAAGTTTTACAGTAAGTGGTACTGCATTAACCGCTAATTTAGTGGTAACAGCACCTACAGGTTTTGAAGTTTCGTTAACCTCTGGATCGGGTTACGCTTCAAGTGTTAGTTTAACACCTAGTAGCAATACAGTAGCAAATGCAACGATATATGTTCGTTTAACTAGCATTGCTACAGGTACACCTATTGGAAATATTGCCATTACAAGTATAGGAGCAACTACTCAAAACATAGCAGTGAGTGGAACGGCTAATATCCCACCTGTGGCACCTACTGCAGTCACAGCAACGCCAAGTACAATAGTAATAGGAAATAATTCTAATTTGAATGCCACTTCATTTGGTAATGATATTAATTGGTGGACAGCAGCTTCAAATGGTACATTATTAACGACTACATCAAGTGGTATAAATTATTCGGTAGCGCCTACAACCACTACCACCTATTATGCTGAAGCGCAACAAGTAAATAATTTTTCTGACAATGCAGTTCATAAAATAAAACTTACTTCTCATGGTGGTGACGAAACTATTGGCTACAGTTTTACGCCAAGTTCTACAATTACTGTCACTGGGGTTCGAAGATATTCTGGTTCAAAAATTTCTATTTGGGATAATTCAGGTAATTTATTGTTGTCTCAGCCATGCAGTGGTACAGACGGCGTTTGGACAGATATTCCTATTACCCCGATAGTTTTAAATGCAGGTACAACTTATAAAATAGGCGCTTTTGTAGCAGCTAGTGACCCTATTTATGCGAGTTATAATGTATTACCTCTGAATAGGTCTTTTGGAACAACTGATACAATTGGTTTGGCAGTTAGCGGTGATGCTATTCCTAAATTTAATGATGGCAATGCTTTTTGGTTTGTTGATATCATAATTGGTGCAGCGAATTGTCCCAGCACAACAAGAACACCTGTAGTAGTAACTGTTAATCTATCTACCATTAATACTAGTGGCACAGTAAGTGGCTTATCAACCTGTGCTGGTACTGCTTCTGCAGCACAAAATTTCACGGTGAGTGGTACAGGTTTGACTGATAATTTAGTGGTGACAGCACCTGTAGGTTACGAAATATCATTAACTTCTGGCTCGGGTTATGCTTCAAGTGTGACACTAACACCAAGTAGCAACGCAGTGGCAAATACTACCATATATGTTCGTTTAACTGCTACAGCTTCAGGCACACCTGTGGGTAATATAACGGTTACATCAACTGGTGCGACTACTCAAAGCGTCCCTGTTAATGGTATTGTCAATTCACTTCCTACACCAACGATTACAGCAGGCGGCGCTACTACTTTCTGTGCAGGCGGTTCTGTTACTTTAACTGCTAGCTCAGGCAGTAGTTATTTGTGGAGCACAGGTGAAACAACTGCTTCTATCAATGTATCAACTAGTGGTAGTTATACAGTAACTGTTACAAATACAAATGGCTGCTCTGCAACATCATCGGCCACTACGGTTACTGTTAATCCACTCCCAACACCAACAATTACAACAGGTGGGGCTACTACATTCTGTGCAGGCGGTTCTGTTACTTTAACTGCTAGCTCTGGCAGTAGCTATCTATGGAGCACTGGTGCAACAACTGCATCTATTAATGTATCAAATAGCGGGAATTACTCTGTAACAGTAACCAATAGCAATGGTTGTTCAGCAATCTCATCTCCTACAATGGTTACTGTAAATTTACTACCTGTTGTTGCGCCTATTACAGGCGCTAATGCTGTATGTGTTGGTTCAACAATTACCCTGAATTCTAACACAACCAATGGGGTTTGGAGTAGCAGTAGTATAACCTTAGCTACTATTAATGGTGGTACTGGTTTGCTAACTGGTGTTGCTGCGGGTACACCAACGATTACATATACCATAACAGATATCAATGGTTGTGTAAATAGTGTAAATGCGCCAATAACCGTGAATGCTTTACCTATATTAACACCAATTACAGGTGCCTCTTCTGTTTGTCAATTAAATACTATCGCACTAAGTAATACGACCAACGGTGGTGTATGGAGTAGTGCTAATGCTGCAATAGCAACTGTTAATAATACTGGTGTGGTATCTGGTATTACTGCAGGTGTTGTAACCATTAGCTATCGCATTACAAATGCCAATAATTGCAGTAGTACAAATACAAAAAGTATCACTGTTTTATCTCAACCTGCTAGAACCCCTATTGTAAAAGATACGTTGATTTGTAAAGCCACCAATTTTATAGTTGATGCCACGGTATCTGGTACTGCAACTTATGCCTGGACTGCTTCTGCTGGTGGGTTTACGTCAACACTGCCTAAAGTGAGTATCTCTAATCCTGCGTTGTATCGACTTACAATTACCTTGGCTAATGGTTGTTTTTATAACGATAGTATTAATATACGGAATACCACCGACACTGCTATACGTGCTAAATTATTAGTAAGTGCCCAAGGATTTATAAATGATAATATTGTTGCAGTTAACTTAACTAGTCCTACACCTCAAACTGCTTTGTGGGTTATTCCAAGCGGTGCGCAAGTAGTATCTCAATCTACAAGTGATCTTATTTTGAAATTCTCAAATACCGGAAAGTACCAAATAGGACTAAACACAACATCACTAAACGTTTGTAATAGTAGCGATTCTGGTATTGTTATCATCAGTAATAAAGACTCGGCAGTTAATAATGTTAGCAATAATATCACAATAAGAGAGGTAAATGTTGGTCCTAATCCGAGCACAGGTATCTACAACTTTATGATTAAATTAAATCAGCCTGGAAAAATATCTATTCGGATTTATCGCACCAATGGTATAATGACATACAACACCATTATACCAGCATCAGTAGGTGTCACGAATATTAACCAGTTAATAGATATTACAAGTGCTCCTAAAGATACCTATGTGGCGGTTGTTCAGAGTGATGATAGTTATGAGGTTAGAACACTTATTAAAAACTAATCACAATAAAAGATACAAGCTCGTAAATCATATTTATATATTGTTCATCCTAAACTTATTATGAAAAAATACCTAATCCTTATATTGGTGTCGTTTCAGTTTTTTCAAATTGCAAATGCACAAGAATTTAACTTGGGAGGTCTCTTTGGAAAAGACAAGCTCTTTAAGTTGAATGGTGGTCTCAATACCTCTTTTTTATACAACTATTCTTCTGATCCTAATAACCAAAGAGATCCATTTACAATGGTTGTAGGTGGTAATCTCAACTTTTTTGTGGCTGGTATTAATTTGCCTGTTAGTTTTTCTTATAGTAACGCAACGCTTAGTGTAGTGCCGCCTATGAATTTTAATAAGTTCTCAATCAATCCTAACTACAAATGGGCAACCTTGCATTTAGGGACAAATACTGCAGTTTTTTCACCCTATTCCCTTAATGGATTTCAATACAATGGTGTAGGGTTTGATCTCGTACCTGGTAAATTTAAATTTAAGTTTATGACAGGTAGGCTTTTAAAAGGTACAGGTGATTACAATCTTAATCCAACCGCTACACCTTTTTATAACAGAAAAGCTATTGGGGTGGCTGCTGAGTATCAACTTCAACAAGGGATTACTATTGGTGGCTCTCTCTTCCATGCAAAAGATGACTCTACTACGGCTTACAATATCCCATTCGAATTGGCTATTAAACCAAAAGAAAACTTTGTAGCAACCCTTAATACTACAGTCACCATTTTGCAACAGCTTAAAGTATCAGCAGAAATAGCTAAAAACTTTATTACACAAGATTTAACATCTCCGCTAAATCCAGTAATTGGTAAAGATGTGTTTTCTGGTTTTTTAGGTGTCAATGGCACTACCGCCAGACAACTTGCACGAAATGTAAAACTTGGTTATACTTTGGGTACTGTAGATATGGGGTTAGAATATGAGAAAGTAGATTTAGGATATCAGTGTTTAGGGGCTTTTTATAACCAAAATGGGTTTGAGAATACATTAATGCGTTTTAGTTTTCCATTGTTTCATAATAAATTGTTCTTGTCGCCAAGCTTTGGAATTCAGAACGATTTATCGGATTCGGTATCTAGCCAAACAGGAAGTAGGTTTATTACTAGCATCAATGCCACCTATAACCCAACCAATAAATTGAGTATTAACGGAACGTTCAATAACAATAAGAGTATCACCAACTTTAGAAACTTAGATAATATTGCAACTTCCAATAATTTGATACCTTATTATTTAGATTCCATCAGATTGGTGTTACTCAATTTGAATTTATCGGTAAATGCCAATTATATCCTAAAAGCTACAAAAGAAATTAGACAATCCATTAGTGCTTCATACTCTTTACAAAAAGGAACCAAGAAAGCTGGTGATTTTTTCATCGATGAAGAAGCCAACCAATTTCATAATGGAAATATCACGATGACAACCCTCTATCCAAAAACAACCTTCCAGTGGAACATGAATTTCAATTATAATCTAGCAACCCAAGGTTCGACAACAAAAACTACTGCCTACGGTCCAGGCTTCACTATTGGTAAAAAATTCTTGAATAAGAAATTATTAACACAAATTGGCTCTTCTTATAACACTACATATACCAATACCACTGCCTTACGCGTAAATGTTGTTAATTTAAAAGCCAATGTAGGATATAATATAAAAAATAGACATGATTTTAAATTCTCAGGTATATTTCAAACTAAAGCGAGTAATAACGGCTTAACCAATACTGCAAGTAACACCACTAACGGCATCATTACATTGACTTACAATTATAATTTCTAGACATGCAAAAATATTTTATTCATATTTTATCGATTGCTGTAGTGTGTATCTTTACTATGCTAGGTACTACAGTTCAGGGGCAGATTTCTGGCAATTTTCCAGTAAGTATCACGCCTGTTATTTATCCGCCATATCCTAGTTCTATAAAATATTTAAATGCATCTACATCACCTAGTTTGGTATTAACCATCACTAATAAATCTGTAAATGCCCAAAATATTAATGTAAATCTGGCAGTTGTAATAAAGGGTAATAATTTTATAGCAACATCTAGATCTGTTGTATCTGGTTTAGCACCTATCACTTTGATGGGCGGCTCTCCAGTTCGACTAACCAATTTAGACATAGCACCACTTTTCGATTTTAATAATTTATCTGGTATCACCTTAAGTCAATACCAAAATCCTTTCCCGCAATCTAAAGTAGTATTTGGATTTGTATTATATGATGCTACTACTGGAAGACAAGTGAGTGATATCGTTAACTATTCGGTAACCTATTCAGTAAATTACCCACCAACTACCACCTTACCAGAAAATAAAGCAACAGTTATAGAAAAAGGTATTCAAAATGTTTTGTTCCAATGGCAGCCTAGGCAATCAGCACCTACAAATGGCGTACAATATACGATACAATTGATAGAATTATTAAATAATACACAAGATCCTAGTTCTGCTTTTTTAACCACTAAACCCTTTTTTACAGACAGTACTTTCAGTAATAGATATATCTATGGTGCGGATAATCCGCCACTTTTAACTGGTAAGGTATATGCTTGGCGTGTACAAGCAAAGGCCTACGACAATGGTGGCACGCTTATTTCTAATTTTCAAAATAATGGATATAGTAATTTTGCTTCATTTAACTACTTTGCATCGTGTAAAAGTCCTTCTGAGTTAAGTGCAGATAATATTACAAAGTCTACAGCAGATATTTCGTGGGCAGAAATGCCTGATTATTCAAACTTTACGGTTTCATATCGTAAAAAAGGTGATCAGGTTTGGACAGATGTATCTGTAAAAAGTGCTAATGAGCCGACTAAGTCGCTTTCAGGATTACAGCCCTTAACGAGTTATCAAGTAAAGGTTAAAACTTTATGTGATGATGGTACAAATGCCGAGTCAATCATAAAAGATTTTAAAACATCCGATCAGGATGCTGCAGCAGCAGTTCTCAAAAAAGTTAATGCCAATTGCGGCACAAGGCCACCAAAAAAAGACAAACAAAAAGATTTAATAGATGCCTTAAAAGAGCAGGATATCATCACTGCGGGCGATTATTCTATTATAATATCTGAAATATCTGGCCAAAGTGGTGTCTTTTCAGGCAAAGGTACTATCGAGGTTTGGTTAGGCAAGCCTTTCAAAATGACCGTTTCATTTACGAATATCAAGGTAAATAAAGATCGAGAAGTGATTGAAGGAAAAATTAATCCAAGTAATAATTAATATATTAATACTCTATAACCTACTAACTCTTTTTATATGCAATTGGTAATTTATAATTTGTCAAAATCTGCTCGGTATATATTATTATTATTTTCTTTTGTTTGCTGTGCAAGTATCGCAACTTATGCTAACAAGGAAGGTGACGGCGTTACTAAAACACGTAACGACGTAAAAAAAGGGGCTGTTAATGATGCTACCGACATTAAGAAAATTGAGCACTCGCCTGTCAGTCATCCATATGAAGATTTGTCTTACGAGTCTATTAGAGAAGAATTCGCACCAAATGATGCCTCTCAACAATTGCGAGATTCTGCGAAAAATATTTTAGATGAGATCAACAAATCTAGCACTTGGGTAAGTACAATCGCTGAAAATGCAAGTGTGCAACTTCCTTTTGGTGTCAAGAAAAAAATTGGAGGTTCAGAGTACCAAGTTGGTATTTCAAATATTGAATTTACTGGTAATGGTACTTTTGCAAGGGCTTTTGCAAGAATAGTATTGCCTGAAAGAGATGAAAATGGCAACAAAAAGGAATTATACTTTGCTGGTATTGTTGAATTAACAAGAGTTGGTGGTATTGTTTCGGATGGTAAGTTGGCTTTAATTGGTAATGAAGCAGTTAAAAGTTCAGGCGATTGGAGTTTATCTTTAAATGGAAATGATGCACAAGCGCCAGGAAAAATAGACAATCAAACTTATTTTAAATTTGATTGCTCTGGCTTTGTAGAAGTAGGTATTAGAGGTGATGTATTATTATCAAAAGATGTATATATTCCTATCGACAATAACTATTTGCCACTAACTGATCCTAAACAGAGAGCTTCGGCGCCTGTTAATGTTGTGGTTAATTCATTTAGCGATTTAATTATCAATAAACTACAGTTTAGCCATCCTTTTATGCTAAAAAAAGTAATAGGGTACGCCCTGTTAATTAAGGATGCAACACTAGACATGTCGGATACTAAAAATCCATCATCACTGCCTACAGGTTTTAGTACCTATTTAACGAGTGTGCAACCCGATGAACCGAATACCTGGGTAGGTCTTATTGTAAATGATTTACAAGTTTACTTACCTAAAGAGTTTAGACGGGTAAGCTCCAATAATAGGCTTACTATTTCTGCTCCTTTTGGTGTATTGGATGCTACTGGTTTTTCAACAACAATAGACGCTAAAAATATTATGTCGCTTGCCGAAGGCGCTGCAGACAAATGGCCATTTAGTGTAGACCAATTTGGTTTAAAGATTAAAGGTAGTGAATTAGGTGGCGGATCTTTAGCTGGTAATATTATACTGCCGATACAAACTAAAACTGGAAGTGATCATTTAACCTATAAAGGTACTATCAGTGACGCTGGCGATTATTCTATACAGGTAAGTTTTACCAATGGTTTAAAAGCAGATTTCTGGAAATCAACGTTGACGCTAGACCCTAGTTCTTCTATAACATTAGCGGTAGTGGATGGTGTTTTTAGGCCAAAAGCAGTATTAACAGGTAAATTATCTTTTGATACGGATGGTGGTAAAGATGAGAAAGTAGCGGATGGAAAGTCAGATAAAAAGAAAACATTTAGTTGTGATGGCATTACGTTTGAACAGCTTACACTTCAAACTGTAAAGCCTTATTTTTCCGTAAAAGCAATGGGTGCGGAAGGTGCTTTGCGTATTGCCTCTTTTGAAGCTGATTATAATATACAAGTCGCTAAGGGTACCTCATCAAATGGCTCTGCTGAAACTGCTTCTATGAAGTTGGGACTTGACATCAAATTAATGAATGAAAAAATTGAGGGTAAAACAGATTTTACTATCAATGCAGTTTATAACGAACAACAAAACGAATGGCAATACCAAAGTTTTCAGCTTGGACAAATAGGCGTTAGTGCTGATTTTGGAAAGACTAAATTCTCAGGTGTTGTAACCATCCTTAAAAATGACCCAATTTTTGGTAATGGGCTTGCAGGTGACTTTACTTTGGATGCGGATAAATTTGAATTAAAAGCAAAAGGTATATTTGGTGTTAAAGATGACTTCCGATATTGGTCTGTAGATGGCAGTATTGATGGTTTGCAAATTAAGGCTGGGGAAATTACATTTACTGGTTTCAGTGGTGGTGCATCTTATAAAATGAACACCTCTAACAAGGACAGTAAATTATTTCCAAGCGGTATTCTCTATGTACCAGATAATAATGCTTTTTTACGTGTGAGAGCGGGGATAATGTTTGATGTAGTTAAGAAAGATATTATGACTGCTGATGCAGGTTTTGAGATTGTGTTCAATACCAATTGGGGTGTGAATCAAGTACTAATTTCGGGTAATTTCAAAATGTATACTGGCGGTGATAGTAAAGATGATGCTTCAAGTATGAAGTCTAGTATGAAAGCATTTTCGTCAAGTTCGTCATCCACGCCTCAACAAAATGGTGCTGTAGTCTGGGGTAAAGTTTTAATCAATCTAGATTTCAAAAATGACACATATTCAGGATCAATGGATGTATATGTGAATGAGAAAAATAAGCTATATGGTGATCAAGGTTCCTACAAAGCGGGTACAGCTTCGTTTTTCATTGGAAACAATAATTGGGATATCAAAGTAGGATCTCCTGAAAGCCCAATTGCTTTGCGTTACAAAGAAGGACCTTTCGATTTAGGTGGAACTGGCTATTTTATGATTGGCAACGACCTTAAAACGAGTTTGGGCAATGCAGGTTTTGCCATAAGATGTGGTATGGGTGTTCAATATAATCTAGATTATTCAAAAGCCTTCTTGTATGCACATGTGGATGGCGGCGTAAAAATTGACATACAACTAGCGCATTTTGATAACCCTATTTGCAATGGCGAAAAAGCAGGCTTCAATGGCTGGGTAGGTGACGGTAATTTAAAAGCTTGGTTAAATGGTAGTGCTGGGGTTCAGTTCGAGTTTGATATTGCAGGAACACATTATAAAAAGCAATGGGAGGTTTTTAATGCTAGTATCAATGCGGACTTATATGTAAAAGGACCTAAACCATTATATTTTAAGGGTGAGTTTAACGGAAAGTATAAAGTGAGGTTTTTGATTTTTGAAAAAACTGGTGATTTTACTATAAATTTTGAAAAAGGAACGAATTGCGAATTCATAGATGATGCTACTGTAAAAAAAGTACAGGGTGAAATTCAGAGTGAAGCAGATTCATTGCTAAATCTTACGAAAGCAGCAGCCGATTCAGCGAAAAAAGCACAAGCAGCACAGCTATTAGCAGCACAGAAAGCAGAACAGCAAACAGCGCAATCCGCAATTGACCAAGCGAAACAATTAGCGGCACAAAAAGCGGCCGCAGATGCTGCGGCAGCCCAAAAAATTCAGGATGATGCAAAAAGATTAATTGATCAAGCGAAAGCAGCAGCTGCAGCCAAGGCAGCAGCAGATGCCGCAGCAGCCCAAGCAGCCCAGCAAGCAGCAGCACAAGCGGTGCAAAGAGCACTCGATGCTGCAAAAGCAAAGGCAGCAGCGGATGCCGCAGCAGCACAAAAAGCACAGCAGGATATACAAAATAAAGCATCACAGTTGATTTGTAAAGCGTTAAGAAGATGTTAGATATAAACTTTTATTAAATAAACAATTTTTGTTCAACAGGAAATTTAGATGAAACTATAGAATTCGTTCTCATAAATTAATAATAAAAATAGTATATGAAATATTTGTATAAACTGTTTATTCTAGCCTTTTTCTTGCTATCACTTAGTTCTTTAATGGCTCAAGCATCTGTTACAAAAATTGGAATTAAAACGATTGGCTTTCGCACAGAAAAAAAAATTGTTTTGCGTTGGGTATTAGATGATGCCAAACAATGGCGTTATGCACTTAAAAAGGGATTTGATGTTGAACGAGCAGAAGGTAACTCAAACAAATTTATTAAGCTAAATAAAAGTGTTATTCTCCCAATTTCAGCAGAGCAACTTTTTAAGTATGACACCAATAGTTTAGTTATTCAAGCCATGGGTTATTTACTAACGGAACCTAAGAGCGAGGACGATAGCGGTGTGCAAGATGATAAATTGTATAATGTATATTTCCTTAATGCTTCTTACGAAACAGAAGCAGCGGTTCAAACTGCTTCAGGTTTTATTGATACCACTATTGAGAAAGGTAAAAGCTATACATACCGTGTTAGAGTTGCCAATACAACTATTACGCAAACAATAGGCAAAACAATTGTTACTGCTGATATACCATTGATGCCCAAATCGCCAAAACTTAACGCTGTTTTTGGTGATGGAACAGTGGCGTTTAATTGGAATATTAAGGACGTTGATGATTACTATTTTGCAACCTTACTCGAACGTTCTACAGATTCTATCAATTTTAAACGCATAGGACAGCCCTATATTAAATATCCAAATGAAGGCGATAGCCCTATAGATTCCGTAACCCTAAGCGCTACCGATTCAATTCCAAACAATATCAAATTTTATTATCGAATTAAGTGTGTCAATTTATTTGGTCTTACTAGCAAACCAAATAATGTTGTCACTGGGATGGGTATGCCCAAATTGGAAGTAGTTCCTCAAATCAAAAGTGTAGACCCTACTAATAAAAATTAGAATTAAAATTATGAAATCACTTATGCGACATTTATATAAATTATTCATTGCTTTATTACTTTTATTATCTCAGAGTTCTCTTATGGCTCAAGCCCCAATAACAAAAATTGGTATTAAGGCACAGGGCTTTCGTACAGAAAAAAAAGTAGTTGTTCGTTGGTTGTTAGATAATGCCAAACAATGGCGTTACGCCCTTAAAAAAGGGTTCGATGTTGAAAGAGCGGAAGGCACTTCAAATAACTTTATTAAGCTTAATAAAAACGTTATTTTACCCATTTCAGAGGCGCAACTATCTAAGTACGACACCAATAGTTATGTTTTCCAAGCCATGGTTTTTTTATTAAGTAAACCAAATAGTGAAGAGGCAAGAGGTGCTCAAGATGACCAACTATATAGCTTATACTTTCTTAATTCATCTTATGAAACCGAAGCGGCTGTGCAATCGGCTTCTGCTTTTGTTGATACAACTATAGAAAAAGGTAAAACATATACTTATCGTGTAAAGGTTGCAAATACCAATATTAATCAAACTGTAGCTAATACATTTATTAGTGCTGAAAATTCTTTATTACCTAAGTCGCCTCAACTTAATGCGGTATTTGGCAATAGAACTGTAGCATTTGATTGGAACATAAAGGACGTAAGTGCTTATTATTTTGCTACACTGTTAGAACGTTCAACCGATTCTATTCAATTTAAACGTATAGGCTTACCTTATATTAAAATTCCTGGTGAAAATGAAAAGCCAGAAGACTCAACAGTTTTAAAAACAACAGATGCGATTCCAAATAAAATCAAGTTTTACTATCGACTAAAGGGTATTAATATTTTTGGACTTACTGGCGAATCAGCTAATGTAGTAAGTGGTGTAGGTGGACCCGATTTAAATGTTGCACCGCTGATTAAAAGTGTCGATTCTACTAATAGAAATAAGTTAACCATCGCTTGGACTTTACCAGATTCTTTAAATGATGTGGTAGATAGATACGAAATTTATAAATCTACTAAAGCGGATACACTTTTTGCTAAGGTTGATGAAGTTAAAGGGGGTAATACTAAGCAAAAGGAAATGTCGTTGATCATTAAAGATGAGTCTTCTTATTTTAAAGTAAAGGCAATTGGAAATAGAAACGGTCAAACTACCACATCTTCCCCGTTTTTTTACCAATTAATAGATTCTATTCCACCTGCTATTCCTGTTGGTATTACTGGTAAGGTAGATTCTTTGGGCGTGGTAACATTACAATGGGCTAATAATACCGAACCAGATCTTTTAGGATACAGAGTGTTGCGCGTATTAAAGAGGGACGGCGAGTTTGCTATACTTAATGCAACGCCGCAAGGGAAAAATATCTTTTTAGATACCCTTCCGTTAAATCAATTAAACTCAGCCATGTTTTATAAAGTAGTTGCTGTAGACCAACGATATAACGAATCAAAGGCATCAGACATTGTGGCTATTAAGCGACCTGATATCATCCCGCCAGCTCCACCTCGCTTGGCAGTAGTAGTAGAAAAGGATAAGCAGATGTATTTAGAATGGATTAAGAGCTTTAGTAAGGATGTAGCAAGCTATAATATTTACAAGTTAATATCGTCTGATACTTCTAAAACTTGGAATAAAATTGCTACAGCTAAAAATACCGATACAGCTTATATAGATAAAGCCGTAACTGCAGGTAATACCTACTATTATACCGTAGAAGCAGTCGATTCTAGTGCCTTATTAAGTCCACGTTCTGAACCTTTGTCTGCATCCATAAAAAAAGCAGAAGAGATTAAAAAAGGTGTCAAAAATATAGTAACTTATGTTTCTACGCTTTACAAGTACATCGAACTAAGCTGGCAAAATACAGAAGAGGATGCTAAGGAATATTGGGTTTATAGAAGTACATCAGGTGAAGCTTTATCATTAATAAGTGTTTTACCTGCCTCTAAAAAAAGATATGTGGATGAAGATGTAAAACCATCTACCGAGTATAAATATGCTATAAAAGTATTGTATAAGGATGGACGTAGTAGTAAAATGGAAAGAGCGGATGTTGTGTACTAATTTCTAATCAAAACAAGATACATCAAAAAATTTCATTTATAATCTGATTCTTAGGAATCAACAAAACAAACACCATGAAAAAAAATCTAATTAAATTAATGTTTGTTATGGCTTTGCTTGCTTATAACAACAAAAATTATGCGCAGACCGAAATTTCTGGTAATACCTATAAAGGTAAGACTATGCTAGTTTCAAATATTTCGGTCTATTGCACTTACAATCCTACTTGCCTTAATCCTTTTCAAGGTAACAATCCTCTAACGCTCAGTGGTTCATGGAATAATCAAGCCCCAATAAATTGGGTCCCTACAGGAACACAATATTCCTTAAATCTTGAACCTAAATCAGGCATATCATTTCCCTTAAAAGTGTTAGTTGTTGTGACGAGTAATATGAATTCTGATTTTTCGAATGGTAGCGGTAAAGTACTAATTGATGGTACCGTAGCAGCTTTTAATGTTCAAGCAGCACCAAACGTAGATGTTTATAATTCCGCGGGAAATTTTGTATCAGGTTTTATGAATGTAAGTCCAGGAAATACGAAATATATCACTGTTATTTCAGGAGATGGTCAAGCTAAAAAAACATATACATTACATTTTTAAAAAAGAATGTATTTTTTTTATTTGAAAAAAACCTAAACAACATGAAAAAAATCTCATTGCATTAATTTTCGTTATCACCCTACTTGGCTATAGCAATAATAACTATACACAAAACTGTGTGTTACAGTTGGATAATAGTAATAATGTAGTGATTCAAAATAATAGCTCATCTCAGCCTTATTTTGTTTTGTATACACTTAATGGCGCACAAAAAACAACGGTAATAAATCCAAGTACAACATTTCAATTGGGAACCGCCATTCCTACTTTTACTAACGCTGGTGTAAAGTCAAGCATGGCTTATCCAACAAATGCGTCAATTCTCAATCAATTACCTAGTGCAGCCTACAACGCTTCAGATGCAACGCTTAGCGCACTTTATATTTCACCTGCCACATCACCAAGTACCAAGTATAGTGTAAGTCCGGCGTTTTCTCCTAGTATTACCAGTTATACAGTTACTATTCCAAAAACTACAGGCCCTTTTATGTGTTTGCGCAACCTACTCAGGCTACTAGTGTACAAATGTTAGGTAGTATTAATAATAGTGCTTTTACAGCTATGGGTGTAACTGTAACTGCAAGCATGACTACTTTACCAATTGGGTCTTGGTACTTTATCGAAAACGGCACTACCTCTGGTACAATAAGTGTTAAATTGTCATCACCTGATAAATCATCTACAGAAACTTATACGATTAATTATACAGTACAATAAAAACATTTTATCATTAAGCGCCTCCCTACTGAGGCGCTTAATGTTTTAAGCTGATTCCAGATGGGAGGCTGGAGAAATGGTTGCTTGAACTATCAAGACAGTGCTAGTGAAATATGATACTTTGGTAGTCGCTAGCAATAACTTGTTGAAATTGAATAGTAATTATCCAATATTTTTAAACAGGTTGTATTAGATTATAACAGGGCATTGGCATCTAATCTTCCCAAAAGTTAAAAGGGGCTTCCCACTTTTTCAAAAAATCCACTTTAACCGATATTGGCTAAGCATTGTACTTATACAATAGGCTATTGCAAACCGCGATAACCCATTGTACCCATACAAAGGGCTGTTACTAACTGGGGGAGGGCTTTGTATAGGTACAACAGCTTGCTGCAAACTGCGGGAAGTCATTGTAGAGATACAAAAGGCTGCCGCAAACTGTAAGCGGCCATTGTACATATACAAGTTGCTGCTGCAAATGGCTATCTATTGTACAGATGCGCTAGTGTAAGCCGCTTTTAATGCTTCTGATAATAAGCACATAGCTATGAATGCTTTGTAAAAATAGTTTATATCAAATAGGGCTAACTTTGAAACCTGTTAGCACTTGGTTGAACAACAACACCCGTAACTTAAAAAATTCTCCACAACTGGCAATCTGATAGATAAACAAATTTTGTTTGCCAATTGAAGATTTATCTTCGCCCAATGCAGGATTATTTAAGTGGATTGAATGAACAACAGCGCGAAGCGGTACTACATGTGAACGGGCCGTTGATGATAGTGGCTGGCGCTGGCAGTGGTAAAACCAAAGTGTTAACCACACGTATTGCGCACCTTATGGCCAACGGGGTAGACGCGTTTAATATTTTGGCGCTAACTTTTACCAATAAGGCGGCGGCGGAGATGAAAGAGCGTATTCAGAGAATACTCAATAATAGCGAGGCAAGAAACCTATATATTGGTACTTTTCATAGTGTATTTGCCAAAATTTTGCGTGCAGAAGCGCACAGAATTGGTTACCCTAACAATTTCACCATTTACGATACAGACGATAGCAGAAGCGTTATTAAAGCCGTGATTAACGAGCTGCAAATGGATGATAAGCATTACAAGCCTAATATTGTTCATAACAGAATTTCAGCCGCAAAAAATGCCTTGGTTGGTCCTACAGAATATGCGCTTGACTACCATTTACAACAAGAAGATGCTAGGGCTAATAGACCCGCTATTGCACAGATTTATGCCGCTTACGCCCATAAGTGTTTTAAAAACGGGGCTATGGATTTTGATGATTTATTGCTTAAAATGTTTGAACTGTTAAGCACACAGCCAGCAGCATTGGCTAAGTACCAAAGCAAGTTTAAATACATCATGATAGATGAGTACCAAGATACTAATACGGTGCAATATCAGATTACTAAGTTACTAGCAGCTATGCATGAAAACATTTGTGTGGTGGGAGATGATGCACAAAGTATTTATAGTTTTCGGGGTGCTACTATAGAAAACATTTTACAGTTTCAGAAAGATTATGATGATGTAAAAGTGGTAAAGCTTGAGCAAAATTATCGCAGTACACAAAGCATTTTAAAAGTGGCCAATGAGGTAATTAATAATAACAAAGGCCAAATACCTAAAGAGCTTTGGACAGACAATAAACCCGGGGATAAAATAAAAGTGGTACGCACCATGACCGATAATGAAGAAGGCAAATTTGTAGCCGATAGCATTAAGGAACAGCAATTGCGTAACCATTATGCCAATAAAGATTTTGCCATTTTGTACCGCACCAACGCGCAAAGCCGTGCTTATGAAGAAAGCTTACGCAAAATGGGTATTGCTTACAAAATATATGGTGGGGTAAGCTTCTATCAACGCAAAGAGGTGAAAGATATGATTGCGTATTTGCGCATCATTGTGAACCAGCAAGATGAAGAAGCACTCAAGCGTATCATTAATTATCCTGTGCGTGGCATCGGTAAAACCTCTATCGAGAAATTGATAGTAGTGGCCAATGAGCAAAACATCACCATGTTTGAAGCGGTAACTAGGGCGGCAGAATTTGGCTTTAAAGGCGGCACGCTAGAAGCCTTGCAAAACTTCGCCACCATGATTAAGTATTTTAATACTTTATTGAATGATAAGAATGCTTATGATGTGGCGGTGCAAGTAGGCAAGCATACCAATTTGGTTAAAGAATTGTTTGGCGATAAAACACCCGAAGGGTTAGCACGTTACGAAAACGTGCAGGAATTGCTAAACTCCATCAAAGAGTGGACAGAAACGCCCGACAACTTTGAAGATGGGGAAGTAGGTAATAAAGGTTTGGGTGCATTTTTGCAAAACGTCTCCCTATTTACCGACAGCGATAAAGACAAAGAAAACGAGGATGTGGTAAAATTAATGACCATTCACGCTGCTAAAGGGCTAGAGTTTGGTTGTGTGTTTGTAGGGGGTATAGAAGAAACCTTGTTTCCGAGCGCCATGAGCATTAATACAAGAGAAGAACTAGAAGAAGAACGCAGATTATTTTACGTAGCTATAACGAGGGCAAAAGATAGATTGTGGCTAACCTATGCCAATGCAAGGTATCGCTTTGGTCAGCTAGTACAAAATGAGCCAAGTCGCTTTTTAGAAGAAATGCCAGAAGAGTTTTTAGATAAAACTTACGCTGGTGGCGGTGCGAGAAACCAAGGCATGAGCAACATGGGTACAGCGTTTGAACGTATGAACAGAGGCTTTGGAGGCGGTAGTAGTGGGCAAACAGATTTGCGCTATGGCGTCCCACCCGCTAAAAAGCCAGACAATGCCAGACCAAGTTATTTACAGCCCGCAGCTATTAGCAAGCCTGCGGTTACAGCCGTGCATATGCCATCAGAAAACTTTGTAGCTAGCGATACAAGTGGGCTAGAAGCAGGTATGCGTGTTGAGCATCAAAAATTTGGTTTTGGTACAGTAGCTAAAGTAGAAGGCTCAGCACACAACCCTATTGCCAATATCAATTTTGATAATAATGGTGAGAAGAAAATCATGCTGAATTATGCTAAATTGAGGATATTGTAAGATGATATTTGATATTATTTCAAAGGAAGCAAAGTATGAAACTACGCCTCAACATAGAAGAACTCAACGATGACTTTTTTGAAGATACAAGGCTACTTGGCATAATCGCGCCTTTAAAAAACTATCAGTTTTGTTGGCAATTAAACAGCTTGTTGGGCTTTGATTTTCGGTTAAATAACGATTACGAAATTCCCTTGCGCCGTAAGGATAGAACCTACCATTTTTCTATTTATCAATCGCAAGAAGCTAATAGTTTTTTAAGCCATTATTTGTACCACAACCATTGCGACGGCGAATATTTATTGCCAGAGTTTAAGCATATGGATTTTTTATGGTTGATGAAAGGCGATCTTGTAGATGACGATAAATGTAATTGGATTCGACAAGCTATTAAAAGTATTGCAGGTGTGCAATTGGTAGCAGAATTAACCAATGAGCAGATAAAAACCAAGGGTAATATGGTATTTTAATGGCATTACCTACTTGTATTACTTATTTTGTACTAAAACTATATAGAACCGGTATTTGCGGCATGTTTTTTATGTTTAAATAAGCATGCAAAAAAATAGAAAACGATTACTTTGGTCATTTGGTATTGTTTTTACTTGTTTACTATTAACCATCACCACTAGCTACGTCTATTTTTATACACACCAGAAAACTATACTACAAACCATTACAGCTCAGCTTAGTAGCAATATTTCGGGCGATGTAACGATTGGTGCTATTGATTTGAGCCCATTTAAAAATTTCCCCTCAGCAAGTATAGTGTTAAAAGATGTTAGTATAAAAGATAGTCAGTTTGCAAGCCACCATATACCACTACTTACAGCTAAGCAGGTATTTATAAAAATTGGTTGGGCTACTATTTTTTCAAATAGCGTTGCGGTGGATAGAATTCGGCTAGACCACGCAAATATTAATGTGTTTACATTGACAAATGGCTATACAAATAGCTATCTTTTAACCAAGAAAAAGCACACTGATTTAGACACAAGTGCCGTTGCTAAACAAAGTTTTCATTTGCAACAATTGGAATTAAACGATGTAACACTCAACTTCTCTGATGCTGTAAAACAGAAACAATATGGTTTTGCTGTAAAACACTTAGGTACTGTTTTTGAAAGGCTAGATAGCAGTATCAAAGTACACGTTAATGCGAATGTTTTCATTAAGGGTTTGGGCTTTTATGTTCCTAATGGCTTATTTGCAACCAACCAATTATTAGAAGGTAAATTCGATGTCCAATTTAATGAACAACAACCTGCTTTAAGTTTTCAAAATATTCAAGTAGTACTGTCAAAACAACCATTTATGTTTAGTGGTAAATTTATTTTTAGTACTATACCTAGTTTTTTTCTAGAAATACACAGCAAGCAAATTGATTACAATTTTGCCCGATCATTAGTAACAACAAACTTGGCTAAAGCAGTATTAATGGTAAGCGTAGAAAAGCCCATTGATATTAATGCCACTATTAGTGGTTTACTTAATAGTGGCGATCCTTTGGTAAATATAAATTGGATAGTTACAAACAATGTTCTGCACAACCAATTTATCGATTTTAAAAACTGTAGCTTTAATGGTTACTACACCAATGAAGTGGTTAAAAATTTACCCAAAAAAGATCCCAACTCAAAAGTGGTGGCTACCAATTTTTCTGGTACTTGGGAAGGGTTTGTATTTGCCGCACCGCAAATTGATATTACTAACCTTGCCGTACCCAATTTGGTATGCCATCTTACGTCATCGGTAGAAGTCACAGCTTTCAATAATTTGTTAGAAACCGATGCAATAGTGGCGCAGTCTGGCAAAGCGCGTTTAGATCTTAATTACAACGGGCCATTAGAAAACCACAATAGCATCAATACGGCTATAAGCGGTAAAGTTTCACTGCGCAATGCTAGCCTGCTTTATACACCAAAAAATATAGTATTGGCCAATTGCAACGGCGATATTGTTTTTACTGAAAATGATTTGGCCGTGAATAATTTAAACTGCGATGTAGCAAGTAATCATATTATTATGCAAGGTAGCGCTACCAATACGTTGAAGATTATCAATGCTGCTGCCGATAAAATGAACATACAATGGCGTATTTATAGTGCGTCACTCAATTTACAGCCATTAAAACGCTTGTTTTCTACTAACCTAGCTGTTAAAAAAATCACTCAAAAAAAGCCTGTATCCATAAAAGCTTCTCAAATAAACAATGTATTGACGAATAGCAATATTACACTATCGTTTGAGGCAGATAATTTGCGGTATCAAAATTTTCAGGCAACGAACATAAAAGCAACGCTATCATTGCTTGAAAATAAATGGCTGCTTAATGAAATAAGTCTTGAACATGCTGGCGGTACTATGACAATTAGTGGGTCTTTAACCACACTGTTAGATAATAACATCAATGCTTCTATAACATTAGCTATGGCTAACATGGATGTAAAAACAGTAATGAATAGCTTTAATAATTTTGGTTTAAAAGGTATTACCTCCAGTAACTTGTCTGGCAAATTTTATACCCATATGGTAGCCAATGCCACACTGAATAATGCACTTGATATTTATCCGAAAAGTATTGCAGCGACGATTTTTTTCTCTTTAAAAAATGGTGCTTTAATTAATTACGAGCCCATAAAAGCCATACAAAAATTTGCTTTTAAAAAGCGTGATTTTAGTAATATTGCTTTTGCCGAATTAGAAGATACTGTAATTGTAAAAAACGCAGCTATTGCTATAAAAAAGAATGGAGATTGAGAGTAGTGCGCTGCGTATGTATGTAGAAGGTTTGTATGATATGGATGGCAAAGCCACCGATTTGTCTTTTCAAGTACCGCTAAGTAATTTTAAAAAGCGAGACACGACTTATGCGCCAAGCAATAAAGGTATTGGTAGCGATGGTGGACCAAGTATTTTTATCAGAGCTAAGCAAAACAGTAATGGTACATTGAAATTTAGCTACGACCTTTTTAAACGATTTAGAAAAAGCAGAATTTAGAGCCATTTGTAGCCAGAATAATGCAAAAAACCGTTAATAATCTATTCAAATGCTTATCATAAGCACTTAGTGCTTTAATATTACAGGATAAATCATACACGTTTTGATACAACGGTTACACCTACTGCTACTTATTTTTATTATGACCTTGCTTTGGCAACCCATTGCGGCACAGTTTGTTACCATTAGTGGTACTGTTTACGATATTTCTGCTCGAAAACCCATTGAGGCCGTTGCTGTTATTAGCAAGTCTGGTCGCGGCACTCTCACCGATTCTACAGGTCGCTACCGCCTTACAGTGTATAAAAACGATACCATTTGGTTTTCGTTACTTAACAAAACCACGCAGCATTATGCGGTTGATACCATTCGCAATCAAGATAATTTCGATATTAGCATACACGTATATTCTGCGTTATTACCAGAGGTAAAAGTACGCAATAGCAATTACCATTTAGATTCATTGCAGAACCGTAAAGACTATCAAAAATACTTCGATTTTAAGAAGCCTGGCATTGCGCTTAGTCGCAATCAAGGCTTTAATCCGGGTGGTGTAACTGTTGGGCTCGATTTGGATGAATTTATTAATATGTTTCGCTTTAAGCGCAACCGAAACCTACAATATTTGCAAAATAGGCTTGTACAGCAAGAGCAAGATAAATACGTTAATTATCGTTTTAATAAATTGCTAGTACGCAAAATAACCAAGCTGCAAACCCCCGAAATAGATAGTTTTATGCGGCAATATCGCCCAAGTTACGAAGGGCTTCAGTTTTTAAACGACCTCGAATTTGGCTATTATATACAACAATGTTTTGAGCAATACAAAGCCGCCAAACAAAAAGGCAGCCTGCGCAAGCGAGACGATTAACAAGTCATATTACTAAAGTCAAATTTAAACTTTTTGAGCTAGTGGCTGTCTGCTTTATCTAATATTAGCAATTGTTGTGCTGCCTATTTGCTTGAATCCGCTAAAAAGCTCTTGTACAATGGCATAAGCGGAATTTTGCTTCTATAGCGTTGTCTTTTAGCGGTAACACTTTTAGCAGCTTTAATTTGCCATTGCGTCTAAAAAAATACCACCAATAAAAAAATCGTCATTGCAATCACTATTTAATAGAAGTTTGTAACACTTAACCAAGCAAAAAACGTTGATAAAATTTCAAGCATAATTTTTTAGAAGCTGCGAAATTATAGTAACGTTTGCTGTAGCAAAAGCTAACAAAAAAGAGCACATGAAAAAAATTAGCCTTGTATTGGCATTTATCACCATTAGTATTTGTAAGTTGTCTGCACAACAAATAGATTCAATGATGAATCTCTACGCAGAAAATTACCAACAAGAAAAAATTCACATTCACTTCGACAAAAGCATTTACAACAAGGGCGAAACCATTTGGTATAAAGCCTATGTAATGACAGGGACAGACCTGACAACCTATAGTAAAAATTTTTATGTTGATTGGTTTGACGACCAAGGTAAATTACTCAGCCATACGGCAGCTCCAATGTTCGAGTCTTCTGCACGTGGGCAGTTTGTAGTACCTGAAAAATATGCAGGTAAGCTCATTCATGCCAAAGCTTATACCAATTGGATGCTCAATTTTGATACTGCTTTTTTATACAATAAAGATTTGCGTATCGATCAATCGCAAGCGACTACTACTAATAAAACAGTGCCTGTAAAATCTATTACTACTGTTCAGTTTTTACCAGAAGCGGGTGATTTAGTTGGTGGTATTAACCAACGCATTGCTTTTTTGGCTACCAACCAGTTTGGCATTCCTGTTAATGTGGTAGGCGCTATTAAAAATACTAAAAATGAATTGATTGATTCATTTAGTACAGACCATGATGGGATGGGGGTTCTATCGTTAGATGTGAATGCAAAAGAAACCTATACTGCGGTATGGACCGATGAAAATAAACAAACGCACACCACGCCAATACCTGTAACTAGGGCTGCAGCTGCCACCATTCAGGTGCAGCCTTTACGCAACAAAGTATTGTTTGTAATAAAACGTAGTGCTGATGCACCAGACAATTTTAAAACCCTCAATGCTATTGCACATATAAACCAACATGAAATTTATAAGTCTCGTGTCAATCTATCTGTAAAAACTTCGGGTGTGGGCGAAATACCTACAGCAGATTTGCCTAGTGGCATTTTGCAAATAACCCTTTTTGACGCCAATTGGGTACCTATTGCTGAACGTGTGGTATTTGTAAACAATAATGATTATGAATTTTTTCCAGATGTGCGTGTGTTAGAAAAATCTACTAAGCCAAGAGGTAAAAACAAAATAGATGTATATGTATCAGATACAACTTTGTCAAATATGTCGATGGCAGTAACTGATGCAGGCCTACTAACTGATAATAGCAATACTATTATTTCGCAATTATTACTAGCTGGCGATATAAAAGGGTATTTGCATAATCCTGCTTACTACTTTTCAAGCGATGTAGATAGTGTGCGTCAGCATTTAGATTTAGTAATGCTAACACATGGCTGGCGTCGGTTTAACTGGGTAGATATTGCCAAATCGCAGCCACCAATTATTACGAACGCTAAAGATACAGATTTTTTACAAATTAAAGGTTCAGTATTTGGATTTAACAAAGTGAGTGGCGCACAACTACCGCCTTATATCAATCTTATTTTACAAGCAAAAGATAGTAGTAAGCAAATGGTGCCATTGGTTTCCGTAACCAAATCGGGTAACTTTCTAGTACGTGGCGTTACCTTTTACGATACCATTAGAGTGTATTATTCTTTCAATGGTGATAAAAAAATGACCGATCGTGCAGAAGTCCGTGTAAATTCTGGTCTTACGCCGGCACCGTCAAAATTATTTACAGCAATAGCTAGTTCACCTTTATTATGGGGTTTTAAATCAATAGATAGCATTGCACTTGCAAGAAGTAAATTTTTCTACAACGAAAAATTGCGCCTTGATAAATTATTAGCTGCTGCCAACTTGCAAGAGGTAATTGTAAAATCTACAACTAAAAGTGCTAAAGATATTTTGGATGAAAAATACGCATCTGGTTTATTCACAGGTGGTGACGCTACTCAGTTTGATGTTGTAAACGATCCATTTTCGCTGGGTGCCATTGATGTATTTAGCTATTTACAAGGTAGGGTGGCTGGCTTGCAAATTAATAATAACGGTGCAGAAACCTCTCTTAGCTGGCGTGGTGGCACACCTGAAGTATTTTTAAACGAAATACGTAGCGATATAGACCAAGTTAAAAGTCTTCCTATGAGTGATGTGGCTTATATTAAAGTATTTCGCCCACCATTTTTCGGTGCTTCTGGCGGTGGCGCGGGTGGTGCTATTGCAATTTACACACGTAAAGGCGGCGATGTTAAACAAGCACCTGGTCCTGGAAATGGTGGTTTAGGGTATCAAATATTGGCTGGTTATACACCGTATAAAGAGTTTTACAGCCCTAACTATAGCGTAAATAATAATAGTCAGCCAGATGTGCGTACTACTTTATATTGGAATCCTTATATATTAACTGATAAGAAGAATAAAACCTACAAAATTGAGTTTTACAATAATGATATTAGTAAAAGATTGCGGGTGGTACTTGAAGGTATTAATGCAGAAGGTAAACTAACAAGAATAGAGAAGATTTTGGAATAAATGCTAAATCAAGAAAACAAAATAGCCATCCAAAATTTTGGATGGCTATTTTGTTTGTGCAAAAAATCAATTAGGCTGTATCAGTTTAAAGCATTTTTTTATGATGCTAATATTGAAACTTGGTGAAGTAGTTTTGGGCTCTCCATCAATATGTAAAGGTGCGAGTTTTAGGTTATTGATTTTAATACGATCTGTTTGAAAATATAAAATATTTTTACTGCTTACATCTTCTAACAATGCTTCCAGTTTATTATTGCCACGGATTTGTTTTAGTATGGCAAAAGGCAGCTTGGCTTTATTCATTTTTTGTACAATCACAATGTCTAGAAGGCCGTCATTTAGGCTAGCATGGGGCGCAATAGTAACATTGTTACCAAACTGATTACTATTGGCAATACTAATAAAAAAAGCTTCCGTAAAAAATGTAAAGCCATCTACCGAAACCTCAAATTGGTATGGCTGTGCTTTAAAGAAGTTTTGCAGACTTTGCTTAGTGTAAGTAAGTAAGCCACGGCTATCTTGATTAGCAAAATCGTGGGCTACTTGCGCATCAAAACCAATACCACTCAGCATGCAGGAGAATTCATTATTAATTAAAAACGCATCTACATATTTGGCAGTGCCAGTAAACAACAATTCTATGGCATCTGTCGCTTTTTTTGGTATACCAGCCGCATAAGCAAGCCCATTGCCAGAGCCTACTGGTATAATGCCAAAATTGATATTAACGCCTTGCAGTGCATTGGCTATTTGGTTTACGGTACCATCGCCGCCTACCATTACTAAATCAGTAATACACTCGGCTTCTATTTTTTCCTTTAAAAAATCGTAATTGCCCGTAGCATTAGTAGGTACAATCTCAAAAGGGATACTTTTTGCAGTCGTTATCTGTTGAATTTGCTGCTTTATCTCGTCCTTTTTGGCTGTGCCCGAAATAGGATTGATGAGATAGACCATTTTTCTGCTCATGCTGTTCACTCTTTTGTCCAATCGTTAGATAAAGCGTGCAAGTTAGTGTAAAGCTTAGCAGATTGCTATTTGTAGCTATATTTTAACAAGTCGCTTTTTAGCAGTTGTTATTTCCATTCAACACTAGCCATTTTCTTTGCGGCATCTTTTGTAAAGTCAGCTTTACATTCTGCAGAGCAAAAACCAATTACTTTACCATTGTAATGTATTGTATCTAAAATACCCGCTCTTACTGGCATGCCGCAGCTTGGGTCTTTTTTATTGTTCACAATATTAGCGCTGTACTTTACTTCTTTAGGCATAGTAGTTGCGCTGTCAGCCACTTTTTCGGTAGACACTTTAGGTGCATTGGTGCAGCTAAAAACCAATGAGCTCAGTGAAATGCACGCTGCAATAGTTAATTGTTTCATGTATTTAATTTTTTAAATTAAAATGCAAAGTAAATAATAAGCTGGGCTATTGGCTTAAAATAATTTGCTTGCTATAAAAGATTCTCAAACATTCAAGGCGTCTTACACTAACAAACATTTTGAAATTCATTTTTTCACTGCTTAAATTTGTCCCATGTTTAAACAATCTATTGCAATACTATTTCTGATGGCTTTCATGGCACAGACCTTTAGTAAAGCGGTGATTATTTGCAGTTTTTATGCCAATCAAAGTTATATTGCTAAAAACCTTTGCGAAAACAGAACGAAGCCAAAAAGCTGTTGCGCTGGCAAATGTCAATTGAAGAAAAAGTTGAATAAAGATACCAATGAGGATAAGCAAAATACCGAGCGTAAAAGCAGTAAAGAAACAGAAGTAATCTCTTCAAAATCATTTTTCTGCGCCTATCAGCAATTATCTGCTCTTACTTTTAAACAAGCTTATTGTATTTCATCTAATAGTAATACTGTAAACAGGACCTACCCCATATTTCACCCTCCTGGTTGTTGCTAGTTTCATAACCTTTATTATTAATATGCCTCCTTTGGAGGCGATTTACGCTTTTTCGTGCATATTTCTATGTAGTGCCTTCAATACCTTAATTAAGGCTACTTAATCTAAGAAAATGCTCGTCTTTGCTGTACCTATAATGTTGCAGCTTTTATTAATACAATTTTAAAAACACTACAATGAAAAAAATAATCATTGCAATTGTATTTATATTTTCTATACAATTTGTCTCTGCTTGCGATATATGTGGATGCAGTACTGGTAATTATTTTGTGGGACCATTTCCAAGATTTCACAAACATTTTTTTGGTACTAGATATACTTTTAGAAGTTTTAGAAGTGAAGTAGCTAACGATCCTACTCAATTTAGTAAAGATTTTTATCAAACGGTTGAATTGTGGGGCGGTTGGAACATTGGTAAAAAATGGCAACTATTAGCTTTTTTACCATACAATTTTAATAAACAACATTCTGACGATACGTTATTAAAAAGTAATGGTTTTGGCGATGCTACCATTATGACTAATTACAATATTTTTTCAAACCGAAATGGTTTTACAAGTTCAGAATTATGGTTTGGTGGTGGTATTAAATTACCTGTTGGAAAATTTGCAGCAGACCCTAATGCCATTGTTGCATCAGCTAATAACCAAGCGGGTACAGGGTCTTACGACTTTTTATTAAATGCACTTTATGTACTTAGAATGCGTGAATGGAGTATTAATAGTAATATTAATTATAAATTAAATGGTAGTAAAAATGCCTACAAATTTGGTGATCGATTAAGTACCAATATTTTTATTTCTCGTATCGTGGGTACAAAATTCGCTTCTTTTAGTCCTAATATAGGGTTATTATTTGAGCACTTAAATGCTAATGAATTGAGCAATACCAAAGTAGCTTCAACTGGCGGAAATGGCTTACTAACTGCAGTAGGTACCGAAGTAAATTTTGGTAAAATTATTGTTGGTACCAATGTTCAATTGCCTATAAGTCAAAATTTATCTGACGGTCAAACTACAACGAAAGTGCGAGGCATGTTGCATCTATCATATGCGTTTTAACAGCAATCATTTATGTACTACAGAACGCAACATATTACACAACACAAATTTTATTCATTATATGTTTAAACAATCTATTGCAATACTATTTTTGGTGGCTTTTGTGGCACAGACGTTTAGTAAAGCGGTGATTGTTTGTAGCTTTTATGCCAATCAAAGTTATATCTCTAAAAACCTTTGCGAAAACAGAACAAAGCCTAGAAGCTGCTGCGCTGGTAAATGTCAACTTAAAAAGAAGTTGAACAAAGACACCAACGAGGATAAGCAAAACACCGAGCGTAAAAGCGGTAAAGAAACAGAAGTAATCTCTTCAAAATCATTTTTCTGCGCTTATCAACATCATAGTTTTGCTGTAAAGCAAGCATACTTTATTCAGTCTATCAACACTACAGTAGATAGAGCTTTCCCTATTTTCCATCCCCCTTGTAATTGCTAGCACTTACTTTTTTTCATCTTCAATTAATTAATTTTTTAGGGTACGCTCTGCTTTGGCAGGTCAGGCTATTCGTTGCTCGTTCTGGCATCGAGGGCAGTACTGTGTGTTATTATCTCGTCGCTTTTATTTTTTTAGTTTCGATGAGTGCTTCGCAATTCGCTGACCATCCCTCACGCAATAGTGCTTTGGCCTACTAAGTCAACACGTAGACTGCGGGGCTATACCTATAACCCAATCTTAAGTAATATTTCATGAAACGAATCATATACTTAGCCATACTACTATTGGCAATACAATTACATGCTCAAACCAATACCGTTATTACGGGAAAAATTATAGACGCTGCAAGTAAAGAAGCTTTGCAAGGCGTAACCATTACCGATAAACAACACATTGCTATTACCAACGCTTCAGGTAGCTTCTCCCTTACCAGTAATAGTAATACTATTGTAGTAAGCATGGCAGGTTATTTACCTCAAACAATCACCTTAAAGCAACGCGGCAATGTGATAATAAGCTTGCAACAAGCTGTAAACTTACTAGACCAAGTGGTTGTAAGTGCCAATAAAACCGCACAAAAACGTAGTGAAGCACCTGTAGCCATCACAACCATAAATAAGCAAACCATTGATGATACAAAAGCTAACCGTATTGATCATTTATTAAATAAAGTAAGTGGTGTTTTTGATGTGAACTTGGGTAATGAGCAACATGAAATGAGTATTCGTCAGCCATTAACTACCAAAAGTTTGTTTTTGTATCTAGAAGATGGCATTCCTATTCGCACTACAGGTGTTTACAACCACAATGCGTTATTAGAAATGAATACTACTGCGGCAAAAAGTATCGAAGTAATTAAAGGGCCATCAAGTTCGCTTTATGGTGCAGAAGCAATAGGCGGTGCAGTAAATGTACTTACGCAAGCACCACCATCTGTGGCTAATGGTTTGTTCAGTACACGAATCAATAATAATGGCTACAAAAGAATAGATGCACAAGCTGGAAACACCTTTGGCAAACTAGGCATATTAGTAAGTGGTTATTATGCAAATAGAATCAATGGCCCTGTTGAGCAAACCAATTTTCATAAAACAGCATTTACAGTAAGAGGCGATTATACCATTAACGAAAAAACGAAACTTACCAATACCTTAACCTATGTAGATTATTACAGCGATATGGGTGGTGGTAGCTTAGATAGTGCGCATTTTGCCAACAAAAATTATAGTACTCTCTATACTTTTAATTATCGTATTACAACTGCTTTACGCATTAAATCGCAATTAAGCCATGTTTGGAATAGCAATAGCGAATCGCAGATTACAGTTGCTTATAGAAATAACTCGGTAAAGCAAAACCCATCTTACTATGTTACCAATAACTTTAGTAATCCGTTATTAGCAAATGGACAAGTAAATAATAGTTCATTTAATAGCTATATGCTTATAGCCCAACATGCACAAAAAATGAACTGGTTGCAAAGCAAGTTAATAGTAGGTGTAAGTACAGACATTAGCCCTAGTACATATGTTGCCAACGATATTAAAATTCAAAGAAATGCTGCGGGTAAATATGCAAGTTTTAACACCACAGATTCTGTATTAAGTAACTACAAAACTGGCATTAGCAATGTAGCGTCATACGTTAATTATGATGCATTTTTGGCCAAAGGCTTAAAGTTGATAGCTGCTTTACGATATGATTTCTATCACTACAATTTTCAAAATTATTTAACCCCATCAGCTTCATCTGGCGCACCTTCAACAATTACTAATTTTTCAAGAGCTACGCCAAAAATTGGCTTAACCTACAATCATAAATCCATTGGTTTTTATGGTAATTATAGCGAAGGGTATGTACCACCTCAAGTTGGTGAACTGTTTAATATCGTAAAAGTGCCTTACTTACAACCACAAACATTTTTTAATTACGAAATGGGTGGTTGGTTATCGTTGGTTCAAAATACATTATATCTCGATTATAGTTTGTATTTGCTAAATGGTACTAATGAAATTATTTCTGTTCGTCAAACAGATGGTAGTTATCAAAATCAAAATTCTGGGCAAACTAGACATAAGGGTATTGAGTATGGCATTACATATAGACCTAATGATGAATGGATGATACGTTTTAGCGGCACAAATGCAACACACACTTTTGTTCAAGACATAGAAAAAGGTATTGACTATAGCGGAAACGAAATTGCAGGTGCACCTAAATTTATCGCTAATGGAGAAATTATGTATAAACCAATATGGGTAAAAGGCCTAAGATTAGGCGCTGAGTGGCAACATTTAAGTAACTATTTTTTAGATAACGCTAATACAGGTAAATATGCTGGGTTTGATGTGTTTAACATAAGAACTGGTTATAGTATTAAACATTTTGAAGTGTGGGTAAATGCGCTTAATGCTTTCAATAAATATTATTCAGTACTAGCTAGTAAATCAAGTTACGGCTACACCTATAATTTGGGCGACCCTAGAGAAATTACTTTGGGCGTAAGTGTCAAATTTGGCAAGTAGTTTATTACCACATAGGCCTATAGGTACTTAGCTTTAAGCTAAAAGCCTATGTGCCTATTTGCTTATTTGGTTCATTTTTCTAAATAAAAAATCATGAAAAAGAAAATATACCAGTGGCACCGTACCACATCGCTCATTATAGCAATTCCTGTAATTCTGTGGGCTTCAAGTGGTTTTATGCATCCTATAATGACTACCATAAGACCTAAAGTGGCTACACAGTTTTTACAAGCATCTGCAATAGATACAAGTAAAATTAAGATGCCATTGCAGGAGGTATTAAGCAATAATCATATCGATTCTATTACCAATTTTCGTTTTGTACATATTGATACCAATTGGTTTTATCAAATACAATTACCAAACAATAATGTACCAACGTATGTAAGTACCAAAACTGGTAAACGCTTAGCCAATGGTGATTGGTTATATGCACAATACCTTGCGAAACATTTTTTAGAAGGGCAAGAAAATAATAAAACCGAAAACAATAAAACTGAAGCATTAACTGCAACGGCTAGCAGTCACGATTGCTGCGATGCTGCTAGTGAATGTGTATTAAATAATACTAAGGGTGCTAAAGTAACAGATGCTACATCAGTTACTGCGTTTGATAATGAATACAAAAGTATTAATAGGTTATTGCCAGTATATAAAGTAGTTTTTGCAAGAGCCGACGGTATTCGCATTTATGTTGAAACTACGCAAGACCGATTTTCATTTGCCATGGATAATAAGCGAGCCATTTTTGATGCCATTTTTAGATGGTTTCACAATTGGGGCTGGTTATCTTTTTTGGGTAAAGCACAATTTGTTGTTGAGTTTATTTTGGTAAGCCTTGCTTTTTTAACTGCACTAATGGGTGTTTATATTTTCTTTATTAGCAAGAGTAAAAAAGTCGCAAGTAACACAGTAGTAAAAACAAGACGTAGCCATCGTTTTACGTCTATTGCAATCACTTTGTTTACGTTGATGTTTACATTCAGTGGCGCTTATCATGCATTTACTAAAATATTTCCTCCCAAAGAAAACCCAGAACCGCAAGTACCTGCTTTTGCTAGTAAACAACTTCATTTATCTATAGCACAATTACAGCAAATTGTACATGCGCCTATTGCCAATGTTAGCATTGTTATTATTAATGGACAAGCTTATTGGCAGGTAAATACAAAGAAAAACTATCAGGCAAAAGCTGATGCCAAAAAGCCTGTAAACGATTTAATGAAAGCTAAAGTTGTTCCACCGCCATCGGCTACTTACATAAATACTGCTAACAATGCTATATTACAAAATGGTGAGCTTGTATATGCTAGTTATTTGGCTAGCCAATACAGTGGACACAAGATTGGTGAGGTTGCAAAAATTGACACCATAGTAAAATTTGCAGATGAATATGGCTTTGTAAATAAAAGGCTTCCAGTATTTAAAGTGGCCTACAATGCTAACCATAACGAACGTTATTATATCGAAACATCTACTGGAAAATTAGCTTTACGTGTAGATGACATTGATGTAATTGAAGGTTACAGTTTTTCAATTTTACACAAACATGAATTTATGGCTTGGGCTGGCAAACCTGTAAAAGATTTTAGTACGATGTTTTGGGCTATGGCACAAATTGCGGTTGTTGTAATTGGCATGATACTTTATTTTAAAACAAAAGCAAAAAAGAAAATGTCGCAAACTTAAATATTAGTTTATTCATCGTTATATTCGACGAGTCAAAAAAACATAGAGTATGAAGTTTTTAAAAATGAGTTTATTGCCAGCATTTGCAGTTTTTGTATCAAGTAGCGTTAGTGCGCAATTTAAATTGGCACAATGGCCAGCTTTGCAAACATTCCATGGCGTAATGAGTGAAACCTTTCACCCAAGTGAAGAAGGTAAACTAGAACCTATAAAAGCACGCTCAACAGAAATGTATGAAAAAGCGGTAGCTCTTTCTAAATCTGCAATACCTGATGCATTAAAAGCCAAAAAAGGTATTAAAGAAGCCGTAGCAGAATTAGTAAAAGGTACTAAAGTGTTAGATGCTTTGGTTAAAGCAAAAGTTAGCGATGAAGTAATTAAAACTAAATTAGCTAGCTTGCACGACACGTTTCATAAAATAATTGAAACTTGCAATAAGGAGGACGACGAAAAGCACTAAATAGTTTGATAATCAATTCAATCCTGCATCTAGCGATGCGGGATTTTTTCCTTTATAGAAAAGAAAAAATAATTTTGCAAATTAGATGTATGTACATACATTTGTATTGGCAATGAAATTAGAACAAGCAATACAGAGTACAAAATTTAAGAATGAAGTGCAAAAAGCATCGTTAAATGTTTTGTATACTGCATGGTGGTTAAAAAACCTTGCGAGTAAAGAATTAAAGGAATTTGGATTAACACATGAGCAATATAATGTATTACGTATTTTAAAAGGTAAGTATCCAGATCAAATGTGCGTAAGAGATATTGCTTGCAGAATGATTGAGCAAAATTCAAACGTACCAAGGATTATAGACCGTTTAGTCATAAAAAAACTAGTTAAGCGTGCTACTTCTTTAGAAGATAAACGAGAAACAGTGATAACAATTACGCAAGCTGGTATTAGTATTTTAGAGTCAAGCACAATTGCTATTGATACAAAGTATGTGAACTGTGTTTCAATTACAGAAACTGATGCTATACTGCTGAATAGTTTACTTGAAAAAGTAAGAGAAAAAGAGTAAATTTTTTTTGAAAAAATAGATGTATATACATGCAATTAAAAAATAAGAATCATGAAAACGATATTACATAAAGCAAATACAAGAGGTCATGCAAATCATGGTTGGTTAAACAGTTACCACACATTCAGTTTTGCAGGTTATTACAATCCTGAGCGTATGCACTTTGGTGCATTACGAGTACTAAACGATGATACTGTTGCAGGCGGTATGGGTTTTGGCAAGCACCCACATGATAATATGGAAATAGTGTCTATACCTTTAAGTGGCGATTTAGAACATAATGATACCACGGGTAGACATGAAATCATCAAGCAAGGTGATGTACAAATAATGAGTGCTGGTAGCGGTATTGCACACAGCGAAAAAAATGCTAATCACAGTAAAGAAGTGAAATTCTTACAAATATGGATATTACCAAAAGAAAAAAATATTGCACCCCGCTACGAGCAAAAATCTTTTCCAATAGCAACGCGCAAAAATATTTTACAAACTGTATTGGCGCCAGATAATGCCGAGGCCGTTTGGATTAACCAAAACGCTTGGTTTACGCTTGGTAATTTTGAAGTTGCACAAAATACTAGCTATACCTTACACAATCCCCAAAGTGGTGTATATGTATTTGTGATAAAAGGTAATATTACCGTAAATGGCGTTGCTTTAGAAGAAAGAGACGGCTTAGGTATTACCGAGTCAGATGTACTAAACATAACAGCAGATACCGATACTGAATTTTTATTAATGGAAGTACCAATGCAGTTAAATTAAAAAAGGTAGACAATGCGAACAGTTAATAAAATTATTGGCGGCAGGCCTATTAATGTAGGCAGCATCAAAGTGCAAGAATTACTACCAAACAATGGCGAATTTTTTAGTCCATTTTTAGTATTCCATCATGGTATTGCTAAAATTGAAGAACATATACCTATTCATCAACAAGGTGTAGGGCCACATCCTCATCGTGGGTTTAGTGCTATCAGCTTTATTTACCGTGGCGGTGTGCATCACAGAGATAGCCGTGGCAATAACCATAAAGTATATGCGGGAGGTACGCAATGGACAAGTGCAGGTATGGGCATAATACATAGCGAACGTGTACCTGAAGATATTTTTGACCACGGTGGCGAACAAGAATTGTTACAAGTATGGGTAAATACACCAGCAGCGCACAAAATGGATCAGCCTGCTTATTATCCTGCAACAGCAGAAGAAACACCAACGATTGTTACAGAAGATGGCTTGACTATTGTAAGAGTGCCTGCTGGTAATGTAAACGGTACAAAAGGTATTATACCAACTTTTACTGATGTAACCACGGCAATGGTAGACATGAAAGCTGGTGGTCATTTTACGTTTAATTTTAATGCAAGTCATAACACGTTGGTTTATGTATTAAAGGGTAAAATAACTATTAATGCTACACATGTTGTTACTACTAAGCAACTTGCTTTAATGAATAACGATGGCGATAGTTTTACTATTACAGCTACAGAAGATACAATCCTATTTGTAGGTAGTGGCGAAATTATTAACGAACCTATTGCCTCTCATGGGCCTTTTGTAATGAATTATCAAACAGAAATTATGGAGGCTTTTAGAGATTATCAAATGGGAAAAATGGGTGTACTTATTGAAGAATAAGTATCAATTATAAAACAACAATTATCACAAACAACTAAAAATTTAAAACAATGGCAACTTACAAAATTGATGCAATGCACAGCGACGTAACATTTAAAGTAAAGCACTTAATGATTAGTACTGTAACCGGCAGCTTCACTGGTTTTGATGCAACTTTAGAAGCAGAGCAAGACGATTTAAGCGATGCGAAAATTAGCTTCACAGCAGACATTAACACCATTTCTACTGGTAACGAACAAAGAGATGGTCATTTAAAAAGCGAAGATTTTTTTGATGCAGCTAAGTATCCAACTTTAAGCTTTACTTCTACATCATTTACAAAAGTTGATGGTAGTGATTACGAATTGGCCGGTGATTTAACGATTAAGGATGTAACCAAACCTGTAGTATTAGCGGTAGAATATGGCGGTACAATGACCGATTTTTATGGCCAGTTTAAAGCAGGTTTTGATATTTCTGGTAAAATCAGCCGTTCAGAATTTGGCCTTACATGGAGCGCTGTTACAGAAGCTGGTGGTGTTGTAGTTAGCGACGAAGTGAAATTAAATTTCTCAATTCAAATGGTAAAACAAGCTTAATCAAATTCCCATCTGTTAGCTTAAACTTACAGATGGGTATCCCTTAAAACTAACAATCATGAATATTCTAAAGCAAATCCCTGTTCTATTATTGGCCTTAATATTTCTTGTATTTGGGTTAAACTTTTTCTTACATTTTTTACCAATGCCGCCCGCAACAGGCAATGCTGCTACATTCTTTGGTGTTATTTACAGTACGGGCTTTTTAACGGTGGTTAAGGTTTTAGAAATCATATTTGCGATTTTATTGGTGATAAAATCTACAAGAGCATTGGCTTTGTTGTTAATGGCGCCAATTGTGGTAAATATTTTACTATATGAACTATT
This sequence comes from Parasediminibacterium paludis, assembly GCF_042651445.1. Lineage (NCBI taxonomy): Bacteria > Pseudomonadati > Bacteroidota > Chitinophagia > Chitinophagales > Chitinophagaceae > Parasediminibacterium > Parasediminibacterium paludis. The sequence continues at coordinate 341,176 of NZ_JBHSDC010000029.1, forward strand.
AATTGCACATGCCCCTGGTATTGGAATTGTATTGGTATTGCTAAATGCAGTATCCATTTACCAATTAAAAGAAAAATATTTGCCAATTGTTCGCTAATCTTTGTATCCCTTAAACAACCTATTACATGCAACATACCATTTTTAAAGCTAGCGAGAGAGGACTGAAAGATATTGGCTGGCTAAAAAGCAATTTTAATTTTAGCTTTTCTAGCTACGCAAATCCTATACGCAACGGCTTTGGTTTGCTCAAAGTGTTTAATGATGATTTTGTAGAACAAGGCAAAGGCTTTGGCTTACACGCACACCAAAACATGGAAATAATTAGTGTGTTGCTGAATGGTAAAATGAACCACAAAGATAGCATGGGCTACAGCGATGTTGTAGAAAAAGGGTGGGTACAAATCATGAGTGCAGGAAGTGGCTTGCGCCATGAAGAATACAATGTTGGTGATGATGAAGTAAATTTTTTGCAAATATGGGTTGAGCCAAAATTGCAAAATATCAATCCACGTTACCAACGTAGATATTTTCCAAAGCAAAACCGTGTCAATAAACTTCAAACCATTGTAAGCAATGAAGAAGGTTTAGAACATTGCTGGATTAATCAAAATGCAAAGTTGAGTTTGGGTTATTTTACCCAAAAAACAGCGCTTACTTACACATTGAATCCAACTAATAAATGTGTTTTTATATTTATTATTGAAGGAAAAGCCAATATTTGCGGTCAAAATATCAATAAAAGAGACGCTATTGGAATTTGGGAAACAGATACTATTCAAGTAGATATTGAACAAGATACTGAGTTTATTGTCATTGAAGTACCTATTAATCACTAAACAAGATCAGTAAGTCACTCGTCATTCAGTCATTAAAAAAATCAATGACCAATGATTAATGACTTAATGACTATTTCATATCATGACCATCGAAATCGTTTCAGGAAGCCCTAGAGCAGCAAGCATTACCGTAAGAATAGCTAAGTATTTACAGCAATATATTCAGCAGCATCATGCAGAACATACGGTTGGTGTAATAGATGTAAGAGAATGGAAATTGGGCTTTTTAGAAACGGTTTTTAATTCGGTAGATAATACACCAGATCCATATAAGCTTTTAACACAGAGTATGTTTAATGCCGATGCATTTATCATAGTTACACCTGAATACAATGGTAGTTATACATCAGAAATTAAAAATCTATTTGATCATTTTCCTAAACAAGCACGCAAAGCTTTCGGACTTTGTACTGCTTCAACAGGCGCATTAGGTGGGGCAAGAGGCACCCAATCTTTACTACTACTAGTGCCAGCGCTATTTGGTATTGCGAGTCCGAGTTTATTAATAGTGCCGCAGGTGGACAAAAAATTTGACGCTGACAACCAATTAATCGATGCCTCTTTTGAAAAACAAATACACACTTTTGTAACTGAATTTTTGTGGTTGGCCAAACAATTGCAGCAGCAAGCATAAATAACATTTTTAAACAAGGGCGAGGTTGTAACTTTGCCCTTTATTTTTATTATGAGCGATGAAATTAAACACGAATGTGGCCTCGCCTATATTCGTCTCAGAAAGCCTTTCTCTTATTATTTACAAGAACATGGCAGTGTAATGTATGGCTTGAATAAGTTATACTTGTTAATGGAAAAGCAACATAACCGGGGCCAAGATGGTGCTGGTATTGCTTCTGTAAAGCTAAATGTAGAGCCGGGCTACCCTTTCCTTTCTAGAATGCGCAGCAATGCGCCGCAGCCAATTGCAGATATTTTTGCCAAAGTAGGCGCTGAAGTACAAGAGTTAAAAAAATACCAACATGATATAACGTCTCATCCAGGATTAATGAAAGGTCATGTACCTTATTTGGGCGAATTATTGTTGGGCCATTTGCGCTATGGCACACAAGGTAAAAATAACGTCGAATTTTGTCATCCATTTATCAAACGCGATACACAGCCAGGACGAAATATTGCCTTAGCGGGTAATTTTAACTTGGTAAATACAGAGGAATTATACGATTTACTCAACATTAATCCAGGTGAATTTCAAAAGCAAAGCGACCTTGCTGCAATGATGGAAGTGATTCATCATTTTTTGGTAAAAGAAGATGCGGAAAACCCAAATTGTGCCAACTTGGTGAATGTGCTGCAAAAAGCCATTCCATTATTTGATGGTGGCTATACCATTGGTGGTTTAATAGGTAATGGTCACAGCTTTGTAATGCGAGATGCACACGGTATCCGACCTGCGTATTATTACATCAACGATGAAGTAATTGTAGCTGCAAGCGAACGTGCTTCAATACGTACGGCATTTAACGTCGGCGAAAATGAGGTCCTTGAATTAATGCCAGGTATGGCCTTGATTGTAGATGACAAGGGCAATTACATGATACAGCAAATTGTAGAACCAAAAGAGCGCCGTGCTTGTAGTTTTGAGCGCATCTATTTTAGCCGCGGAAGCGACGAAAAAATATACAGAGAGCGTATTGCATTGGGTTACCACCTTAGCAAGCGTGTGCTAGAGGATATCAATTACGATTTAAAAAATGCCATATTTTCCTATATCCCCAATACTGCCGAAGTAGCTTTTTATGGTTTGGTAAAAGGGATGGAAGATTATTTAAATAAAATTAAAGTAGAGCGAATTTTAAGTTGGGGTAACGATTTTACAGAAGAGAAACTTACTGAAATGATTACACGTAAAATTCGTCAAGAAAAAATTGCAATTAAAGATGTAAAGCTCCGCACTTTTATTACCAATGATGATAGTAGAAACGAAATGGTACAACACGTGTACGACGTTACATATGGTACCGTTCGTAACCACCAAGATACGCTCATAGTAATAGATGATAGCATTGTACGAGGTACTACTTTAAAAGAAAGTATTGTAAGGATGTTAGCCCGTTTAAAGCCCAAGAAAATTATCGTTGTTTCTTCGGCACCGCAAATTCGCTATCCAGATTGTTACGGTATTGATATGAGCAAACTTGGCGACTTCATTGCGTTTCGTGCCGCTATCGAATTGTTGAAAGAACGTGGCTTAGAGCATATTTTAACAGAAGCACAAGAACGAATTAAAGAATTGCAACGCACCAATCAGTTACATACTGAAAATGTGGTGCGTCAAATTTACAAACCGTTTACTACGGAAGAGATTTCTATTAAAATTGCGCAGTTAATTACCCCAGAAGACATCACTTTCCCTACACAAGTCATCTATCAAACCATAGAAGACCTACATGATAGCTGTCCTACTAATACTGGCGACTGGTATTTCACGGGTAATTATCCAACACCAGGTGGCAATAAGGTTTGTAACAAAGCCTTTTTAAATTATATGGATGGTAAAAATGTAAGAGGTTATTAAGTTTTTATAAAGCAACCAAAAGATGATAAAGAAAATTATGTTTATCGCTGCTCTAGCAGTGGCTTCTCTTTATGTAGTTAGCTGCGGTAAAGGTTCAGATGCAGCAAGTACCATTTGTACCAATACGCCTGTAGCTACTGATTCTATGGCATTAGTTAATTTTGCGACAGCCAATAATATTACAACTACTAAAGATGCTTCGGGTATGTATTTTCAAATTGTATCTTCTGGTACGGGTGCAACCTCTCCAAATGGCAACTCATTGGTTGAAGTGACGTATAAAGGTACTTTATTAAATGGAACAGTGTTCGATTCTACAGCCGCCGGTAAAACAGCAAGTTTTTATTTGAATCAGTTAATTGGAGGTTGGCAAATTGGTTTGCCAAAAATTAAAGCAGGTGGTAGAATTAAGATGTTAATCCCTTCGGCTTTGGCTTATGGATGTCAGGGTGCAGGTACGTCTATTCCCTCCAATGCACCAATTTTCTTTGACGTAACATTGGTTAGTTTTCAGTGATCATTTATAAAAAATAATAATATAAGTAATGCTTTGCTGGCTTAACGCTTGCGATTGGCCTTTCACTATTATCTTCGCCACATGGAACAGTTGTTACAGCAGATAGAATTGTACAAGCAAGAAATTGCTGCCGCAGAAGCTACCAATGCAGACATGGTAGAAGCTTTTCGTATTAAATATCTTGGCACAAAAGGCTTAGTCAAAAGTGTGATGGGCGAAATGAAAAATGTGCCCAACGATCAAAAAAAGGCATTCGGGCAAATATTAAATGACTTTAAATTATTTGCCGAAAATAAATTTGAAATACTAAAACAGTCCATAGACGACAGCCAACAGTCAACAGCCAATTCAATTGATCTTTCTCTGCCTGGCAGTCCTGTTTCAGTTGGTACACGTCATCCTCTAAGTATTGTTCGAAATCAAATAGTAAGCATCTTTAAACGTTTGGGTTTTGCGGTATCTGAGGGACCAGAAATTGAAGACGATTGGCACAATTTCGGTGCCATGAACTTACCTGAAGATCATCCAGCACGAGACATGCAAGACACGTTTTACATAAGCCAAAACCCTGCATGGTTGTTACGCACTCACACTAGTAGTGTACAAGCAAGGGTGATGGAGCATCAAAAGCCACCTATCCGCGTTATTTGTCCTGGCCGTGTGTATCGCAATGAAACCATCAGTGCAAGAGCGCATTGCTTTTTTCATCAGGTAGAGGGCTTATATATTGATGAAAATGTAAGCTTTGCCGATTTAAAGCAAACGTTGTACTTTTTTGTGCAAGAAATGTTTGGCAAAGAAGTAAAAGTGCGTTTTCGTCCAAGTTATTTCCCGTTTACCGAGCCAAGCGCAGAAATGGATATTAGTTGCCTTATATGTGATAGCAAAGGCTGTAATGTGTGCAAACATACAGGTTGGGTAGAAATTTTGGGCAGTGGTATGGTACATCCAAAAGTGCTTGAGAATTTTGGTATTGATAGTAATAAATACACTGGTTTTGCATTTGGAATGGGGGTAGAACGTATTTGTCAGTTAAAATACCAAGTAAATGATTTGCGCTTGTATAGCCAAAACGATGTGCGTTTCTTAAAACAATTTACTGGTGCAATATAAATGCTGTATTATGTTAATATCGCCTTTTTCGTTATTTCAATCTATAAGTAAGCCTGAAATCAAAAAAATCTGCAATATTTAGTCTTGTAAGCAAGTTAAACCCAATTTTATAGCGCTGATTTATTTGATAACTCATGCCAAAACGTTCGTAAACGGTACCAATTTCTTTTTCTCCTCCCAAATACACTTTATTATAATAATTTGTATTTCTAATAAAATGTGCGCCGAGTTGTGCGCTTAATGTAATTCTTTTTAAATAGAACTCGTTACCCACTAGCATACTCGCATAATAACTATACGAAGGATCGCCTATAACACTTTTTGTAAGTGCAATACCGCCATCGTAATAAGCTTCTAGGCCTAGTGTAAGTGCATTTACATGGCTTATACGTTTTGAAGCGATAATATTTGCTCCAATCAGTAATTGTTTTTTGTACTTCTGAGCGAAGCCAGTCCAACCATTTTTACCAGTCCAAAAGCCACCAATTTCATAATGAATTGGATTATTTTTTTTCCAGCTATCATCTTTAATTCTTTTGTAATTGGGCAATTTATTCGTTGCTTGGTGATACAAAATGCCTAAGCCAATAGAAGGGTAGTTGATACCTAAATTTGGAATGGCAAAACCTGCGTTTGAGTTATGGCTAAAAGTACCGCGTATAAAAGTACTCACATGTTTAGATACGCTTATAGAGGCTGCAACGGATAATTGCAAAGAAGAATTGATATGCGTGCCATAATTAAAGTTTGCAGTAATGCTTGAGTCTTTTAGATTTTTATTAGGATTGGTGAGATAGCCTAAACCTATAGCACCCCTTACTCTAATTTGTACACGTTTATTTAACTGAGAAATAGGTTCTATAAAGTATGCGGCATTGTAGGCGCTTCCTAATATGGGGGTGTTTAAGTCAAAATAACTGAAGGTAAAGCCACTTCGACTAAAAAATCCCCAATTATCGTATGTTTTATAATTAGTATTTAATTGAGAGATCTCAAATTCATAGCCTCGTGGCCTTGCGCCACGAACGTTTTCCATTTTGGCAGTGTGTATAAGCATAGTTGCTTGCATATACGTTAGGCCATACACACACTGTTTGTTATTCATAGTGCTATCATTGGTTTGTCCTTTTACAGACAAGCAACAGAGATTAAAACACAAAATTGATAGTAAAAGCCTCATTAATCAAGATTTAAACAAAATGGCAACAATAATGCATTACAAAGAATCAGTTTTAATAAGTATTGTTGCTTTGTGCTTTATTTATTAGGTTAGAAACAAAAACGATAGTAAATATATTTAACTGCAATATTATACTATACAATGATATCATTTTGCGATTTCTTTGCTTTTTTAACTTATAATTTTTCTTTTTCGATGTCTTTTTTCTGGTGGCAGATTATCATACTTAGCTTTCTCAATTTGTGCTTTGAAGAGGTTGATAAATACTAGCAGTGCTATTGGCACTATTGATTTCATTTTTAAACGATTTTGTACGAAGAAAATATTGTATTAACTAAATTATTTGGTTTTAATAATACGGGAATCATCAACTTTAACATTAAATTTAATTCTTCAATTAAGTAGGTTACACCCTTGATTTAGTTATAAGCTTACCTTACGGCTTTCTACTGTATCATTAATGGCTTTGATGTAGAAAAGCTGCACTTCTACCCACGCTAAATTAAACAAGGGTAAAAAAAGTTGCATAATTAAATTCATATTGAGTAGAAACTTATATCTTTCTCGCCTACAATACTTTAACCCCTTTTTTATGCTTGTCATCTTATTGTTCTTTTTTACACATTGGTTCTTGTCTTTGTTTTTCCATTCATTCTTTTTACACCGTTTTGCATCTCACAAAATGTATGAGATTAGTAAAAACTGGGAGCGAATATTTTATGTTAGTACCTGGTTGGTACAAGGCTCATCGTTCTTAGTACCAAGGGCTTATGGGGTTATGCACCGTATGCACCATACTTATAGTGATACTGAGAAAGATCCTCACAGTCCACATTTTTTTAAAGATGTGTACCAAATGATGCGCAGTACCATCCTCATTTTCCGTAGTTTTTTAACTGGTAAAAACCTACCAGAACCTCAGTTTACAGCAGATTACTTGCCCGTTTGGGATAAGCTTGATAAACTTGGGCATAATTCTTTTACACGTTTCTTATTTATGGTTGCTTATACTAGCGTTTATGTTGCATTTGCGCCAAATTATTGGTGGTTTTTATTGTTGCCAATACATTTTTTAATGGGTCCTATTCAAGGTGCAATTGTAAATTGGTGTGGCCATAAATATGGTTACAGTAATTATGATAATGGCGATCATTCTAAAAATACATCACCTTGGGGCGTTTTATTGATGGGTGAATTGTTTCAAAACAACCACCACTTTGATAAGGAAGATGCCAACTTTGCAAAACGTTGGTATGAGTTTGATTTGACATATCAAGTAATGCGTGGTTTTAATGCTATCGGTATTATCAAATTAATCAACCATCATCCGCCAGTAGTTATAGACAAAGTGCCTTTAGCAGCTTAAAATACTTATAATTTATTTTCTATAAAGTGCGCCATCTAAGGGCGCACTTTTTTTGTTTTTAAGGGTAATAAATAGGTGATGAAGAGTGTGTTTGCTTCAGATTTATCAAAATCAATTATTACTTACAATTACATTATCAAGCAAATATTTTTTTAAAATTCTTCTTCACAGTTAATTGTGCAATAGCATGTGTAAAAAGCGTAAAACTTTTGTTTTTAGTGGATAAGCAATTGTGATTATGTGAATTAAGAAGGTTAACTTGTGCATACACTGTTAAACTGGTGTGCATTAATATTAACGGCAAAAATGTTTTTATTCTAGATTTTCTAATTCATATTCGCTCCCCCGTAACAATTTGGTAACATAGTTAGGGTTTTAGCAGCAACAATTTTTAAGAAAAAACTGACATCACAATAATGGATATCACCTCGCTTAATAAAGACCGTAAACGCAGAAAAACCACCGTTGATTTGGGTACGATGGCCTTTGGTAAAGTACCACCGCAAGCACGAGACCTAGAAGAAGCGGTTCTTGGGGCAATTATGCTTGAGAAAAGTGCTTTTGATACCGTAAGTGAAATTTTAAAGCCAGAATGTTTTTATGTAGAAGCACATGAACATATTTTTAGGTGTATGATGAGCTTGCAGCAAAAAAGTCAGCCCATAGATATTTTAACTGTGGTTGAAGAGCTGCGTTTTAAAGAACTATTGGAGGCAGTTGGTGGGCCTTATTTTGTAACCAAACTAACCAACACCGTTGTAAGTACAGCCAATATTGATGCGCACGCAAGAATTGTATTGCAAAAGTTTATTCAAAGAGAATTGATACGTATTAGCGGCGAAATTATTGGTGATGCTTATGAAGATAGCACCGATGTATTTGACTTACTCAATGAAAGTGAGGAGAAGATCTTTAATGTCACCAAGCACTTTTTAAAGGCGGACTATAAAGAGATGAGCACGGCTTTGGCACAAGCTGTAACGCGTATCGATGAAATGCGCACCAAAACAGAAGAATTGTCTGGTGTGCCAAGCGGTTTTCCTAGTTTAGACCGTATTACTTATGGTTGGCAACCTACAGATTTAATTATTTTGGCAGCTCGTCCTTCTGTGGGTAAAACAGCTTTTGCGCTTAACCTTACCCGCAATGCGGCGCTTAATAGTGTAAAGCCTACTGCTGTTGGTTTCTTTAGTTTAGAAATGAGTGCTGCACAGTTAGTACAGCGTATTTTAAGTGCTGAAAGCGAAATACCACTAGAAAAAATTACGCGTGGTAAAATGGAAGACTACGAGTACCAACAGTTACATACAAAGGGTATTAAGCGCTTAGAATCTGCACCCATTTATATTGATGATACAGCTGCCTTAAACATTTTTGAGTTTCGAGCAAAGGCAAGGCGTTTGGTAAATAAACATAATGTAGGCATTATTATTATTGACTATTTACAATTGATGAGTGGTAGTGCAGACAATAAAAATGGCAATCGTGAGCAGGAAATTAGTAATATTTCTAGAAATTTAAAGGCACTGGCAAAAGAGTTAAACATCCCAATTATAGCGCTAAGCCAGTTGAGCCGTGCGGTAGAAACCCGTAAAGAAAGTAAAATACCACAGTTGAGCGATTTGAGAGAATCTGGTGCGATAGAGCAAGATGCCGATATGGTAATGTTTATTTATCGCCCTGAATATCACGAAATTCACAATAATGAAAGTGGCGAAAGCACAAAAGGCGAAACGCATATTCGCATAGCGAAACACCGTAATGGTTCTTTGGATAATGTGATATTGCAAGCCCATCTACATATTCAACGATTTGAAGATGTAACTGATAGAAACAGTGGCATGATGACTGGTAGTGGTGGTAATTGGAAACCAATTACTCCTACGCCAAATTCGCCTACTAGTGGCAGCACGTCAAATAATGCTGGTGGTGGACGTTTTTTTGTGCAAGGCAGTAAAATGAATACGGGCAATTTTGATGATGGTATTGATGGTGATGCGCCTTTTTAAAACCGCTCAGATAAAGCTGAAAAGCGAATAATGCGTAGAAGTGTGCGACGCAACTGTAGCTAAATAGTAGTACAAAAGCTGGTTTACAAATACTTAATACAATAACAATGGCGATGAATTTCATCGCCATTGTTATTGTATATGCTCGTAAAATTAATTAATACGTACGGTAATAATTTGTCGATCACCATCTTTATTTTTTAATAAAATGGTGATATTATAACCTTTTCCAGCGTTTTGTAATTTACCAGCTAAGTACATGGTTGCGCCCATTTCGCGCTGGCTGGTAAGCTCAAATCCTTTAATACTATTATCTTTAAAAAAGCTCTGAAAAGTAAGTCCAGCTTGGGTTTTGCCCACATTTTTAATTTCGTCTTTTTCTGGTAATTTTAAGTCAATAAAGTTATCAAAGTATTTACTTACTTCTTCGGCATTACCAGTTTTTAATGCGTTAATGATGGCGGGTACATTATCGGCGGTTGTAAATGAAAACAGCACGAAGCACATGCTTATAAGGGGTAGAATCTTTTTCATTTTATATGATTTATTAGAGGTTTAGGGGCTAAAAACATGCCAAACTATCGGGTTTAAAAATAACAAAGGAAATTGAATAATCAAATGTCTTAGTTTTATGCCATGAGTACGAAAGCAATTTTAATTATTATGGACGGTTGGGGCTTAGGAAAGTCAAAAACCGCAGATGCCATTCAAAACGCAAAAACGCCGTTTGTTAGTTCTTTATATTCAAAATATCCGCATAGTACTTTGGTCACTTGTGGCGAAGAAGTGGGCTTGCCTGAAGGCCAAATGGGTAATAGCGAAGTAGGCCATTTAAACCTTGGTGCAGGTAGAATTGTGTATCAAGAATTACAAAGGATTAATGTCGCAATACGTAATAAAGAATTTCATACCAACCCAACTTTACTTGCAGCTATTAAATATGCGAAAGACAATGGCAAACCATTGCATTTATTGGGTTTGGTAAGTGATGGTGGTGTACACTCGCACACATCGCATGTAAAAGCCATTATTGATACTTGTAAAGAACAAGGCTTAACAGAAGTTTATATTCATGCGTTTACAGACGGGCGTGATTGTGACCCCAAAAGTGGGTTGGGTTTTGTAAGCAATTTACAAGCACATTTAGACAATACCGTAGGCGAAATAGCAACCATAACTGGTAGATATTATGCTATGGACAGAGATAAGCGTTGGGAACGTGTAAAACTTGCTTATGATGCGATAGTTCATAGTGTAGGCGAAGCGAGCGATGATATTCTTGGTTCTATAGAAAGTTCTTATGCTGCCGGTGTTACAGACGAATTTATTAAGCCAATTATTAACAGTAAAGTAGATGCGGCAAAGGCTAAAGTGAAAGCTGGAGACGCTGTTATATGCTTTAACTTTAGAACGGACCGTTGTAGAGAAATTACGGAAGTATTGTCTCAGAAAGACTTTGCGGAGTTTGGCATGGCTAAGTTGGATTTGCATTATACTACTATGACTGACTATGACAAGACTTTCGTAAAAGTTAATGTAATATTTGAGAACGATAATCTTAATAATACACTCGGCGAAGTATTGGCTGCGAATGGTAAACAGCAGATACGCATTGCAGAGACAGAAAAATACCCACATGTAACGTTCTTTTTTAGCGGTGGTAGAGAAGCTGTATTTGAAGGTGAAACACGCATAATGGCACAAAGCCCCAAAGTGGCTACTTACGACTTGCAACCCGAAATGAGCGCTTATGAACTAGCAGATAAATTGGTGCCAGAAATAGAAAAAGAGTATGCCGACTTCATTTGTTTAAACTTTGCTAACGCAGATATGGTAGGTCATACAGGTGTGTTTAGTGCGGTGGTAAAAGCAGTAGAAGCTGTAGACACTTGTGTAGAGAAAGTGGCAACAGCAGCACTTGCGCATGGCTACACCGTATTTTTAACGGCTGACCATGGTAATGCAGATAATATGATAAATGAAGATGGCTCGCCAAATACACAACACAGTGTAAACTTAGTGCCATTGTTTGTATTATCTAATACCTACAAGGGTGGTGTAAAATCTGGTAAGCTGGGCGATATTGCCCCAAGTATATTAACGATAATGGGCTTACCTATTCCTAAAGAAATGACTGGAAATATTCTAGTTAATTAATACGAAACATTATGAAAAAAGCGCTTAAGTACATCGGTATTGTATTGCTAGTAGTACTAGTAATGATACAATTTATCCACCCAGCTAAAAATATAGCTGCCACTCCTGCTGCACACCATATTAGCAAGCTATACGCAGTTCCAGCAGATGTAGAACAAACCTTGGTAAAAGCTTGTTATGATTGTCACAGTAACAATACCAAATATCCTTGGTATAGTAACGTACAACCAGTAGACTGGTGGTTAAATAGTCATATAAAAGATGGTAAAAGACATTTGAACTTTGATGAATTTACCATTTACAGTATCGCTAGGCAATATAAAAAGCTAGAAGAATGTATGGAAGAAACGAAAGAAGGTGAGATGCCTTTAGAAACTTATACTTTAATTCATAAAAATGCTGTGTTAACGGATGCCGAAAAGTTGTCTTTTACAACTTGGTGCGAAACTGTGAGAGATAGCATTAAAGCCAAATATCCTGCAGATAGTTTGGTACTACCTAAAAAGAAGAAGTAAGGGAAATTGTTATAGTTTCATCAAGCGCTATTATCGATAACTATAGATAATGGCGCTTGAAATTTTATACTAGATATACTCACAAAAAGCGCAGCTTGTTAATTTGAATGCAATAATATACGAAGACGCAGATATTGCCATAGTGCATAAGCCCGCTGGTTTGGCATCTCAAGCTACAGCGTCTAGCAAAAACAGTATTAGCAGTATACTTCCTGATATTTGGCAGCCTGTACACCGGCTAGACCAACGTGTAAGTGGGCTATTGTTATTTGCAAAAAATACAGCAAGTTTTACAGTATTGAGTAAAGCATTTGCCGAAAGGCAAGTCACTAAAAAATACCGCGCTGTTGTAGCTAATCAACCACCGCAAGCTAGCGCTACGCTAGTACATTGGTTATTAAAAGATGGGAAACAACAGAAGGTAAAAGCCTTTACTAAAGCGGTAGCGCATAGCACTGAGGCACAGTTAAGCTATGTGTTGCTTCAGTCGTCTTTAAAATATCATTTACTTGAGATTAGCTTGCATACAGGGCGCTTTCACCAAATAAGAGCGCAACTAGCGGCTATCAATTGTGCCATTGTGGGCGATGTGAAATATGGCTTCAAGCGCACCACACCTGATGGTAGTATTTTCTTACAATCTTATTATTTGGCATTTACCCATCCCGTTACACACGAACCTTTACATTTTGAAATAGCAATGCCTGAATTATGGCATAAGTATGGACTTTAAATAACTACTAATGAATAGTTATAGTTTGCTTATGATAGTACCTAATTCTTTTACCATGTCGCCATCTTTGCCATATTCTACCACACGGCCTATTTCTTTACCTGATTTTAGTACAATGAAAGTAGGCACATTGGTAATATGGTAGGTGATATGTAAATTATTGACGGTTGTTTTTTGTTTATCTACTGCTATTAGTGTTATACGACTTTCAGGAAAGCCACTTTTATCTACTAATTTATAAAATTTCGGTAGTAAATTCTGTGTGTCTTCGCACCAAGTACCACCAAAAATAACCATAGTAATGTCTGCCTTATGTTGTTGAAAAGCCACAATAGCCGCTGCATCTGGCTGGCCATATTGCATATTTTCTTTAAACCATGCGAAAGCGGTATCGCTTTCTATCAAGCTACGGTTAATAACACCTCTCAGCATTTTTTTACCTTGATAGTCTAATACCTGATAATTGGTACTAGCTTTTTTGCTAGCGCCACATGCTGTTAATAATACGATGGCTGAGAAGGCGATAATGACTGTTTTCATGCGTTGTTTGCTGGTATTAAGTGCCAAGGTTGGCTTTTAACTCTAATAAAAAAGACCGAAACTTAGTTAAAGATTGTGTGACTTTGAAATTGGTATCGGCAGCTTGCTTGTTATTTTTTAAATAAGCTTTTGCCCCCTCAATGCTAAACTTGCGCTGCCTGATAAGGTGATAAATGAGTTCAAGATTTTTAATATCTGCTACTCTAAAAAGGCGATCGCCTTTTTTGGTTTTGCGTGGTTGTAAAATGTCAAATTCGTTTTCCCAAAAGCGTATTTGTGATACGTTTACATTAAACCAACCTGCCACCTCAGTAATTCCATAGTACAATTTTTGATTGAGTGTTTCATCGTCAGGTATATTGGTAAGGTCTGCACTAGCTTCAAGGTCTTTGTGCGATTTTCTGCCACGCTTATGAAGGTTGGATACATATTCTGGCGCTGTACGTTTTGCAGGCATTGGTGTAGCCATCATCGTTTTTTCGGTAGCAACGAGTGTTTTATCTACTGGGGTAATATTATCAAGCGTGTCAACTATTTGCGGTTCAGGTATTAGGTCAATTGTAGGCGCTAATACTTTTTTGGGCTGTGGCTTGGCTTTTATTTTTACCCTTATATTATTGTCAGTATACACAAAAGGTTGTGGCGTAGGTTCTGTAACAGGTGCTTTTTCTGATACGATAATTTCAGTGATTGGTGTTACTGTTTCAATGGTAAATGCAGTTGATTTTACAGCAGTATCAATAGTTGCCGTTGTTGCTGCAACAGGTGTTATGTTGGTTGATGGTGGTGTTATGTCGTCGTTGAATTCAGCCTCAAACAATGGCTGTTGCACCAGTTTAGACTTCTCTTTTTTAGAAGTTTCTATTATTACTGGATTACCAAATAAATCTAATTGTTCTAATACCATTGCTGTAAAAATACAACAGAACTTGGTGCTACCTCGATAGCCAACACGCTTGGTGGAAAAGATGGGAATTACTACTTCAATAGATGCATGCAAAGCGCAAATTATTTGATTTAGTGCTTTTCTTTTTGTAAAATCTCGAAGTTTCTGCTCACACTGTTCCCTTGTTCATCGATAATGGTAATAAGGTGTGGGCCAGGTTTTGGGTTAAGCGATAATTGGTGAAACTGTTGTGTGGTACCTACAAATGCATCGTCTAAATGCCAAAACAGTTGGCTGCCTTTGTTGCGATGTGTGGCTGTAAATATGGTATTACCTTTTATGCCACTTGCTTCTATGGGTACATAAATTTTTGCTCCTTCTTCTGGATAAATAATATCTAACACCTTCGTTATGTCTGTATTACAGCCTGCTTTAAAATTGGGTAATGGCTTGTAGTCGGGATGTTTTTGTTGGTAATAATATTCAATAGTTGGTGGCAATACAAACCACGATGTATGTATCATCTCTGCAGGGCTTACGCAATTGTCTGTTACACGATAAGTACCTGTTTCATCTAAATTTATACGTTTGCAATAAGGACAAATGGGGGCATTTTTAGCTGAAGTGCTCACCATGATGGTATCCGTAGCGCCACAATCCATGCTAGCTTTAAAGCCAGATTGCTTGCAAACGCTGATATAATTAAAGCCACTTGTAGGCGGATTAAACCAAGGGCTTTTAGGTAGTAATCTAAATATGTCGAACAAAATAGGGCCTGCTGTATTAATACCTGTTAAGTCTGGCCTGCCTACACCAGTGGTATTGCCTACCCACACCAAAACACAATATTTAGGTGTAACACCAACAGCCCAACCATCTCTAAAACCAAAGCTAGTACCTGTTTTCCAGGCAATACGCTGCGCCGATGAAAACAAATTCCACAAGCCTTCTTCGCCAGGCCGCATCACTTCATTCATGGCGTTAAACGTATGCCAAATGGCCGTGTAATCGAATAGTGATTGGTCAATGGTCAACGCTCCATGGTCGACAGTGGTCTGAGGTCTATCTACTGTTGACCTAAAATAACGTGGCATCTGCCAATCTTTCGCATTCCACTTACCATTGTTTTGTTGTTGGTGATTGTACAGGCGTGCCATACTACTATACACACCTGCTAGTTCAAAAGGGGATATTTCGCAGCCGCCTAATATTAAACTCATACCGTAAAAATCTGCAGGTTTATTCAATGTGGTAATGCCCGCTTGCTTTAGTACATCGTAAAAGCGCTGGTATTTGTACATCTGTAATAAGCGTACAGCAGGTATGTTTAAACTTCTGCTCAATGCTTTATTGGCGGGTACTGCACCATCATAACCGAGGTCAAAATTTTCTGGGGCATAGCCACCTATTTGTGTGGGAATATCTGGTATCAATTGTTTGGGTAAAATAGCACCTTCGGTGAGTAAACTCGCATATAGCAAGGGTTTTAGCGTGCTGCCCGGGCTGCGTACAGCGCTTAACACATCTACATGGCTTTCTATTTCGGGGTTAGATGGCTCGTATACATTACCGATATAGGCTTTGATATTGCCCGTTTCAATCTCAACTACCATGGCTGCGGCATTGTTTATTTGATTGCCTTTTAGATGCTCGTGGTGTTGTAAAATAATACCATTCACCTGTGCTTGCAAATTACCATCAATGGTTGTTTGAATGCTAGTAGTAGTTAGTGTTGTTTTATTGAGACTTGCATAGTCTCTTTTAAATCTATCTAACAAGTGCGGTGCTAATTGCGGCAATGCTTTTGGCTCGCTAGGCAGAGGCTCTAGCTTGGCCAAATTAGCGGTTGTAAGGGTGATGGTTTTATTAGCCACCAACTTGTCTAGTAATTCATTGCGCTTGCGTAATAGTGTGTTTTGGTTTTTACCAGGATGCACCAAGGCGGGGGCATTTGGTAATACTGCCAATGCTGCCATCTCGCCCCAGGTTAATTGATTGGCATCTCTACCATAGTAGCGCCATGCTGCTGCATCTAGGCCTATTACATTGCTACCAAAAGGCGCATTGCTTGCATACAAAGCTATGATACTGCTTTTTTTATAACTACATTCAAGCCTAATGGCTGCTATCATTTCAGTAAGCTTATGCCAAAAACTGCGTTGGGTGTGTTGCTTATATAAGCGCACCACCTGCATGGTTACGGTGCTGCCACCACTAACCGTTTTTCTGTTGCTACTGTTTTGCCAAATAGCCCTACACATGGCGATAGGGTCTACACCGGGATGATAATAAAAGCGTTTATCCTCGAAAGTGGTGATGCATTTGATAAATTTTTCTGGTACTTGCTCGTTGTAAGGAAACCGCCACTGACCATCTGTGGCAATACTCGCATTGAGCAAATTGCCATTGGCATCGGTAATCACAAAAGAAGTGGGCGCAATAAAAAGTTGTGAAGGAAGCGAGAGGTAGAACCATAACAGACATACCATACCGATACACCATTTTATTTTAGCCGAAATAGATAATTGTTGTATGTAAGTCTTAATTTTTTTCAATGGTGGTTGACGTTTAGAAGCCTGTAACCAATAGGTAGCATGCCGCTTTTTTAAAGAACAATATAGGTAAAAAACCTATACCATCGATTTGTTAGGTAGGGATAAGCTATTTAGTAAATGGTAGTTTGGCTTTGCACAATTGCCCGCCAAATAAGCAATACAAACCCTTGTTTTTGTAAAATGCACTATTGCTTTTTGAGACGCAACCAAGCCATTTATAATTAATACATTAGGATCTGCAAAAATATCTGAGCAATTTGTAACAAATACATAGCAATCTGCAAAAATGTCTATGCAATTAGCAACAAATACATAGCGATATGTAAAAATATCTACACTATTTTGAACGAATACATTAGGGTATGCTAAAATATCTGCCCAATATGTAAGTATTACCAAGCTTTTTGTAAATAGGTAGTTGGCTTTTGCAAACCAATACTAAGCATTTATAACACCCCGGTCTGCGACCATCCCTCTGTTGAGGGGAATTTGATGCCGTTTTATTCCCTTCTTGTAGAGGGGTGGCAGCTTTGCTGACGGGGTGTGATTCCTAGCGAAATTCTCTTGACTTTTGCTAAATGTTACTTATTTATTAACCAATTATCTATGAAAAATAAGCAAGAATTTAACTTTGGTTGGGGAAAATAGGAACAAGGATAACACAGACCCGATAGCTATCAGGTGATTGGATTGGCACTGATTTTTATAGTAATACTTGTCCAGGTTTCTTGGATTGTGCTATAGGCCTACGTAAGAGGGAAAGTCGAAAAGCGAGCTGCTGATTTTAAGTGGTATGTAGTGTATGGCAGATGAAACATCTGCATTATCTTTACTTAGAGATGCCGCAAAAGAACATTTCGAAGAGCGGGGCATCCAGAAGAGCGAAGGGGGTTAATGCCTACACTAGCAAACAACTAAATAAGTGCCAAAATAAAAAAACCAAAAATAGGTGCCCCCACCAACAATAATATTGCAATTATATAACCAACGACTTTTGCTAGCTTCGATTCATTACAATGAACCAAAAGCAAATGTGGTACATCAATTTCTTTTTTTATAAATTTTAAGTTGAAGTAGTGGATGCCTCCTCCAAACAACAAGGCCGAAAGAAGATAAAATATTTCACCGCCTTTACCAACAATCTTGAATACAAAAAATGACAGTAGCGGAAAAAAAATTGCAAACACTATCCATGATGCATATAATGTAGCTGATTCTTCAGGATCACGCCCTCCCAATTTCTTTGTAAAATCATATAAAAAATAGTATATGTAATTTAAAAAGTGCTTCATAATTTATATCTTTTTAGTGCTTAAACAAAACTGTATCATCAATTCCAAAATGTTCTTTCACCCTATCGCTCTTTGTGATGTTAGTCTGCACATTTCGAAGAGTGGGTTTGGCACAGTGAAAAGTAGTTATTTAAATAATATGCAGTATACGGTTTTTAGTTATTGAAAATGCTACGATTAGTAAAACGGCGTAGGCAAAGCCTTACGCCGAGTGCGAAGATGGCACACCTACGCTTAGATGGTGTTTGTTCGTTTACGGCATCTTGAAGAGCGAATGCTTTTTATTCGCTGCATTTACATTTTATTTTATTACGCTCAAAATATTGGAGGGGTCTATTCTTATTAGGCATTTTTGGCCAGTAAACAACACAGACACTATCTCCAATTTTTACATTGAACTCTTTGCCCATAATACCATCGTAATCACTACCGTCGACGTGAAACTTGTACTTAAAGTTGGATGCAGTTTTGCCTGGTGACGTAACTGTATATATATATGCATATGTACATTTCCCAAAGGATTTCAATAATAATTCAACTATAAACGAGTTGAAAATTATATACAAAATTGCTATTATTATTGCTATTGATACAATTTTAGAAATTTGCATTTTATAACTTTTTATTCCCCTGATGTTCTCTCTCTTCGGGATGTTCGCTTGCGTATCTAGAAGTAAAGATAATGAAGATGTTTCTTCTGCCTAAGCTACCTATCACAAATAGCAGCGTTTCTTGGTTTGTGCTAACCATTATTTACTTACAAACCTGCTATTTTTAATACAAAAAGCATAGTTGTAAACTACACTTAGTTGATGATGATGATACATTTTAGTAGCCTGTAACCAATAAGTTACCAGCCGCTTTTACAGAACAATGTTGATACTTACTATAAGCAGTAGCAGCCCTTAAATGAATTTGTGCATCTGTTTCCTTTTTCAGCCAGCCGTTTAAAGCTGCATCTAAAGTATACGCTTCTGGACACATGAGTTGGGTGGTCCAAATCAAAGGTTTAGCGCCAGTTTTTTGTATGATGTTTGCAAAATACCATTTGCTTTTGCAAGCCAATATAATGGCTTCTCTTTCTTGTTTATCTTGCTTAGCGGGTGTATTGGTGAGTTTGAAATCCATCAATCCATCATGACCAATATAGGCTAGTACACTTGCGTTGCCTGCAATGCCTAGCGTATCTTTTAAAATGGTTGTATCTTTTTTAGCACCTGCACAAGCTCCTATAAAATCAATGGTACATTGTTTAATACAAGCACCATCGTAAGCATCTGCTACTAGGTAGCTATTGTTGTTTTTATGTTTGAAAATGCAACGTTCAAGTATGTAGTTATTTAGGTTTTTTCTAGTAGTTATTAACTGCCATTCAGTTTTATTTTTAAAGAATGATTTAACACCATAATCACAACCCCAATATAAATTATTAGGAGGGTCTTGACCATTACCAATGGCTTTAGGCACTGGTATAATACCTTGATGTTCATTATCGCAAAGTGCAACAAATACGTGTATTACAGCAGCTTTATTTTTAAAGATGACATTACTATCAATAGCTAGTTGCTGTTGTTGTATTATAGGGGTTGCATTGTTGCTTACTTGCTTGCAGCATACTAATACTGTAAGTATTGTACATACTAGTACAAGGCGATATAGCGGTACAAGTGTACGGCGCAACGTAAGATTCATTTTGACTTCAAAAGTTGGTATTATACAAATAAAAAAAGCCATTGCGCATTGTACAATGCGCAATGGCTTGGTTAAATTATTACTCTACAATCTCTACCCATTTACCACTGACGCCACCGCTAATGGTATTGTCGTACATGGCTTCGCAGTATACGCCTGGCCAGAAATATTTGCCTAGGTAGGCAGCATTTAACTGCACATAATACGTAAGGGTTTCACCTGCTTTCATGTTGAAATATTGGTACACTCTGTCGTCTCTAATATCCATATAATCGCTAGCAGAAGATTTAAATTGCCCCTCGCTATTGAATAATCTGGTGTTGAGAATTTCCCAACCACTTGGGAAGATTTGCGACAAAGCCATTTGTTGATACGCCCCTCTTGTACCAGGGTTTTTCACGGTTACTTTGGCTATAAAATCACTGCCCTGTTTAAGTTTGGTAATATCGATGCTTTGCCCACTCGTGCTTAGATAGTTAACAGCTACCAATAAGACGTTGGGATTATTGGTAACAGGTATAGGTACGGTACTTACTGGTTTACCTTCGTTAATTACTCTTACATACAGCACGTTACTACCCTTATTGGTAATTAGAACATCTCCCTTACCATTTTGCCATGAAATACTGTTTTGCGCAATGGTACTATTGCTGCTAATTGTGGCTGATTTGCCATTGATATTGGTGGTGTATGATAGCTTTTTACCACCACTCGTTACCCCACTATATTTTGCAATAGCCATAAGTGCATAGGCGGTGGTTTGTGTGCTGTACCATTGGTCTTGCGATAATTTACTAGCTACAGTTCGCACTAATTGTTCTGCCTCTGAGCGTCTACCCATAATGGTTAAGGTTTCCAAAACCATGGCTTGGTCGCGTACATCGCTACCGTAAGTGATGCCAGGAAAAGGCCTATTAGTAAAGGTGGTAGGCAAGCCACTGATTAATTGTAATGCCACTTGCTGCTGACCAACCAAGTAGTAAGCTGCTGCCAAGCGCCATTTGCCTTCTGGTGTTAAAAATTGCCATTCTTTTAAGCGGTTCATCGCACCAATTTCTGGTGATTTGGCTAGCGCTAATAAGTATAGGCGATAAGCTTGGGTTAAATCGGTGCCATAATACGGCGCTGATTTGACATTCCAAGCCAATGCTTTATTACGCTGAAAGGCTTTCCATTGTTGCAATAAATAGGTAGGTACAACATAACCTTTAGCAGCGGCTTCTAGCAAGAAATGACCAGCATAGTTGGTGCCCCATTCATCGCTGGCATCCACACCCGGCCAATAACTAAAGCCCCCATCGTTTTGCTGGAAGTTTTGCATTTTGGCAATGGCTGTGCGAATATTATTGTCTATGGTTCGTTGGCGATCTTCTGGTACATCCATCAGCAGATTTAACGCTAACTGCGGAAATACCGCAGAAGTTGTTTGTTCAATACAACCATGCGGGTAATTGATGAGGTAGCCTAATCTTTTTTGCAAGTTGATAGCAGGTATGGCAGATACCTCAAGCGTTGCTTTGCTACTTTTATCATCCCCAATAATCCCTACGACTGTTTTATAGCTAGTGCCTGGTTGTAAGGTTGCTTCGGCTACTTGCGTAACCACTGGATTAGGATTGCGCACATCAATTTCGGTTTCGTACACTGCTTGTTCTTTACCGCTACTGGCTATTATTTTTACTTTGCCAATACCTGTGTTGGCTTTTACCTTAGCATTAAAGTACACTGTTTGCTCACCTGTTTTGGTAAAGTTGATGTTTTGTGAACCTGCACTCTCAATAAATGGGTTGCCTTGTATACTAAGATTTACATTTTTGATAGAATTTTCTGTTGCAAAAATGGTAACGGGAATTTTAAATTCTTCTGTTGGGCCCAGCACTCTTGGTAAGCTAGCCAACATCATCAAAGGTTTTTTTACAGTAACAGTTTTTTCTGCCATACCATAAGCTCCATTACCAGCGGCAATAACCATGGCGCGAACACTACCCATGTATTGTGGCAAAGTAAAGTTGTGTGCATGGCTACCACCACTTGTTGTAAATGGTCCAAGAAAACGTACTACAGGCTTAAAGCGGTTAGCTTTCCTTGTTTTTGAAGCGGCGCCATCCGCATCACCGCCAATGGTAAGAATGCGTTCAAGCTCGCCGCTGAATGCGCCAATAACATAATCGTATACATCCCAACTTTTAACACCTAAAGCCTCTTTAGCATAAAAATACTCGTGCGGGTCTGGCGTTTTAAAATGTGTTAAATCTAATAGGCCATCGTCAACTAAAGCAATCACATAGGTCATTGGCTTACCATTGGTTTCGCTTACGTTGATAGTGGTATTTTGTTCTGGTCGTATTATATCAGCCATTTTAATAACTGGCTTTAAAATGGTGTTTTTGTCTTCTACCAAAATAGGTACTACACCATACATTCTTATTGGCAAGTCGTTAATGGTTTGTGCATGAGGTTGTATTAGACTGACATTGATGTACACATTCGGGCTCATGTCTTTGTCAACGGTAAAGTCGAACTTCGTTTGACCAGTTTCTGTATTTGTCCAAAATGTTTTAAGCACTTTGCTGCCTGTTTCTATGCTGATTAACGCTTTACCACCTTTGCCAGAAGGAATGGTGAGCGTGCATTTTTCACCCACATTGTATTTTTCTTTATCTGTACTAAAAGATAGCATCGTAGCTGCAGAAGCATCGTCATTGTTGCCACGGCTGCGCCAGCTATCATTATCTACATAAAAGGTTTTGCCAGTGGTGTGGCCGCTTCTTGTATCTTTTACTAGAATTAAATATCTACCCCAATCGTCATCGTTAAAGTTAGCTGTGTAAATAGCTTTACCATTAGCCGCTGTAACGGTTTGTTTATTGATGAGCTTGTTATAATTATCCTGTGTAAAATTGCTTAACCCATCACCACTGTTATCCCACCACCAGCGCCATTGAATTTTGTATAAAGTTACTTCTAAGCTAGTAGCACCATTGGTAAGCTGACCATCCGTATTGACATCTACCAAATCAAAGCGTTGTTGTTTACCACTTTCTATATAGCCCCAATTATCTTTACTTTCTGGCACATGCACACCCGCATAGGATGTGTAAGGATGATAAGGCAATGCAATATTATCAATGCTAAAATTACCACCAGGCTCAAACACTTTTACTACCAAATTAGCCAATAACATACCTGGTGCATCCGTACCAGCTTCAAATGAAGGGCTAATGGCAGCAGTACCTTCAGCATTTAAACTTCCATCAAAAATGGTTTTGCTTTGTGTAGTGAAGGCTGTGGTAGGATTATCAAACACATAGTCTTTAAACTTATCGAACGTTGTTGTTTTTTTATACAACTGCGCATCTACTTTGGCTTTTAAGTTCTGTGCTTTTGCACCAAATAGCCATGCTGCTGATAGTGTGCCGGTGGTGGTGGTATTTTTACCAAGTGCAGTAAGCCCATTGAAGTTTAAGTTGATTTTTAAACGGTTTGGCATCACCGTTTCTATCTTCAATTTTTTATCAAAAGTGGCAGCGCCTACTTTTACTTTACAGGTCCAGTTGCCAGTTGGCGCATCTGCATCTGTTGCCAATTTAAATACATTAAAACCACCTTCGGCATTCGGTTTTACAATGCGTTTATACAATTGCCCCCTTGGCGAGATTAGCTGTAATTCAATAGGATGATCTTTAGGTAGTTTGTTGGTTTTATCTTCAATAATGCAGCTTAAAAACAAGCTATCGCCCGGCCGCCACACGCCACGCTCACCAAATATAAAACCCTTAATACCGTTCTTAATTTCTGCACCCGAAACATCAAATTTCGATAACATTAATGAGCTACCATCATCTAGTTTTAAATAACTTTTTTCGGTACCCTTTTTGGCAATTAATAAAAATGGTTTACGCTTAATGTCAATAAGGGCAATACCTTCAGCACTAGTTTTACCTTTGCCAATGATTTGCTGTTGATAATCTAGCACTTCCAGTTCTACATCTTGCATTGGGTCAGTTGTGATAATATTACTAACTGCTACAAATAAGCTATTATCGTTTCCACGCTTTGCTGTTAGCCCAATATTGGTAGATAAGATATTTCTGCTAGCAAACCGTTCGCGATTATAATAACCTTTGCTACAAGGATTATTGCGTTGTTCCCAATTATAACCATAGGGATAGCTATCATTGTAACGTTGCCAAAACTCATCATCGTCATCTACTTTACCATCTTCATTGTCATAATAATTCTCGTTTTCTTCATCGTCTTTCGCTTTCTCGGTGGTTGCACAAGCGTATAGTGAATATTCAGGCCTAAACGCAATATGAACGCGATAAATAGCACCTGGTTCTGTATGAATGTATTTATCCAAGCTTAGTGAGAATCTGTTTTTTTTGTGAAGATTCATGCTTTTGTCTTCATCTAATTTTACAGTCGCTTGTACAATTGGTTTGGCTACTTTTCGGAGTTCGTAACCGTCACCATCTAGTTTATTGCTTTGTAAAAATTGGCCAATATTGTTTTCATAAATTTTAATGATTGAAATATCTACTGCTTTAAGGTTAATAGCATCAAATGGCAATACAATTTTACCACCACTATTAGGCAATATCACGCCTTTGCCAGCAAGGCTTACAGAAGGTAATCTGTTTTCGTAAAACACATTGGCTGTATAGCCTTTAGCCAATTTATCTTCCCATTGATTTTGAATGCCTTCATTAATCGAAACAGTGTAGTTCCCATCTAATTTTGTGGGTGCATACACTTTGACTTCACTGCCCAAAATAGTATAGCTTAAAGCTTCTTGTCCACTTATACCAATTAAACCTTCTAGCGATTGACCAATAGACAATGGATCGCTAAATTGCACCAAGGCATATTGTTCATCATCTTGAATAACACGAACGTCAAGTACTTTAAAATCGCCAATAGCTGGGATAGCAATGTCTTTACTATCTTTTAGTGCAATGTTCAATGGTTGGCCATCCCAACTAAGCGATAGCGACTGAGCAGCGCTAGTTCTAACAATATTTTCAACCGTATAGGCGTGGGTTTTATTTCCCTCATTATGCTGCCAAGTAATTTTTTGAACATTACCATTGATGGTTGCTTTTAACAATTGCTCCACTGAAGCACTCGCTTCTACGTCGGCAGTTGTTATTTGGCCAGTTAGTGCCATGGTATTTTTGCCTGCAGCTTTTAAACCATATTCTTCAACTTGAAAAGAGGGTTTAATGGTTTCTACGTTGAAGGTAAAACTGTTGTATCTGCTAGGTACATCAATTACACCATCAAGTTTAAATGTAACTTCATACATGGTATTAACGCTCAAATCCTTATCAGGCTTAAATTCTATGGTTCTTGCATCTATCCAATAAGCTTTACCTTCTACCGCTGGTGAGAATGAAAAGAGCTTCTTGCTGATGGGTTCGTTGACAGCATGGGTGACGTTTGCATCGGTAGCAAGCTGTATGCGAATACTTGTTTTTTTAGATACTGTACCAGATGTATAGGCTTCGATGTATTTGCTAAAAGCAGGGTCAATTTGTACAAGCTTTTTAGTACGGTGGCAAGCAGTTGTAAATAAGATAGCTGCAAGTAAGAAGTACCAAGTTACGCATGTAATTTGCTTTTGGGTGTGGGCTTCCATAAATGTGGTTTGACTTTGTAATTGAAGTGAAGTATTTGAGGAGTCAAGATATGAAATAATTCCTCATATTACAAAGACAAAAATTTGTTTGGCCCTAAATAATTTTTGTGTGTTTTAGTAAAGGTCTAGTAAGCTAAGTTCGGGTTGTGCGTATTTATAAACTTTAAAGTAGATGGTTGTTTTGGTTTGGAAAATACCCTCTATTTTAGATATTTCATTGATAACCTGTTCAAGATGATCATTGTCTCGGCACATGACATCTACGATTAAATCATAATCACCTGAAGTGCCTGCTAAAAAACTTACTTCAGGCATAGCGGCTATGGTTTGCGCAATCTGCTCTTTTAAAGTAGCAGGTCTTATGAATACAGCTATTTGTGCATAGCATTTAAAACCAATTTTTGCTGGATCTACTCTGCCGATGATATTAATTACTTTTTCGTCAAGTAATCTATTAAATCTTGTACGAATGGTGCCAATAGATACATTGAGCTTTTCAGCAATTACTGTAAACGATGTTCTACCGTCAGCCTGTAAATAATTTAAGATGGCAAAATCCATCTCGTCCAAATGCATGTCATGTTTAGATTTACTTTTATTTTTTTCCATAAGTAGGGTTTTATGAGGGTAAGTAAATGTACAAAAAACTATTACGCTCTATTTTAGATATTCTTAAATCATATACTAAAAAAACTCAATTACTTTATGAATTTTAAAATTTAAACACTAAATTGAAGTTTTTAAAAACCAATTGTTGTTAGTGTTTAATCAAACAACTATTAGCAATGTTTGTCATGCTGCATGAACTAAGACAATAAACTAACCAATGAAGTATCCTAAAATTAGAAATTATGTTGGCGGCAAATTTGTAGATGCCTCATCTACTAAAAGAATACCGCTGATATCGCCTGTTAATGGCGACTTATTATCAGAAATGACATGTTCAACAGATGGGGATTTGAATGCAGCAGTAGCTGCAGCAAAAGCCGCTTTTCCAGCATGGAGCCAAACACCTATCAAAGAACGTGTGCAAGTATTTTTCAAGTACAAAAACCTGCTTGAAAAACATCAGCTAGAATTGTCAGAATTGTGTAGCGAAGAGAATGGTAAAATCTATAGCGAATCTGTAGCTGAGATAGAAAAATGTATTGAATTAGTAGAATTTGCGACATCACTACCGCAATTGGTTACTGGCGAGGTATTGGAAGTAAGCCGAGGTGTAGAATGCAAAACAGAGAGAGTACCACTTGGTGTGGTAGCCTCTATTGTACCTTTTAATTTTCCTGCAATGATTCCGCATTGGACTATCCCTAATGCGATTGTTTTGGGTAATTGTATGATTATGAAGCCATCAGAAAAAGTACCCTTAAGCTGTGGTCGAATTGCAGCTTTATTAAAAGAAGCTGGCTTGCCCGACGGTGTATTTAATGTGGTGCATGGAGATACCGATATTGTGGAAGCTATTTGTAATCATCCTGATATAGCGGCTGTTTCTTTTGTAGGTTCCACCAAAGTGGCAAAGATTGTGTATCAAAGAGCCACCCAAAATCTTAAGCGTTGCCTTGCTCTAGGTGGCGCCAAAAATCACCTGATAGTATTACCAGATGCGATATCTAGTATGACGGCACAAAATGTGGTTGCCTCTATGAGTGGCTGTGCAGGTCAGCGTTGTATGGCTGCTTCGGCGATGATTGCCGTGGGAAATGTCGACCATATTATAGAGAAGATTTGTGAAGAGGCTAGAAAAATAGTTGCGGGTAAAAATTTAGGGGCTGTTATTAATAAAGCATCACAAGAGCGTATTGAAAAATACATAACTGAGGCAGTGGAACAAGGTGGTAAAATATTGGTAGATGGTCGGAATACGATAGTAGCAGGGAAAGAAGGTGGTACTTATGTAGGCCCTACGGTTATTGACTTTGTAACCCCCGATATGAACATAGCTAAAGAAGAGGTATTTGGGCCGGTTATTGGTATTATGCGTGCCAAAACACTTGATGAAGCCATATTGATTGAAAACGCAAATCCATATGGTAATGCTGCAAGTGTTTTTACGCAAAGTGGTAGTGCGGCGCGTTATATCATGGAGCACGCTAGTGCAGGTATGATAGGCGTAAATGTTGGCGTGCCTGTACCAAGAGAGCCATTTAGTTTTGGTGGTTGGAATGAGAGTAAGTTTGGTGTGGGAGATATTACGGGTAAAAGTTCCATTGAGTTTTGGACTAAATTAAAAAAGTCAACCATTAAATGGAATCCTGAAGCTACAGTGAATTGGATGTCATAATATATTTTGTTATTACACTAAAGAAGTTTTTTTGAAAATAGTTACTAACAAATTTTGGGAAATGATTTTTCTGCAACATATTAGTTGTTTCGTAAACGCTATTATAGAAATATAGTCTAAATAATTGCACAAGTTTGGTGATTAGTGCAATTATTTAGACTATAGCTAAGATTTACGATTGCAGTTTGTATTTTTCATATATCTCAAAGGCGATACCGTTGCTAGTTTTAAGCGTCCACCAATTTTTGTCATCTTGCATTTTGATATAATAGGTGGTAGTGCCTTCTGCATCAGATGTTTCAGTTACGCCAGTCACCTTTTTATCAGCATATCTTTTTTGAATGGCAAATAAGATATTGGTTGGCAACTCTTTCTCTGTGTAGTAGCGCATTGAACGAAGAAAATTACCTTCCTTGTCAAAACTTACTCTTGTTTGAATATTGTTCATTTTAAAATAAGCAGTTGGCGTTTCGTTTGTACCGCTCCATTCTACTTTCGCAATGTTTGGAAAAGCGGTACCAAAGGCTTTTAAAACCTTTTCGTTAGGCTCCGCAAATGAGGTTATTACTAAGGTCATCAAGATTGCCATCAAGGCTGTTACTTTTTTCATAATAAATAAGGTTTGTTGTTTTTAATTTGATGTTTAACGCACCAAAACTAAAAATGTAACAAGCCTTTACAGGTAGATATGGATTAATGGTTGTTAAATTTTTGCTAACCGTGTTACAACATTATTTTTTGGCTAGAAATAGATAAAAATGCTGCAAAAGACGGGATAAAAGCCTGGTATTATTTGCTTTTGGTTGGAATACAATTGGTTAACCTTTTGTTAAGCAGGAAGAATGGTTTAGGCTTCGGGCTTATCGTAATATTTATGACCGTTGTATCCAAAAAAAGGGCTGCTATATTAGCAACCCTTTTTAAAAACTATCTCTTAGTAAGTATTATTTATAAAGTACGTTTTACTTCTTCTTCTTCGTAAGCTACAATAGTATCATTTACGTTTAAGTCAGCAAAACCTTTTACTGTTAAACCACACTCATAACCATTGTTTACTTCTTTCATATCGTCTTTAAAACGTTTTAAGCTGCCCAATTCTGCGAATCCGCCTTCATGTCTTGGGTACACCAAAATACCATCTCTAAATACGCGAATTTTGTGGTCACGTTTAATTTTACCTTCTTGTACATAACAACCTGCAACGGTGGCTTTATCAAATTTGTACACTTCACGTATTTCTACAGTGGCCACTTCTTTTTCTTCCACTTTTGGTTCCAACATACCCTCCATGGCACTTCTAATTTCGTCAATAGCAGTGTAAATGATAGAGTATAATTTCACCTGAACACCTTCGTTTTCAGCTAATTTATTCGCTTGAGATGAAGGACGAACATTAAAGCCAACGATGATGGCATCAGAAGCAGCAGCTAATAAGATATCACTTTCTGAAATTTGACCTACTGCCTTATGTACAACTCGAATAGCAATTTCTTGATTAGATAGTTTTTGTAATGAGTCGCTTAATGCCTCTACTGAACCATCCACATCGCCTTTAATAATAATGTTTAATTCTTTAAAGTTACCAAGTGCTAAACGACGACCAATTTCATCCAATGTAATGTGTTTTCTAGCACGCAAGCCTTGTTCACGAGAAATCTGTGCACGTTTGGTAGCTACTTCCTTGGCTTCAGCCTCTTCTTGGTAAACCTTAAATTTCTCTCCTGCTTGTGGAGCGCCGTTTAAACCTAGTATCACCACTGGTGTAGATGGTGGTGCTTCTTGAATACGTTGGTTACGTTCGTTGAACATCGCTTTTACGCGACCATAATATTGACCAGAAACCATTAAATCGCCTTGGCGTAATGTACCGTTTTGTACTAATATGGTAGCCACATAACCACGACCTTTATCTAAGGATGCTTCAATGATAGAACCAGTTGCATCTTTTGCTGAATTGGCTTTAACATCTAATAATTCTGCTTCCAATAAAATCTTTTCTAATAACAAATCAACATTTAACCCTTGTTTAGCAGATAATTCTTGGCTTTGGTATTTACCACCCCAGCTCTCTACTAAAATATTCATACCAGCTAGTTGCTCGTATATTTTTTGAGGATTTGCACCGTCTCTATCAATTTTATTGACAGCAAAAATCATTGGTACGCCTGCAGCTTGCGAGTGACTGATGGCCTCTTTCGTTTGTGGCATCACCGCATCATCAGCAGCTACTACAATGACAGAAATATCAGTAACCTTAGCACCTCTAGCACGCATCGCTGTAAACGCTTCGTGACCAGGTGTATCTAAGAAAGTAATGGCTTTACCATTAGGTAATGTTACCTCATAGGCACCAATGTGTTGTGTAATACCACCTGCTTCACCAGCTACCACATTCGCATTACGAATATAATCTAGTAATGATGTTTTACCATGGTCAACGTGACCCATGATGGTTACAATTGGTGGACGACTTTCATTATCTTCAAGAGCATCTTCTTCATTAGTATCATCTTCATCTATATCATCTACACCTATAAATTCAACTTCAAAGTCAAACTCACTAGCTACTAGCTCAATTACTTCAGCATCTAGGCGTTGGTTAATACTTACCATAATACCTAAGCCCATACATTTACCAATAACATCGGCAAAACTAACATCCATTAAATTAGCTAACTCACTTACCGTTACAAACTCTGTCACTTGCAGTTTGTTATCGTCGCCGCCCATTTCGTTTTGCGCATCTGCTGCCTCCTCACGTTTAGCACGGCGATATTTAGCTTTCAGGCTCTTACCTCTACCACCACCACCACTTAATTTGGCTTGTGTTTCCTTAATCTTATCCTGAATTTCTTTTGCGTCTATCTCTTTATCGTCTCTACGAGTTATGGGACGATTATTACCACTAGGGCGGTTATTATTATTGTCACGATTGAAACCACCACCTGGTCTGTTATTTCCACCGCCTTGTTGTGGACCTCGGTTGAAACCACCTTGGTTGTTACGATTGTTGGCTGGTACAATTGGTCTGCTACTACCAGTGCCAGGCGCTTGTGGAGGAGGTGCTTGGCCTTGACCACCACCTCTATTATCTCTATTAAAACCGCCACCTTGTTGAGGACCACGGTTTTGAAAATTACCACCACCTTGTTGGCTGTTATAAGGCTGTGCACCACCTACGCGTCTGTTATCTACAGGTATACGTTTGCGTATTTTGCGTTCTTCAGCACTTAAAGGTTTAGGTCTTGTGTCACTATCTACTGGCAACTCGATTTTACCTAAAATCTTCGGCCCTGTTAATTTTTCAACTTCGATATTTTCAATTAACGGGGCTGCATCTTCAGCGGGTGTAGTAGGCAGAACAGTCTCCTGTATTGGTATTTTTGGTATTGGTGAAGGTTCTGCTATCGGTTTTGGGATATCAACTAGCTGTGCGACTACTGGTTCAGCTTTTTCAACTATAGGTGTTACTATTACTGGCTCCTCTTTCTTTTTGATGCCTTTTTTAGGTCTTGTAGAATTATCAATCGCAGAAAGATCTACTGTACCAAGAATTTTTGGTCCTTCAAGTTCAGGGGCTCCTATGCGTACGATATCGTTTGTATCTTCTACTTCTATAGGTTTCGTCTCTACAATTACTGGCGGCGGGGGTGCTACCTCTACTTTTGGCGCCTCCACTACTATTGGTGCAGGTGGCGGTGCTATTTCTACTACTGGTGGCGGTGGCGCAGGTGCTACAATTGGTGCAACTACTGGCTCTTCTTTAGGTGCAGCCACCACAGGAGCTGGTTTTACAACGTCTTTTCTAAAAGAGATTTCTTCCTCATCTCTTCTTTTGCGCTCACTTTGCTGACCTTTTGGTATTTCTACCTGATCTGCTTTGTTTTTTGCCTGCTTATCGCTTTGAAACTCAGCTTGTAAGGCACGGTACATGTCTTCGGTAAGCTTCGTTGTTGCAGTAAGGCCATCCTTGTTAAAGCCACGTTTCGCCAAAGCATCTACAAGGGTATCTTGACCCACGTTAAATTCTTTAGCTGCGGCTAATAACCTTGGTAATTTCAGTTCTGACATTCAGTGTTTTTAATTTGTCTTAAGTTTTAAGATATGTTCTCTTAAAAACCATTTTATATTTCTGTGAGACTAACATTTGCACTATTATGTTGCTTTTGTTTCGCCGCACCCTTGTACGTTCTTTTTTTACGCCCCTACTTATATAAGCCTTTCATTTACGTTTCCTGTCACTACAAACCCACCAAATTCGCCCACAAATTATGAGGCTTCTTCTTCTCTTTCAAATTCTTCTCTTACAATACGTAATACGTCGTTAATTGTTTCTATTTCTAGATCTGTTCTACGTTCAAGTTCTTCAGCCGTTAAGCCTAATACGCTCTTAGCAGTATCACAACCTACACGCTTAAACTCGTCAATAATCCACATTTCAATCTCATCGCTAAATTCATCTAAGTCAATATCAAATTCGTTGCTCACTTCCTCATCTTTTCTAAACACGTCAATTTCATAGCCCGTTAATTCGCAAGCTAGTTTAATATTCACCCCACGACGACCAATGGCAAGTGATACTTGGTCTTGTTCTAAATAGGCATCCACTTGTTTTTTATCCTCATCAATTTTCATATAGCTAATTTTTGCCGGCGTTAAGGAACGCTGAATTAGCAATTGATTATTGGTGGTATAGTTGATAATATCAATATTTTCATTTTTCAATTCACGCACAATACCATGAATACGGCTACCCTTCATGCCTACGCATGCGCCCACTGGGTCTATTCGATCATCATAGCTTTCTACAGCTACTTTTGCTCTTTCACCTGGGTCGCGTACTATTTTCTTAATAGAAATTAAGCCATCCATAATTTCTGGTACTTCTATTTCTAATAATTTAGCTAAAAATAAAGGGCTAGTTCTTGATAAAATGATAACAGGATTATTGTTTTTCAGGTCTACACGCTCAATTACAGCGCGTGCATTTTCACCTTTTTTAAAGTAATCTTGTGGTATTTGCTCAGATTTAGGTAAAATCAATTCATTACCTTCTTCATCTAGTAACAGCACTTCTTTTTTCCAAACTTGGTACACTTCTGCAGAGATAATTTCGCCTATTCTATCGTTATATTTTTTAATTAATTCAGTTTTCTTCAAATCACCAATGCGGCTTGCCAAAGTTTGTTTTGCAGCTAAAATAGCTCTACGGCCGAAGTCTAGCATATCCATTTCTTCGTACAATTCTTCGCCCACCTCAAAGTCGGGTTCAATTTTAATCGCTTGTGTATAAGCTACTTCAGCCAAAGGATCTATTACTTCACCGTCTTCTACAATCATTCTTCTACGAATAATTTCAAGGTCACCTTTTTCTGAGTTTACAATAACGTCAAAATTATCGTCGCTACCATATTTTTTACGCAATAAGGTTTTAAAAACATCTTCTACCACCTTCATTAACGTAGGTCTGTCAAGGTTTTCTGCTTCCTTAAAATCCTGAAAGGCATCTACTAAATTGATACTTGCCATACTGTTATATTTACAATGTGCGATGCATGATTGACGGCTATAATGCCGTATTATCGCTATTAAAATTTAATTTGTACCGTTGTTGATTTAATATTTACAAATGGTATTACCAATTGTGCTACCACTAACTTTTTACCTTTCCCCTCGCTTGTTTCTATTGTAATACTGTCTTCTGCAACTTCTTGTAATACACCTTCTTTTACGGAAGTGTCTGTTAAGACGACCTCCACATTTCTACCAATATTTTTTTGGTATTGGCGGTGCATTTTCAAAGGCTCTGTTATACCGGGGCTAGACACTTCTAAGCTAAAATCGCCTTCAGGATACATGCCTGCTTCTTCTATAAATTTATATAATTGTCTGTTTATTTTTACGCATCTATCTATCGGTAAACCCGTATCTGCATCTAAAAAAACTTTAATATTGTTAGTAGGTTTTATTTTCAGTGATACTAAAAATATTTCAGGGTCATTAGCAATTACGCTATTGATAAATGACTCTAATACCTGTATTTGCTCTGCTGCTGCCATAATTAAAAAGAAGAAGGGAACGACCTCGTTCCCTTCTGTTATTCGTTCTTTCGGTGCAAATGTAGTGTGTTAGTGCAATAAGTGCCAAATTATACTGCAAATATTTAAAGATAATCTACTGATTGGTATATAATAACGTGAAGCATTTGTGAAAATAGCGAGCGAAATCTATTAGCATGCTACATTTGCATTATTATGATAAAGTTAATTTTTTGGTGCTTTTTAGTATATTTTTTGTATCGTTTCATATTCGATTTAGTAATACCTATAAGCCGTACAGTTTCTAAAATGAAAGAAACGGTACAGAATATGCAAGATCAGCAAAGGTCTCAGCAACATACTGCGACCCAACAGCCTACAGCCGAGGCAACCAAAAAACCTACCACTACTACAAATGATGAGTATATAGATTTTGAGGAGGTAAAATAAATAGATATCTATGCATTTAGTTTTAAGCTATCCTTACAACTACAATTCTAAATCCAACACCGTTTTCGGTGCTACTAAGTGAATGGTTTTTATGCCCAATGCGTCTGCTGCTTCTATATTTTTGATAGTATCGTCAATAAACAATGTTTCTTCTGCTCTTAAATTTTGCTCTTTTAAAATAGCTAAAAACGATGCTGCATAAGGCTTGCGCAATCCTAAATACTGCGAATAATAAGCTTTTGTAAAATGGCTGTTAAAATCTGTCCTGCCTGTATTCGATTTATAAATAGCCATAAAAGCATCGTAATGAATTTGATTTGTATTTGAAAATAAAAAAATATTATATTTACTTTTAATTGCCTTCAACCATTCTATGCGGTCTAAAGGAAAATTACCAAGCATAGCATTCCAGGCATCTTTTATTTCCGCATTGGTAAAGTTTACTTTGCCATCCTTCCTAAAACGTTCGTAAAATTCTGGCTCGGATATTTTGCCTGTTTCTAATTCCTCGAACAAACGATTAGCATGGTGTTGTGTAAATAAGGCATCAAAATCTTCAATACCTAAATTGGTAAAGGCATCTTTCGTTTTTTGGTAATCAATTTCAAGAAAAATGCCGCCTAAATCGAATATGATATTTTTAATTTGTTGCATTCTACAAAAATAATAGCCAAAACTTAAAAATAGAATTGGATAATGTTTTCAAATCTTTATTTTTGCCGCCTCAAAACAAAAAATAGTTCTCAAAATATTGTGTTGAGCCAACCACTCAACATTAGGGCCTATAGCTCAGTTGGTTAGAGCACCTGACTCATAATCAGGGGGTCCCTGGATCATGCCCAGGTGGGCCCACGTTGAAAATCAAGCAGTTACGAACATATAGTTTGTAGCTGCTTTTTTATTTTTCCGGAATTTGCACAAAATTTGCACAAACCTCATTTTAACCGACAAATACTGGATGCAACATTGTTGTAAAGAGCTACTTCAAAGGTACTAAATTTTTTGCCATAAAAAAAGAGGTTGCCAATAATTTTAGCAACCTCTTTAACGCCCACAACCCCTACTATTATTGCTGCCGCTGCAATAATTCCTGAATATCGTTCAGCAAGAAATACACCCTTGAACTTACTTTTAACGGTTTCAGTTTTCCTTTCTTAATCCAGTCATAAAGTGTCGGTTTGGAAATATGGAATAGGCTACAAACTTCTTTGGAACGGTACAATGGCTTGTAGGTAAACTCGGAAGGCAATGCAGCAGTTGCATCTTTCTTTTCTTTCTCCATGATGCCCATTTCTTCACGGATGACCTGCCTAATCTGTTCCAAAAAAATGTCAGGCTCATACGGGAACAACATGGGGGCAGCGGTCTTTCCATTTTTATCTTCCCATCCCATAACGACACTTTTTTACTTTTTTGCTAATAATTATAATTCAGCTACCAATAAATAAACCTTGCTACCTTGGTTCTTTTTGAAGGAAGGCACATACTTGATATAACCATAATCGCTCAAGTCTTTCACACATTTGTGGTAAGTCGTAGCTGCTGAGATTTTTGCAATAAGCATAATCTCATGGCTAAACGCATTGACCGGGTTCTGGTACTGATGCTCTTTCCAATATTGCAATAGGGCAGCATATATACCAATATGGGTAATGCTAATGCGAGGGTCACTCGCAATAGCATTAAAAAAGTCCGATAGTGGTTGTAACTGTTCCATTAAAGATGATTAATCCTGTTTATTTCCTTTAGCTGATGGTTTGCTTGTTTTTTCTTTTGTTCGAAGCCTTTGGTGCAGCATCGCTATCATCCGAACCACTTTGTTTCTCTTTGGCATTTTGCTTTGATGATTGCCTTTCACCATTTCCCTGTTTTTCATCTTGCCCTTGTTTATTGCCGATGCGTTGCATATTGCTGTCATAGATATTGATGGTCTTGAACTGAGGGTTGGCTTCAATGAACTGCTTTTGCTCGCTACCGTTCTGCATAAACGTTACGGATTGGCGGTTGCCTTTTTGCAGTGATTCTATCAGCCTTGTTTTATCCTGCTCGGTGTCCAGTTCCTTAATGGGATGTTTATTAAGTGCTGCATTGATGTCGTACCCGTAGTTCTCATGGAACTGTTTGAACTTGTAGTTCGCATTTGCATCTGTCTGTTTAAAATCAAGCTGCACCCAAGCATTATAAACCTGGTCTTCCTTGTTCGTGAGGTCTTTGTTCACCGCACGACCGTTCATAAGGTTGTAGGCTTCTTTCAATGTAATGTTACTGCCCTTGTTGATATAGAAGGTCTGCGACATATCTTCCTTAGATTGTTCGGGCTTCAATGAAACATCGTAACGGTTAAAGAAATACATATCCGTCTCTGCCGATTTTTTAAAGTGCAAGACAGCCGATACATCATCGTTGCCAAATTTTGCTTTATGGGCAATCTGAAAATCTGGTGACTGTTTTTCGATTTTTGTCTTTAGCTCATTTTCAAGACCTTCACCAAAGCCTGTGTACTTTACCTGATCTTTCAGGAAGTCAAAATTTTTCTGGTTCATGATTTTTTGATTTGATAATGATAAAATATTTGTTTGTTGCTGTTCTTCGATATGGTCAATCAATGCATCCGTGAATGCATTCCCTTCCCTGTTGAAGAGTGGATTAGCATCAGCATCCTTTTGGGTCAATTGGTGCTGTTCCGTTTCTGCTGCCAGTGCTTTGCCATAGGGCACTTGTTTTAGGACATCTTCTATGCCATTGAAATGCAATACCTGAAAACTGTCGCTGTCACTGATGTTGTTCTTTGCAAACCCATAAGCATCGCTTCGCTGTTTGAAAAAATACACATCCGTTTTGTCTATAAAGTACAGTGAACGGTTGTACGCCATCCAATGTTCGTCCTTCGATAGTGCAATGTTCACGAGGTCAAGCACTTCATCTGCTATTGCATGGCCACCTGTCATATAATTGGTTTTGCCTTCATGATATGCCTGTTCTTGAGTTTCAGTTGCAGGTCTCTACCACCGCCCTTTTCGATGATATGTACATCAAGGTATTTGTTATCGGGTAAGGTGAGTTTTGGAACGACAACAACAAAATACTGCTGGTGCTTTCCGGGTACAGTTTCTGTTTCGCCATAATAATACAGTGGCTGTAGTTCTGTTTCCTGCGAGGCGGTACGTTTTGCTTTTTGCTTGTCCTTTACTGCAAACCTTATGGCATCCATATCATAACTAACATTGGATTTGTTGTTGATAAAGAACTTGAAATAGAAAACGTCATTGGATATGTAAAGGCTAACCAATTTTAGCTTCATGTCATCATGTTTGTCTTTTCGGTGCAGGAATGTTTTCTTTTTTTCAATGACTTTTTTCGAGAGGTCATCCAGTTCCTTGGTATGGTCTTTCTGTTCGCTGAATTCTATTTTCGTAGTGCCCTGTTTCTCGAAAACAATAGTCAGTTGCGTGGGCATATTACTGTAGCCAACTGTGAATGAATAGAGGTTGCCATCGGTAGTGATGACTGTGAGGTTGGTCTCGGTAAAGCTGTCAATGGCTGCCTTTACCTGAAGGATATTTTCAACGCCCTTTGCTTTTTGTACAAGGATGTCCTTGCTGCCCCTGTCCACGCTTTTGATGGCATAGGGAAAAACAAGATTGGTTGTTTTGTAATAGGTGACCGCTATTGTGTAAGGTGCAATTACCGAATCTTTTGTTATAGGCATTTCTGTTTGTGCGGATGCCTGAATGTTCATTAGTAAAATGATGATCCCTGTTATCATTACTGCACATATCTTTTTCATACTTGGGAATTTTTAAAATGATTGATTTTTATTTGAGATTGTTTTTGGTTTAAGTTTTCTGCTTTTGCTTTTCATCTTGCAGCAATACTTTGTAACCTGCTTTTACGGATACTTTGATAAGTTTTACTTTTTTGCTGAACAGCGTTTTGGCGGCTTCTATACCTGCACTGGCTGCCTGTGCACCTATGGATGGATCCAAAGAAGTGTAGCCGATGCCCTGCAATGAACGGTCGGCAGACTCCTTGGCCACATCACGGGAAATGGCACCGGGTATATAAATGCCATCCATACCGTCAAGGTCATATACCTGAAGCTGAACCGGGAAAAGGGAACTGCCGTAACGGATACTGCTGACCTTGATGCCAAGCCTTTCTCCATTCAATTGTGCCGTGCCGTAAACAAAATTGTTCTTGGGTATCAGTACACCATTAATGTAGATGTCGTTGACTAACCGCAGCTTGACAGTGGAGCCGTTTACCAAGGCCTGTGTTTCATGGATGACTGCTTCAATTGCATTTTGGTTATTGCTTGCATCCATCATATTATCCAATGAATAGAAGCCGTTCTGCCTTATACCACCATGATTGTTCGTGTCTGATAATGGTTGGTTAACGGTCTGATTGTCCAATAGGGAAACAGCATCGTTATATGGGTTTACCACAACAGGAAAGACTTGGCCTTTATTGGATTCAGAGTTTTGTTTGATGCGTTCCTGTACACGGTCAGGGTACTGGATGTCCAGTATCTTTTCAAGCATACCACCCAGTTGCTGCATTTCAGGGTCTGTACCATCCTTCTGGTTCATGGCAACCATCATTTGTTCCAACCTGTCAATATCGCTGCTGTTCACGTTGTTATTGTTTGTACGATAAGGGACTCCAATGCTGCTCTCGGTACTTGTTGACTGGCTGGTCGATTTATTGAGGGCATTATTCAATTCTGCCAATTTACGGTACACTTTAGCTTCGTTAGGGTCTGTCTTGCCAATACCAGTGTTGATGTGGCTGTTCCTTTTTGTTATACCATAATTGCCCCTGAATATCGAAGTATCCAATTCATCCAAAACCATACTCGTATCAAACTTTGTACGATAGTTAGGGTCGTTTTTCAATAGCTGCTGTAGCTTGAGCGAATCCGATGCGGCTTTCTCATAATAGCTGAGTTTGTCCAATGGTTTGTCATCCTTTAGGTTGGCACCTGGCAATTGCATGTTGAACCCTTTTTTAATATCCTGTGCCGAGGCGTTATCTGTTTTTCCACCACCCAATGACCAGAACATAAGAGTCATAAAGGGCAGTACCAAAAGCGGCAGTACCAAAAAGAATTTACGCTGCCGCAGGAATTTTTGTGAATGTGTTTTCTGTTCCATGATTTTATTTTTTATTGTTTAAAATTTAGTTGCAAAGCATTGGCTGCATGGTTACATGCGGATGCTTCTTTTAACCGTTCGTTGCAGATGCTGATATAATCCACTGGCTCATTGAACTGTGATGCGTACTCGTTTTTCTCTATCCCTATAAAACGCCTTTTTTCAAGTACAGCAGCAACAAGGAAACTACCACTGCCACAAGCATTGTCAAGTATAATATCCCCTTCATTTGAGTAGGTTCTGATGAGGTAACGCCCCAACGACACAGGTTTCTGATTTGGGTGAGAAACCCTGCCTTCAGAAACTGCTGTGTTGCTGTATAGATGGTCTTCTTCATGGCATACCACATCATTTGGATACCTCAAACCATTACTTCTGCTTGTGGTGGAAGCATGGGTGCCATAACTATTGTTGGGCTTGCTATGCCGTGTTGCTGTGTAGGCTTTCCCATTGGACATTTGGGGGTTATAAACCGGCTGTTTCCTGTAGAAAATGCAGATGTCCTCATGCCGCCTCAATGGTTGCTTTTTTGCGTTCAAGTAATTAGTGGCGACCGATTTTATCCATACAATTTTGTACTTGAAGATGTGCGGGTTGCTCATGATTAAACTGGCAGTAAAAAGCCCTTGCGAGGTCAATGCAAACACACCGTTGTCCACTGTTACCCTTTCGTATTCTTGCCATAATCTCTCTAGGTCTATTGGCTTGTCCCACGGGTTTGCAGTAGTGCCATAGGGCAGGTCGGCAAGTACCATACGGATACTCTTGCTTGGGATGTCCTTCAATATTTCAAGGCAGTCCCCCTCAATTACCCTGTTCACATAATCCTTCATTGCCCTACTGTTTTCTTGATTGTAACTGATAGATTTTTTCAACGAGTGCAACACTGTCCATCAACCCCGGACGTTGTGCTATAATATCTTGATAAATCAATTTACCAGAAGGGCTTCTCGCAAGGCTGTCCATATAGTCCCTAAAACTTTTTATTCGTTGGTATTCATGCTTGGTGATACTTACTGAGGACTTTGTGTTTTCATCGCCCGATTTTCCTGAAGACAAAGCGGTTTTGATTCGTGTTACAGGGATGGCTGTTGAAGGCTTGCTTATCAGGTTACTGGTAAATAGGTAGATGCTGAGGCTACCTGTAACAAGGCAGAACAATACCAACATGACCATCTTGCCATTGCCCGATAAACGTTCCGTTTGTCGTTGCATAAAGTTTGCCCAACGTTGTTGCCAATGGATGCACCATGCAACAATATTCTTTGCTATCCTATCCTGGGCCACATTGTCCCCGACAGGTTCTTGTTTCTTTTTATTTCTGAAGATGGAAAACATGACTTATCGGTTTTCGGTTTTTAAATCTTTGTTGTCAATGGTCGTCCAGCGTTCAATCAGGAAACCGTGGGGGTTATTGTCAGAACGGCCAACATTGCGTAAGTACCCTTCTGTAATAAGGCTGCGTGTAACCGTGCTGGTGGTACGGATGATATGTTGGGTAGCATAGCAGCGGAAATAGAAAGGGTATGAATCAATGTTCAGACTGGTGCTGTCCACTTTGATTTCTTGGCTGATATTGCCAGCTATTACATTGGCATAGTAACCTTGTTCTTTAAGGTTATCATATTCACGTTTTGCCGAGCCATCTGCGAGATATAGTGCCTTGGTAATATTTGCCTGTATCACTTTTTCATCGGGGTCAAGCGTGAAGAAATACTGGTGGAAGTTTTTGATATGGTCTTTTGCCTCTACAGGGATATTATCCTTACGGTCAGATGCGTAAGCTTCCAATGCTTTGCCGTTGGCCAGTATATAAACCTTGCTTTGCATCTCATATACCAGCCTAAAACTCTTGAATATTGCAAAGCAACTGATGATTGCACATGCGATTACCACAACAAGCGTGAATATGCGTATATGCCTGAATGAGGTATCTATATTTTGCATTTTTTTGAACATGGGTTATGTTTTTGTATTGTTAGTAGATAATTGAAGGGTTCAAGATTTGCCCGATAGCTTGTCCTGCATGTACCCAGATTTTCCTGAAGGATTCCCTTCATTGAAATACCCAGAATTTGCACCGTAGCTGCCCATGCTACTGCTCATCCTTCCTGCTGAACTGCCCATTGCATCCACGGCCATGCCAGCACCGGAAGACATGGTATTGATAGCACCCATTGAAGTATTGCTGAAAAGGCTGGTCACTTTCTGTACCATGGCACTGCCCCCACCTGCATTGACAATGTAGTTGGCGACTGATGGCACTGTGAAATACCCAACGATACCAATAATCATGAAGACGAGATAGGCGACATCCGTTGAACTGAAAAAAGTATCACCAGAAGACTGTACCTGACCAATATCGAGTTGCAGCATCTTCTCCTGTATTTTACCAATAATGGAACCGAAAATATTGGCAACGGGCAACCAGAGGAAGTAATTGATATAACGTGCCATCCATACCGTTAACGTGTGCTGGAAACCATCGAACACAGCTATCCCGAATACCAATGGCCCCAATATGGCAAGCACAATCAAATTGAATGTCCGCAGTGTATTGATGCAGAGAGCTGCTGCTTCGTACAATACCCTCAATACTTCACTCATCCATTCCTTTACGGAATTACGGAAGTTGTAAGAGGCTTTTGACATGGCGAACTTGATGTCGTTGCCCACACTTTCAAACATGCCCTCATTGCTTCCAGTAGGGTCATCGGGGTGGGTGTACTTGTACCATTTATCCCTATCACCACTACCGGATTCGCCCACATACATCTGCCATGTATCTGTCTTCTTGATAGCTGCTTCTTTTTGTTTGAGCAGTTCTGTAATGGCCTTATCGGAATCCTTGACCATTTCAGCAGTGGCCGTTACGGTTGGTTTCATGATGCCATTGATTAGCCCCAGTACCGATGGAAATATCATTACCGCAAAGCCTATCACGAAGGGACGGAACAATGGGTAGAAGTCTATTGGTTCGGCGTTCGCAATATGCCGCCATACACGGGAAGCAATGTACCATGTGGCCGCAAAACCTGCAATGCCCTGACCCACACCAATCAACCTGCTGCACAAAGGCATCATCTCGTCATACAACTGGTCGAGTACACCATGCAGGCTATTCATTTCATTTGCCAAACCCTGTGCCCACAGGAACTGGGGCAGTGCCATCATCACTACTGCAATACATGCAGCTCTTTTCCACTTTTCCATTTTGATTGGTTTTAATTGTTTATGCCATAGATTTTTTTCATGGTAACGGCATCGTTCCTTTCCCTTGCCCGCTGCACGGCCAGTACCGTTGTGTTGTTATTGAAGTGCCGCAGGAACAGCAACTTGTCCTGCATGTTGCCATGTATCCTGTCCACCGCTTCTAGCCGTTCATCATCCGACATCCGCAACTTGCTATCGGTCATTACCATCGTCAGTTCATCAAGATCATCCAAGCTTTTATTGAATAGGTTGCTGTACACCTTGCCCAGATAATCTATTTCCTTTGGGTCGAAATTGCCGTCCTGCTTGTAGCGGTTGAAGGCAGTCTTGTATTCCTTTACCAACAATATCTGGTTGTTGATAATATCCGCCACCCGTTTGTATTTCCTGACCGTTGGGCTGACCAGCATCAGCCCATCCAAAAATGTTTTGTGCAGGCTGAAATTACCTTGGGACAAATCCTTGATAGTGGAATACCCCGAACTGATTATCTGGTAGCCCTTTTTCATATCCGTAAGTATCTGTTTGAACTGTGCCAATTTTTCAACGTTCAATAGCAACTGCTGCACTTCTTGGCTCTGTGCTGAAATCTTGGTTACTAATCCCATTGTTATGAATGCAGCGAGGATGATTATTTTTTTCATGGTGGTTATTTTTTGATGCCGTTGATACCACGGCTGGTTTCTATATCATTTTGTTCACGGGTACGGGAAACAGCCAGCATTTTTGCTTCATTGGAAAAAGCCTGTACAAACGTGTACTTGCCCTGCATATCAGCATATAGGTCATCGATACGCTTCAGGCGTTCATCATCTTTCATCTCCAGTTTGTTGCTGGTAACAACATCAATTAGCTCATCAATCGTCTTGTTACAATCATCCATCAACCTGGCAAATACACCATTCAGGTAAGTGGTTTCGTTACTGGTGAAAGCCCCGCTTTGTTGTATCTGCCCCGAAGCATTTTTATAGACTTTTACAATCCTTACCTGCAACGCAATGATGGCTGCAACTTTTGCGTAGCCCTTGATGGACGGGTTAACCGTTTTTAATGAGTTGTAGTAATTGGTATGTAGGTTGAATTCGCCATGCTTGATATTGCTGATGGTATTCAGCCCCTGCTTTGCAATGGAATACCCTTTTTGAGCGTAACCGATATATACCTGCAATGCGGCTATCTGCTGCAACAGGTATTTCTTCTGTGTCGATCCCTGATTAAAGAAACCGCCTAATATTTGTGCCTTTGCACCCATTGAAAGGGTGTTTAGTAATATGATAACGAACAGTTTTTTCATGATTGCGTATTTTATGGATGATTATTGGATGCCGTAGAGTTTTTTGGTAATGTCCACATCGTTCTGTGCCTTCGCCCTTTGCAGGCTGAGTAGGATGCCCTGCTGGTTGAATGCTTTGAGGTCATTGTAATTAACATCCACACGGTCAGACGCTTCGTTGATGAGTTCTAATCTTTTGGCATCGCTCATCTGTGTCTGGAAAGAATTGATGACAAGAAATACCTGATCCATATTCTTGATACTTTCATCAAGGATGCCCGAATACACATCGCCCATGTAGGAAATTTCATCGGGTGTAAAATGCTTGTCCTGTTGGAAAAGCCCCCATGCTCGTTTGTATTCATTGACCAGATGCACCTGCTTTTCGGTGATGTCCTTTATACGTTTGTAATAGGCAATAACAGCTTTCAC
Source organism: Parasediminibacterium paludis (assembly GCF_042651445.1). Taxonomy (NCBI): domain Bacteria; kingdom Pseudomonadati; phylum Bacteroidota; class Chitinophagia; order Chitinophagales; family Chitinophagaceae; genus Parasediminibacterium; species Parasediminibacterium paludis. The sequence goes on from NZ_JBHSDC010000029.1 coordinate 385,587, forward strand.
TTTCCTCAATTCATCATAGTAGCCCTTATACAACTCCTTCTGTTTGTCCACCCAATCGGTTATCTCATCCAACTTTAGTTTGGACATGGTGTTCTCCAAAGTCTTCTGTGCGTTCTGCAACCAGATGACTTTGTTCTGTTGTTTTTGGATTTGTAGGTCGATGGCCTTGATGACCTTTTTGATAGCATTCTTGATAATGTCAACAATTGGTATCTGTGCTTTCACTTGTTGGACGGGTGCCATTGTTGCCAGTCCCGTAATTGCCAGTATGAGCAATAATTTTTTCATGGTGCATTTATTTAAATGATTGTTTATTTACCTGCTTTCATATCTGCTACCAATGCAGCGATACCTTTCTTTACGTCCCCATATTTTTTAGCGTACTGTGCCACTTTTACCTTTTCTGTTTCTTCTGTTGTGTAAGCAAAATATTCTTCTGGCGACACTTCTGTTCGGTACACTTTGGATTGCATACCACCAAGGCTGATAAACACTTCCTTGTATTTTTTGGTGGGGTCATTGGCCTTGTTGACGGATAGTACCAATGCCTTTTCTTTTTCTGTCAAACCAAGCAGTTCCTGTATCTGGTCGAACTTGTTCTGGTACTTCGATTGGTCGAGCAATATCTTGCAGTCGCTGTTGTTGATGATGGCCTGTTTCACAACCGGGGAACTGATAATGTCCTCCACCTCCTGCGTTACCACAATGGCTTCACCAAAAAACTTGCGGACAGTTTTAAAGAGGTACTTGATATATTCTGCCATGCCTTCTTTGGCAATGGCTTTCCACGCTTCTTCAATGAGTATCATTTTGCGGATGCCTTTCAGCTTCCGCATCTTGCTGATGAACACTTCCATGATAATGATGGTCACAACAGGAAATAAAATCGGGTGATCCTTGATATTGTCCAGTTCAAACACGATAAAACGCTCGGTAAGCAGTTCAAGGTTTTCTTTGGCATTGAGCAGGTAATCGAACTCACCACCATTGTAATAAGGACGCAATACGTACAGGAAATTATTCACGTCAAAATCCTTCTCCTTTACCTTGTCATTGATAAGTATAGACACAAATTCATCCCGTAAAAAGTCATAGAAAGTATTGAAGCAGGGGAAGAGTTTATCATCCTTGCCCAGCTTTTCATAATAGAGTTGCAGGGCATTGGACAGGGCAACATATTCCGAACGGTTGAAGGTCTCGTTGTCCTTTTTCCATAATGCCAATAAGAGTGTTTTGATGCTTTCCTTTTTCTCCGTGTCAAGGCTGTCGCCTTCACCGATATAAAAGGGGTTGAAGCGGATAGGGTTCTTTTCGTCATAGGTGAAATAGTACCCGTTCACCATATCGCACAACCCTTTGTAGCTATGCCCTACATCTACCAAAACGATATGTGTCCCTTGTTCATAATAGCTTCGTACCATGTGGTTCGTGAAGAAGGATTTGCCACTTCCAGATGGGCCAAGTATGAACTTGTTCCTATTGGTGCAGATACCTTTTTTGATGGGTTCATCTGATATGTCCACATGGACTGGTTTGCCAGTAAGCCTATCACCGAGCCTAATGCCGATAGGGCTTACAGAGGAACGGTAATTGGTCTCAAGATTGAGGAAACAGGTGGCCTGTTCCGCAAAAGTGTCGAAGGTGTCGTTCATGGGAAAGTCCGCTTCATTGCCAGGGATACCTGCCCAGAATACTTGTGGGGCACCGATGGTTTCCTGCTTGGCAACTGCATCCATTTGAGCCAATGCAGAGGATACAAGGTTCTTCAGGTCTTTCAGTTCTTCTTTGTTACCTGTCCATACCTGTACATTGAAATGTGCTTTTACAGGAAGCCGTTGCTGGCCAATGGCTTCGTTCAGGAAATCATTGGTAGCATCCCTTGCAATGGTATTCTCACGGGAATAGGCAGACAGGGATTGCAGCCTTAAACGTTTGCTCTCCAGCTTCTGGATGGTCTTTTGTGCATCCTCGATAAATATGTATTGGTTGTATATATGGTTGCAGGGCAATAGTTGCCCAAGCGTAGAAGCAAAGCCGATACTGAACTTTGTCTTGTCCGTAGAGTACCTGTCAAAGTTGATCCTAGAACCGCACAATGCTGGAAGGTCCGCCGCATCCCCCAATGTATAAATCTGGCTATGCTGGTTGCCAATCTGTAGCCCATCCTGAAAACTGATGTCCTTCAACAACAATTCATCATTTTTTTCTGATAGGTAGCAATAACGTTCTACCAGTCCCATTTGTCTAGCATGGCTTTGCAGTTCATTATTTTTGAGTCGTTGAAGTTGCACAAAACCACTGTCTTCCAATATGCGTTTGAACTGCCCGGCACTGTCAAGAAAGTCCTGTAACAATTGTGGTTTCAATGTTTGTTCCGGCACGATGGATTTACGGAGCAGATTGGAAAACAAAGAAGTGGCGGTTTTCCTTCCTGAAGGTTTTTGGGTGAGCATGATGTAACAATCATGTTCCAAAAAAGGGCGTTCATTGAAGAAGCGTTCACTGCTGAGCGTCAAAAATGTGGTATCATCCTTTGTGAAATCAGGTTGGTACCTGCTATCAATGAACCAGTCCTGTTTATGGAAAACGGAAGATTTTGGTAATACTTTGATGGCTTTAATCCATGCTTGATGGAAAGCCTCGTACTCCTGGTCTGAGAGCGTGAATATCTCGGGTAGGGCCACTTTAAAAGCCAATGTAATGTCCCCTTGTTTGGAGAGTATGCAATCATGCTCTACGCCGAGTATAGGCAAAATATCTTCCAACTGCTTTTCCATGTCCACTGTTTTACCTTGTTGATAATATGTTTGTTTTTATTGTATTTCTTTTTGCAGGAACACCGCCCTACTTTTTGATTTAATGGTGTTGGGGACACTATGCCTTGCCAATTTCTTCATCATGCCATATTCACCATAAGTATTGCTCATCGCATACAACTTGACCACCAGTACCGTACCCGCTATGAGTATGATACCGATGCACACAAAGGCATTGATGCCGATTATGTACAGGATGGCGAAAATTATCAGCAGGGCAATCACACCGCCCCCGAAATACCAGATATACTGGGCTTTCAGCCCTTTGAACTCAATACTTTTATTAATGCCCTTGTTGATTTGATAGACACTGTTTCCCATTTTGATTTGTTTTATAACCGCATACGGTTGCTACGTTTATTGGTTTGAACTACCTCTTGATTTACTGCCTGCTGATGCCCCCTTCCGTTCACTGTAACACCGTTGACCTTAGCCATTGCAACCTGTAAGGGTGTGCCATTCTTAGGGTTCATTTGCACCACTGGTGCATCTGTTGTTTTGGCTACCTGTTGTTCTTTTTGTTCAGCAGGTTTTTCATCCAACAGTCCGTTCTGCTTCATCTGATTCTCCTGTATCTTAGTAGCAATTTCCCTTTCGAGTTTCGATAGTTCCCCTTTCATCTGCACCAGTTCCTTTTCTTTCTCAAATGGCTTGTCAACGAATGCCTTGACCATGGGAATATTGGTGTCGAGTTCTTTTAGTTCCTTCTGGTATTTTTCTTTCAACGACCCTACACGGTCAATGGCATTGAGGAAATACCTTGCGGCCAGTTTCGGGTTGTCGGTATTGGGATGCCCTTGGTTATAAGTGTACTTGATGTCTGTTTTTGGGTTTACCGCATATAGCGTGTTATAGTACCTGTGGCCGAAATGCCCACCCTCATCAAATGCCTCTTGCTGCTGGCGAACGCATAGGTCAAACCCGTACAACGTGCCAATCTTGTTGTCATCGGTTGGTTGCCAATGCTTATAGAGTTTAATGAGTTGGTTACCGATTGCTTCTGGGTCAGAGGTTTGCAATCCTTTTAACTGTATTGGATTGGCCTTCGTGCCATCAGGCTCATGCTTCAGCTTGCTTTTATAAAGGGTTTCATCTTTGGATAGTTTGCCCAATATCCCCAATGTGTTTTCCTTTTCATGTTGCAGGTTTTCCAGTTGGTACTTTGAACGGGATACTTCCCTGAAATGTGCCGTTTTGAGACTTTCCAGTACAGCCACTTTCTTTTCCATTTTGGACTTTTCCAATAGCGAGGTATCACCTGATAGTATGGCGATATATTCAGAGAAATTCATCCCTGTTTTCTCATCAATGGCCCCTTCATCAATGGTGCGGATATTCAACTCGCAGTTCTTCATCTGGCTGATGAATGTCTGCTTGTTCTTCAACAGGTTGAACTTGTAATTATCCAATGATTGCTCCACAGCATAGATGAAATTTTGCACCTTGTTGTCGTAATGGTTCCTTGCTACAAGATTGCCCTGCCTTGCACCCCGGCCGTTGCGTTGTTCCAATTCAGCAGGTTTCCAGGGGATGTCCAGATGGTGCATGGCAACAATCCGTTGCTGCACATTGAGTCCCGTACCTGCTTTTTCCGTACTGCCGATAAGGATGCGGATTTCCCCATTATTCATTTTACGGAACAGTTCGGGTTTACGCTTATCCGTCCAGTCATGGATAAAAGTGACCTCAGCAGCAGGGATATTGAAATCCATTACCAGTTTTTCCTTTAGGGCATCATAGATATTGAAGGCATCTGGTTTGGGGGTACCAATGTCACTGAAAATAATCTGTGTGCCCCTATATGGTTGGCTTTGGTCATAGAGTTCCGCTACTTTTCTGGCACAGGTGCTTACCTTGTTTTCGGGATGGTCGCCATAAGTGTTGCTGTCAATCAACCGCATGTCTGCGGCCATTTTTTTGGCGTAGTTGGTGGCAATGAGCATCCTGCCTTTATCCTCTTCACGACTCAATGGTGCCCTGCCAATCAATCTGCCATCACCTGTTTTGGCAAACTGCATTAATTGTTGAATGAAGGCCGTTTGCTCTGGTGTAGGCTTGATGTTCACCAATGTCTCTACCAGTTCGGGCTTGTCAAGCTGTATATGTTTTGCCGTTTTATAGTCGGTTATCTCATTGTAGAACAAAGCGAGTTCTGGTACTTTGATAAAATGCCTGAAACGTTCCTTGGCAATAATTTCATTGGTAACGGAAAATTCAAAGTCCGTGGTCTTCCTTGCGAACACCGCAGCCCAGCCATCGAAATTCTCGATGTGCTGCCGTTCCATTTCTTTTGGTCTCAGGTACTTGAACAACAAGTACATTTCCGTCAAGCTGTTAGAAATAGGTGTCCCAGATAAGAAGGTCACACACTGGTCGGCATTGAATTTTTCCTGCAACGTGCGGACAGCAAACAGCATATTCAGTGCCTTCTGGCTACCTTCCATATTACCTATCCCCGCTACACGGTCGTGGCGTGTGGTGAAGGTGAGGTTCTTGAATTTGTGTGCCTCATCAATGAACAAATGGTCAACACCCAACTCTTTGAAGTTGATACCAGCATCCTTCTTTTGTTCGATGTCACTGATGATAGTTTTCAGTTTATCCTCCAAATTGTTCTTCCTTACTTCTAGCCCCTTGAGCATTTTTTTAGAGACATCGCCGCCAAGGTCTTTCAGTGTATCAAGGTCACGTTCCACATTGTCCAGTTCCATTTGAAATATCTGCTTTTGTATCTCTGGCGACTGTGGTATTTTACCGAACTGGTCATGTGTTAAGATGATGCAGTCCCAATTGTTGTTCTTGATTTCATTGAACAACCGCATTCTTTTAGCTGGCGTAAAATCGTTCTCCCCCGGTGCCAGTACCCTTGCATGGGGGTAGGCTTTTTTATAGGTTTCCGTTATCTGGTTGATATTGGATTTCAATGCCAGTATCATTGGCTTATTGATTGTGCCAAGCCTTTTCATTTCGTTGGCTGCCACTATCATGGTCAACGTTTTGCCAAGGCCTACTTCATGGTCAACCAATGCACCCCTGTTCTGGATAATACGCCAGGCAGCATTCTTTTGTGAACTGTACAGGTCATCAATCCCAAGGTTCTTTTTCTCCAGTCCAGGAAAGGTCAGATGTTCCCCATTGTATTCCCTTAGCACATAGCAGTTGAATGTGTCGTTGTAAAGCTTTTCCAAGTGCTTCTTATCTGCGTCAGGCAGTTCCTGCAACCAGTTGATAAAACCGTTACGTATGGATTCTATTTTCTGGTGGGCAAGCTGTATGGCATCATTGTCAGGTAAGCGTATCGTTTTACCATCACCAACAGGTACTTCATAAGTGAAAAATGGTGTGGTATTTTCCAGTGCATGTTCCAGCATGGTATTGCCATAAGATGTCCTGCCGCTTTTGGGGGTTACCGCATATTCCTGTGAGACCTTGGCATTATTGCCTGATATGCTGACCTTGAACGTATCCAAGGATTGGAAATAGTTGATACTGGTATCCAGTTCGAACAACTTGCTGGCATAGCGGTCATAATAAGTGGTAGGTATCCACCGTTCACCCAAGTTGAAATCCAAGAGTTCAAAAGGGATTTTTTCAGGTTGTACCTTTTGGATGGCTTCAAGGCTGTGATGCAATTGCACATCGTTTGGATATAAGGCAGCTTGCTCTTTTGCTACCGCTAGTTTATCGACCACATTGCCTGATAGGTACTGGTCAACTGTTTCCCATTCCCTGCCTTGTGGGTCAAGGTAGATATGCCCTTCTAGTTTACTGATTATCTCTATTTCAGGCAACCCTGTTGCTGCCCCAACAAAGCCAAGATTTACATTGCCAAATTCGTTTAAGGAACGGGCAAGGGCTTCGATTGGGTCATCCGTTCTGAACTGTTCCTCTTTGGGTGTCAGCGATTGTGCCAGTATATCGGATTTCACAAAGCGTTCACCTTGCTTGCGTTCCAATGACGACAATATAGTAAACCCAAAAGCCGCATCATTTGTGATAAGTTTCTTATTGACAGGATGGTTCAACAGGCCGTATTGCGATACAAACTGCTCATAATCCTGATTGAGTTTCGTCCTGAGCGGTTCATGTTCGTCATTGCCAGCCAGTTCTTTTTCTGAGAGTTCCAAGTAGTTGTCCCTGATGGTAACGTAGCGTTCATAAAAACCAATTTCCCTTTGCCCCGAAAGGAAGGGCTGGAACATGGCTTGTTTGTATTCGGCATCAGGCTTCTGGATGCTGCCAACAATACCATTGTTGATGACCAATGTGCCTTCTTTGTAATAGGGTTTGAGATTGGTGAACAATGTTGGCTGGTTGCGTTCCAATGCAAAAGCTGGTTCCAATATTTTGTCGCCTTCGTATGTATAGTGGTGGTTATATTCTTGTAGTTCTCTTGACAGCCCTTGTATTTCGTGCATCAATGCCCCTGCTGTTTTCCAGTTGGCTGAAAGCGTGATTTCTGCTGTGTTGGAATATAGCTTGTACACGTACTGTTTGAAATCCTTTGCCTTTGCGGTAACGAGAACAAAGCTTTCATGTTCGGGGCTTGTAGTAGTGCGTACCATGCCGATAATCCTAGCTGTTTGTTTCTGCACAACAGTTTCATCCAATGGATTGACATAGGCCATTGCCCTGTTGATGCTTTCCACAGGTGTGGTATCGAACAATCCCAATTGCACATTTGCGTTACCAGCTTTGTCTTCTGGCATAGGAAGTAATGTCAGTTGTTTGCCCTCTGTTGCTTCATGTACATTGGCAATTGTTTGTCCATCTTGGAACAGCTTGCTATTAAAATTTTGCTGAAAACCTTGGGATAAGGTTGCTGACAACTTCTCTGCTATATCGTTGATATTGCCTTGCTGCCAAATGGTTTGATGGGCATACCCATACTGGTTCCTACCTGCTTGTATGTCATTGCCGACAATGGTTTCTGGGTGTTCATGGATATAGCTATTATAATGGTATTTACCATATTCATTTTCAAGTTGCACATCTTGTAATAACAATTCTTCTGCTTCGGAAAGGGACTGCTTGCCATCATTTTTTTGAACAATCAATAAATGGCTTGGGGCTTCGGTATTGCCAGTGTCCTTCATGAGGTTATCGGGCATAACAGCAAGGCTGATAAACTCTGCTTTATTGAACAGGTATTCCCTTGCTGTTTGGTTGGAAGGGCTGTTCAGAAAACTGTCGGTTGTAAGAAAAGCAAGCACCCCACCATTGCTTAACTTATCCAATCCTTTTGCAAAAAAGTAGTTGTGTATTTTTCCCGAAATAGCTTTATCAGGAAAAGCTCCGTCATGAACAGAAAAATTACCAAAAGGGATATTACTGGTGATAAGGTCGTAGCTGTTATTGTCATCGGTTGGTGCTTCTTCAAACCCTGTGATATGCACTGTTGGATTGACTGTTAATGAACTGGCTAATGCAGAAAGTGCCTTACCTGTGAGCATATCTTTTTCAACTGCGGTTATGGTTTTTAAAGAAGGAAATATATTGGCCGCTTCTGTAATGAACACACCTGCACCGCTACTTGGTTCGTACATTTTTTGTGGTGCGATACCTTGTTCCTTGAACACGTTGAACAGGGTTTGAGGAACGACCTGTGGTGTATAGAATGCAGACAGGACGCTGTTCTTTAGTGACTGAACGGTTTGCTTGTATGCTTGCGGTGTTAGCTTTTCCTGCAACAGTTGGTGCAGTTCCATCATCTTTGGATAGAGCCGTAAGTCTTCTTCTGTTGCATTCAATTTTATCCATTCTTTCCTGTCCATATTTGGGTAAAGGATGGATTTGATGCCCCCGAATCCTGCATATTTTTGTAGTGCTTTTATCTCATCTTCACTAAGGGTCTTACTCTTGTCCCATGAAAGTGCGATGCGGATGGCCGCTATATTGTCATTGAGCTTTTGTAATTGATTGTAGGCCATGTCTGCACGTTTTCATTCTCACTATTGTTTGTCCAAATATTGCTTCACCGTCCCTGTGATAGCATAGCGTAACTGTTTGTCATCTTCATTGTCGGTAGTGAATCCAAGTGCTTCAAAGACGGGGTTACAGGCTGCTATGAGATTGATGGTTTCATAGGTCAGTATACCTGCTTCCCTGAATTGTTGGTATTGCTTTTCAAAATCCTCTTCCAGTACCCTCAAGACATAGTTGAACTTGGATGGCCGTAGGTCTTTTGTCAGTAAGTCAAGGCATTGTTCTTCGATGATATAGGAAGGGGTATTGTCTGATTGCAACTGGCTAATTAGTTCATCAGCCGTTGCTACTTTTTCTTGTAGGTAGGTGTCAACTTTACCCTCTTGTTGTAGCTCAATAAGCAGATTCAAATTGTTATTGATAATATACTCGTGTAGCTTTTCCGTTAATATCTCTTGCATTATAATTGAGTTTTAAGCCCCTCTTTTGGAGGGGTTGGGGAGGCCATTAAACACCGAAGAAGGATTTGATAACAGTTGCCACTATTACAAGGAAGACACAACTGCCAAACCATGCGGCAGCCACTTTGCCAGTATCAGGGTCACCTGCATTCCATTTTTGGTAAACTTTCACTGCACCGATCAGACCGAGTAATGCACCTACAGCATACATGAGGCTGGTGCCTGAATTAAAATAGCCACGCACTTTTTGGTTGGCTTCATTGATACCAGCATTGCCATCCTGTGCCAATGCCGTGATATTGGTGGCAACAAGTATTACTGCTGCCATAAGGGTTGCCCTTATTTTGAAAGCGGCAGCCTTGAATGTCTTTTTGTACTTTTTCATGTTTCAGTATTTAAAAATTGAAGAATGTTTTCTTGAATCCTTCCATTGCCCCCGCCACTTTGGGCGGAGGGGCAGGAAGGCGGCTTGATCCTCATATCCCTATCCACAACCTATCTAACTCTTCACTGCTTGGGTGGATGAAGCCATGCTTGTCACATTCTGAAATAATAAGGTTATTGATGGCTGTTTGAAAGGGGATGCCCTTTAATTGAGGGTAGGCTTTTAGCGTTATTTCGAGTAGGAAGAAAAATTCTTCTTTGTTGTAGTCTTTGGAAGAAGCATCGCTTACAGCCTCTTTTATTTTTGCAGATAGCGTTTCTACATCCTCAAAAAGATGGTCGGTTTGTGCTTCGTTTAAAGAAGCCGCATTATTGATATTTTCTTCTAAGGCTGCTGTTTTTGTTCCTGCATATTGGGTTGCTTGTAGTTCATTACCACTGTCTGTTTTTTGGGTTTTCGTTTTGCTGGAAATAAAATTGAGGATGTCGCTTGAGTAGAACCGAAGACAAATAATAATGTACCATGCAGATAAAAAGAGGGCTACAAAAGTTAAGTAGGTCGTCCAAGAGATGTTTGTAAACATGTGGTTTTATTTTTTATTTTGAGTGATACATCACGGTCATTTTCCCGATGACTTTGATTGCTTGATTTCTGTACAAAGGAACGGTCGCAGAAAGACCGTTATCAAGTCCAACATTTGTTGTACGCTTGATTGTACCCGTTGTACCCTATTGATAATCAATGAGAAAAAACATAAAAAAAGCCCAAAATAATTTTTGGGCTATATGAAAACAATGATGGATTGGAACAATTGGGGCGTGCCTTTCAGGTCGGGCTTTCCACTTCAAGTCCTCGCCATCGTGGTTCATGGCTGTGGGCTATCCATTGCAATCCCTTACGTTTTGAAAAGGTTTTCTAAAATTATTATAAGCTTAGAGATCCGATGAAATATTGGCATACCAACAACTGTGAAAAATGGGGTGCTGATAAATAATACTTATGAGAATACATATTTATGCGTGTATAGATATTTTGTTCCTATTGGCTCTATATCGTACACCCATTTTTGCAACGTCATTGTATTTTAATAAACCAGTGTTTTTCAGATTTTGAACTAAGTTTGCAACGATGAAATTTTTAACACTCATATTTAGCATCTACCTCTTGGTGCTTTCTTGTGTTCCTTGTGCAGACAAGGACGAGTGTAATATAAATATGGACATTAAAACAACAATCTCATCAACTACTAAAGAAAATCCTAAAAAATCTGATGAAGCTTGTACACCTTTTTGTACTTGTTCCCATTGTTCTGCATCGGCTTATTATCAACCTTTGAATAGTTATAAAATCCCTAAAAGGATTTTCCCAACTACAAAATATCCAGTGTACGATGTTTCGTACAATTCCCAAGTTTTCTTTTCTATTTGGCAGCCGCCAAAAAAAGCTTAGTCATCATTTTTAATGAATTTGTTGTACCACCATTTAACAGTGGCAGGTATTGCATTTTGTTATCCATTCATTTTTTCATTCTCAAAGTCGAGCGGTAAACAGCTCAAAAAAGCCCAACAACTTTTGGCGACAACAGTAATCAAGTTGATTGTTATAGCCGTGGGTTGTGCCATTCTTTTAGCAGTTATTGCCGAAAGATTATGGCATTATTATAAGCACATAAACAAATAGATATTCGATATGATCAATAAAATCATTCAATTTTCAGTACATAATAAACTGATAACGGGTGCATTGTTGGGCATCTTCATGCTCTGGGGGATTTATTCCTTTACCCAGTTAAGTGTGGATGCCTTGCCAGATGTTACCAATAACCAAGTACAGGTTATTACCAACAGCCCCAACCTTGCTACACAGGAAGTGGAACAATTTATCACGTTCCCGTTGGAAACAGAATTCAAATCGCTGCAAGGTTTGGTTGAATTACGTAGCACCAGCCGAAGCGGTTTATCTGTTATCACCATTGTTTTTAAATACAATATGCCATTGAATATTACAAGGCAATTGGTAGCAGAGAAAATAAAAGTAGCACAGGAAAATATTCCAAAAGAATATGGCAGTCCTGATTTAATTCCACCCACCACAGGCTTAGGCGAAATCTATCAGTATGCTATTGTTCCCAAAAAAGGATATGAAGATAAGTTTACTGCAATGGATTTGCGGACTATACAGGATTGGATTGTAAAGCGTCAACTCTTAGGCACAGCAGGTGTGGTAGAAGTCAGCAGCTTTGGTGGTAAACTAAAACAATATGAAGTATGTGTAAAACCTGAAAGATTAGCGGCAATGAACCTTACTTTAATTGATGTATATAATGCCTTGCAAAAAAACAATTCAAATACAGGCGGTAGCTACATTGATAAAGGACCAAACATTTATTTTATCCGTGGCGAAGGCTTAATTGAAAAGTTAGACGACATCAATAACATTGTTGTTGCCAATGCAAATGGAATACCTGTTTTAATTAAAGATATTGGCACAGTTGATTTTGGCTTTGCCCCACGGTATGGGGCGATGACAAGAAATGGAAATGGTGAAACAGTTGGTGGTGTAGTGCTGATGCAAAAAGGTGAAAACGCAGTAAATGTTATTAAACAGGTTAAAGAAAGAATGGCAACTATTGAAAAATATTTGCCCGAAGGTTTAACTATTAATGTGTTTATTGACAGAACTAAATTAATTGAAAGGGCAACACACACAGTAAGCACCAATTTATTAGAAGGTGCATTGATTGTAATTTTTGTGCTGGTACTTTTCTTAGGCAATTTCAGGGCAGGTTTAATTGTAGCAAGTGTCATTCCGTTGTCCATGCTTTTTGCGGTAGCTATGATGAAATTGTTTGGCGTAAGTGCAAACTTAATGTCAATGGGTGCCTTAGATTTTGGTTTGATTGTGGACGGTGCAGTAATCATCGTAGAAAGTCTAACGCATAAATTCTTCCACGATTTTAAAGGGCAAAAATTAGGGCAAACAAAAATGGATGAAGAAGTAACCGAAGGCAGCAGCAAAATAATGAGCAGTGCAGTTTTTGGTCAAATCATTATCCTTATTGTTTACATCCCAATTTTTGCATTAAGCGGTATTGAAGGAAAAATGTTTATGCCAATGGCACAAACAGTAAGTTTCGCCATCATCGGTGCAATGATTTTATCAATCACTTATGTACCGCTTATCAGCAGCCTTTTCTTAAATAAAAAAATTGCCAGCAAAGAAAACATTACAGATAAAGTAATGAAATGGTTAGTGAGCAGATACCAGCCATTTCTGCAAAGAATAATAAAACACAGAATACCAGTTTTAGTAACAGCATTACTATTGTTTGTCGGTTCATTATTCGTTTTTAATTCTTTAGGCGGAGAGTTTATACCAGAATTAGATGAAGGCGATTTTGCAACAACCTTTGCAATTCGTCAGGGAAGCAGTTTGCCCCAGTCTATTGAAACAGCCACGCAGTTAGAAAAAATTGTAAAGCAATTTTCCGAAGTAAAAGAGGTAGTAACCAAAATAGGCAGCAGCGAAATTCCCACCGACCCCATGCCTATTGAAAGCGGTGATATGATAATGGTATTGAAAGATAAAAAAGAATGGACATCAGCAAAAGACAAAGAAGAATTGGCAGAAAAAATGAATGAAAAAATGAGCATTATCCCTGGCGTTAATCTTTCTTTTCAGCAGCCCATTCAAATGCGTTTTAATGAATTGATTGCCGGAGTAAAAAGTGATATAGCTATAAAAATTTTCGGAAGCAACTTGGATAAGCTATTTGCAAAAGCCAATGAAATAAAAAGCCTGGTAAAAGGAATTGATGGATTGGTTGATGTAAAAGTAGAACAAATTGTAGGGATGCCGCAGTTGGTGGTAAAATACAACCGTAATAAAATTGCTCAATATGGCTTAAACATTGGCGATGTAAACACCATTTTAAACACAGCTTATGCAGGTGGCTACACAGGTGTAGTGTACGAAAGCGAAAAGAAATTTGATTTGGTGGTAAGGATTAAGAAAGACCCCAATACCGATGCCGATGTTTTAAAAGGGTTACTAATTCCATTACCAAGTGGTAAGCAAGTGCCATTAAGTGAAATCGCCGATGTCAGTTTCATTCCCAGCCCAGCCCAGATAAGCCGTGAGGATGCACAAAGAAGAATTGTTATTGAAGCAAATACAAGGGGCAGAGATGTAGAAAGTGTGGTAAAAGAAATTCAGCAAACATTAGATGCAAAATTAAAACTGCCCGAAGGTTATTACATTACTTATGGCGGGCAGTTTCAAAATTTACAGGAAGCAAAAGGACGGCTGCAATTAGCAGTACCTGTTTCGCTATTACTTATTTTCTTCTTATTGTTCCTCACCTTCCGTTCTGCAAAGGAAGCCACCATTATTTTTTCTGCAATACCATTGGCAGCCATTGGCGGCATCATTGCATTATGGATTAGGGGAATGAATTTTAGCATTTCTGCAGGTGTCGGTTTCATTGCATTATTTGGTGTTGCCGTTTTAAACGGTATCGTATTAATAAGCTATTACAACCGCTTAAAAGAAGAAGGCGAAGAAGATATAACCAAACGCATTTTAAAAGGCAGTGCAGCAAGGTTACGACCAGTATTAGCAACCGCAGCCGTAGCCTCATTAGGTTTCTTACCAATGGCATTCAGCACCAGTGCAGGGGCAGAAGTTCAAAAACCTTTGGCAACTGTTGTTATTGGCGGCTTGTTTTCTTCCACAATTTTAACACTGTTCGTGTTGCCAGTATTGTATAGTTTATTCTATCTAAAAAGAAAAAAAGCAATGAAAATTAATACAACTATTGCAACTGTATTGATACTCGTTTTTTGCTCAATTGGTTTTAACGTAACAGCACAAACGCAAAAATTGACCTTGCAAAATGCCATTGATTTAGCTGTGAAAAATTACCCTACCATTCAGCAAGCATCTTTGCAAACCCAGCAACAACAAGTACTCACAGGTACAGCAACTATTTTAGACCCCTTCAATATCAATACAGGGTTAGGACAAATAAATAGTAAGGTGTTTGATTACAATGTAGGTGTGGCACAGGGGTTTAAACTGCCCAATGCTTATAAGGCAGAGCAAAACCTATTGAAACAAAATGTAACGGTAGCACAATCGTATGAAGCTGTTACAAAAAATGAATTGGTACGCAACGTATCCAATGCTTACTACAATTGGCTGTTCAGTTGGCAGCAATATAACCTGCTATTGCAAACAGACAGTATTTATGCCGACTATGAAAAGTACGCTAACAAAAAATACCAAGTTGGCGAGAGCAATAAACTTGAAAAAATAAATGCGACCCTGCAACGTAAGGATTTGATACTGCAATTGGCACAAGCCAATACGCAGGTTTCTTTTTATTTAACCGACCTGCAAAGATGGATGCGTACAAACCAGCAATACCAAGCACCAACGCAGTTTACAGCTTTGCCAGAAATTAATTTAAGTGATAGCAATTTGTTAAACAAACATCCAGTGCTGCAATTTTTGCAGCAACAAATTATAGCAAAAGAACTAGCCATCAAAGCCGAACAGTCAAAGGCTAAGCCCTCTTTTAATTTGGGTGTAAATGCACAGAGCCTAGATAAGGAAAGGCAATTTTATTATGGTAGTGTTGGCATCAACATCCCTTTGTTCAAAAATGGCATTAAAGCAAGGACGCAAGCTGCAAGATTAGAAACTGAAATTGCCAAAAAGGAACTGGACAAAAATCAACAGGAAATTGTAACCATCTTTTTGCAACAAAACCAATTACAGCAGCAAAGTTTGCAACAGCTAAGCTATTACAGAACCGAAGGTTTGCCAATGGCTGAAAGCATTATCAATGCTGCACAGCGTAGCTACAAGGCTGGTGATATTGGCTACATCGAATACATCCAGAATATTAAGGATGCCATCAAAATAAAAACGGATTATTTGGCTGCTGTCAACAATTACAACCAAACCATTATCCAACTTAATTATTTGCTTAACCGATAAAAATTTCAATCATGAAATCGAAGATTCACGAATACCGAAATAAAAATATAAATGTCATGAGTAAAAATATATTTCTTGTAATGCTCAGCTTGTTTATTGCAATTACATCTTGCAAAAACAAAGCAAATGAAACTAAAGCTGAACCAACAATAAAAGATACCACTGCCAATAAAGAAGAACACCATGAAACAGAAGTAACACTTACTGATGACCAAATAAAAGCCATTGGATTACAAACGGGCAGCATTGAACAACGTAACCTTAAATCAACATTAAAAGTAAATGGCAAACTAACACTGCCACCGCAGAACCAGGCACAGGTAAGCATGTTAACAGGTGGCATTGTAAAAACCATCAACGTAACTGAAGGCACTTTTGTAAAGCAAGGGCAAACATTGGCGACGATTGTAAACAATGAAGTGATACAATTGCAGCAGGATTATTTAGAAAACAACTCGCAGCTTACTTATTTACAAGCGGAATTTAAACGCCAAACAGCGTTGCAGGAAGACCGCATTAACGCTACAAAAACTTTGCAGCAAGTACAAAACGAATTGGGCGTTGCACAGGCCAAGCAAAGGGGCTTGCAGACAAAATTGCAAGTGTTGGGTATCAATGCTGCCAATATCAGTACTGCGAATTTTACCAACCATATTGCCGTAACAGCACCTATCAGTGGGTTTATACACCATATCAATTTAACCATGGGAAAATTTGCCGATGCCAATAGCATTCTCTTTGACATTGTTGACAACCGTTTCCTTCATTTGGATTTGACACTTTTTGAAAAAGATATTTCCAAAGTAAAAATTGGCGACAAAATAATGTTTACAGATGCCAACGATGCAAGCCATACGCATCCGGCAACCATATTTGCTTTGAACAAATCTTTTGAGGATAAACAGCAAGCCATTATTGCCCATGCCAAAATTGAAGAGCAAACAGAAACACTTTTGCCTGGCATGTATGTGGAAGCAAGGATTCAGATAGATAATTACAAGGCAAATGCTTTACCTGATGATGCAGTAGTGAGCAATGGTGATGAACATTATATTTATGTAGAAATAAAGAAGAACCATTACAAGCAAATAGCTGTTGCTAAAGGTGTAAGCGATTTAGGATTTACCGAAATAAAACCGTTGGAAGAAATACCAGCTAAAGCAATAGTGGTAATTAAGGGTGCATACTATTTATTGTCGCAACTTACAAAAGGTAGTGGTGAAGAATAAAAACCAAGTATAATAATGACAAAAATTTGGGAAGTATATCTATATGCCTTAATTCCTGTAATCTCTATCCTTTTGGGTGGGATTACGGGAATATTTAAAAAACCAAGCGGTGCTTTCCGTAGTTCAGTTTTGCATTTCGCCGCAGGGGTGGTTTTCTCTGTTGTGGTAGTAGAATTGTTGCCCGATATTATTAAAAACCATAAGCCCATTGAAGTAGCCATAGGTTTTAGTCTAGGCATTATTACAATGCTTGTGGTAAAGTTTTTTGCAGAAAAATTTGAAATCAAAGCCGAAGAAAATAAAAAGGAAAGTGTTTTACCTATGGGCTTATTAATTGCGTTGGGTATTGATTTGGCAATTGATGGCTTGCTGTTAGGCGTAGGCTTTGCAGCCGGTAATACAGAAGGTATTCTACTATCCGTGGCTTTAGCTTTAGAAACCTTTTCTTTAGGTTTAGCAGTAGTTTTAGCTTGTGCCGATGCCAACCTTACCAAACAAAAAAATCTGCTCATTTTACTTGTATTGGGATTAACCTTTTTCATTGGGGCAATCATAGGCATTACTATGTTGGCAGGTTTATCGCAAGAAATTTTAGAATTAGTTTTGTCATTTGGTTTGGCAGCATTACTTTTTTTGGTAACAGAAGAATTACTAACTGAAGCCCATGAAGAAAAAGAAACCTTGCTGCAAACAAGTATGTTTTTCGTAGGGTTTCTGATTTTTCTTTTAATTGGCATGATTGTATAGTTAATCAAAATAGTTTCAAATAATATAATCAAACGCATGAAAGGAAATTTGCTTAAAAAGTCGAGTGGGGTTAAAAAATTAGTATTTTCTATTTTGCTTGCAATTTTTATCTATACCCTATTGGTGTTATTGAAAGTTGATATTAAGAGTAGGGTTATATTAGGGTGGGATACATTTTGCCTTTCGCTAATTGTATTGAGTTGGATATTATTTTTTACAACAACCAATGACGAACTATGTGTAGTTGTAGAGCAGCAAGATGATGGGCTAAAGGTGATTTTTATGATTGTTTTAGTAGCAATTTGTTTTAGCTTATTTGGCACTTTACTACTTTTAAACAGCAAGGCCGAATCAACATTTAATAAAATATTCCACACCGCTGTGTCTCTTTCACCAATTGTACTATCATGGATATTGCTGCATACAATTTTTGCAATCCGTTATGCTCATTTATACCACGACCATAACAAATTAAATACTGGAAGCCGTATTGGCGGTATTGATTTCCCTACTAAGGAAAAGCCTGATTATATCGATTTCGCCTATTTTTCTTTTGTCATTGGCATGACATTTCAGGTATCTGATGTGGTAGTAAGTTCCCGGGTTATCAGGAGGTTTGTTTTGATGCACAGTTTAATTTCTTTCGTTTTTAATACTATTATCGTTGCACTAACTATCAACACCATTGCGGGACTTAAACAATAGTTGCTATAAATTTATAATTAAAGTTAAAATTATGGACGGATTAAAATTAGACAAATGGCAGAAATCTTTTGAAGCAGAAGTCAAAAGTTTAAAGACTGAATATGATGCCTTTCTTTTACCCAAAAAATTTGAAGATACGTATCAATTAAAAACGGATGAAACAAACCAAACACTTTCTCTGTGGATAGATACGGAAAATCTACCAAAGGAAATTGAGAATAGGCTATCTGAATTGCTCATAAAAACCGAGCCTGAAGATTCGGTATAAAAAAATGGAAATGATAAAGAAATATTTTTATTGCTTGCAGGCCTTACTTACAATATGTGCAATTACAAATGGTTACTCATTTTTTTACAAGTCATTTTTCAGGTCACCATTTTCTATAGTAATAAATACGATAACACCTTTGGCAGTGCTAATCTATTTACTTTTAGTTATTAAGGACAAAAAGAAGTTAAAAAAGAAAGTTCATGACCAATATCAAAAGTTCTTCAGCAAAAATTAAAAAGTTTTTTAGGGCTTTGGGGCCAGGGCTTATCACAGGTGCAAGTGATGATGATCCTTCGGGCATAGCAACTTATTCCCAAGCTGGTGCAAAATTTGGTTTGGCAACATTATGGACGGCATTGATAACATTTCCTTTAATGGCTGCCATTCAAGAAATGTGTGCAAGGATTGGTATCGTAACTTCTGTAGGATTAACAACTACTTTAAAAAACCATTATTCAAAAACATTATTGTATTTAATGATGTTTTTTAGCGTCCCTGCTATTATCCTAAATATAGGTGCAGATATAGCAGGAATGGGTGCCGTTGCAAGCCTTATGTTCCCATCCATATCACCAATGATTTTTAGTGTTGCATTTACCATATTGCTTGTTATATTAATAATTTATTTGCCATATAATAAAATTGTTTCAGTATTAAAATATTTATGCCTGTCGCTGTTCCTTTATATAGCTGTTCCTTTTTTTACGCACCCAAACTGGGGCAATGTATTTCGTAGCACACTTATACCAACAATTAAATTCGACAAAGATTTTATTGAAATAGTAGTAGCCATTTTAGGTACTACTATTTCACCTTATTTGTTTTTTTGGCAGGTTACAATGGAAGCAGAAGATGTGAAATCTTCTAGGCAATTGATTTTAGCCCGTACTAAAATTGTAAAGAATGAAGAAGATGCTGCTACTACAGAAAAGAAGGAAAGTAATTTTATTTCTCTATTGATAAGAAAAATGCGTTTGGATGTCAACCTTGGTATGTTGTTATCCAATTTGGTAATGTTCTTTATCATTTTGGCAACTGGTACTGCATTGTTTGGGCATGGCATCAACCAAATTGATACAGTGGAACAGGCAGCAAAGGCTTTAGAACCAGTAGCTGGTAAAGCTTCTTATTTAATTTTTACTATTGGTGTAATTGGTACTGGTTTTCTGGCAATACCTGTTTTAAGCGGTTCATTATCTTACATTGTTTCTGAAACCTTTGGTTGGAAAGGCGACCTCAATAGTAAATTTTATCAAGCAAAGCCTTTTTATATCGTCATTACTGTTTCGCTACTGCTGGGGCTATTAATTAATTATTTAGGGCTAAGTCCAATAAAAGCATTGTTATATACTGCAATTTTATATGGCTTAACCTCACCTATCCTAATAGCAATTGTACTGCATATATCAAACAATAAAAAGATAATGAAAGAGAATACCAATAGCAAACTTTCAAACTTCTTAGGGTTTCTGACTTTGATAGTAATGACGGTAGCAGCCATTGCATTGATTTATTTACAATTTTAAAACTAGCTATCAAAACATTAACATCAAATAAAATTCATCACATGTACTTTTACAATATAAAAATTAATAAAAATGAACAGACTCAATTGTTGGAAATGTGTAGTTATATTGGCATCTATCATGGGAATGGCACATGCTTTTATAGCCTAAATAAAATTATTACTACACTATACAAAAGTTGCGGATAAATATTTCCGCAACTTTTTTGTTTTAGTCAACTAATCAAAAAACAAGTTTGATGTACAGCATCTTTATAGGTAGCCTTTTATTGAGTTTACTACATGCAGTGATACCCAGTCATTGGTTGCCCGTATTGGCTATTGGCAAGAAAGATAACTGGACTTTGCAAGAAGTAACAAGCGTAACATTTATATCGGGATTGGCACATGCTTTAAGTACCATTGCAATTGGCATAGTGTTGAGTATGTTGGGTATGCAACTGGCAAGCAAGGTTCAATATTTCACTCATTTTGTTACCCCCATTATCTTGCTATTGTTGGGGATATTTTTTATCTATCAGCATCATCGGCATAAACACTTTCATTTACATAAAACACCTAAGCCTACATTAGCAAAAACCAAAATCATATTTGCCTTAACTGTAGCCATGTTCTTATCACCATGTATGGAAATAGAAGCCTATTTTCTATTGGCAGGAACAAAAGGTATATGGGTAGTTGTTGGTATTTCGTTGATGTACCTAAGCATTACTGTTTCGGGTATGGTGCTATGGGTAAGGCTTGCCTACAAAGGGGTACTGAAATTAAACTGGCATACGCTTGAACATAAGTCAGGCATTATAACAGGATGGACTTTGGTAACCACAGGAATCCTATCATTTTTTATCTCATAAAACAATTTATATGTCACAAGAATGTTGCAATACTGACGAAAAGGATGTACAGAAAAAGAAACCTGTACATAAGTCTGAAAATAATAAAGAACACGTCCACAGTGAAGGTGATAGTCATGACCATGAAGACGGTGACGAACATGATGACCACGACCACGGTAGCGGTGAAGTAGAAGGTTGGAAAGCTCATTGGCAATTACTTTCTTCTTTAGCAATCCTACTGGTGATGCTGGTGCTTGAGTTTGGCTTTAAGTTCAAACCAGTATTTCCTATCGACCTTATCATTTATGCCATTGCTTATTTATTGGCTGGCTACAACGTGTTGAAACTCGCTTTTATAAAAGCCAAAAGGTTCGACTTCTTTAATGAATTCTTTTTAATGAGTGTGGCAACTGTTGGTGCATTCAGTATTGGCTCATATAGCGAAGGTGTGGCAGTGATGGTATTTTATTCCATTGGGGAATGGTTTCAGGATTCGGCAGTGAACAAGGCAAAACGTAGCATCAAAGCCTTATTGGATATTCGTCCAGATGAAGTAACGGTTTTGCGTAATGGTACGGCACAGGTTGTCCATCCAAATGAGATACAGGTAGATGAAATCATACAGGTGAAAGCTGGTGAAAAAGTAGCGTTGGATGGTGAACTGGATTCAGAAGCTGCAACATTTAACACGGCTGCACTCACGGGAGAAAGTAAACCTGACACAAAGCGTAAAGGGGAACAGGTGCTGGCTGGTATGATTAACCTTGATAAGGTTTCTGAAATAAAAGTAACATCTCTTTTTAAGGATAGCAAACTGAGCAAGATTCTGGAAATGGTGCAGGATGCCACAGCAAGGAAATCACAGACACAATTATTCATCAGCAAGTTTGCAAAAATCTATACACCTATCGTTTTTGCATTGGCATTGGGTGTTTGTTTAATCCCTTACTTTTTTGTTCATCCTTATGTTTTCAATGTGTGGTTTTATCGGGCATTGGTATTCTTGGTAATCAGTTGCCCATGTGCTTTGGTAGTATCAATTCCATTGGGATATTTTGGAGGAATAGGCTTGGCTTCTCGCAATGGGATATTATTCAAGGGTTCCAATTTCTTGGATGTTATCACGAAGGTTAATGTAGTTGTGATGGATAAAACTGGAACACTGACCAAAGGTGTTTTCAAGGTGCAGGATGTGGTAACAAAGGACATTGAAAGAGATGAACTGGTGAAACTAACAGCAACTCTGGAAAGCAATTCGACACACCCAATTGCAAAGGCAGTTGTTGCCTATGCAGGTGATATTATCAAAAATGCAAAGGCAGAAAATGTAGAGGAAATATCAGGACATGGCCTGAAAGGAACAGTTGATGGAAAGAGTGTTTTGGCAGGTAACGTAAAACTATTAAAGAAATTCAATATTGACTATCCAAAAGAAATAGAAACCCTTGTTGATACACTTGTAGTCATTGCGGTCAATGATAAATATTCAGGGCATATCACAATTGCAGACGAGATAAAAGAAGATGCAAAACAGGCTATTGATGAAATGCACAGTTTGAAAATTCAAACGGTCATGTTATCGGGCGACAAACAATCTGTTGTATCAAAAGTGGCACAGGCATTGGGCATTGAAAACGCCTATGGTGATTTGCTGCCAGAAGGCAAAGTGGAGAAGGTACAAGCATTGAAAAATGAAGGCAAGCATATTGCATTCGTGGGTGATGGTGTGAACGATGCACCTGTGGTGGCATTGGCTGATGCTGGCATTGCAATGGGTGGTTTGGGTAGTGATGCTACCATTGAAACTGCCGATGTCGTTATTCAAAATGACCAGCCATCAAAAATTGTAATGGCCATCAAAATTGGAAAGATTACAAGGCGAATTGTTTGGCAGAACATTACCATAGCAATGGTGATAAAGGTTGTTGTTTTAGTATTAGGTGCTGGCGGTATTGCGACTTTATGGGAAGCCGTTATCGCAGATGTAGGCGTAGCCTTATTGGCAATATTAAATGCGGTAAGGATTCAAAGGATGAAACTCTAATTTTGCAAAAATGAAACTCTATATAAAAAGCATGGTGTGCAGCCGATGCAAAATGGTGGTAAAATCAGTCCTTGAAAACCAAGGATTGGTTGCTACTTCTATTGAATTGGGCGAAGCTGTATTTCAACATCCTCTTACAAAAAGTGAGCTACTACAACTTGATATTGCTTTAAAACAAGTAGGCTTTGAAATAATTGACGACCACAAAAGCCAAATCATCGAAAGGATTAAAAACACGATTGTAACATTGGTTCACCACTCACCTGAAAACATTAAGACCAACCTTTCAGAATTTATTACCTCACAAATACACCATGATTACAGTTATTTAAGCAATCTGTTTTCAGAAGTAGAAGGAACAACAATTGAAAAATATTTTATTGCCCAAAGAATTGAAAGGGCAAAAGAATTGTTGGTTTACAACCAACTAACGTTGTCAGAAATTGCCGACCAATTAGGTTATAGCAGTGTTGCCTACTTATCCAACCAATTCAAAAAAGTAACAGGCTTTACACCGACTTATTTCAAGTCTATTAAAGAACATAAACGCAGGAATATTGAAGAGCTATAAATCTTACAAATCCTATCCATAATTCCATAACAACGCCTATATATGCCCAAAGTAATTTTGTGTCAAATTAAAAATAATGACACATACATATAGCATTACAGGCATGACATGCACAAGCTGCCAATCCAAAGTACAGGGCTTACTATCAAAAATTGAAGGCGTAACAAACGTATCCATCAACCTGCAAAAAGCAACAGCAGATATAGAAATGACAAAGCACATTTCCATAAACACTTTTAAAGCAGCTTTGCAGGATTATCCTAAATACCAAATTGAAGAAGCGGAAAACAAACCTGTTATTGTAGCCTTTGCAGAAGAAGAAACCAAAACTTGGTTGGCTACTTACAAACCCATTCTATTAATCTTCGCCTACATTACTACAATATCTTTCATAGCTTCTTTCCAGCACAGTACAATCAATTGGATGGACACCATGAGGATATTTATGGCAGGGTTCTTTCTCACATTCTCTTTCTTTAAAATGCTGGACTTAAAGGGCTTTGCAGAAAGCTATGCCATGTACGATGTGGTTGCAAAAAAGCTAAATAGTTGGGGCTTTATTTATGCTTTTATAGAATTGGCTTTGGGTATTGCCTATGCAATCAATTTTCAACTTTTTGCTACTAGCATTGTTACTATAGTTGTAATGACAGTTAGTATAATTGGGGTACTACAAAGCGTATTCAACAAGCGTAAAATAAAATGTGCCTGTTTGGGTGCTGTGTTCAATTTGCCCATGAGTACAGTTACCATAATTGAAGATGGCATGATGATTGGCATGAGTGTAGTAATGATAATATCAATTATATAATGACCCAAATACAATCAATAAAACAATTTCTCTGGAAAATATTCAAGGCTATTTTGTAAGGAAAAAGGATTGCTGCAAATAATGTAATTTGCTTTTTTTGAAAAAATATGATTAGTAACCTTTCCCCAATAATAATTCAGTATAAACAAGATACTCAATCAGTTTACAATACTTGGTTTATTAATAATGAAGACCGTCTAAAGGCTTTCCGTTCAATCCGCAGGGGCGTTATGCAGATTATTGATGATATAAAGAACAAGAAATTTCCAAATGACTTTAAAGGTTCTTCATTAGAGTTTGTGCTAAACTGTATCACAGAACAAAAGCAAGTATTCGAAGGTGCATCTCACCCGTTTTATTGGAAACCCAAACTTAGGATACCAGATATATACGAGAATGAGAACAACAAACAAGCTTTTGGACAATTCTTAGAAAATTGTCTTAATGCAAAATCAGAGGAACAGGTACTTAAAGAAATTATTAAGCTGGATGGATATAAAATTAAAGGGCTTGGTCCTGCAGTTGCCAGCATCCTTTATTTTCTTCACCCAACAATTATCCCCCCGTTTAATACAGCTATTATCAATGGTTTTAATTTTTTGTTCAAGGATAAAAAGAAGCTTGGCAGTTGGGCTGAATATTTGAAACTGCGGGAAGTATTGGTTGATACAAACAGCCAGCACCGTTCCATTTTATCATCCGACCTTGGGGCAATTGCTGGGCTATTATTTGAAATTGGCTCACAAA
This sequence comes from Parasediminibacterium paludis, assembly GCF_042651445.1. Taxonomy (NCBI): domain Bacteria; kingdom Pseudomonadati; phylum Bacteroidota; class Chitinophagia; order Chitinophagales; family Chitinophagaceae; genus Parasediminibacterium; species Parasediminibacterium paludis. Next base: position 410,663 of record NZ_JBHSDC010000029.1, read on the forward strand.
AATTAGTTTTAGGAAGCGATGAATATTTATCTGAAACCGAAAGAAAAAAACTAGAACGGCTAATAGAAAAGAGGCAGGAAAGTGTGCAGCAAGAAAAAGAAGAGGAAAATCTGCATACCGAAATGCAGTACCACCTATTAAAAATTGGTAAGGCTCTTGGGTATGATGTTATCGCTGCTTCCAATGACCGTTCAAGGTCGCATGGCGGGAATAGTTTTTCATTTTTAGGCCTGCAACAATTTCCTGAGATTGATTTGGATAAAGAAACACTAAATACTATCAAACTGATTGATGTTCTTTGGTTTCAGAAAAATACAAATAATGTTATTGCTGCTTTTGAAGTGGAAAAAAGCACAAGTATTTATTCTGGCATTTTACGCTTGGCTGATTTAAGTTATTCTATTGCAAATGGGGATGAGGTGTTTTACCTAATAGTGCCAGATAAAAGAGAGAAAGATGTTTGCCTTCAACTGTCCCGTCCTGCTATAAAACAGAACAATGTTGTTATCAAGTATATTCTTTTTTCAGAACTGCGTACACATTGCGATGCCTTATGCAAGTTTGGTGAGAATCACTCTATTTTAGGAAAAATAGCTAAATCTGTGTAATATTATTTATTTTTTATCATATAATTTTTTTATGAAGCAGATTACATCGACTTTTATAACAATTATTTCTTCCCTAGGTACTTTTGCTCAGCCTATTGATTCTTTGCCTGTCCGAATAAATACGCTAGAAGCCAAAAGTATAGTATATGGTATTAGGTTAGATTGGAGTGTAGTATGCTTTCTAGAATTTGCAAAATTTCAAATACAGAGGTCAAGTGATGGCATAAACTATACAACAATCAACGCCTTTGAGGCCGATAAGCTCAGATGCAAGCAACCTTTTGACTTCACTGATGCAAATATCGGGGGAACTCTTTTTTACAAAATCAATGTAGGCGATCGTGATGGCAGGTATTCTAGCTCTAAGGTCGTTACTGTAACATTAACGGAAAAAAAATTTGCAATCAACAGTATTGCACCCTCACTTGTAAATAGTGAAGTATTACTAAGTCTTTACTCACCTAATATAGATAAGGTAAGCCTTTTTATAATTAACTTTAATGGTGTTATTTTACGGCGACAATCGATTGATATTGTTAAAGGGGTTTCAGATATTAGAATTAATGTCGGAAATATGCCAAAAGGAAATTATATCCTCAAAGTTCAAAATGGGTTCTTAGAGGAAAGAATTACTCGTTTTACAAGACTATAACCAAGAAATTATAACAATTTCAAGGATTTTGCAACATTTTATGCTGAGAACAACTATAACTTTACTGAACGAAATATCATTTACTAAGTAATTATCTTACTTTTATAACTTTAATGAAAAAAATAACATCCATACAATTAAAAGCAATGTTCCTCTTTACCGTATTCGCATTGAATACGGTAGTAGGTTTTGCTTGTGCTATGGGTGTAGACATGGGCTTCAACAAGTCTCATCATCATGAGGACGAACAAGCTGCTGTAACACCATCTGTGCACACAGATGCTGATGGAAAAAAGCATGAACACCATCATAAATCAACGATACATCATCACGAGAATAATGAAGCCAATGGCAAAGGTGGTTGCTGTAACGATGCAGTTGTTAAGTTTCAAAATGTAGATAAAGCACTATCACAAAATGTAAAGGCTTCGCTTGATGCACCTGTTTTTGTGCCCATCATCAGTACATGCTTTGGTATTGATTTATTGAAAATGGCCAATTCATATCCTGAAAAATACCACACTAGATTTTTCTATCCCCCCCCACCTGATATACGCATAGCAATACAGAGTTTCCAAATTTAGTTACAGTAACTGTGTTTGATGGCATTTCGCCCATCGAACTAAACTTGTTTGCCACAAAGGCAATATGTTTTGTTTCAGTTATTGTAATTATTTTTTATGTTCAAACGTATTTTTATACCATTTGTTTCCCTCTTTTTGGTAATCAATAGTAATGGTCAAAAACCAATTTCCGAGGCGGACGCAGTAAATATGGCTTTAAAAAACAGCAGAAATATTTCAGCTGCTGCACTATCTGTTTTGCAACAAAAGCAATTGTTGAAAAGCACCATCAACCTACCAAATCCTGAGGTATTTATTGAAAGTCCTACGGGTAATTTTTATACTGGTAGTATTACACAATCCATCGAATTTCCAACGGTTTATGGCAAACAATACCAATTGCAAAAGCAAAAAATTGTATTGGCAGAAAAGGAAAAAGGTGTATCAGAAAATGACGTAAAGCTGCAGGTAAAGCAACTGTATTTGTTATTGCAATATGCAGTGGCGCTGCAACAACAATTGTTTGTACAAGATACCGTGTATCAACGTATTAGTACTGCAGGCGGCCGACAATTTGATGCTGGGCAAATTGATTACCTACAAAAAACAGTTGCAGAAAGCCAATATGGTGAAGTACATAACCAATATGTTCAAGCTCAAATTAGCATTACCAATTTACAAAGCCAGTTGCAATACCTTACTGGTTCGCAGGAAGTTTTTACGGTTTTTCCTTTGGATAATAATCAATTGACAAATAAGGTTGTACCAACAGATAGTACACTTTTTGATACCAATCCATCGTTGCAAATTGCCAATCAAAATACCATTATTTCGCAAAATAACATTGACTTACAAAAAGCAAAAGCATTGCCAGGCTTGGCTTTGGGCTATTTTAATCAAGGCGAAAGAAGCACCCCAATTGGCAATCGTTTTCGTTTTGGGTTTACTGTGCCGCTATGGTTTGGGCAATATAAAAGCAATATCGCTGCAGCAAAAACAGAGCTTGACATTAACAAACAAAAGGTAAACGGTTTACAGCAACAACTGTCTGTTCAATTGTTACAGGCACAAAATGAGTTGGCCGTTTATACACAATCGTTACAGTATTATCAAACCACAGGGCTAAAGAAAGCGAATGAAATTATCACTACTGCCAAACGATTATTTGACAATGGGCAGAACGATTATATCGGTTATTTACGGAACATTAATGATGCCTATTCAATCCAATTAAAATACTTAGAAGCCATAAAGAATTATAATCTAAGTGTACTATCTATAAAATATTTAACCGGAACATTATGATACAAAGACTTTTTGTTTTACTGCTACTTATTCCATCTTTCATTTTTGCCCATAATGGTGAAGACCATGGTGATGCCAAAAAAGAAGGCAGTAAACCTGCAACCTATTTTAGTAGCGAGGCCGCATCGGAAATATATGAGTTGCTAGTAAAATACCAACCCCTACAACCGGGTAAACCATCGGTACTAAAATTATTTATAAGCGACTTTACTACCAATAGCCCGTTAGATAGTGCTAACCTGCAAATCACCGTTTCAGACAACCCAAATATCAAGTTAAGTGTTCGTAAAATTGATAAAGATGTGTATGAAGTGAGTGGGATTTTTACAGAAAAAAAGTCGTACAATCTTACTGTAAATATCAACTCAAAGCTTGGTCCAGATTTACTGTTGATTAGCAATATAGAGGTGGGCAAAGAACTGGAAAAGCCTACTATCGTTGATGTTCATCCTATTTCACATTGGTACACTAGCAATTGGTTTTTTGGTATTATAGGGTTATTGTTGGGTTTGTTTTTAATGTTTTTTGTAATGAAGAAAACCAACCGGAAAGTTGCTGCAAGCATTATTATTTTACTATGTTTATTGCCCACTGCAACTTATAATACCGCATCAGCACACAACGGTGAGGAAGAAGGTGGTGGCAATAAATCAGGCGGCTCTTTATCTAATAATTTCATTGTAGAAAAAGAATCTCAATTTCTATTTGGGATACTTACTACAAAAATTCAAACGGGTAATCTTAGTCAATCAACGCAAGTGTTAGGTACGTTAATTCCATCGCCACAGGGCAGGGCTGTTGTACAATCGCCACAAACTGGTAAAATAGTTTCTTTAAAAGTGGCAGTTGGCCAAAGCGTAGCAGCTGGGCAGGTTTTGGCAGTAATAGAACAACAGGTAGATGCAGGTACACAGATAAATATTCTCTCACAAAAAAATACGCTAGATGCAGAATTTAATGCAGCAAAAGCACAATACGACAGGCTAAAAGCAATAGAAGATATTGCCGCAAAAAAAGACGTGACAGAGGCAAAAGCCAGATACGAAACAGCCTTAAAGAACAAGCAGTTGTTCAGTAGCAATACAGGCAGTAATATTGGCAATACAAAAACGATACTGCTTACATCGCCTATTACAGGGGTAGTTGGCACCTTTAATTATGCCATTGGTGCAGTTGTAAATACTGGCGAAACATTGTTTGATATTACCAACTTGGACAAGGTTTTGGTTGAAGCTCAAGTATTTGCCAATGATGCGTTGCAACTAAAAAATACAGAGAAGATTACCGTTAACTCAAATATCCAAAACGATACAACAACCTATCGATTAAAATTAGTTTCCACAGCCCAATCGGTTAATGGTAGCAATCAATCGCAAAAGGTAATTTTTGAAATCATCAACCCCAAAGCACAATTTAAAATTGGTGAGAATATTACCATCAATATTTTTTCTAAAAATGTGTCTACCCAAGTAATTGTACCAACAGATGCCATAGCAGAAATTAATGGCAAGCCAGCCGTTTTTGTAAAAGATAAGGCCGAACGGTACAGTATTAGTTACATCAATAAAGGTTCTTCTAATAGTAAATTCACTACCATTTTAAAAGGTGCTGAAGAAGGCGAAAGGGTTGTAACCATTGGGGCATATCAAATGAAAACAATTTATTTAAACCAATAATTTTTTATTCACTACAAAAACAAAAAACAATGAAACAGTTTAAAATGATCATCACAATGGCAATTGCAGTTTTCTGCTTTACTACCACAAATGCACAATCAAAAACAACTACTCAAATGGCCGATACAGCAGCCATGGTTTATAAATGCCCCATGAAATGTGAAGGCGATAAAACCTACGACAAACCCGGCAAATGCCCAAAGTGTGGTATGAATTTGAAAGCCAAATTAAAGCCTGTAACTACTGAAACGTACCAATGCCCTATGAAATGCGAAGGCGACAAAACCTACGACAAAGCTGGCAAATGCCCTAAATGCAACATGAACCTTGCTAAGTTAGAAGCTAAGAAGGAAGCAACACCGCATGAACACAATCACAATTAATCAATTAAATAAAATAGAATTACAATGAGCACAAACTTCAAAATTTCTCTAACAGTATTGGCATTTGGTGCTATTACTTTTTTTACTGCTTGCAACAGCAGCGAAACCAAAACGACAAGTACAGATACCACTAAAAAAGAAACAGCACACGAAGGTGGCGACCATATTTATGCCTGCCCAATGCACCCAGAAGTAACCGGTAAAGAAGGTGACAAATGCCCTAAATGCGGTATGGCACTTGAACATAACGACAATGCAGGTGGCCCAAGTAATGTAAGTATGCTTTTTACCGCTACACCAACATCAGCAAAAGCTAATGAAGAAGTTACTTTATCAATGGTACCAAAACTAAAAGACAAGCCAACCGAACAAGTACCATTAGATGTTGAGCATACCAAAAAAATACACCTGATTGTGGTAAGTGAAGACCTTAGCTGGTTCGATCATATTCATCCAGAACTCAATGCAGATGGGGCTTACATTGTAAAAGAGAAATTCCCTTTTGCAGGAAAATACAGCCTATTTGCAGATTATAAACCAAGTGGTGCAAACCATACTGTGGACAATTTGAATGTAACAATCAGCGGTACTGTACCGGCTGCTAAAAAATATGATACAGATAAATTGACAGGTTCAGGTGGTGATGGTTTTTCTGTTTCACTTTCGCCAGAGGGTGGTAAATTTTTAACCAATATGCCTATGCATATTAATGGTGTAATGATGCTCAATGGTAAAGAAGTGGATGTAAATACATTAGAGGATTATTTAGGTGCAAAAGCACACATGGTGGTAGTAAGCCTTGCTGATAAAAAATATTTGCACGTTCACCCAAGTGTTGAAGGTGGCAAATTTGACTTACATACCACTTTTGATAAACCTGGTATTTACCGTGGATGGATTCAGTACCAGAGCAAAGGCAAAGTACATACCAGTGATTTTGTGATGAATGTTGCTGAAGGAACATCTGCTAATATGAAAGATATGAAGCATGATACTATGGCGAATATGAAAGATATGAAACACTAATTTTTTAACTACTAAATTTTGGCAGAATGAAACTATTAAAAATTAAAACAGGCATAGCTATACTGGTAATACTTTTTTTAAGTATAGGCCATGGCTATGCACAACACCATGTAGGTGAAGTTGGTAAAGGCCCACATGGTGGTACCGTACAAGAAGCCGACCCAAACCATGCTGAGATATTGGTGAAAGAAGGCAAAGTGTACATCTATATTTTAAATGGCGATGCTAAAGCAATGAACAATACAGGGGTAACTGGCAAGGCACTATTTCAATTTGAGGATGGGACTACCATTAGTGAAACATTGGTTACAAATGGTACAGATGGTTTCGTTGTAGGCAATGCCAAAGCAACTGGTTATAAAAATTGTATAGTTACTGCTACGGTAAATGGCAAATCAATTTCATCAAAGTTCAAAAACTATATAACAGCAAAACCTTCTGTAGTTACGCATCATCATTAATTCAATCATCAATAAGCACACAGGTAAATTATTATCTGTGTGCTTATTACTCTAAAATGGTAGCATGAAAAATATATTTATTGCTTTACAATTATTAACGTTCATGGTGTCTTCATTCGCTCAAAGCAAGGAAGCTGGTACGGACAGGGAGGCAATAAAGCAATACGTTAATAACAAGGACACCATGCCTGCCTTCCCACAAAACAAGAACATTGAGGCTGTTAAGAATGTATTGAAACAGTATAATAGTGCCGTTGAAAAATTGGACGTTACTGGTACTGAAAAATGGTTTAGTGCCGATTCCAAAATGTATGAATCTGGTGGCAGCGAAGGAAGCTATGCACACTATTTGGAACACCACCTTGCACCCGAATTAAAGGAGTTCAAATCTTTTACTTACAGCAATTACAAGGTAGAAGTGCAAGTGGAAGGCAGTTATGCTTTTACAACTGAAACCTACAACTACAGTATTGTTCTTTTAAAAGACAATTCAGAAGTAAAACGGAAGGGCATCGCAACATCGGTATTGAAAAAAATAAAAGGCGAATGGAAAATTATGATTAGCCACAACTCTTCAAGAAAATAAAACGTTTTACCATGGAACATCAACACGAGGCAAATAAGGAAGACCATGAAGGGCATGACATGAGCAACATGCAACATGGTTCAAATCCTTCAATGGGTATGGCAGGGCATAACCACCATGCTATGATGATTACCGATTTTAAAAAGCGGTTTTATATAGTGCTTATTCTTACCATCCCCATCATGCTACTATCAGAAATGATACAGCATTTTATGGGCTTTAATTGGCAGTTTGTAGGTTCGCAATACATACTGTTTGCTTTATCAAGCATCGTATTCATATACGGCGGACTGCCTTTTTTCAAAGGGTTAGTAGATGAGGTAAAAGCAAAAAATATCGGGATGATGTTTTTAATTGCCTTCGCCATTACAGTTGCCTATATATATAGTGTAGCCATAGTTTTTGGCTTGCAGGGCATGGACTTCTTTTGGGAACTGGCAACACTAATTCTTATCATGTTATTAGGGCATTGGATAGAAATGAAATCCGTTGCAGGTGCTTCTAAAGAACTGGAACTATTGGTGCAGTTAATGCCTGCCGATGCTCACATGGTAATGCCCAATATGGTGCATGATGTAAAGACAGACACACTAAAAGAAAATGACATCATTCTTGTAAAGCCTGGGGAAAAAGTTGCAGCCGATGGCATCATCTTGGAAGGTGAAAGTTACCTCAATGAAAGTATGTTGACTGGTGAAAGCAAGCCAATACAAAAACTAAAAGGCGACAAAGTAATTGCTGGTGCAATCAATGGTAACGGCTCAATAAAAGTGACCGTTTCCCATGCTGCAAAAGATTCCTATTTATCGCAGGTTATCAAGTTGGTAGATGATGCACAAAAATCAAAATCACAAACACAGTTGCTGGCAGATACGGCAGCAAAATGGCTAACCATTATTGCATTGGTTGCTGGTATCACCACATTTTTTGTTTGGTATCTATCAGGGCAAACATTAGCCTTTGCAATGGAAAGAATGGTTACAGTAATTGTTATTTGTTGCCCTCATGCTTTGGGTTTGGCTGTGCCGTTGGTGGTTGCAAAGTCAACAGCTTTGTCCGCAAAAAATGGCTTGTTGATTAAGAACAGAACAGCCTTTGAAAATGCAAGGAAAATAACGACCATTGTTTTTGATAAAACAGGCACATTAACAGTTGGTAAATTTGAAGTTTCAAAAATTATATCTCTTCAAACAGCGTTTAACGAAAACGACATCATCCGCCTTGCATCAGCATTAGAACAACAATCAGAACATCCCATTGCAACGGGTATTTTACAAAAAGTAAAAGATTTGTCCATCACTATTCCATCTACAGAAAACTTTAATGCCATAACTGGTAAGGGTGTTGAAGCTACTGTAGAAAGTAAAAAAATATTGGTAGTTAGCCCAGGCTATTTAAAAGAAAATAATTTAACTATCCCCGAAGGATTTACTGCCAACGATACAGAAACGGTTGTGTTCTTAATCGTCAACAATCAACTGGCAGGATATATTGCTTTGTCTGATGAAATCCGTCCTGAATCAGCCGAAGCCATAAAAACCCTAAAAGAAAATAATATCAAATCCATATTGCTTACTGGCGATAATAGCAAAGTTGCAAAAAGCGTAAGCGATACTTTAGGCATGGATAGTTTTATTGCTGAAGTATTACCCCATCAAAAATTAGAGAAGATAAAAGACCTGCAAAGCAAAGGCGAGTTTGTAGCTATGACAGGCGATGGCGTGAATGATGCACCTGCTCTGGCCATTGCAGATATTGGCATTGCAGTTGGCAGTGGTAGCGACATAGCAGCAGAAACCGCTGGTATTATTTTGGTAAACAGTAACCCAAAAGATATTGTGAACTTAGTATTGTTTGGCAAAGCCACTTACCGTAAAATGATACAAAATTTAATTTGGGCAACTGGTTACAATGTGGTGGCATTACCATTGGCAGCAGGTGTTTTATACAAGCAGGGCATTTTATTAAGCCCAGCCGCAGGTGCTGTTTTAATGACGGTAAGCACTGTTGTTGTTGCTATTAATGCAAGTATGTTGAAAGTGAAAAAATGATCTTTAACAATTAAACTATAAAAAATGGAAATGCATGAAATGAAGTCAATGCCTGCGGGTGCAGACAAAACGCAGTACAGAAAATTAGCCCTTATGGTAATTATCTCTTTTATTGCCATGTTCATACTAATGTATTCTATGGTTGATAGGTTTGTAAATGTTATCCCAAATATTAATCAGTTTTATATGGCTGGCCTTATGACAGCCCCCATGATAATAATTGAAATGTTATTAATGGGCAGTATGTACATGAACAAAAAATTAAACCTCGTTATTATTTCTATCAGTGCGGTTGTATTGATAGCCTGTTTCTTCTTCATCAGGGTACAAACAGGTGTTGCTGACAGGCAATTTTTAAAATCAATGATACCGCATCATGCTGCTGCTATCCTGATGGTTGAAGGTGCTAAAATATCAGACCCCGAAGTAAGAAAATTAGCCGATGGTATTATAGCCGCACAACAAAAAGAAATAGACTTTATGAAAGCTAAAATAAAAGAGATGGACAATAAATAAATCTTTCAATAATTATTAATCATTTAAAAACTAAAAATCATGAAAATTTTAATTCCTGCGGCATTAGCCGTTATGTTCCTTTTACAAGCTTGTAACGGCGACAACAAATCAACAACAGATTCAAAAATGGGATCTGATACTGCTATGAAGATGACTGAGCACAATGATGCAGAAATGGATGGAGATGGTAAAATGAATATGAATAATGAACTGATGAAATCCATGATGAGTTCTATGGATAAAATGAAAGCTGTGAAAATGAATGGTGATTTTGATGCTGAATTTGCAGCAATGATGATTGAACACCATCAAGGAGCTATTGATATGGCGAACATTGAACTCAAATCAGGTTCAGATAATACTATGAAAGCTATGGCACAAAGTATTATCACAGCCCAAAAAGCAGAAATTGAAAAATTTAAAACCATATTAGCAAGCCATAAAGAAAATATCGTAAAAGGAGATCATCCTGAATTAATGGAAGCCATGAGTAGTATGGATACAAAGACAAAGGAAACCAAGATGACAGGCAATGTAGATAAGGATTTTGCAATGATGATGAAAGTACACCACAGCGGAGCAATTGAAATGAGTAAAGGTGAATTGGGTGATGGTAAAGTATATGAATTAAAGAAAATGGCACAGCAGATAATTGAAGAGCAAAATAAAGAAGTAAAGCAGTTTGATGAATGGTTAGCCACTCAGAAATAATATAATAAGGCCTAAAGATTTATGATAAAAAGTAAACATTATTACATCCGCAAAGCACACCGTTACTTGGGTGTATTATTGGGGTTGCAATTTTTATTATGGACGATAAGTGGCCTGTATTTTAGCTGGACAAATATTGATGAAATACATGGCGATTTGCAACATAAACATCCACCACAACTTTCAGCATTGTCCAGTTTTGTATCGCCAACTTTAGTGCTAAATGCACTGCCAGAAAAAGCAGATTCTATTCGTCAAATTACTGTTATAAATATTTTGCAACAACCATTTTATAGCATCCAATATTTTTCTGGTAATACAATAAAAATGGTGTTGGCAGATGCCCAAACTGGTAAAATAAGGCCCGCCATTAATAAAGAAGAGGCGGTTAAAATTGCCAATGAAAGTTTTGTTGGTTTACCATATGTAAAATCAGTTGCATATATAACTACAGTTGGCAAACACGATGAATATCGTGAAAAGCCTTTGCCAGCTTGGAAAATAATATTTAACCATGAGAGTAATACCAACGTGTATGTTGCTGCATTAACAGGTAAGGTTGAAACGTTTCGTAATAGCAAATGGCGAACCTTCGATTTATTGTGGATGTTTCACACCATGGATTATAATGGTCGGGATAATATTAATAACTGGATTTTACGAGCTTTCTCAGTATTTGGAATAATAACAGTTATAAGTGGGTTTGCACTTTTTTTTGTTAGCTCAAAACGGTTTAGGAAGAAAAAAACAATAGAGTAAATCAATTTCTATGCTTAATAAAATTATTCAGTTCTCGCTGCGTAACCGTTTGTTTGTAGTGGCTTTTGCAGCTCTGTTAATGGTTTATGGGGTTATCACATTGGTCAATTTGCCAGTAGATGTGTTGCCAGATTTGAATAGGCCACGGGTAACCATTTTTTTAGAAGCCAATGGAATGGCACCAGAAGAAATAGAGGCACAAATAAACTTGCCAGTTGAAACATCGTTAAATGGATCGCCAGGTGTAGAAGTAGTACGCTCAGTTGCTAGCCCGGGTTTAGGAATGGTATTTGTAGAGTTTGATTGGAATACTGATGTGTATAGGGCAAGGCAATTAACTGCAGAAAAACTACAATCTATACAATTGCCCAAAGGCATTACGCCACAACTTGGGCCAATTAGTTCTATCATGGGGCAAATAATGATGATAGCTGTAACAGGCGATACTACTTCACCAGCAGACTTACGAACCATATCAGACTTCACAATTCGCAGAAGATTGATGAGCATAAAAGGCGTAAGCCAAGTAATACCAATTGGGGGCGAACGGTTGCAGTATCAAGTTTTGGTATCATCAGAAAAATTAAGGCAATTCAATTTAAGTATTGATGAAGTAGACAATGCTTTACAGCTTACAAATCAAAATACAACAGGTGGTTTTTTTGATAATAAGGGCTCAGAGGTTTTAATACGCAACATCGCAAGGGCTAATACTTTAGACGATTTGGCCAACACGGTTGTTACCAATAAAAATAATGCACCAGTGCTACTAAAGCAAGTGGCAGATGTAAAATTTGGTGGTGCCGTAAAGCGTGGTGATGGATCGTTAAATGGAAGGCCGGCCGTTATTTTAAACATCGAAAAACAGCCTGGTGCTAATACGGTTGCATTAACCGATGAAGTATTAAAAGCCATTTCAGAATTACAAACATCCTTACCAAAAGATGTAAAAATTAAAACCGACGTATTTAGGCAAAAAGATTTTATCGTTAACTCACTCACCAATGTTGAAGATGCTTTACGAGACGGTTTTATTTTGATAGTAATTATTTTATTCCTGTTTTTGCTCAATTTTCGCACCACCATTATTACCCTTACAGCCATTCCTTTATCGTTGGTTATAACGGCTATTATTTTTAAATTGTTTGGTATTTCCATCAACACATTAACCTTGGGTGGCTTGGCCATAGCCATTGGCGAATTGGTAGATGATGCCATTGTAGATGTGGAAAATGTATTTAGACGATTGAAGGAAAACTGGTCTAGCCCTAACCCAAAACCCATTAATAAAATTATTTACGAAGCCAGTAGCGAAGTAAGAAATTCTATTGTTTACGCTACCATTATTGTAGTGTTAGTGTTTCTGCCATTGTTTTATTTACAAGGCATCGAGGGTAAATTATTTGCCCCATTAGGCATTGCCTACATCACGTCTATTATTGCCTCGTTGGTTGTGTCATTAACCGTTACACCTGCATTATGCAGTTATTTATTGGGTAAAGAAAGAAGCTTAAAACCCGTAAATCTATTATTTTGGAAAAAACGAAAAACAGTATCTGCACCAACCCAAAACCACAACGATGACAGCCCATTGGTAAGATGGCTAAAGCGGCAAGACACTAAATTATTGCACCATAGTTTAAAACATCCAAAGTTGATAATTGGGATGGCTATTGCATTGATAATTGCAGCAGCAGCAGTAGTGCCATTTTTTGGTACAGAATTTTTGCCGCCTTTTAATGAAGGTAGTTTTACCATTAATGTAATTGCACCAGCAGGTACATCGTTAGAAGAAAGTAATAAAATAGGTACTGTGGCCGAACAGCAAATTTTAAAAATACCCGATGTGCTGCTCACCTCTCGTAGAACTGGTAGGGCTGAATTGGATGAACATGCTGAGCCGCCAAGCTATACTGAAATTGATGTGGCTTTAAAAGATAAGCATCGCAAAATGAAAGAGGTATTGGCAGATATTCGTAAAAATCTCGACATTTTAAAAGGTAGCAACATTAATATTGGTCAGCCCATTTCTCATCGGTTAGATCATTTATTATCTGGTGTTAGGGCACAAGTAGCCATTAAATTATTTGGCAACGATTTGGCCGAATTACGTACCAATGCTGCTACCATTAAAGATATTTTAAGCAATGTGCCAGGCGTGGTTGATTTGCAAATAGAGAAGCAAGTATTGGTACCACAACTACAAATTAAAATTGATAGAAATGCTATAAAACGCTATGGTTTGCAAGCTGGTAAAATAGCCGAGAATTTAGAAGTATTTTATAATGGCAAAGTGAGTAGCCAAATATTAGATGGGCAAAAAACTTTCGATATTTTATTGCGTAGCAATGATGCAGATAGAAGCGATATTGACAATATACGCAACACGCAAATTGCTTTGCCAAATGGGTCGCTCATTCCATTGTCGCAAATAGCTACCATCGAAATTGAGAATGGCGTTAATTCTGTATCGCACGAAAATACACAACGCAGAATTGTGGTAAGTGCCAATGTGCAAGGCCGTGATTTGGGAACTACTGTGAAAGAAATGCAGCAAAAAGTAAATGCCCAATTAAAATTACCGCAAGGCTATTACTTGCAATGGGGTGGGCAATTTGAGAGCCAACAATCTGCATCAAAACTTATAGGGGTGTTAAGTATTTTCTCTTTGCTGGGCATCTTTTTAGTATTATACAGCCATTTTAAATCAGCACGTATTGTTTGGCAAATAATGCTAAACATACCATTGGCATTAATAGGCAGTGTGGTAGCTGTAATGCTTACTGGTGGCGTGTTTTCTATTGCAACAATGGTTGGTTTTATTACACTTACAGGTATTGCCAGCCGCAATGGTATTATGATGATTTCGCACTATATTCATTTAGTACAGCATGAAGGTGAAACTTTTGGCGATACAATGATTATCCGTGGATCGTTAGAAAGAATGGTGCCAGTTCTAATGACGGCCTTAGTAGCAGCGTTGGCTTTAATTCCATTAACGCTTGATGCCACTGCATCTGGTAAAGAAATTTTATACCCTGTGGCAACAGTTATTTTGGGTGGTTTGATCAGCTCTACTTTGTTGGATATGATTGTAACACCAGTTGTGTTTAAGCAATTTGGTCAGAAAGCTTTGAAAGTTTATTTAGAAGAACAGGACAAGAAAGAATTTGAATAAAGCAAGACGAAGTTTTGTAATAAATATACTTTCGTATGTCATCTATAAATCTTACAAATCATTGCCAAAATTCCACAACAGGCCGCTAAAACAAAGAATTTACTTTTGTGGTATCATTAACTGATAACAAACAAATCAACATGAAAAAATCAATCTTGGTACTTATGCTTGTCATGGCTTCTGCAACAACCATATTTGCTCAAACCAAAAAAGATAGCACGGCAAAGAAAACAGCCATGTCAGCAACAAAATACAGTTGCCCGATGCACCCTAAAGAAATGTCTGACAAGCCTGGCAAGTGTGCTATTTGCAAGATGGATATGGTAGCAGTCAAGAAAAAAGCACACAAAGACAGCACAGCCAAGAAGCCAATGATGGACATGAAAATGTAATCTTATAAAAGTTTGTAAGGTGCAGGATGTTTTAGCGTCTTGCATCTTATTAAATTGTTTCAAATTCATTTAACCGTACTTTTACACAGTGAAAAAATTATTGCTCATATTTGTTTTGGCAGCCTATTCAGTAGCTGCAATGGGCATTAACCTTAATTATTTCTACTGCTGTAAAAAACTTACAAGCATTACCTTCTCGCAACCACAAGAGGAAAAAGATTGCACCCATAAAACAAAAAAAGGCTGCTGCGATACCAAGACGGTAACCGTTAAGCTAAAAGCAGACCAAGTTAAAACCGAGGTTGCCCAAACAACGTTTGCCAATCACCAACTTTACCTTCTTCCAACACATAATTATACGGTTGATATTGCATTTGCACCTACATCGGTTAGCAAAGTATTATACCAAAAACCGCCACCTTCCTGCTTCCCCTCTATACAGGTTCTCTATTGCGTTTTCAGGATATGATTTGATTAAATGAAAATTATACATGCCTTTAAAAGGTATGGCTATGCTTTTATTTATTTCAATTACATATCAAATCTCAAAAAATGAAAACGTTTAAAATAATCCTTGCAACCTTGTTTGCAATAGTAATGTTACAATCTGTTAATGCACAAAGCGATAAATCACAAAGAGTAGAAAGTAAGAAAACTGATATAGAACAGGCTTTCGGTTACTCATGCCCCATGCACCCAGATGTAATGAGTGCCACACCGGGCAAATGCCCAAAATGTGGGTCAGCATTTGTTATCAATAGAAAGGGCAGCAAACAAGTAGAAACTACATCTTACTCATGCCCAATGCACCCCAATGTTGTAAGTCAAGTACAAGGTAAATGCACAAAATGCGGTTCTCAATTAGTAGCGGACAGAAGGGGCAGCAAGCAAGTAACAACTGTTTATACCTGTTCCATGCACCCAGAAGAAGTTAGTAACAAGACTGGTAAATGTTCCAAGTGCGGTATGGAGCTAACAGAAGTGAAAGCAAAGACCAAACCGACAAAAGGATAATCCACAAGTGCATTGGACTACAACAGCTTCTTAAACAAAATATTCATTAGGGTGGCAGTGCAGGCACTGCCGCTCTTTAAAAAACAATCATGAAAAATTTATTTTTCATCGCCGCTATTCTTTTATCAATGGCTTTTGGATTTACAGCTTGTTCAGGTAACGACAGCAAAGCAAAGACAGAACAATTAGCAAAAGACGAAATGTACACTTGTACTATGCACAACGAAGTAATGAGTGACCATGAAGGCGAATGCCCAAAGTGCGGAATGAAACTAGTAAAACAGAAGATGACAGCAGAGCAGGAAAAGATGATGAAGGAAGGTACGTATGTAAAGCCTAAACAATAGCAGTATGGTTGATAAACTCATAGAATTTTCCTTACGAAATAGGTTTATTGTATTGCTTATGGCAGCAGGATTGCTTGTGTGGGGGATTTTCTCTATTAACAAAAATCCCATTGATGCCATTCCTGATTTATCAGAAAACCAGGTAATTGTTTTTACTGAGTGGATGGGCAGAAGCCCACAGGTAATAGAAGACCAGGTTACATATCCTTTGGTAAGTAACATACAGGGCATTGCGAAGGTTAAGAACATACGGGGCACTTCAATGTTCGGGATGAGCTTTGTGTATATCATTTTTGAAGATGATGTAGATGTTTATTGGGCAAGAACAAGAGTGTTGGAAAGGTTGAACTATGCACAGCGATTGTTGCCTGAAGGGATAACCCCAACCCTTGGTCCTGATGGCACAGGTGTAGGTCATGTTTTTTGGTACACATTGGATGCAAAAGGCATGGACTTGGGAGAACAGAGAGCCTTGCAAGATTGGTACATAAAATTTGGTTTGCAAACCGTTGCTGGTGTTGCTGAAGTAGCATCATTTGGTGGTTTTGAAAAACAATACCAAATAGTAATTGACCCTATAAAACTTCAGTTCTACAATCTCTCCATGATGGATGTAATGAAGCAGGTGAAAGCAGGTAACAATGATGTAGGCGGAAGAAAGTTCGAAATGTCAAATATGGCTTACATCATCCGTGGTTTGGGCTATATTAAAAACAGGGAAGATGTAGAAAATATTTCAGTATCAAACAATAACGGAATACCTATAAGAATTAAAGACATTGGCAATGTGCAAATGGGTTCTGATTTACGGTTAGGCATCTTTGATGAAAACGGTGAAGGTGAAGCCGTGGGTGGTATCGTAGTAATGCGTTACGGTGAAAATGCAGATAAAGTAATCAAGGCAGTTAAAGAAAAGATGAAGGAAGTAGAGAAGGGTTTACCTGCCGGAGTAACATTTAAAATAGCTTATGACAGAAGCACGTTAATTGAAGCAGCCATTGAAACCATCAAAGAAAAGCTGATAGAAGAAATCATTATTGTATCTCTTATCGTTATGCTTTTTCTTTTGCATTGGCGAAGTGCATTAAGCATCATTATTCAAATTCCTATCACTATTGCTGTCAGCTTCATTCTTTTAAATGCCTTTGGTATTTCATCAAATATAATGTCATTAACAGGTATTGCATTAGCAATCGGGGTCATTGTAGATAATGGAATTATTATGAGTGAAAACGCATACAGGGGGCTTTCAGAATGGCAAAATAACCCTGCAAATAAAAAAGTATAACATGAAGTTTTTTAACTCAAAAAATAAAATATTTAAGAAAGAAGCCTACGCTAAAGTGCCTGAAGATATTCGCATGAATATCATTGAGAAAGCTAGTAAGCAAGTTTCAAGAGGCGTGTTCTTTTCAACCATTATTATTATTGCTTCCTTTCTTCCAGTTTTTTTACTTACAGGTCAGGAAGGCAAATTATTTGGTCCGCTTGCATACACTAAAACTTTTATCCTATTTGTTGATGCAATCCTGGTGTTAACATTAGCACCCGTTCTCATTTCATTCTTCATGAAAGGTAGGTTTAGAAGCGAGAACAAAAACCCTATTAACCACTTTTTAGAAAGAGTGTATGAACCTGTTATAAGAGCATGTATCAAATGGCGAAAAACGACAATAGCAGTTAACATCATTGCATTACTAATCAGCATTCCATTGGTAATGAGTTTAGGTAAAGAATTTATGCCGCCGTTAGATGAAGGTTCAATTCTTTTTATGCCTGTTACCCTTCCTGATGTATCTAATTCAGAGGTGAAGAGAATACTACAGGTGCAGGACAAGTTGATAAAATCAGTTCCTGAAGTAGCCCATGTTTTAGGTAAGGCAGGTCGGGCAAATACAGCTACCGACAATTCACCTATAAGCATGATAGAGACCATTGTTATTCTAAAGCCACGTAACGAGTGGAGAGCAGATATAACCAAAGAAGAAATTATAAATGAACTAAACAGCAAACTTCAAATACCAGGTGTTACCAATGGATGGACACAACCCATCATTAACCGTATCAATATGCTATCAACCGGCATCCGTACCGATGTCGGCGTAAAAGTATATGGGCAAAATTTGGATACGATAAATGCATTTGCTCAAAAAGTAAGAATTGCATTACAAGGTATAAACGGTGTGAAGGATTTATATGTTGAACCGATAACCGGAGGTAAATACATTGATATAACAATTAAGAGGGAAGAGATAGGTAGATACGGTTTAAGCATTGATGATGTGAATACACTTATTGAAAGTGCGTTAGGTGGTATGAAACTAACAACCACTGTAGAAGGTCGTCGACGGTTTTCTGTGAATGCAAGATTTGGTCAGGATTTCAGAAATAACCTTTCGGCAATAAAACAACTACAGGTACAAACAATGAGTTCCGGTCCTATTCCATTGGAAGCTGTGGCAGATATAAAAATTACAGAAGGTCCGCCGATGATTAGTTCTGAAAATGCTTTATTAAGAGGCACTGTTTTGTTCAATGTTAGAGAACGTGACCTTGGCGGTACAGTGGCAGAAGCAAAAGCAAATTTAGACAAGATGATTGGGCAAATGCCAAAAGGTTACTTTATAGAATGGAGCGGTCAGTATGAAAACCTCATAAGAAGTCAAAAAACTTTAAAGCTCATATTGCCGATTGTCCTGCTTATCATTTTCATGTGCATGTACTTCGCATTTCATTCAGTTAGGGAAGCATTCTTTAGCCTTATTTCAATTCCTTTTGCCCTCATTGGTGGTGCATTTATGATTTACTTCTGGGGAGTTAATTTATCCGTTGCAGTCGCAGTAGGCTTTATTGCATTGTTTGGTTTGGCAGTAGAAACAGGTATTGTTATGGTCATCTACCTCAATGATGCAATGCAACAATTAGTTACTTTAAAAGGCAATTCAAGAGAGACTATAACCAAAGAAGATATAAGAGAATATGTAATAGCAGGTGCAGCAAAAAGATTAAGACCTAAGATAATGACAGTGTCAGTTTCACTGTTTGCATTGATACCCATTCTATGGAGTTCAGGCGTAGGCAGCGATGTAATGAAGCCCATTGTATTGCCAATGGTCGGAGGCGTATTAACATCAGCTACACACATCCTGTTAGTAACACCCCTTATTTTTTTAATGACTAAAGAGTATGAGTTGAGAAAGTTCGGTAAGATAGATGTACTCGCTGCAAAACATTAATCATGAAAATAAAATCTATAATAGGGTTCCTAATACTGTTAACAAGCAGCATAGTTCAGGCACAAAAAACAATAGGATTAAACGACATTCTTCAAACAATCGACACTGCAAATCCAACAGCAAAGATGTATGCAGCACAGATTCGGTCACTGGATGAAGCAGCGAAAGGTGCAAGAAGCTGGATGCCTACAGACTTTGGATCTGGCTTATGGATGACCCCTTATAATCCTAAG
This sequence comes from Parasediminibacterium paludis, assembly GCF_042651445.1. NCBI lineage: Bacteria > Pseudomonadati > Bacteroidota > Chitinophagia > Chitinophagales > Chitinophagaceae > Parasediminibacterium > Parasediminibacterium paludis. Next base: position 430,360 of record NZ_JBHSDC010000029.1, read on the forward strand.
CTATTGCAGAAAGGTGATAATGGAGCAACAGGCATGGGGCAATATATGCTGTCAGTTCAACAAATGTTTCCCAATAAAAAGAAGCAGGATGCAGAAGCAGCTTACATGCAAGGCATGTCAGCACCAGAAAAAGAAAGGCAGAAGTTTGAGCTTAACCAGTTGTATGCTGAAGCTAAGAAAAATTACTACCAATGGGCAATACTCAAAAAGAAAATGAATGTTCTTAACGAGAATGAAAAGCTGTTAAACTTCATGATTAAAGACGCTGAAATAAGATACAAGAACGGCATTGACAAATTAGGTGCATACTACAAAGCTAAGGCTGAATTAGGCAGAATTTTAAATACTAAAGTAGAGTTAGAAAATGAGATGGCTCAAAATCGCATCCGTTTAAATACCCTGATGAACAGGAATAAATTTGAACCTTTCGATATTGATACAACCTATACTATCAGGAATTTTACAACTACAACTTTCGATACAACTTCTTTAAGCAACAGGAGTGATATAAGGGCAATAGACAAGGATATACAACTAACCTACTTACAACAAAATGTAGAAAGAACGAAAGTGAAACCCGAGTTTGGAATTAGGTACGACCACATGTTTGGTTTCGGTGGTTTCCCAATGCAATATACTTTAATGGGCATGGCAAAAATATCACTTGGAAAAGCCAACAGAGCATCAAAAGCCAATGTAGAAAGTTTAAGATGGAAGTCAGAAGCATTGTTTCAGCAAAAACAAATACTATTAAATGAAGCAACAGGCATGGCAACCAGTATGATTGCAGACATTGAAACAAAGAAAAAACAGGTTAAACTCTTTGAAGAAAACATACTACCTGCTTTGCGTAAAAATTATCAGGTGATGCAGTTAGCTTATCAACAAAACACCGAACAACTTTTCACGCTTTTCGATGCATGGGATGCATTGAATAAAACACAAATTGAATATCTAAATCAGTTACAGCAGCTATTAACTATGCATGTTGAATTGGAAAGAATAATGGAGGTAAAATAAGAAAGCATTATGTCGTTATCAATAACATATAAAAAATACTTGTGGCTATGTCTCGTTACTATAACACTTGTAGTTACAGGCACTTCATGCAAGCAAAAAACGAATGAAACGCATATTCACAACGTTTTAGAAGGGATGCCATTATACACCTGTTCAATGCATCCTCAAATCATTAGAGACAAAACCGGTAAATGTCCCATCTGTAGTATGGACTTAATTAAGAAAGAGGAAAATGCACAAAAAATAACCGATATAGAATTAGAGGATTTATTAAAGCCAACCAATGAGTTTGTAATAACAACAGTTCCTGTAACAACTATAAAAAAGAGCAGTGAAGAAATATCTATTGAAGCATTAGGGAGCATACAGAATGATACCCGACAGGTTGGTTCAATATCATCAATTGTGGCAGGAAGAATTGAAAGGCTTTACGTTCGCTATCGCTACCAAATGATAATGCCAGGTGATAAGATTATGGACATATACAGTCCTGAAATTGCAACGGCTCAACGGAACCTTTTATTTCTTTTAAAAAGTGATGCTTCAAACGCTTCGCTTATCGAAGCTGCTAAACAAAGGCTTTTATTAATGGGTATGAGTAGTGGGCAAGTACAACAATTAATAAGGACAGGAAAAGCAACGCTAACCGTATCAGTTTATTCAAATGCAATGGGACATATTCATGAAGCAGGTCAGGAAACAATGGTAGCGACAGGACAAATGCAAAATTCTTCAACAACAACTGCACCCTTGGCAATACGTGAAGGAATGTATGTACAACAAGGGCAGAAAATATTTTCACTAACCAATCCTGCAAAAGGCTGGGCTGTTCTAAATATTTTTCCAGAGAACCAACACCTTGTTAAAGTAGGCAACCCCGTCAAAATTACACCGGAAGCAATGCCTCAAAAAGCATTCAGGGCTAAGATAAATTTCATAGAACCCTTCTACAGACCAAACAGCAAAACACTAACTGCAAGGGTTTATTTTGATAATGCTTCGTTACGTATTCCAATAGGAAGTCAGGTCCGTGCAAGCATTTTTGGAAGCAATGCAAGTGCAAATTGGTTACCACAGGAAGCAGTGCTTTCATTAGGCTTAAATGATATTGCTTTTGTAAAAACGAGTGGTGGTTTTATAGCAAAAAAAATTACAACGGGTATTAGGCAAAATAACTTAGTTCAAATAACAAATGGTTTAGCCATTACAGACACAGTAGCAGCAAATGCCCAATACCTAACCGACAGTGAGAGTTTCATAAAAATAAAACAGTAAGTATGTTTTTAAAGAACATCAATTTTCAATACAGCAACTTTTGGTCATCTAAACTTCTTTGGATGTTAATAGTTATAGCACCTGTTCTACTTTTTACTTCTTGTAAGAATGATAAAAAGGTAGCAGTAAATAAAGACGTTTATTATACCTGTTCTATGCATCCGCAAATAAACGAACCAAAGCCAGGCAAATGCCCGATTTGTGGAATGAATTTAATTCAGGTGCAAAAAAGTAAAGCACCAAAGTCGGATGAACTATTACTAAGTGAACAACAAATACAATTAGGGAATATTGTTGTTGATACAATAGGCAAAGGAGTTATCGGCAGCGAGACAGTCCTAACAGCCACATTAAATTACGACCAGCAAAAGTTGACATCAGTTAGTTCAAGAGTAATGGGTAGGGTGGACAAATTGTATCACAAAAATATTGGTGATTACATTAAAAAGGGTGAACCATTGATGGAGGTTTATAGTGAAGAATTGAACAATGCAAAGCAGGAATATCTTGCAGCATTGGAAAGCAGGAAAATACTTGATAATTCATTGATAGATTTTGACCAGGTTATTAAAAGTGCAAAAACAAAACTGTTGTTATGGGGAATGAGCGAAGCACAGATTAATGCACTTTCAACTTCTAGTAAAGCAAAACTTACTACAACTGTTTTTAGCAATCAAAGTGGTTACATAACAGAATTAAATGTTCAGGAAGGTGAATACGTTTCCGAAGGTGGATTGATAGTACAGTTAGCAGATTTATCTACACTTTGGGTAGAAGCCCAGGTTTATACAAGCCAGTATTCTCAGATTAATGGCAATGGTTCAGTAACAGTTCAGCTTCCAGACATAGGCAAAGAAATAAGCGGAAAACTCGAATTCGTAAATCCTGAAATAAGTCCTGATAAAAGATTAAACCTGATAAGAATTACTATACCAAATCAGGGCAATCAATTACGACCTGGCATGTCAGCTTATGTAGTATTAAAAGGTGGTCAGCGAAACGTTTTATCATTACCAATGGATGCAGTAATAAGAGATGCAAAAGGAGCAACGGTATGGGTACAAACAAGCAAGAACACTTTTAAAAATAAAATGGTAACCGTAGGCATGGAAAGCGGAGACAGGATAGAAATAACCTATGGTTTAACACAAGGCGAAGCTGTTGTCACAAGGGGTGCATACCTAATTAACAGCGAATATATTTTTAGAATAGGTTCATCGCCAATGGCAGGGATGAAAATGTAGAACCCTTACTTTGATGGCTCAATAACTTTGGGGCCAGTAAACGGCAGGATATTGTATTTGGGTGTACGGTTTAAGGTTTTGTAGAGTAGCTTACGAGTTTTAAAAACAGTATAGGAACAACATTTAAAAATCAATTATACCATAATGAAGTTGCAAAAGAATATTGATAAAATCGGCACCATTGGCATCTTTTTAACAGCCATATTCTCACCTTGCTGTTTTCCACTATTTGCCTTTGCGGCTTCTGCATTGGGGCTGGGCAGCTTTGAATTGTTTGGCGGTTGGACGATGTGGGTTTTTCAAGCGATGTCGGTAATATCCATTATCGGTTTGTATATATCTTATCGACAGCATCGTTGTATGTATCCATTGCTTATAGCCATTCCAAGTGTACTGCTCATATTGTACGGTTACCACATTAATGAGAGTGAACATTGGGTGTATTTTCTCTATGCTGGCATGTTAGGGCTTATGGTTGCAACAGGCGTTAATTATTACAGGAACAGACTTCATAGTTGCTGTAATAGCGGTATAGATGCTGATGGTCATGATGTTGAACTGGTATCTGAAATTACATGCCCCAATTGTGGCCACAAGAAAGAGGAAACAATGCCAACTGATGCTTGCCATTTTTTTTATGAATGCGAGCAATGCAGGACAAGATTAAAACCCAAACAAGGTGATTGCTGCGTGTATTGTAGTTACGGTACTGTAAAATGCCCACCTATGCAAACAGGAAATGTATGCTGTTAAGCGAATATATTAAAGCATATCATGCAACTATAAAATGTATTCCAATACTGATATGCTTTTCAGTTACAGCATACCCACTGCGGCCATATTATCCATGTAAAATGAAAAGGCCGCAGTCGGTATACTGCTAATGTTTGCGTCCACTCATACTACTGGGCTTTGTTCCATGCTTGCACTTGGCCCAGCAGTATGAGAGACCTTGGTGAAAGACGCTGCTATTGTTTGTTAGTGTATCAATATGCTTTTGTTACTGAAATTTTAGTCAGTTTTCTTTTCAATGTGCCATTGATTATCATACAATGAAAGATAGATGGTATGCTTCTTTGGCATCTTAAAATCCACATTGACCAGTCTGGCAAACGGGCTGATATTTTTGTAAGCAGTAGTAAATTCTACAATTGCAGTTTTGCCATCCTCACCATCTTTTGTGGTAATGATTTCTGCAACATCTACATCCGCAAGCTTTACTTTTTGAATTTCAATAGACTTATCTTTTTTAGAAGTTGCTAATAAGTATGGTTTTGCTTTTTCTGTGAAACTTATAAGCGGTTTGCCAACTTCAATCAATTTTTGTTTCTGTTGAATTACTACTAAACCATCCTTTCCCAATCCTGCATCTAACATTTTATAGGCATGTTTTGGGTCACTGCAGTAAATGTCGTAATCCAATATTTTAGGATAACCGAGTTCTTTTTTGATGATTTCTGCAACTGTCTTCTGGTCTAACTTTTTAGAGCTGCAACCTACTATTAATAAGCAAGGCAGTAATAAAATTGATGCTACTTTTTTCATGGTTGTAAATTTTTTAGTTAAGTAATAATGGTTGTTGAACTGTTAGTATTCCTGTATTTTATCAATCATTTGTTGCAATGTGTCAATGACAATTTCCTTATCCCTTGTTTCTGCTGAATAAGATTTGCTTCGCATACTGTCGTAGGAAAGATCTACTTGATGAGGGGTAGATAAATGTGGGACAATGGTTTTAAAAATAGCGTTCATGGAACGGGCTATCAGTATTTTTAAATCATCTGCCGAACGCAGTATCAAGGCCATTTGATCTACGGATAGCATACTTAATATTTTGTGCTTTTTAATGTCTTTGGTAGTTACAGGTACTGCATTTTCATCCATTGGCATAATGGCTAAATGCCGTTTCTTTTCCAAGTAGAACAGTTCATGCTTGAACCATTTGCCCAATGCCGTTTTTAAATCTGCATATTGTGGGTTTAAAACAATACCGGGCTTGCGGTGCAATTGATTGAAAACTTTATAATGTATCAATAGTTCATCCATTTTTTCTGTGATGGTTTCTTTGCTATTTGTTTTCTCTGCCAGTTTTTTGGTGAAATAATCCATGTAGGCTTTGCTATTGAAATTCAGGTAAATCAGCAGTTCGTTTAATGCCGTGTAAACACCAATTTCCTTTTCAGGATTTTCCAATAGTTCCAACTCTTTTAATAGTTCTTTTTGATACAAGAGCTCCTTAAAACTTACTTCAGGGTTTTCTTTCAGGTCGTTGATAAATGCGTATAATGGGTTTAAAACAATGTCTATAAACTGTTGGTCGTTTACCTTTTCTACTAATGTTTCTTTCAGCTTATTCAGCTTCTTTTGCAGCTCTTTTTTTGATACCAAAAGATAGGTAACAGGTACACGTTGTTCCAAACTCAAATATTGGTTGAACCTGACCTCAATAAAAGACAGCAATTCGTCAAGGCAACTAATCAACGCTTTGTTTAAATTTTTAAGGGCTTGGTTTTTTGCTGGGCAATTGTTTTGGTTTTCAAATGCCTGATCCAATAGCACAATTAAAGCAGAGTGGTACTGCTTTATCAATAACTCAATTTGCTTTTGTTTGGTAAGCCCAAACACTTGGTGCTTTAGTTGTGATTCCAATTTTTCTTTTTCGTCTGTAACCCTTGATAGGATGGCTTCTATCTGTGTATCTGTAATTTCAGATACATCCGTTTTCTTAGGATTTAGCGTTACTGTGATTACCAAGTCTATCCATTCTAACGTGTACTTATGTGGCATACCCTTACTAATTTGATTGTTAAAAATTTAAGGGGTTGGGCTACATTAATCAGGCTTAAAAAAGCAATACTTGTACTATTGTTTATGCAAGTCTTGATTTAATACTGTTAAATTAGAAGGGACATTGTTGAGGAAGAAAAATTTTATGTGAACGATGGAATGAGTAATGTGAAGAGGGATATTGAAGTGTCTTTTTATAATAAGGTTCAACTAAAAATCCCTAGCAAAGCCAGGGATTTTCTCTTTGAATACTAACAACTATACTTGGGGGTTATAGTAAATTGAAGTGCCGTATTTGTACTGCTAATTTATGCTTTTATCTTGTTCCTTTAACACAAACATTTCCAGTTCCCTTTCTGTTTCTACTAAATCAAAGCCATAGGTTTTTAGTGTTCGCTGCAATGTTTGTATATTCTTCATGTCACTATTGAATTCCATATCAACAGGTAGGTTATAATTGCTTTCATCCAGTACAGGAATTGATAGCAATTCATCCAAATAATCTGTAAGCATAGTTACTTTTTGATTGTGCATATAGGTTACAGTTTCTTTTCTGCCAAAGTTGTTACTAGACTTTCTTTCTGCAATAGCAACTGCATTTGTAGAGCCATTAAACCGCAGTACAAAACATTTTACTTTCCGCTTTTCAATGGCTGCTGTATAGCCAAAAAAATTGGACAGGTCATTACGCATCCTTGCATATACTTTATCCATAGACATAGCGGGTGTGATGATTTCATAACAGTAGGTATTTTCGTATTTCCAACTATCCCAATCACCATTATTCACCAGTTTGGCGGCATCTTTTACTTCCAACAATAACCTGCTTTTAATAACACTTTTTTGATAGGCTTTTTGGTACAAACGTACAATGGGGCTATTAATCATGGTAAACCTTGTTACCAATTTATCACTGGTTTCACTTTTGCTTGCAGTAACAGGTAGCCCGTCGGTATAGCCTGTTATCATGCTGCGGCACAGGATATTGCTGCCGTTGCCACCATTGCCATTTAAGAAGAGGGGCTCTTTGTTGTTGTAATCATAGTCATCAATTTTCATGCGGAATGCCACTGGCTGCCCTGCAAGAACTGCTTCAATATTTTTACTGGTTACTTGTTCGGATGAGGTAAAGGCTTTTATTTTTCCATTGAACAGCCATACATAATGTGGCAATGATTTGTGCCTGAAAAGCTTGTCTGCAATGGTGTCTTTAAGTGTTGATGGTAAGTTGTAGGGCTGCTTATTTTTTGGCTGTAGCCTGTTGAACAACCCTTTTATTTTTTGTTCATCATCGCCTGTACTTTTTGTGTTTACTAATAGCACTTGCAACTTATCGGTATATTGTTGTTGCAGGGAATCCATTTTAGGGAAACTGTGCAAACAGCCTGTACACCATGTAGCCCAAAAATCCAGTATCACCAGCTTGTTTGTAAAGTCGGATAGCTTGGCTGTTTTGGATGGATAGTTGACCATACTGAATTGTATGTCTGGTACTTTGTCACCTATGTTTAGGGGTTTAAGAGTTGTTGTTTTTTCTTGGCTATAAGCATAGAAGCTTAGTCCCAATGAGGCCAGTAGAATGAATGAAAATTTCATGTGGTTAATGATAAAAGGTGAAAAAATTAACCACTATTGCAACACAGGAAAGGAAGGAACTGCCTGAAAAACAAAGTTGTTTATCTTCGTGTTTATAAAAGGGAAAGCAAATGAATAATCAACCCTGCTTTTTGAATAATTAATTCAAACCAACTATGGCAACCAGTACATTAAAAATATTGCGTGAGGTAAATGACTATTCACAAGATTTTGTAGCAGAAGATATTTTGGGTATTAGCCAACCAACCTATGCAAGATTGGAACAAAATCCATCGAAAATAACAGCAGAACAGGCTCAGAAACTCTCTGATTTGTATAAGGTAAGTATTGCTAATTTATTATCTGAATCTACACCTGTTATTACGTTTAAGCAGGTTAATGAAAACAATAATAGCAATAATGGATATTTTGGCGAAAACACTTCCAACTATCATGGTGGTGAAGTGGCAGTCCTAAAAGAACAAAACGCAATTTTAATAAAACAGAACGCTGAATTGATGGAATTGGTAAAGGTATTGGGTGGTAAATTGGCAGGATAGACAACCTTTTTTTATTGGCTATTCCCAAGATTATCTTCTCAACCTATTGCTTCATGAAATACAATGATGCTTGACAATGTTTCTCTGAACATTTGTTAGTGATTATTTTTAAATAATCCTTTATTCTTCTTTAAGATTCCACCGACCTTTTCGCCGACCCATTCCCGACCTTTTCCCCGACCTTTACTTCATAGTTGAATTTTTGAGCATGATACAATCCTTATAATCCCAATTTAAACACTACTTCCTAATTTTAGTACAGCATTATTCCCTAATTTTAGTGCAACGCCATTCCCTAATTTTAGTACAACATTATTTCCTAATTTTGGTGCAAAGTAAAATTGTACCAATATGGCAACACCTGCAGAAAAATTAGCAGCAGCACTAGATGTGCTAAAGCAGTTACAGGATAAAGGTATAGTGGCTATTAAGGCCGCTGAACTGTCACGTACCATTAGGGAACGCCTTGTAGATAATGGGTTTATAAAAGAAGTATATAAAGGCTGGTATATGGCAGCCCCACCCAATGAGGCTAAAGGTGACAGCACTTCTTGGTACACATCCTACTGGGATTTCTGTGCCCAGCACCTAGAGGATAAATATGGGAAGGAATGGTGCATATCGCCAGAGCAGTCATTGCTTATACATGGTGGCAATTGGACGGTGCCACAACAATTGATTGTAAAATCGCCTGCGGCCACCAACTTTAAAACAGATCTTCCTTTTGGCACTTCCCTGTTTCATATAAAAGCATTGTTGCCTGCTGGTGCTGAAATGGTAGAAAGCAATGGTATAAGGATGCTTTCGCTTCCATCTGCCCTTATACAGGCTTCACCAAACACGTTTACACAGAACCCTATAGACACAAGAACTGCACTTTCTATGGTTAGGGATGCATCAGAAATACTTACCCCATTGCTGGATGGCGGACAGAGTGTTGTAGCTGGCCGTATGGCTGGTGCTTTCCGCAATATTGGCCAGAACCGTATTGCTGATACCATATTGAAGACAATGGAAAGAGCTGATTTTAAGGTACGTGAGATAGACCCATTTGACAGCAAACTGCCAGTGCCATTATCTGGCCGTGACCATTCGCCTTATGCCAACCGCATTAGGCTGATGTGGCAACAAATGCGTGATACAGTGATTGGCAATTTTCCAAAGGCACCAGGTATGCCAACGGATAAGGCAAGCTATATGAAACAGGTAGATGCAGTGTTCGTAACAGATGCCTACCATTCACTATCAATAGAAAAATACAAGGTAACGCCTGAATTGATAGAAAGGGTAAGGAACGGCACATGGAACCTGGCAGATAATGAGCAGGACAGGAAGCAGCGAGATGCCATGGCTGCCAAGGGATACTTGGAAGCATTTAAGGCAGTTGAAAAAAGTATTGAACGTATATTAGAAGGTGGGAATGCTGGTGATATAGTGGATGCAGACCATGAGGAATGGTATAGGGAAATGTTTGGGCCAAGTGTATCTGCCGGGCTTTTAAAGGCATCAGATTTGGCAGGTTACAGAAGCCATCAGGTATATATCAGCCAATCTAAACATGTACCCTTAAACAAAGAAGCGGTACGTGATGCCATGCCAGTATTATTTGAAATGATTAGGCAAGAACCTGAAGCTTCTGTACGAACCGTATTGGGGCATTTTATCTTTGTGTTCATCCATCCATATATGGATGGTAATGGCAGAATGGGACGCTTTTTAATGAATGCAATGTTGGCATCTGGTGGTTACCCTTGGACGGTGGTGCCTGTGGAACAAAGGGATGCATATATGGCCGCATTGGAAGCGGCAAGTGTAAACCAGAACATAGAGCCGTTTACTAACTTCTTGGGGCTTTTGGTAACCGAGAGTTTGAAGGGCAAGCCTGTAGCAAAAATATAAACTAAAGTAAGCCTAAACGTTTTTGCCCAGTAGCTCAATAAACTTATTGTTCTGTTGCTGCACAGTTTCAAGCTGTTGTTTCAAGGTCTTTATTTCGCTGTTTTTGGAAGCAATGATTTCATCAATACCACGGTCATTATATTGATGGTTGATATAACCGTTACTTCCACCACCGCTAAAACTGCAATTGGTGTACATCACATCAGCCTGATAATAATTGGGTGTATCATCAATCATAAAAAACTCAATAGGTACACGGTATAAATCTGAGAGCTGCTGGGCAACAATACCGTTTAGTTTTGTCTTTCCTTTTTCCAGTTTATTGTAATCATCAATCGGCATTAACAATTCATTCGCAACATCTTCTGGTGTCCAAATACGGTATTCTCGGAATAATGATAATTTTAAAGGAAGATTCATATTAGTTGTATGATTATCATTGTTTCTTCTTAGAAGGTATGCGTTTAGTTTGCTTTTTAGCAGCAAGCATTGTTTTATGAACAAACCCCATCATTATGTCAAAATCTACTTTAAATAATTCACTCATGAATTCAATCTCATTCAATGTGAACTTTCCTGGGTCTTCAATTTTTTTCAAGAATGAATAAAAGGAAATTCCTAAAAGGATTTGAAGATTACTTTTTGCGAAAGTTGCAAATATTTGAGGAAAACTTTCAACCGTATTATTGGCTAAACCTGTTCTAATAGTATTGATTTTATGAAGCCCTTCCTCGGTTTCATAAAATTCAAGTAATACCTCACTTTTCGTCTTTTTTGCCATTTTAGAGTAATTAAACGACAAAAATTAGCAGCATGTTTAGTAATATAAATCAAATACTACGATTAGTTATTTATATACTTTTATTTAGTAGTTATAAACTTTGATTTGAAAGTTTTATCTTAGTGGCCACAATTAGCAGATTTACATGATTAAAAGAAGCGTTGATATTGGAAAATTATCGAAAGAGGAACTTAACGAGGTTTCACTTAAATCGGTGTTTTATCAATACCATGCTGCCCTATGCTTTTTTGCTGAAAAATTGGTGCAAGACAGAACTGAGGCAGAAGATATTGTTGAGGATGTGTTTATTAAACTATGGGAAAAAGAACCTGATTTTAGTAAGCATAAAAACATTAAAGCCATACTGTATATAGCTGTTAAAAATGCCTGTTTTAATTTTATTGCACAACGGCGTAGGAACAACAGCAAACTAAATGGGTTTGCCTACACCATACAACAAGAAACAGAAAGCTATGCCCTTTTGGAAATCGTTCATGCAGAGGTATTGCGTGCTTTATATCATGAACTTGAGAACCTGCCAACAGAATGCCGCAACGTGATGCAGCTTGTTTTTATAGAGGGCTGGGAACATAAAAAAATTGCCGAGCATTTGGATATTTCTATCAGCACTGTTAAGACACATAAGGCAAGGGGCATCCACGCCCTTCGCAAAAAAATGAGCGTTTCTACATTATTGTTATTCCTCTATATTATCTTTTCATAAAAAAAGTTGCTTGCTTTGTAGTCTCAAAGCACATTCATTTGTTTCCACATTGTAATTTAAAACCCTATTGCAACTAGGGAAGGAAAGAACATTTATAAACCACTACATGGAACAAAAACAAACACGCCAAGCATTACGTGCTTCGGAACTTATTGTAAAATACCTGCGTGGCAATATTACGCCCCAAGAACAAGCGGAACTGGAAAAATGGGTGGCAGAAACAGAAGGCAGTAGCAAGTTGATGCAAGAGATAACCGATGCTGAAATGCTGCAACAAGGCACGGCTGCATTTGGGCAGGTAAACACGGACGAGAAGTGGGAACAATTGCTGGACAAAGTGATTGCGAAGGAAACAACCAGCAGCAAAAAACTGAACAAGACAACATGGTTTAGTGCCGCAGCCGTTTTCTTGATTGCGGTAGCTTGTTGGATGGTGGTATCAACCACCCAAAAGCAGGGACAATCCGTTGTGTCAACCATTACAGATAGTGCAACTAAGAATTATGGTGATGACGCATTGCCAGGCTCTTTTAAAGCAGAATTGGTTTCTGGTAATGGCATGGTCACGCATCTTGTGAGGGACAAGGACAGTACGTTTAATGAAGGTGGTGAAAACATTTATACCACAGCGAATATGCTGGTGTATGAAAGTAAAAATGGCGGCAATGCCAAAACAGAATGGAACACTTTGCGTACACCGAATGGTGGCGAATATGCAGTAACCTTGGCAGATGGTACAAAGGTTTGGTTGAACGCAGCATCCTCATTGCATTACCCCATGCAGTTCACAGGTAATGAAAGAAGGGTGAAACTAACTGGTGAAGCCTATTTTGAAATAGCGAAGAACAAAGACAAACCATTTATTGTTGCTGCTAACAAAATGGATGTACAGGCAGTTGGTACGGTTTTCAATGTGAACAGTTATGCCAATGCCGATAGTGCTACTATTACTACATTGGAAGAGGGCAGTATAAAAGTAACAACCAAACACAGCACGGTAATGGTGAAGCCAGGGCAACAGGTAAAAACCGACCTTAAAACCACTGCCATCAGTAATGCTGATGTAGGTTTGGCAACTGCATGGAAGAACGGGCTTTTCCAGTTCAACAATGCACCATTAGCAGAAGTGGTGCAGCAACTGTCACGTTGGTACGATGTGCAAGTGGTGTATGACGGGGATTTTAAACAGCCAAAATTTTTTACGGGTGAAATAAAACGTAATGTGCCTTTGAGCAAGCTGTTGCAGATGCTGGAACTGACTGGTATTGCAACCTTTAAAATTAACAAGAACACTTTGACCATCCTGCCTTTAAAAGGTAAATAATAGGGGAAAACTACTTTACTTAAACTAAAAACCTCACTCTTATGAACATGCGAAAATCGCCTGTAAAACAGGCCTTGGCAATGTATTGCCATGTACGGAAGAAAAAAAATTGCTTGCTGTTGGTACTGGTGATGGCATGTTGCTGTACTCGTTCATTTGCTTCACAGGTTGACAGCACATTGGTGACCATTGACTTGAATAATGCGTCATTGGAAAAAGCATTTACTGCCATTAAGCAGCAAACGGCTTACAGGGTTATTTATGACAATGGTCTTTTGAAAGGGGCAAAGCCCGTAACACTTCATGCCAGTAAAGCAAAGCTTTCTTTGGTGCTACAAAAATTGTTTGAACAGCAGCCTTTTGGTTATAAAATTATCGAACAGACCATTATCGTCACCCCAAAAGTAGCAACCTATGATAACGACCATACCATCCAATATCCTGTAAAAGACACGGTTATCAGTGGGCTTGTGCTAACGGATTCTACTAACCAGCCACTGGCAGGTGCATTGGTAAACCTAAAAGGTACAAACACCAATACCATTACTGGTGATGATGGCCATTTTAAAATCAAGCTTCCTTCTACTGGTGGGGTACTTGTTGTTAGCTATGTGGGCTACCGTGATAGGGTTGTTTTTGTGAACCCACAAAATTCGGCACAGCTTGCCATAGCTATGAAGGTTGCTGTTACTGAAATGCAGGATGTGAACGTAGTAAGCACTGGCTATCAGAACATCCCTAAAGAAAGGGCAACAGGCTCATTTACACAAGTGAACAATAAACGTTTTAATGAACAGGTAAGCACCAGCATATTAGGGCGTTTAGAAGCTGTATCCAACAGCTTATTGGTGGATAGAAAAACGACAGGTGGCGGCGGCATCCGTATTAGAGGGCTTAGCTCTATTGAAGGCCCAAAAGACCCATTGATTGTCTTGGACAATTTTCCTTATGATGGTGACATCAACAATATCAACCCAAATGATATAGAAAGTATATCCATTCTTAAGGATGCGGCAGCAGCATCTATTTGGGGCACAAAAGCTGGTAATGGTGTGATTGTCATAACCACAAAAAAAGGGAAGTTGAACCAGCCAATTCAGGTTGAGTTCAATTCTAATATCCTGATTGGTAACAAGCCCGACCTGTATTACCAGAAGCAGATGTCAACAACGGATTTTATTGATGTGGAACAGTTCCTGTTTGGTAAAGGGTTTAAATTTTCAGATACGGCAAATAGCGGTAGGCCATCCTTTTCGCCAGTGTATGAGATATTGTTTAAACAACGCAACGGGCAATTGACAACTGCACAGACCAACAGCCAAATTGATGCTTTACGGAATGTGGATTTGCGTGGCCAGTTTGACAAGTATTTGTACAAGCAGTCTTTGAACCAGCAATATGCTGTTAACCTGCGTGGTGGCAACACCAATATGTCCTACCTGTTTTCCGCAGGTTATGATAAGAACAGTAGCGAACTGGATGCAGGTTATAGCAGGTTTAACCTACGGTTACAGAACACGTACCAACCCATAAAAAACCTGCAATTTTCAACGGGTGTTTACTACACACAAAGCAAGAGCACCAGTGGACGGCCAGCATACGGAAGCATTACCACTTCCAACGGTAATTTGCCACCTTATACTTTATTGGCAGATGATAATGGCAATGCCCTACCAGTTACAAGAGGGTTCAGGAAAAGCTATACGGATACTGCTGGTGGTGGCAAATTATTGAACTGGGACTATTACCCTTTGGAAGATTATAAACATACTATCGCAACAACCACTACCAATGATATTATCCTGAACCTTGGTATCAATTATGCAGTATCAAAAAGTTTCAGCGTTGACCTTAAGTACCAATATGAAAAACAACAGGTAACATTAGAAAACCTAAACGACGTGCAGAGTTATTTTACCCGCAACCTCATTAACCAATATAGCCAATTAAACAGAACAACAGGTGTTGTGACCTATAAAATACCTGTTGGTGGCATATTGGACATATCAAGAAACACATTGTCATCGCACAATGCAAGGGGGCAATTGAATTTCAATAAGCAATGGCAAAAACATGCTGTAACTGCCATTGCAGGTGCTGAAATAAGGGAATCGAATACCATCAGCAATGCTTACAGGACTTATGGATATGACCCAGATATATTGACTTCTTCGAGTGTCGATTTTGCCAATACCTATCCAAGTTTTGTTACGGGCAGCAACAGCTTCATCCCCAACAATTCAGGCTTCTCAAACACTTTGAACCGCTTCGTATCTATATATAGCAATGCAGCTTATACTTATGCCCAGAAATACACACTATCACTCAGTGGCAGAAGGGATGCTTCTAATTTATTTGGTGTAAATACCAATGAAAAATGGAACCCGTTATGGTCGGTTGGTGGCGGATGGCTATTATCCAAAGAACCTTTTTATAAGGTATCGGCATTGCCTTATTTAAAGTTAAGAGCTACTTATGGTGTGAGTGGTAATGTTGACCAGAGCAAAAGTGCCGTTACCACCATTACCTATTCTTCCAACTCACCTTATACATTGTCGCCCTATGCCATTATTTCTAGGAATGCCAACCCCGAACTGAAATGGGAAAAAGTAAAGTTGATGAACTTCGGTTTGGATTTCAGGACTAAAAATGAAAGGATAAGCGGCAGCATTGAATATTACATAAAGAATGCTAGGGATCTTTTTGGCCCTTCACCCATTGACATTACAACTGGTATATCATCTGGTATAATTACAAAAAATGTTGCCTCCATGAAAGGCAATGGAATTGATGTTGAGTTAAATACTTTGAACACGACTGGTATTATCAAATGGCAGTCCAATATCAATTTTACTTGGTACAAAGACCAGATAACGGACTATTACAATCCATCATTACAAGGCAGCAGTTTTATCAGTGGTACAGTACCAAATTCATTGGGCACCGTGGGCAAGCCGGTCTATTCCATATTTTCTTACCAGTGGGCAGGGCTTGACCCAGCTACAGGCGACCCAATGGGTTATATCAATGGGAAAGTGAGCAAAAACTACGCTTCCATTATTGCCGATTCTACGCAATTAAAAGACCTTGTGTACGGTGGTTCTGTAATGCCAACAATTTTTGGCTCAATAGGTAATACCGTTAGCTTTAAGAATGTATCCCTAACAATCAGGCTAATATACAAGTTTGGGTACTTTTTCAGGAACGCATCTATTGATTATACCAACCTTTTCAACACCCGTGTCGGTCATCCCGATTATGCCAACAGGTGGCAAAAGCCAGGCGATGAACTGCATACCAACGTGCCTTCTATGGTGTATCCATCTATCAGTGCAAGAGATGCATTTTATGACAACTCTGAAGTGTTAGTAGAGAAGGGTGATAATATCCGTATCCAATATATTACCCTTGCTTATGACATACCAAAAACCAGTAATAAAAATCTGCCATTCCGTAATATTCAGCTTTATGCAAACATTAATAACGTAGGTATTATTTGGAAGGCAAATAAGAAAGGCATTGACCCGGATTACCCATTGTCATCGGTCTTGCCTGCAAGGAATATTGCCATAGGGCTGAAAGCGGCCTTTTAAAAACCATTGTTCATCTTTTAAACCATTCACTATGTTGGGTTCAAAAAAAATCAATATTGTTTCTTCTCTTTTACTGGTAACACTTGCTGCCATAATGGGCGGTTGTAGCAAATATTTGGATGCCGCCCCTAATAAGTCCTACGTCATCCCTTCAACACTCAAAGACTTTCAGGCACTACTGGACAACTATAACATCCTTAACAACGTGGATATGTCCGTTGGTGAAATAAGTGCAGATAATTATTATCTGAATTATGCTGACTGGGCGGCTCTTTCAGATGAAGGTCAAAGAAGGATGTACACATGGGAAAAGGATTATTTTTTCCAGTTCAATGCTGGGGATTGGCGAAGGCCATATGCTGCTGTTTACTATGCCAATACCGTCTTGGACAACATTGACAATGTGGACAGGAATGCAGCAAATGCTATGCAGTGGGACAATGTATTGGGACAGGCATTATTTGTAAGGGCAAAAACATACTGCCAGTTAACGGCAGCATTTACAAAAGCCTATAACCCAGTAACTGCACCTACTGATATGGGCATTCCTCTAAGGACAAATTCAGACTTCAATATTGTTGCGGTTCGTTCCTCATTGGCAGAAACCTACAACACTATCATCGCCGACCTTAAAACAAGTGCCGCCTTGCTGCCTGTAACACCTGTACATGTGATGCGTCCTTGCAAGACTGCAGCGTATGCACTATTGGCCAGGACTTATTTGAATATTGGCAATTATGACAGTAGTTTAAGGTATGCTGACCTTTGCCTACAGTTGAAGAGTAACCTGTTGGATTTTAATACGCTGACAGCTTCTGCAACCTATCCTATCCCTCAGTTCAATGCCGAAGTGATTTACGAGAGTTTCATGCCTACACCTGCACCCTTGAACAATAGCAGGGCAAAAATTGATTCAGCACTATATCAATCCTTTGCAAGCAATGACCTTAGAAAAACAGTTTTCTTTAAGGATAATGGTAATGGATCTGTTGGTTTTAAAGGTAGCTATGAGGGTGGTACAGCTCCTTTTTCAGGGATTGCGGTAGATGAAGTGCTTTTAATTAGGGCAGAATCCTCTGCAAGGAAAAATGATAAAACAAACGCTTTGAATGATTTGAACACATTGCTTATAAAGCGTTACAAAACAGGGTTGTTTGCACCTGTAACAGCCATTGATGCAAATGATGCACTGGATAAAATATTAGTGGAAAGAAGAAAGGAATTGTTGATGCGTGGGCTGAGATGGCCAGATTTAAAACGGTTGAATTTTGAAGGAAGGAATATTACAATTAAGCGGGTATTGAACCAAGTAACCTATACACTTCCACCAAATGACCTGCGTTACGCATTACCAATTCCTGAAGATGTCATCAAGCTATCTAACATACAACAGAACCCTAGATAAAAAATAAGGGCATAGGGGACAAATGCCCTTATGCCCTCTTTTAGTTTACTCTGGCTTGTTGATGACATGTGCTGCATCATCTCTTACTTGTGCATCGGTTTTACCGCTTAAGTAAGCATTAATGTCGCTGAACTCCGTGGTCTCAAATGACAACCTGCATGGTATATCATCACCAGTACAACTTGGCGGGTTTTCTACTTCTCCTTCTGGCAACCAATTGCCAGAATTATTAGACCCTAGAAGCGTTGATTGTTGATAGTAGTACACCATTGTTGACAAGCTTTTTTTAACGGGCTTGGTTTTCAATGTTGTGAATGCACTTGCACCAAGGGCAAGGATAACAGCCAAAGAACCGAAAAGATACTTTTTCATAAATGTGACTTTTAAAAATGATTAAAAAATAGAATGAAAGATGGCCGTTGCACCATTTTTGCAACGATTGGTGATGTGATGATGCTTACTCTTTTTTCAGGTTTTCAGCTTACTTCCTGTTGTATGTACCCGGTAATACAATGACATTATTGTGTTTGGTGTTTTGCCAAATTTTTATTGCGGAACATTATTATACCTGCAAAAGCAACCAAAATGAAGAAGGCATTAAATACCAAATGCTGCTTCCACGACAATTGTTTGATAACACCGCCACAAGAACATGGAAGGTGCGGTGTAAACATGACCATATAAGCGATATAGGCAGTAAACAAAACCATTAACCCAAACGATAAGTAAAGCCCTACTTCTTTTGTAGAAGGCAAGAACAACAGTATTGAAACAAATAGTTCTACCGTTGGTAGCAACCACCCAATAACACCTGCCTTGCCTTGCATTAATGGCGATTGATCCAACACGGCTACAAAGGATGTGTATGCCAATAGTTTGCTTACAGCAGTGTAAACAAATAATAGTATAAGCAGTCCGCAGATAATTTCGATGTTGGTACTTTTCTTCATACACAGTTTTTGAGCATTTAGGCAGCCGATGATACAACTGCTGCTAAACGGGTGTGAAACTAAAAACTGGTATGCCCTGTATGAAATCTGTTATGTGAAAAGTGGCTTGCTATATGTGAATAGTGGGATGGTCGGGGTCAGATATAGGCAAGCATATAAATTTAAGGATGTAACAAGGTATTGCAAGGTCTATTTTGGTAATTGCACGATGTATTGTTGCAACCTTTTAAACCTTGTTTTACCAAGAATATGTACCACTACATCTTCAGGTAAGGCTTCTTCTTTAGGAATGACGATTTTTAATTTTTTTATAGCCTTGGTATAAACATGTCCTTTATCCGTTGATGGGTTGAGGATAAACATCAATTCATTCCTAAGAAACAAATCAATTTGGCATGTTCGGATTTTTGCTTTCATACAAAGGTTATATTGACGAAAATAAGGAATCACTGCTGTTTACATGCCTATTAATTAAGCTAAAATACTGGCCTTCGCCTTTCTTTTTAAACTAGAATCACAAGAACAGTTTCCCTTTCATTTTTTCCATAAAAGCCTCTTTGTAATTGTTGCCCAATGGTATCCTTGTGGACTTTCCTTTGAGTAAAAGGCTACCGTTCTCAAATGCAGTAATCCTGTTAAGGGCAACGATATAGGATTTATGTACACGGGTAAACTGTGAAGGCGGTAACCGTAGTTCCAAATCCTTCATGGTAAGGTATGCCAGTGTAACATCATTACCTCTGTGGAATGCCACATAATTACTACGGCTTTCGATATAGTCAATATCGTCAATATCTATTTTTATCATCTTGCCCTTATGCTCAGCCTTTACATAAAAATAATCGTGTGGGATAACCTCGAATGCAGAAATACCCGGCAATAGCTTATCGGACAGTTTCTGTACTGCCTTTACAAAACGGCCGAATGCGATAGGCTTGATAAGGTAATCCACCGCATCAAGTTCATAACTGGTCACAGCGAATTCAGAATAGGCCGTGCAGTAAACAACCTTGACGCTTGGATCCATTACCTGCTTTACTTCAATACCGTTCATTTCGTCCATCTGTATGTCGAGGAAAACGACCTCAGCCTTTGTGCTACGCACCAGTTCGATTCCTTCGATTGGGTTTATGGCTGTACCTACCAATTGCAGACCTGGTATTTTTTGGATATAGCCTTTCAGTACATTGATGGAAGGCTGTTCGTCATCTATGATTACGCACTTGATCATACTATCAATTTTTTATGGTGAGTTCAAAAGTGTAAAAATCGTCCTCGTTCGTAGCCTTCATCTCATACATGTCCTTAAAAGCAACATCCAACCTTTTACTAAGGTTAGTAATGCCAATATTGAGTGATGAAAGCTGGATATTGTTCTTCCTTTTTTTGTTCCTGCAATAGAAATATATCTCTTGTGGCAGTAGCCTTACTTTTATCAACAAAGGGTTGGAAGGGTCTTTAAGGTCGCCATATTTGAAGGCGTTCTCAACAATGGTGATAATGGAAAGTGGTGGCAATATTTGCCCTTGCACTTCGCCTTCGGTGCTGTACTCAATAATTTTTGTATCACCGAAACGAAGGTTGTGAATGTCTAGCAATGTTTGCAGGTGTTCCAATTCTTTTTCAATGGGGACTTTCCCACTTTCAAATTCTACGCTCTCAAGTGAATAACGCATCATGCCCGAAAGTTTCAGGATATTATCGGCCAGTTCTTGGGAAAATTCCAATGCCTGCGAAAACAGCACATTTAGCGTATTGTGCAGGAAGTGCGGATTGATCTGTGAACGCAGGAAAGCATACTCGTACTGCAACTTGTCCTGCTGGGATTTTAGTTCCTGTTGTTTCAAAATGGCGTTCTCTAGTTCACGCTGCATCTTTTGCTTTTCCAGTTGTAATTTTTCTTCCTGTAACCATCGTAGTTTTTGTTCAGTCCGTACTGTTTCCCTCACATAAAAATAGAGCATGGCATAAGCCGAGTATTGCACATAGCCCAAGATGGCACTTTCCAAAAAAAGCCTGTAATTGTTGGACGTGTATAGCTTCATGCCAGCCAACGGCAGCAACAGATAGATATAGCAATAACCAAGAGCAGACATAACGATAAAGACAATTATAAAAGTTAGGATACCCCATAAAACCCCTCTTTTCTTGTACAATCCCAAAGAATATAGGCTCACATAAAAAGTGGTACAGAAAGGCAGCAGGAAAAACGCCACTTCAATAACAGTGATATTCGGCTTTGACAAGCGGTTGGCTATATAGATAAAGCTGCTGTAAACGACCCATGCACAAATATGCACCAACCAAACAGGCGTTTTTTTATTTTTTTCTTGTACCATGACATCGGATCTTTTAAGTTTTTTTACATAATACTTTTGTTTTAAGCAGCTTTCAATACATGGTTGTTATACAGTTGTTGCAACAAGGCAATATCAAAACCTTCCAGCCTTGCACTTTGTAAACTGCACCCTGATAAGAAAACATACACACTACTATCAATGGGGTATGATAGATAGGTGTTTTTGTTGAACAGAAAGGCTTTACCAGCTATGCTAAAAACACTGTACAACGATGTGTTCAATAACAGCTTACTATCCCTATCAAATGGCAATTGTTCCGTCCTCTGAAACCCATTGATGATATGTGCCGACTTGTGCAGGTACAGCCATGCTTCCCATTGTTCGGGGTACAGTTTTATAATCGGTGAAATGAGGTTGTAAATAGCTTGTGTTGACCGTGCCGCAAATACTTCCCTTGCCTCATTTGTATTTGGATAAATAGGTTCAAAAAAGCGTAACCTTATATCTTCCAAGGACTTTCGGTAACAGGCAACAGGAAGGATCGGCACTTGTGCTGCATGTGCCAAAAAGCCGATACCTTTTCTTGCAAAAAGGGCTTGGTTAAGGAAGTTGATTTTGCAATGATTGTCATTTTTTATTGTACCACTACCTGCACCAGTATTACCATCCATGTACAATAAAAGGCTTCTTCCTTTTTTTAGATTTTTTAACATTTGAAGTCCCGAAGAAGGATGTTCCGCATTGATAATTTCAAAGCCATTTTTCCCCGAACTATTCATAATGTCTTTATACAGTTCATTGAATAAATCGCCTTGTGTTTCGATGACATTGTTGGCGATTACCAATGAGTAAGGTATTTTATTTTTTACCAAGAAAAGATTTATCAATCTATACGAACCTGTATGAAAAGTGCAGATAATGGAAGGCTTCTGCTTCAATGTCCCCCAGATATTATCGCTTAGGTTTTCGTATGACATGTATTGCAGTACATCATAAGATGCCTGTTCCAAGTGGCTCAACTGCTGGTTCAATAGGATATTCCTAAAAATAGTTTCATGGTTCTTGCAATCAATTTCTGGCAAATAATTGGATAGACTGGCACTTACAATATGGTACTTCGCTGTAAGCATCTCGTCTTTTTTAATGTCCATGGACATTGAAAAAACATTTACCAAATCATCCCTTTTTTGTTTATAGTCAATTGGATTCATGTTGCTTTGTTTTAGTGATAGACCATATTAATTTGAGTGGTATAAAAAATAATACCAAAAATGAAACAGATGAAAGGCCAATAGCGGAAATCGTGTTTTCACCATTGCTTTGTGTAGCGATAAGGTGTTGGATTTTCCGTATTGAATTAATGAAAAACAGTATGCAATAGTAATAGGCAATCACCCAAAATATTGCTTTTAAAAAGCTGTACAGTACCAGTGGTAGAGTGGTGTTTTTTAAAAATGGTTTGCCTTTTAAAAGGCTTGTATAAATGCCCCAAGATTTGGCATGAAGGTTTGGAATATTGAAAATATCGCTGAATAGCCAATATCCATCATAACGTAAAAATGGGTTGAGGGCAGAGAGTAAACCAATGGTGTTAGCGGTAATCAAAACAAAACATATAGGGTTGCAACTACACGTATAAAACAGTAGCAACAAAGGCAGGTTTGCTATCAGTTGGAAATAGATACCAGCAAGATTGACAACAATCCTTTCCCTCACTGGCAAGGCCCAAATGCCCGTAACATTGGTATAGAAAACAGGAAAAATAAAATACAACCCAAGGCCAATTTCTTGCGGCTCTATACCGAACCGATATGCAGCAGTGGCATGTCCCAATTCATGCACTAGGATTATCCCTAAAAAGCAGCCATACAGCATTATTGCTTTACTAAAACCGAACGTTGTAATGGTGTGATGATACGCCCCTGAAAAAGCACTTACACCATCGGTACAGAAAAAATAAATTGTTGCAAAAGCGGACACAAAAATGAGTGAAGCAGATATATTCCTTTGGAACAATCCAGATAATAACCGATAAGCTGTTGACCCTTTTCCAGCAGCGATGATTGTTCGTTTCATGAAGATATAAGGCTGCTCATTTACTTGTAACAAACAGTTCTGGCCACTCACGTTCTCTAAGGTATTTTGAATAGTGTGCTGTATAAAAATCCCTGTGAAACTGTTGGTTTCAAAAAGCAGGTTCATCTCTTTGGCTATGTCATTGTCACCTATATTTTGCTGCTTTTTAAAAAGGATATGGTAGAGCATTTTGCTAATGCTGTATGTGCTACCACTAGCGTTTACTAATAGGTATCTATTGCTGTTTTTTTCCTGCACATATTTCAATGAAATGCCTGTCATATAATAAAAGTGTTAGGTGAATAAAAGGGAACCCGAAGCAGGTTCCCTTTGAAAAAAGAACAGTTTAAACAGTGCCGGGCAATGTTGGTGTACTGGTGATACACGAACTGTCTGAAATAAAAGAAAACATGCCTGTACCTGACATTTCAAGACGGGCTTCCAGTTCTTCGATGCTGATCGCATCTTGGAAAATGTTGTTGCTCGATTCCATGCTTTTGTTGTTTGATTTGTTGGAAATATTGTTGACAGGTCAAACGTATTTACACAAGGAAAAGCGTGGAAATCAGTTATGTGAAAATGGGGTTGGGATATGTATAAAGCAGTATTGTAATGGTCTGAAAACTTGCTGGCTAAGTTTTCAGGTTATTTAGGCAGATAAGTAATTAGAGCAACTTGAAATCGTTGGTCTGTTGGCACTTTTTTCAGGGTATTATTTCCTATGAGGCAAGGTGAAAAATTTTAGTTGAATAACCTGTTGCAAGGAAATAGAATCCTATGAATGACTGAATAAATATCCCCTTGCAACAGGTTATAGCTTTGTTACTTCTGGCTTAATGCTTTGAGTTTTTCATTTAGCTCATTTAGCCCTGCTTTTGTTAAACAGTCATCTGCAAAAGCATCCAGTTCCTGTAGGGTTTCTTTTGGTATGCCCTCTAACAGGTTAGCAGATTTGTCATCATCTTTTGCTGTCAGCCCACGCTTGATAACACTGTTCAGCAGCAGTACATTTTTTCGTGAAATCCGCATGTCGATCTTCACTGTTTCATTCATGCCAGGGATACTCATTATGGTATCGTACACTTTGGCCACATCGGTTGTTGTTAGCATAACATCACGTTTTTAATTGTTCATTTTTAAGGCACAAATTTATTTTCGGGCAGCTAGATTATCCCCGTTAAAATATGATGGGGATAGGTGGTACAGATGCTGCTTGTTTAACTTCGTCCCCGTGATACCTGAAAGGTGAAAAATGAAAATGTGCAGTTATGGATTTAGGTAAAAAATCCTACTCAATAGAGCAGGTCAAAGAAATGGATTTAGTCGGCTACCTCTCAAAATTGGGGTTCAGCCCAGCTAAAATCAGGAACGTAGATTATTGGTATTTATCCCCGTTGAGAGATGAGCGTACACCCTCTTTTAAGGTCAATACAAGATTGAACCGTTGGTACGATCATGGGCTTGGGAAAGGTGGGAATTTTATTGATTTCGGCATCCTTTACCACAACTGCACCGTTGGGGAATTCCTTCAGAAAATAGACGCTTATTTTTCTTTTCACAAGCCCGTATTGCAACACACAAAACAAGTAATTGCAGAACCAAAAATTACTATTCTTCAAGACTGTATTATCAGTTCTTTCGCTTTGATAAAATACCTCGAACAAAGGAAAATCCCCGTTGCAATTGCATGGCAATATTGTAGGGAAGTAAGGTATGGATTGAACGACAAAATCTACTATGGTATCGGCTTCAAAAATGATGCTGGTGGTTATGAAATCCGTAACCAATATTTCAAGACAAGCAGTTCCCCAAAAGGCATTACCACGTTTAACAATGGGGCTAAAAATGTATCCGTTTTTGAAGGCTTTACAGACTTCCTTTCTTTCCTTGTCATGCACCAAAATCAATCAAAAAAAGATACCGATTTTCTCATTTTAAATTCAGTTTCCTTCTTTGAAAAAGCACGTACTTTTTTGGAAGCACACGAAGTGATAAAACTCTATTTGGATAGGGATGCCACAGGACAAAATTACAGTCGCTACGCCTTGTCTTTAAGCGAAAAATACAAGGATGAAAGCAATCTTTATAAAGGACATAAAGACCTTAACGAGTGGTTAGTAAACATTGGCAATAATAGCAAAAAACAGCTCAAGCAAAAGTTATGATAGCAATATTGGTTATAAAGTATTCATTGGATACCGTTAACATGATCGCAACATTAAAATGTCTAAAGTGAATATAGAAAATCTTCAAAGACTTATGAAGGGCTATAAGATTGCCTTTTCCGCAATCGGCCAGATGTCCGGTTGTTAAACAACCGACTCTGGCCGCCCTTACTCGGAACTCGTGGTCGGGGGATGCTGGAATGTTTTGAAGAATTTGATAACGTGAAAATGATAAGTGATGGAACAGGAAAAAACAAACAGGACCCGCATCATCGGGTTGCGGCTAACGCCAAAAGAATACGAGAAAATAGAGCAAAAATGGAAAGCCAGTACCTGCCGCAAATTGAGTGATTATGTTCGCCGGATCATATTCGGGAAGCCCATTGTTGCCACCTATCGCAACCAGACTTTGGATGACTACATGGCAGAAAGTATCAAGCTAAGGAACGAGTTGAACGGCATCGGGAACAACTTTAATCAAGCGGTAAAGAAGCTGCACACGCTGCACCAAATTTCAGAATTCAGGGACTGGTTGGTGACTTATGAATTGGAGAAAAAAATCTTGTTGAACAAGGTGGATGAGGTCAAAAACCATATCCAAAAAATTGGTGAAAAATGGTTGCAGTAATCAAAACGGGGCATTCCATTCACCGTATTTTAAACTATAATGAAAACAAGGTGAAAGAGGGCGTTGCTGAAATTATTTCAGCAACAAATTATCCTATGGATGTTGAACAATTATCGTTTACAAATAAGCTCAATCGGCTAAAAAATCAGGCAGCTTTAAACGAAAATGTCAGCCGTAACAGCGTCCACATTTCGCTGAATTTTGACCCCTCTGAAAAGCTTTCTAAAGAGCAGTTGCAGGATATTTCTGATACCTATATGCAGCAAATAGGTTTTGGCGAACAGCCCTATTTGGTCTATCAACATTTTGATGCTGGGCATCCACATATCCATATCGTAACGGTAAAAGTTCGGGCAGATGGACGCCGCATTGACATGCAGAATATTGGTCGTAACCAATCCGAAAAAGCAAGGAAGGAAATTGAACAAATATTTGGGCTAAAACGTGCCGAGGACAGTAAAAAGCAACAGCAGTTGTACAGTCTTAAACCAGTCAATTTACAAAAGGTGCAGTATGGCAAATTAGACACAAAAAGGGCTATCACTAATGTGTTGGATAATGTTCTTAAAGACTATAAATACACCAGCTTGCCAGAGTTGAATGCGGTACTAAAACAATACAATGTTATGGCCGACCGTGGCAGCGAAGGGTCAAGGATATTCGAGAACCGTGGGTTGGTGTACAGGATAGTGGATGAACAAGGCAATAAGGTGGGTGTACCCATTAAGGCCAGCGACTTTTACAGTAAACCAACCCTTGCTTTTGTGGAAGAAAAATTTGCACCGAATGAGACTGCCCGGCTGCCCCATAAAGCAAGGTTAAAGAATGCTATTGACTTGGCCCTTTTAAAACAACCGAACCAACAATTACATGAATTGGTAAAGGCCTTGGATAAAGAGGGCATCAACACTGTTTTAAGGCAAAATGAGGATGGGATTATTTATGGGATTACCTACGTTGACCACCGCACCAAATGCGTTTTTAATGGTAGCGTATTGGGTAAAGCATATAGTGCGAAAGGCATATTGGAAAGATGTGGCATCTCACAACAACAAGCTGTTAAAGGGCAGGAATTTGTTGGACAACATAACCCGAAAACACAACCAGTGCAGCCACAATCTGCATTCAATCCCAGTACCAAAAACAAGGAAGGTATCGACTTACTGGAAACATTGTTGCAGCCCGAAAACGTATCAGGTTTTGTGCCTTACCAGTTGACGAAAAAAGGCAGAAAGAAAAAGAAAAAAAGGATTTCAAAAGATTTATAATTTTAAAATTAAGGTTATGCAAACAGGTGAAAACGAACAGGCACTGAGGAAAATACTGGATATGACCAGATTGATAAGTATTGCTATTTTG
Source organism: Parasediminibacterium paludis (assembly GCF_042651445.1). Taxonomy (NCBI): domain Bacteria; kingdom Pseudomonadati; phylum Bacteroidota; class Chitinophagia; order Chitinophagales; family Chitinophagaceae; genus Parasediminibacterium; species Parasediminibacterium paludis. The sequence goes on from NZ_JBHSDC010000029.1 coordinate 458,025, forward strand.
GTGCTGCACTTCTATTATTATTGCTATGCAGCTTTTGAGCAATGGCATCTTACCGTAACGCTTACGGACAGGTTGATGGGCAATATCCGTAACACAGGATTGTTCAACAAATTCCATACATCCAAATTGATTGCGTTGGGCTTTTTGACCATCTCGTTAATGGGTGCAAGGGGCAGGAAGGATGAAAAGTTAAGCTACAAAACAGCTTTTGCTTACATCATTACAGGGCTGCTGATTTACTTTCTAAGCTACCTTTCATTGTTTCCGAAAATAGCACTTGCCACGGCTGCAATATTGTACATAAGCATAACAGCTATTGGGTTCATGTTAGTGCTTTCTGGTGGTACATTATTGTCCCGTGTGATACAGCAACAATTGAACAGTAAGGATATTTTCAACAAGGAAAATGAGACCTTTCCGCAAGAGGAAAGGCTGCTTGAAAATGAATTTTCCATTAACCTTCCTGCACAGTATAACCTGAAAGGGAAAACACGCAAAAGCTGGATAAATATCATCAATCCGTTCCGTGGTTTGATGGTGCTTGGCTCGCCAGGATCCGGCAAATCCTATTTTGTGATACGGCATGTCATTACGCAGCATATCAAGAAAGGGTTTACCATGTTCGTGTACGATTTTAAGTTCGATGACCTTACCAAAATTGTGTACAATACTTGGCTGCAGTACAAGATAAAATACCCCGTTGAGCCTGTGTTTTATGTCATCAATTTTGATGACCTTACTCGTACCCATCGCTGCAACCCATTAGACCATGAAAGCATGACTGATATAACAGATGCGGCAGAATCTGCACGGACTATTTTAATGGGTTTGAACAGGGAATGGATCAAACGGCAGGGCGACTTCTTTGTTGAATCACCCATCAATTTCCTAACGGCGATTATCTGGTATTTGCGTAAATATAAGGATGGTGAATTTTGCACCTTGCCACATGTCATTGAACTGATGCAAGTGGACTATGATAGCTTGTTCACTGCTCTTCGTACGGAAAAGGAAATAGAAGTATTGATTAACCCTTTTGTGAACGCTTACCTGAACGATGTGATGGAACAATTGGAAGGGCAAATTGCCGCAGCATTGCGATGGCAAGATTGTCTTCGCCACAATTATACTATGTACTATCGGGTAATGACTTTACACTTGACATCAATAATCCCGACCGACCGAAGATTGTTTGCATGGGGAACAACCCACAGAAAATACAGATTTATGGTGCGGTGTTATCCCTTTATGTAACACGGTTGGTAAAGTTGGTAAACAAAAAAGGCAAGCAGAAAAGCAGCTTGATATTTGATGAATTTCCGACCATTTATTTGAACAATATGGATAGCTTGATAGCTACTGCAAGAAGTAACAAAGTCGCCACTTGTCTGGGCATACAGGACTTTAGCCAACTTAGAAAAGATTATGGCAAGGAACAGGCAGATGTTATTATGAATATCACTGGGAATATTGTAAGTGGGCAGGTAACTGGTGATACTGCCAAGCAGTTGAGTGAGCGTTTCGGGAAGATTATGCAGGATAGGGAAAGCCTTTCCATTAATAGTCAGGACACTTCCATTAGCCGTTCAAAGCAATTGGAAGCTGCTATCCCACCTTCTAAAATTTCTGCACTTTCTTCAGGTGATTTTGTGGGTATGGTAGCCGATGACCCTGATTGTAAAATAGACCTGAAAGCTTTCCATTGTTCTATATTGAACGACCACGATGCGTTGAAAAAAGAGCAGGATAATTTTAAAGAAATACCTACCATCCGTAAGCTGGATAATGCGATGATTCAGCGGAATTATTTGCAAATAAAACAAGATGTGCAGGATATTATACAATCTGAAATGGAACGTGTTTTAAGTGACCCTGGGTTGCAGCATTTGGTGATAAAGAAGGGCTAAGTATAGTTCTTGTAACAAATAATTGTAGCCAATTTTTCAGGAAAATTATTTTAAGGAATAAACTAAAATATCAAACGCATTGCAAATCATGGCATAGCTATAAAACAACTGTGGTTTCTACTGCTATTGTCTAAACATTTACAGTTTTATTTTTCTTTCAAACACTTCTGATGGCTTATATTATCTTTAACACAAAGTTCATAACATCATCTTTATGAGTGTATTTCTAAGTTAATATAGTATGGAAGAAAATACAGTGTCAAACGCATTTAATTCAGTTAATAGGGGCAGCTATAATTTTTCATTCTTTAAAATGAATGTAAACGTATTTGATGAACTAACTAATCCTGAAAAACTTGAACCATTACCACTGTCAACTTTTTTTCATGAATACATTCATTTTCTACAGGATATTACAACCACTTTTGGCTTGGTTAATAGTTGCATAGTAGTGGATAAAATGAAGTTTGGCAACCATTACATTTTGAACTCAAAGGACGATACCTTTAATGTTCCCATTTCTTTTGTAGCCGACCCGAAAATTGAGTTAAATAATCAGCTTCAGGAACTCTACATGGGTTTTCCTTCGCCAGATATTTACCGATTAGAAATTAGCAGCATTGAAAGATTTGAAAGTATGATTTACATACCCGACCCTTTCAATAAATATGCTCAAGTTGTAAAAGTTAATTATAAGGTCGGCGAGAAGGTATATACTTTTAATCTTGGTGGCTTGCATTTATCTGAAACAATGTGCCACATCGCTCAAAATATTTTTAACCCCGGTATAATACATAATGATGTTCCATATCGGACAGCCGAATTGGTTGCAATATTCATTTATGATGTAATCGGTAATAATCCTCTTTTTGTATTTTCTTTATGCGAGGCATGTTTAATGCACTTTCATCCTGGTGATGCTTTTTATATGATGTTACAATTAATGAAAGAAAGAGAGTTTGTTCCTAAAAATGAACTGGACATTTATTTATTCGTCTATGAAAATATCAATGATGCCGATGGCTCAGATTTGATGTTCATTTATGAAAGGCAAGTTGTACACGCTATCTATCAATTAACAGGATACTTCACGACCGAGAACTATGACAATGAAAAAACATGGATATTTCATGTTCTTGAAGAAGGCAGAAAGATGCGTAAAGAAACCCCTTTTCTGCTTCTGTCATTATTAAAAGAACCTACTCTTTATTCTATTAGCTTAAAAAGAATAATGCTGAATGTAGGAACCCCTTTAATGCAGAATTTAGATGGGGACTGTTGGTTTCTTAAACCTTACGGTTTAAGCCATCTTAATATTCAACCAGACCGTCTTGCAGCATTATTGGAAATTCATGATTCGTGGATTTTGGGTAAAAGGGAATGCGGCTTAAAAAGGTTTTGTACAAAAAATCTTATCGGCGGCACTACCGATGAAAGGTGTGACAAAGCCCCTTGGTCGAGATGTAACCCTAATGAACAATTATGCAGTTATGCTCAATTTTTGAAAACATGGAAACTTATGGGTAAAGAACCTACTTTTTAATAACAATTATTAAAGTCTGTAAACTTTGAATCAAATGGTCGGCATCAGTGGTATACCAATTTAGATATAATTTTTACATATCGTTTTCTACTAGACAAATTGGGGGCTTACCCTTTGGGTCGGGCTATCCGTTGCAAGTCCTGCACAAAATCAATACACAAATCGTCACAGGGCTTTTTACTTTTATCCCTAAGCCATCACTGGAATAGCTTTTTTTTAACTTAGTAATATCTGTTTACTGGCGACCAGTAATACCAAATCTTGATGTCTTTAAGTGATTACTTGATAAATACAAAATAGACAACTTTTCATTTTACTCTTCTTCGCAAATTTCTTGACGGCATTTTGAAAAAGCAAGGTCTGCATCCCGAAGGCTTTCGGGACTGGCCACTGGTTTTGCAATAAAAAACCGCTTTGCTTGTTGCTTTTGCGGCATAAACCGTCCCGCAATACTGCGGGACTATTTATTCCACAGTCAACATTTTTTAGTTGCAAAAACCTTGCTTTTCCTAAATACCTTTTCAAGGCTGGGTTGCTACGAGGGTAATGAACGAGGTGCAAACCGAGGTTCATAAAACATTTAGTAACCATAAAAATTTAAGTCATGGAAATCATTGCAAGGGTAACAGCAGATGCAGAAGTAAAAACATTGCAAAGCGACAAACAGGTGGTCAATTTTAATGTCGCTATCAACGACAGTTACAAACCAAAAGGTAGTAGCGAGGCAACAAAAATTACCACTTATGTCCAGTGTGCATATTGGGTGAATGCCAACATTGCACAGTACCTAAAAAAGGGGACGCTCGTTGAGTTGCAGGGGCGTATCGGGGTGAACGCATGGAACAATGCACAGGGCGAACCGAAGGCAGCTATTACGTTCCATGTAAACAGTATCAAATTGCACGGCACACCGAAGTACACCAGCGACAGCACGGCAGTTGCAGTACCTATTGCAGCAAGTGAGCTTAAAGAACCACTGGACGATTTACCATTTTAGTGGTTCGGTTGCAACCCTATCCCCTTTTCAATTTTATCTATCATTTTTAATAACCAAACCGCAGAAGTACCACTTGCGGGATATAAAACAAGTTGGGTAAACGATTATGGCACATCAAATTAATTTCAACGAACAAACAGGCAAGCACAGTTTCTTTTCCGTACAGCAAAAAGCATGGCATGGATTGGGACAGGTTGTTGCGGATTACCCCACCAGTAAGGAAGCCTTACGTTTTGCAGGGTTAGATTACACGGTAGCAAAAAGAGCCTTGTTCACCTACGACAATGAGAACCAGGAAGCCAATGGCGATTTGGAAATCAAGATTGCAGAGGTTGCAGTACCTAATTATTTCGCAACAATCCGTACCGACACGGAACAGGTATTGGGCGTGGTGGGCAAGGATTATGAAGTGGTACAGAACATCGATGCGTTTACCTTCTTTGACAGTATCGTTGGTGGTGATGGCATCCAGTACGAAACAGCAGGGGCTTTGGGGAATGGTGAACGGATTTTCATCACAGCAAAACTGCCTTCTTATATCAAAGTTGGCAACGATGATTTGATAGAGCAGTACCTTTTTTTGACTACTTCACATGATGGTAGTGGCAGCATTACAGCAGCCTTTACACCCATCAGGATTGTTTGCAACAATACCTTGAATGCAGCCATGCACAACCGTTCCAACAGTATCAAGATTAGGCATACTGCCAATGCCAAGGAACGTTTGGAAACTGCCCACCGTTTGATGGGTATTACCAATAACCTAAGTGTTGAATTAGAAAGCATGTTCAACCAATGGGCAGGTATCCGCATCACCGATAGCGAAGTGATGAAGCTGGTACAAATGGCAATGGTGCCAAACAAGGAAGTATTGAAAAACTTGCAAGCTGGTAAGGATGATGAACTGTCCACCTGTTTCAAGAACATTTGCGATACCACTTTTGAATATGCCATGTCTAATCCTACGCAACAGCTTGAAACAACCAAGGGTACTTTGTTCGGGGCTTATAATGCGGTAACGGGCTATTTTCAGAATGTACGTTCCTATAAGAACGAAGAAGCAAAATTAAAGTCCTTGTTATTGGGTGGTACAGGGCAATTGCGTACACAAAAAGCCTTCGCCTTGTGTGCCGATTTTGCGAAGAATGGCAGTGATGGCTTGTTCCTGAATTAGAACTTTAAGGGTTGGGTTCGCCCAACCCTATTTTTACTTTTATCAATCATTATTTGACAATTTAAAACGTATCAATCATGGCAAACTGGTGTTATAATACCGTACAGTTCGAGGGTTGCAGCGGTGCAATCGAAAATATAAAATCCATATTTGAAATATTGATGGAACAACAGAAAAATAACGATGAGGGGCTAATGCCCGACTTTATAAAACTTACTGAAGGCTACATGTTTTCAGTTGATTGGTGTGAAGGGGATGGTTTTGCAATGGCATCATATGATACCAAATGGTCACCCAATTTTGAGGTGATGCAGGAAGTTGCTAAACATTTCAAGGTAAACTACACACATGCCTATAATGAATTGGGATGTGGTATCTATGGTGAAGCCTATTATAAAGATGGCGTATTAACCGACATCTTTCTGGAGCAAGATGATTTGGATTTGTACGATGTAAACCCAGAAGACGAGGATACATGGGTTTTCGAGGGACAAGTGTACCAAAGTGATTTTGACATATTGGAGATATTGTTGCAGAGAAGGAAGGACGGTTGTTTCTATCATTGATAGGTTAGAGTTTTATTAAGCGTTTAATTTGGGAAAAATTATACTCAAAGAACGAGCCGCCATCGGCTCGTTCTTTGAGGTTTTGAATGTGAGAAAGGCGTGAATGAATAGGCTTATCAAATGCACGTTATGGGGAACAAAAATGACAATCAATTTCAAAACTTTTCATACTTACCTTTCTTCTTTGAAACTAAGTGAAAACAGGCTCATGCGTGGAAGCATTAACGGTTAAACAATTGTATTTGTATGTTCGTTACAAAAAATCCAATTACTTCAAATGATAAAATTGAAAAAAGATATTGCTTCTATTTTAAAAAGTGGAAGTAGTGCATCAATTCAAGCAGTAAAGAATACTCTAAAGCTGGGCAGTATTAATTTCTTAGAATTCCAGTTGTATTTTTTGTCGCAATTTATTCGTAGAGCAAGGTGTAATATACTAATATGTTAAAATTTGTTATAATAAACTATTTAATTCTGTGTAGAGATTAAAGTGTTGTTTTACAATTTAAATATTTTTCTATAGTGGCTTTTGTTGACTTGCTCACTATTTACAAGTGACATTTACCTAAATTAGCATTAATATAATTGCAAAAAGAAATTCTCATATCACTTTCCAAAAATTATTCTGATATACTACCTCAGAATGAGGAATCATTATTACTACTTGTTTGTTTATTTAAAAAAATTGAAGATGGCTATTTAGACGAAGACTTCGAGCAAAAAGACCTTGATGATACTATTGAAGAAGTTGCAGAATTCCTTCAAAAAGGTACGGCTATTCAAAAGGAAACATTATTAAAAAAATTGAGTTCGCATTTTTGCCACACTCATGCTGTAGGAAATAAATATTTGATTCATTTGACGGTTTTTGCAAAAGAGATGTGCAGGTTATTAATTGACCAAGTTGAACCTGAACTTAAAAAATTTGAACTCTATTTTGCACTTCATAAGACATTGCCTTTAGATGAAGAAGACTTGTTGAATATTGATAATTTCAGCTATTGGTTTAAAAATAATTTTCTACCTGCACAGAAAACAATTTTAAGAAATACAGAATTGCTGCAAACTGCAATAGAAGGCAAAATTGTAGAATTAAGAAATCTTCTTAAACCAGAAGTTGAAAATCCAAACGAGTTAATTAATTCATTTACTAAAATTTTCAAAGAACTTGAAATACAGACGCTAGGACTTATAAACACTCTCGACTATAAGAACGAAACGCTTAATAAGATTAAAGCTTTGAAACAAGAGTTTTCTCAAGACGAAGAGACATTTACCGAGTTTGATAAAATGCAAAGAGAGATAGATTGGTTTTTTCAAAGTATTGATCGGAGAATCTATTCTATTAACGATAAAATTCAGCTTGCATCTAAACGATTAAAGAATCTATTTGATACATTAAAGCATAAACAACTTTTTAAAATAAAGATTGAAAAATTCCTGACTTTACTTCTTAAAACCAGTAGAAATGAAAAAGGAGAAATTCTACTTCATGATTCAATTGAGAAGAAACTTATTCCATTTATTCCAATGAAGTTTATAGCAATTCCGAAAATTGATTTTAAATATCTAAGCACCGCAGAGCCACAAAAACAAACCTATGACAAATCGCATGAACAAGAGGAGCGAAAAAAGGGGCTTGCTTTATTGAAAATTCAAGAATCAACCTCACAGTGGCTGGATAAAATTAATACAGAGATGGAATCTGGTAGTGAAATTAATTTTGAAGATTGGTTCGATAAAATACTTGAAAGTGAAAATAATCTTGAAGTTCCTATAAATGTTTGTTTTGGGTTGATTGAGCAACATAATAAAAAGGAGAATCAAGTTATAACTATTGATAAAGTTGGCATATTAAAAGTAAAAAACGAATTGTCCTTATGGAAAATGAAAATTCAAACTACATATTCTTAAACTCTGACAGAGCAAAAAAGCACTTCGCAGATGCTGATATTACGCTAAAGCAAGGTAAACATTTACAAGACTATGGGAATGACAGTCGCTTATTTTCATTTGTCGATGAATATTATGATAAAGGGCTGAAAGAATACTATCTGCAATTCTTTCAAATAAATTTAGTTAGGGATACAAACGATAATCAAAAATTTTATTACTTAGATTTTACAGATGATGGGAAAGGGAAACTTGGGCGGGAAAATAGAAGCAAAGAGTTAGAAGATGATAAAGTGATTTTTGCAATTCTTTTGCTTAATATTTTTAAAGATAAATTCTTTGAACATAAGGAAATAGAATGGAGTGAGCTTGAACAAATATTTAAAGAGAGCGAACATAAAGACCTTTGGCAAAAACTTCTTTTTGGAAAGGTTAAATTGAACTACACGCCTGTTGAAGAACAAAATGTAAAAGATAAAGTAAAAGGCATTTTGAGGGACTTTGAGAAATTAGGTTGGGTAGAAATAAAAAGTATTGATGAAGTAAAGTTTGAAATAATGCCAAGTATAGAACGAATAGCTAAATTGTATAGAGATGTTATCGGCAATATAGATTCACTCGAAGAGTATATAAACAATGGACAATTATCCTAAAATTTATTCTGTATCTACTGTTGGTGTAAGGCAGCATGAAAATGCTGATTATTTACTGCACCCTGTGAGAACTGACTTTACTGGTAATAATGGCTTAGGCAAGTCTATTATAGCTGATTTGTTACAGTTGATTTTTGTTCCATTAAGGGATGAATGGAAGCCAGGAACAGAAGGGCTTGATAAGGACAAGAGAAAAATTGAAAGTATTCCTTTAGAAAAGGACTGGATTCAACATGCGTACAGCTTCTTAAATATAGAGAAGTCAAAAGGAAAATATATTACAATTGGAGTTTTTATTCCGAATACTTCAAGGGTTCCTGTAAGACCCTTTATAATTCAGCAAGGGGATGATTTTGAAACAAAAGGTTCCCGATTAAAGTCATTTGAGCAAATCTTGGTTTCAAATGATTTCATAGCTGACACGGGGCATGTTCTTGACTTGAAAGGGTTAAAAAGAAACCTTTATGATAAGTATAAAATTCACCTGAAAGATTTTTTCAACAGGGATGAAGTGAACAATTACTTTGATTTGCTTTTCAAGAATCAGATTATACCAATTGATCTAACCAAGGAAATTAACTTAAAATCTTTTGCCAAAGTTCTACAATCATTTTCAAGGGCAAAGACCTTAGATATAAACAAATCTAAAAGTTTACAGGATTTTTTATTTGAAGATAATGAGGATATAAAAACCACTTTTGAAATCCAAAAAGAAACGCTGAATCAGCATATCCGAAACTTTCATAACGCCAATACAGAGATTACAACATTAAGGCAAAAACAAAGCAAACTTGAAAATTTAAAGCAAACATTTGCCACATACGAAGCAGCTAAACAAGATTATCTTTCAAAGAATGCCCATTTACTTCATAAAATATTTAATGAAAATCGAAAGGCTTATGAAGCAAATGAGCATAAAAAGAATAAGGCTTTTGAAGATTATACAAAGTCTAAAGCAGAGTATGAAAATCAATGTGTCGAATCCTATTCTAAAATAATTGAACAAAAAGGAATTTGTAACCAAATAAGAATTACACTGGAAGAGCAACAAGCTGATGCTGGAAAACACAATATTGAAAACCTAAGAAAAAATTCAAGACTTACAGCAAATCTTGTCGAACAATTAGAAACACTAAATTCTATTATTATTGAGTGCGTCTCAATTAATCAAGTTGAGTTAATCTTTGCAAAGGAAGAGAAGCTTAAACAGCAGAAAAGTAAGTTAGACAGACTTAAACAAATGCCCTCATTCAGCGAATTCAAAAACTCAAGATGGGCGGAAAATTATTCGTTAGCATATTCCCATTATAGTGATAGAAGTCAAATTATTGCCAGTTCATTAAAGACCCTAAAAAGAATTTTGGATTTATATGATGGCAATAACCCCGATTCTTTTTTTAATTGGGCTATTAAGCATAATAAAGAATTGTCACTAGAGCAAGAAACGGTTGTGATGAGTTTTAAAGAAATTTACATCAAAAAAGTTTCATCAAATGAAGGAAAGAAGTTTACGCTAAAACCAGAAATATTACTAGATTCTTTTGACAAAGAGGTAAATGGTATTTGGGTAAATCTTGGTGAACTTTCAGAGTATTTCCCTTTAGTTTCAAAGCAGATTTTTAACGATAAGGATAGGCTTAGGCAAGCTATTGAAAAAGATAAGGAAAACACTATCGAAGAAATTAGGTTGTTAGAAAGAGAGCAAGATGCAATTCAAGAGCTTAATCAAGGGTTAATTAATATTGGCTATAATCAAGAGTATTGCGAAATTTATCATAATGCAAAAGTGCTTGAAGAATGGGAATACGATAAACTATTTTCTGAGGATAATCTAAATTTTATAATTGAACATTTTGAATCCTTTGCAAAGGTAGATTCGATAAAGGAAGAATTAAAATCACTTGATGAAAAGATTTATAAAATCATTGGCGATGTTACACTTTTAGATGTAGAGCTGAAATACAATAATGAAGTGTTGACTGAAATATTTACCAAAGTCAACGACCTTAAAGCAGAGATTACTAAGCCAATTGAAGTTCAAGAATTCAATATTAAACACTTAGAGCTACAAGAACTTATTCGTAAAAGAGATGAAAATAAAAAAGAAATAGCAACAATTGAAAAAGTAAGAGGGTACACAAAAGGGGAAAGAAATAATCAGAAAAACACTTTTGATTTGTGTAGTCAAAATACACAATTACTAAGAACTGCAAAATCTAACTCAGAGCATTTATTCAATGAAGCGAAAAAAAATCTTGAAGAAAGAACTGAGTTGAAATTTGACAACTTACTTGCACTTGGGCATGTTACGGAAGAGCTTGTTGATAATCTTAGGAATGAGCATGAAAGAATACAAAGTCTTTACCAAACAGAATACATCGCAGTAGCTGGTAATTTTGAAGATTCGAAGCCAGATAATAAAAACCCTGAAATCTATAAAATTGATGGGGTTCCATATTTCAGTTTTCAGTCCTTAGTTAATTTGTTATGCGGAAAGATTGGCTTAGAAAATTTGACTACTAAACTTGCAGAATTAAACGATAACCTTAAGAGTTTGGGAGAACTTCAACTTAAAATATTAATTGAAGTTTTTAGTCTTGTAGAAAAGCAATATAGGGAGCATGAAGACACAATCAGGAGATTGAATTTCTTTTTTGAAAAAAATAAAATAAGCGATTCGTTTCGTTTCAATGTTGAGTTTAACTCAAGGAAGGATATTAATATAGACTGGATTGAAAAGATGAAGGATAAGGCAAGAGTTCAGAAATTAGGACCAGATTTATTTACACTAAATGAAGATATTCCTTCTGAAGAAAATACCCCTATTCAATTGATAAGCAAAATTGCCAATACATTTTATAACTCCATTAACGCCGATCCTTATCAACTTCTCAATCCTAAGTTTTATTTTACTTTAAAAGTTGAAATGAAAGATGAAGATGGAAAGTCAAATTCAGGGAGTGGAGGTCAAGCATACACAGCTTTAGCACTTCTCTGCATAGGTAGATTATCAATTGTGCAAAAGCAGCAAGACAAACACTTGGGCGTGAAATTCATTATCATAGAGGAGTTGTCAAATATTGACGATACCAATTTTAATATTTTCCCAGAAATAGCTAAGCGATTTGGTTATCAATTAATGACAATGACACCCAAACCTTTTGGTTCATATACTGATGAAGAATGGTATCTGCACATGTTGATAAAGGGTAAACAGGATAAATTCAGAAATTATACCCCGATGAGTTTTTTTAAAACTAAATCAAAGAATATAGAACTTGAAAAATACTTAATAAAACAAGATGAATTGGAAGGCTCATAAACAATTAAATCAACTTTTTAATGAGGGTGAGACTTCAAGTGAAATCCTTGAAATTTCTTTGGTGCAGCGATGGCAGGAGATGGATTTTCTGGAACGAATAAATAAAAAAAAGGTTTCTAAAACAAACCTCTATGATTCAGTTTATACAAAAGAACTTTTACAGCAATTCAATTCTTTTGAGAACTTATTAATAATAAACAACCTTACTGAAACGAACTTTAAAGAAGAAGAGCTTTCAGCTCTTCTTAGAATTCAAAATGACAAAGAGGAAATTTTAATTACTGGAAAAAGCCAGAAAGAAATTGCAACGCTCTACTTTCATAGTGCAAAGTATTTAACTAGAGGGACGATTCTGTATAATGCCATCCTTAAAGTTTTAGATGTTAGTGAATTGCCAGTTGACGAACACGACCAGCAATTTCTTTGGGTATTGCATTGTAAAACCAAAAGTCCAAAAGCAATTATATTTTGTGAAAATGATAACCAAATAAGAAAGCCAAGACTTAATGAAGTGGAACTTTGGTATGCAGGAGGAAGAAACACAGCCAAACTTAAATTCGTTGTTGAACCAACAATTCCATTTTACTATTTGTGTGACTGGGACAATCGAGGAATCGAAATTTACCAAGACATCAAGAAAAATATTTTTCCTAATATTCAAATTTTAATTCCGCAAGATCCTATAAAGCTTTACAATATTGAATCAAAATGGAAAACAAAAATTGATTACTCACTTTTTTCCAATGAAGCTAAACAACTTTTAGAAAAACTGATTCCTGAAAAGTGGATTGAAGAAGAGAGTATTAATCATAATATGTTGCTTAGATAAAAGAGTTATATCTAATAGCTTTCTAAAACTTAGGTAAGTTGAAATTTCTAATCATAAGTATATCTAACATTTGCCAAAAGGCTTGTTGTTCCTAATGCAGCTCCTCTTCTTGTTGTCCTTCCCTTTTCTGCTATTAAATACAGATTACGTTTTGCCCTTGAGCAGATAACATACAGTAATTTTTTTCCAGCCTTAATTAAATCATCCTCTTTCCAATGGGGTATATAATTTGTTAGTAATCCAAAAGCTATTACTGTTTGAAATTCTTCTCCTTTTATTCCATGACAGGTATTAACAACAACCCCTGAATTATGATTAAATAGTCGCTTAAAACTTTTGGTGTCTTTTGCATAATCGAAATCACTGTTTTCCATTTTTGCTCTTGTGCCATCAAAAAAATTAGTCCACTGTACCAGCAAGTGTTCATTGCTTTCAATAGATATACCAAGCAGTGTTGTCATTTGCAAAAATCTTTCTTCCAGATAGTTCAAGCCATTCTCATTAATTGAAGAAGTCGAATTAATTGCCTTTAAAAGTTTTTTTGCTTTCTTTTCAGTTTGCTCAAATACTGCTACTCCCAATGCTTCCAATTCATTGAGAAGTTCATGTGCCCATCTATTTCTTAAAAAATACATCTTTGGAGATGGTTCAGTTAAAAATAATTTAGATGCCTTTACCCATACATTTTCTTGTGCCTTAATTAATGGAGATAACCCTATTGCATCAAAGTTTATATTAGGTAATCGATTTTTTAATTTACGACCCATTGGTATTACAAGCCACCACTGCGGAGCAAGTACACATATCTCATGTTCAGGTATTCCCTGAGCAATACTATTCTCAATAATGGTTGCGATATTTTCAACTAAATTATCTTTATTCACAATCCTATCAAGGGATAAAAAACCTCTTTCAGTCGAATAGCTGCATTGGGATTCAATCTCTATAGTTTCTGTCTGAAAATTTCGGTAGTAATCAATAATTCTTTGAGTGCTTCTGTAATTACCAGAAAGTTCCAATTCGGTTAACTCGATACCTCCAAATTCATCAATAATCTCTTTTGCATTTTTTGCCATTCCTCCTAATGAACCATAAATGGCCTGGTCTCTGTCGCCTACGATAAAAAGCTTAGTGCTTCCATTGCTTACCTTAAATATGCTTGCAATAATTGCATATTGCAAATCTTGTGTGTCTTGGTACTCATCAACACAAATCAAGTGAAAGATATTATTCAATGTTTTCGCAATGATGGGGTACTTTGTCATAAGTTTATATGCAAAGAAAAGTATCTGGTCAAAATCAATGAGTTTCTCACTTTTCAAAATTTCGTGGTACTCCTGAATAAGTTTAATTTTTGTTCTGTCGAGTTCATTGATAGAACCATCTTTATTAAGCCTTGTGTTTATCTCATCAAAGAAACCTAACCCGTAGCTTTCTTTAAGCTCCTTTAAAATCTCCGAACTTTTATACTCATCTGCGATAGAAAAGCCTTTTTTCAATTCTTCTATCTCTGAGGAGTAGGGGCGTAATATCCATTCAAGGCTAAATGAGTGAATAGTTCCAGACCATACTTGACTGGGGTCTAAATCCATTTTAATAAGCCGTCTTTTTATTTCATCGGCAGCCCTGTTTGTAAAAGTTAATGCTACAATGATTTTTTTTGTATCCTCGATAAACTGAAGTTCGTGAGCAATCTTGTAAGTTAAAACTCTCGTCTTTCCGCTTCCTGGGCAAGCAGTAAGTAATACATTCCCTTCTTGTAATACGGCATCACGTTGTTTTGAATTTAGTCCTGCTAACATTTTTCTATTTTAAATGGTTAGCAAGTTTTGTTACAGCATCATTTTCCATTGCCTTGCAATAAGCAGTAACGCTTTCATCAGGATTTTTAAGTTTTAAAATTTCTGCTAACAGCTTTGAGTAGTCTGTTTTATCACTATCAATTTTTAGTTCCTGAAGCTTTCTAAGTCTATGCCGTACCATTGATAACAAAGTCTTATTGTTAATATGGGGACTTGCAAAAGCAATTGCTTCTATTATATAGTCAGGGATATAAGTTAGATGGTTTATATTTTCACTGACCATTAAGGCGAACCAGCCCTTTTTAAATTTATTAGCGAGCCTTAATATCTCTGTTCCACTAACAGCGACATCCTCATCTTGTAAAGCCGTTTCAATTTCTTTCCATTTACTTTCTGTTTTATATTCCTTCTTTATCGTTTCAACAATTTCATGACTATTTCCTGCCAATAAGAAGTCAACTTCAAAAGTATGTTTTGCATAATAAACGTCTATCCAATCGTTGTCTTTTATAAACTTATCTAACTTCTCCTTTCGTTCCTGTCCACTTTTTTGAGAGTTTCTGCAATCTTTTTCAATAGGGGTATCTTTTTTTTCATCTGAAGGAAGTGGCAGAATAGATTTGTCCCAATCGGTAAGTATTGAACAGTGTTTTTGAATCCGTAAATCATCAAATAATCTTGCAATGTTTTCAAAGCCAGTGCTACCTATATTTACTAAGCTGATACCAACTTCATCAAGACTGATTCCATACACAGCTTTTACAAGCTCAGGTAGTAATATTTGTTCTGCATCTCCTTCAACTAAAATAACACCTTTAGCAAAAAGTAAATTGCTTCTTACTGCATCAAGATACCTTTCAACTTTTGTAACTTCTTTTTTATCCAATCCATTGGAAGGGCTAAATACCAAGGCATTTTGATTGGATCTGCTCAATATGTTTACAGAACTTATTTGGCTTACAGAAGAAATATGGGTAGAGTGGGTAGAAATAATTACTTGGGTATTCCTTTTGTCCAATCTTTGAAAAATAGTTTTTTGAATATGGGTATGTATATGGGCTTCGGGTTCTTCAATAAGCAGAAAATTTGCAACCTTTTCTAAAACCTTTACTTTTTCGTATTCTAATAATTTAAGGGAAAGATAAATCAGGTTGGCCCCGCCTAAGCTAAGTTCCCATATCCTTCCTTGGTAACCTTCTTCGTCAGGGTCGCCTACCCATAATTTGAGTGATTGGAGTAGTTTTTCAATATCAGCCGGGAGTTCTGATTGGATGCTGATATTAGGAGCATAGGTTTCACCAACAGCTTCTTTTATACTTTCGGAAATTCCTGCGGACACATTTTTAACTTCGTCAAGACCTGAAATATCCTGGTTTAATACCTCAATTTTCTTTTCAATATCAGCTTTCTTCGCAACAGAAATACTTTTTTCTTTTCCCCGTAATAGGTTTAAAAGCGGATTGTCTCTATATGATTTTAAATCAGCTTCAACATCTCTTAATGCCTTTACAAAGGTGCAGGAAACCTCATTTGAAATGGAGAAATTAGAAAGCCTAACACCATATATATCACTGGATTCATCATCAGGGTTTGGGAAAATCATCTTGTCAAAATCACCTACATATTCCCTGTAATTATCATCATCTGAAAAGTCAACATTGTTTCTTCCTCTATAAGTTATTTCATAATCGTCTAAGGTTATTTTAGAAAGGATTTCATCCAGCCCTTCTTTCTTTTTCGTTGGAATTTCAGAAAATTCAAATAGCTTCTTTCTAACTGATTCACGAGGGCGGCAGCAAAGGAGAACAGTTCCTTTTGTAATATCCATTTCTTCAACATGCCCAACTTTGTGCATAGCTATAGCTTGTAATTCCTCATCTGAATCAAGCTCGTCAAACTGAAGTTGTATTATTATCCAATGTGCTTTCCATAGACCAATTGACCTGTTAAAATCAGTTTCACTAAAGTAGGTGCGGCGAGGTAGATTTTCGTCAATTAAAAGTCTCAAGGCATACAGTAGGTTACTTTTACCTGAACCGTTCTCTCCAATTAGTGTATTTACCCCTCTTTGAAACTGCAAAGAACAACTCTTAAAATTTCTGAAATTCCGTACAGATAGTTTTGATATATACATATTTGCGGTGCTTAGATACACAAAAATAACCTTTATGTTTTAAGCATTGCTCGTTACAAATACCTGATTTAACCCAGCAGGACTTGAATCTTCCGGATTTGTTCTAAATCGTTCAATATTTGGTTAGAACGTTGTCAATTCAAGCCGACTGCCTAAGTTCGAGGTATAAACATTTGTTAGATTACTTTAAGTCATCTAAGAATGTCAAAATAGGTATTAAATGTTCGGCTGTATCCCAAGCCCACTGACAAAACTTAAATTAAGCCGCTAAAAAGGTCAAATTCTTCAGCAAAAAGTTCGAGTTATGTACCAATGGATTCTCGGAAAAAAGAGAATCTAAAAATTATTTATCAAATAATGGTTATTCTCAGAAGATTGAATCAATACTATTTGCTATGAATTGAACTGTTATTTCATCTTAAATGTTTCCAAATGTGAAGCAAACTTTCGTTTTGTCGCATCATCAAAACTGGCCAGATAGTTCTCTGTGGTAGTCAGTGACTGATGACCAAGTGCTTCTTGTATATACCTTGTTGAAACCCCTGAATTCTTCATTATGGTGGAAAAGGTATGCCTAGCGACATAAGTGGTGATTTTCTTTGTAATGCCTAATTCCTTTTGCATATGCTTCAGCCAATCATTAATCATGTGAATGAACATCTTCCTATCCTCATGCTGCTTGTAAAGATTTGAATTAAGATCCAGTACGGGAAAAATAAGGCTATTGGGTGACTTGTTTTGATTGCCCCAATAATCCATTATTCGTTTCATGTCATCCGTAATGAAAACTGAAATCAATACTGGCTTCTCCCTGTTCGCCCTTTCCGTTTTGGCACGTTCAAAAACAATGAACCCTTCGTGTATATTCTTGAACTTTAAATAAAGCATATCCTTGAAATTAATCCCGTTGCCAAAATAGCTGAACAACCACATGTCCTTTGCCCTTTGTTCAGTTGGGTTGTTGGGGTCACAGGGATAGTTATACATCTTCAAAAGTTCCTCATGTGTCAATGCTTTTTTAATTCCTTTTCCTGTAGGCACAGTGTACTTGCGTTTCCCAAATGGGTATTGCTTTGAAGTAACTATATCCTGAAAGATGGCTTCATTGAAAACTGCCCTCATGTTGCGTGTATATATACCAATGGTTGTCTTGGATACCCCTCTCGCCAACAAGCAGTTTTCAAACTGCATTAAATACGAAACAGTAACCTGCTCCAAAAGAACATTGCCTTTAAACTTCTCAAAAGAACGGTAAGAAGTATAATAGTTTTCTGCTGAACCGATACGTCCTTCCAGTATCAGTTTCTTAACGATACACTGGAATATATTTCCAATAGTGCCTTCGTCAAAATGCTGCGAAAGAATCTTGTAACGCTTGATGGCATCAAGTGGCAACTCTTCATTGCGGTACATGTCTGGTAATTCCGCTGAATATTTTCTGGATTGTTTTTTTACAAGCAACGGATGATGCTGTATGAACTTCCGCTCGAAATCAGCAAATTCAAAAGGCCTGTTTTCTTTAATAGCTTCTTCTGCCTGCCATTTCAATTCGTTCAGTTGGTCACGTATTTTCCTAAGCCCCTCCCCAATATTTTTGGCTTCCAACTTTTTAAAGTCGTCCTCGCTCAAATCGAGGACAGTTAAGTAAAATTCTGTTTTGCTTTGCGTATATACACGCAGTTTAACAGGATAGGTCTTCGTTTTCTTCATTCTCCTTGTGTCAAGGAAAATGGATGTAGTTACTGACATAATCAAATTTTTATCATTTTCACAATACAGCCCTTCACAAAAATTTGCATAAAATTTGCACAAATCGAATGGTTAAACACCACCAAACTAGGTTTGACTAAATTAAGTAAATAATCTTGAAATCCTTTGCAGTAAAGGATTTCAGTAAAATGAGGTAAAGTGGAATTAAGTGCGGTAAAGCCATTTTGAACCGCTCATAATCAGGGGGTCCCAGGATCATGCCCTGGTGGGCCCACATTGACAATCAAGCAGTTATGACGTGAAACGTGTAGCTGCTTTTTTTATGAGCTAAGTTCAATATTACTTTACTAGTTCTCAATATCCTCTTCTTCATCAAACTCAATGCGTCTAGTAATATCTTTTAAAGCACTAAGGCGCTGAACCGCGTAAGGTATCGTATCTACACCGCCTACAAACTTTAAAATATAGTTGTAAATGGCAACAATATCGCCTGCTAAAAAACCATCTTTCCAATGCTTGCCTGTTGTAATAAGCAAAGAAGTAATAATAACTGCAAGTACCAATAGTTCCATTGTGCCAAAGTTCCAGGCTTCTTTATCTGATATTTTTACCTGCCATTTGCGTAGGTTATTGTAGTGTTGGGTTATTTTCTGGCTATTTCGGCTGCCTATTATTTCTACTTGTTTTTCTAACTCGTCGTTTTTTAGTTGGTTAAGGCGCTTCATGCGCTTACCATAAAAATAGCTAATAATCGTTACTGGAATTAACATACCCAGACACACAAGCACAACAGCACGGTCGTAAAACATGAGCATGATTAACGAGCCAAGTAGATTGTATACGGCTTCTACTACATAGTTTAAGTCAAATTCAAGAAAGTCGATGAACTCTCTGGCCAAGGTACTATGGGCACTTAATTTAGAGACTTCATCGCTATGATAATTGCGTGACAGTAAGCGGGTAACCAAGGTAGTATATATGCCTGAATAAGTGCGTGTATCGTACATGTGTCTAATAGTACCCGCAATCAGCCATAGCACATGCGCCGCGGCTAGGTAAAGCAAGCCTTGGTAGCTACCTTCAAGTAAACCATCTACTGCTTTACCTAGAAAAAAAGGTCGCATGAGTAAGCCCAACATCTCTATACTAAACAAACTGTAGGTAAGTAGTAGCTTATATTTATATTGTAGTATGATGGTTTTAAGGGCTTCAAATCTCGACATGGTTAACGCTTACTTTTTGCTCTTTCTGTAATGGTATTATTTGCTGTGCCAGTAATGAAGCCTCGGCAATTGCTAGCCCCACATTGGCACATAAAAGGCTGCATATCGGTGCTTAAAAAATTGCTATAGTCGAGTGTTAGTTCTTCGCCCTTGGCAATTGCTCTAGTAGCATATACATTTAAGCCTTCATATGCCGTATTTGCTTGGCAACTATGGTTTTGTGGTGCCCAATTTTCGGGCTGTTCATCCCACAAAATAAACACTTCATCACTTATGGGATAGGCATAGCGCCTAAAATCTTCTTGCGCCTTTTCGTTCCAATGCTGTTTTACATAATCTTTCGTAATGATGCGTTGTGCTAAACCTTCACCTTCAAATAGTATATCGCCTGCCGCTAATGACTGTGTAGCATATATGCCATAGCCCGCTATGGCGTTGCCTTTGATGGTGTATTTGCGTTGCTTGCGTTGATGCCTTGCTAAACCTTCATCAATAATATGCTGCAAAAATTGACGCTGTCCATAACCATCATGTTGTAGTATAAAATCTGCTGAACCTTCGTAGCCGTCTTTGTAAAATACTGAGCAAGTAAAATTGATTTCTAAAAAGTATAGTTTGCCAGTGGTAGCCTCCATTCTAAAATCTAGCCTAGCATAGCCTACACCATTAAAGCCTTTAAAGATAGCTTCGGCAGCACTACGTAGCTGCGTACCTAAAGTTATATCATCGCAAGGTATATTGGCATTTGGGTGTAGTTCAGAGGTTTTAAGTGCGTAGGTTTTGTACTGAAAATTAGCAGGGAAAATATATTCTATGGGTTGAAACGTAGTTACCGTTTTGCCATTAGCGTCTGCTGCTAGCATTACTGTAAATTCTCTGCCAGCTATATATTCTTCTACTAAGAGTTCATCGTATTCAGTGAGCACTTGTGCTACTTTTATCTGTAACGCCGCCATATCTGCCACCAAACTGTTGTCATCTATACCAAGGCTATCACCTGCTTTTGCTGGTTTAACAAATAGTGGAAACTGTAAGTGCTTGCAAGCAACTGTAATATCGTCTGCGCCCGTAATTAAAGCATAGCTAGGTGTAGCTACATCTGCACAATAAGCCACATATTTCATCAAAGCTTTTGGTGGGTCGTATAGTTTAGTAGTAGGACCTGTAAAAGGTAGGTTCAATAGTTCCAACGTATATATTACATCTATGGATGGTACTTCCCATTCAAGATAGCCTTCACAGAGGTTTACAAAAATATCATAACTCTTGTATTGTAAAGATTTTAGCTGTTTGTAGGTTGTTAGCTTATTTAAAAATACTGTATCTACTTGTGCTTCGGGTAGTAAAGGCTGTAAGTCTCTTGCAGGGTCATAATATTGGTAATCTACCGTCGTAGTTGAATAGTCTGGCAGTAGCACACAAACTTTTAACCCCTGTTTTTTTATCACTACTATAAATAATTTTAATGATTAAATGCTATTTTTACTATATTCCTAAAGACTATTATCTGCAACCTTTTAAGGCTCACTTCTTTTGTTTATCGTCTATTTACTTTCTTTTACGCACTCTTAGCTAGTGCATTATTAATTATCTGCACTACCAACTCGGTAAAGCTAGTATTTGCGAATCGCAAAATAGCCCCGATACTCGTAAAATTTTCATCTTCACTAATACCGCATTGGGCATTTACTTCCAGAACGTACAGCTTACTAGTGGCTTTGTCCATTCTAATATCTACCCTTGTATAACCAATGCCTTTTACTGATACAAAAGCCTCCCAAGCGGTTTGCATGATATGGTCATGTAAGGCTAAATTGGGTACGGCATACTCGTAAAAGTTAGCATTGTTGGGCATTGGCGTTTCATCTTCATATATTTCCCATAGTCTGTCGAATGATAAAAACTGTTCGTGTGGTGGTAAGCTTTCGTGAAATACACGCTCTACTGGTGGGTATACAATAGCTTTTTCTGGTTGGTGGTGATTGCCTACTATTAGTACCGTAAATTCTGGTCCATCTATAAAAGCCTCAGCAATCAAGCCATCGGTTGCCAACTGCCACCCACGGTAGCCTGCAAACATTGCTGCTATCTGTTCTTGCAAGGCAGACATTGAGTGAACTACATTTTTTACTCCCACGCCCATGCTGCCGCCCGATACAGATGGTTTTATAATAGCAGGTGTGCCTAATTGGTTAAATAATTCGCTCACATCATCTGTAGGCTGTTTAATTGCCAGCCATTTAGGTGTAGGAATTGCGGCAGCATCGAAAGCCTGCTTCATATCTATTTTAGAAGTTGTGATATGATAAAAGAAAACGTCGGCGCCTGTATAACAAAGCCCATACTGCGCCAATAACTTTACCACACTAATACCTGGTGTGCCATTTATTTCATCCCCATCACAAAGGTTAAGTACCACTTGCTGAATGCTACTGTTAGCTTGCGTTTGTGTTATTTGGGAAATCACTTCAGCGTAGCTAGACATGGTTACTGGCTGCCATTGCCAACTGACTCCGAGTTGTGCAAATACAGTGGTATACTCAGCAATACTTTGGGTAAAGTCGTAATAGTAATCTAGGTTGGCATCATTCGTAACCACATAAGGTGCTAGCACCCACACATGCAAGTTACTAGAAGGTATAATGAGTGTTGTGTTCTTTGGCATTGCGTCTAAGAGTCGCTATTTGTTAGCAGCAAGCTGTTGCATAATAAAATGGGTAAAGCGATGCTGTGCAATGGCGCTGTTGCTAAGATAGGCAGCGCCTTGAATTAATTGTAAACAATTATTAGCGCCGCAGTTACAAACGAAGGGTTGATCCATTTGCCACTCAGTAGAAGGGTAGAAAAAACGGAGTTCATCGCCTATAGCAATGGGCTTTAAGCAGATAAGTTGCATGAGTGTAGTATCAAAAAATACATTGGGGCTGCAGCTATGATTAATATATTGCAAAAACTCAGGCATCAGTGTTATATGCTGCTGCATGCCTATTTGTATGGTAAGATAATTTGGTCTTGTAAGGGTTTCTTTGGCATTAAAAAAGCTAATTACCTCGCCCTCAGCTATGGGCTGTGCTGCATGTAAGGCATGTTGTTGTGTAGTGGTATTCAGTACTACCATAGCAAAGCCATGATGGCTAATAATGATAGATGTTGGGCTGACAATAGTGGTCATGCAGTATAGGAATACTGCAATATTCAAAGGTTTAATCGCTAAACGGGCATATCGCCTTAAAAAGAGATTAACTTTATAAAGTAGCTAGGTATTCCATTACTTCGCCAAGCGATTTCTTGAACGAAATATTGCTAGGTACCTTCTTTTTATATTGCTGCGTAAGCAGGCCCGATACAATTAATTTACCATCAAAGAAGCGGTGGTGCGCATTAATTAAAAACTTCTCGAAGTTAAAGTTCTGTGCTACGGCAGTAAGGTGTGTGTATAGATAAGTAGGCTTTTTAAGATTGGCTACAAACTCTACATCTTTTAATGGAACGTTGGCGCCAAGGTAAATTACTTTTACACCTCTTGTTTTTAATAGATAATACATAAAAAGTAAGCCAAGTTCGTGGTGTTCACCTTCTGGCAAGAACAATAACATCGATTTATTGCTGGTAATATGTGTACCGACACCTTCAATACCTACAATCAATTTTTGGCGAATAACATTTGTTACCAAATGTTCTTGTGCAGGATTAATGTGGTTGGTTAACCACAAAATGCCAATGCGTTCAAGAAAAGGAAAAATAATTTGTGTGATGGTTTTTTCGATACCACGTGCGGAAATATGAATGTCTAATAAAGCCTCAAAGTCTTCTATTTTCATATCCACCATGTGGTGAATCAATTCGTTAATAGCACGTTCTTGTTGCGCTTGGCTTTGTGATAGCGATACGATTTTATCCTTCATTTCAGGATAACTCATACGATCAATATGCGATATCTTAAAGCCATATTTGTTTAATAGGGCGATGTTGAGGACGGTTTTTAGCTCATCGTTAGTGTAATAGCGAATATTGGTATCGGTACGCTGCGGTTTTAAAAAACTATAGCGTTGTTCCCATATACGAATGGTATGAGCTTTTATGCCCGACAATAACTCTAAATCTTTAATGGTAAAAGCGTTCATGCAAATAGAACAACAGTTTTGGGAAAAGGTTTAAACTTGTATCGCTAAAGATTAAACAATTTTAGATTGGATAGTATAATGTTAAAATACAAGTCCGTGGGACAATAACAACTAAAAATGAAATACAAAATAGGTTACACTTTATTTTTAACAGACAGATTTTTATAGTATTAAAAAATGATATTTAATAGCTAAAAGCCCTACACTTTTTCATACACTCCTCATACACTATCCATACTTCGGGTATAGCTCGGGTATACTTCGGCATTAGGGCTGATTTTTACGGACAAAATTTATTGGTTGATAAAAATTTGATTTCTCGGAACGTTTTATTTTTCATTGTTTGGCAAGCTTTTTTTGATTTAGAACGCTTTTAGGATAGTTTGTACATACTGAAATGTATTCTTCCTTCGTGTAAACCTTCACGATCATTCCAACTAACTAATTACGGCATTTTCACCTAACTTTAACCATAAAATTATACCATACATGAAAGTAATACTCACCATCAGTTTATTATTTACCATTATTATTGTGAGCAGTTTTAAGCCGATTGCCGCTTCCAATGATGCTGCTAAAGACAAACAACTAATTTCCGCGATGCTAGATAGTTTTAATGTGGCAGCAGGTCGTGCAAACTATGATACTTATTTTAATTTTTATACAAGTGATGCCATTTTTATAGGTACAGATGCCACAGAGCGCTGGAATAAACAAGCTTTTATGGTTTGGGCTAAGCCCTATTTTGACCGTGGTAAAGCTTGGAACTTCAAGGCATTGGAGCGTCATATTTACCTAGATGCAACTGGTAATCTCGGGTGGTTTGACGAGTTATTGCAAACACAAATGAAAATATGTCGTGGCTCAGGTGTTGTAGTAAAAAGAGGTAATACTTGGAAGGTACAGCAATACGTGCTATCTATGACGATACCAAATGATAAAGTAGATAGCATTGTGCGCATAAAAGCACCAATAGAGGATGCGCTGATACTGCAATTGACTAAATAATAGCTTTGTATAATTGTTTCGAAGCCAAGTTTGTTGCTGCAATTAAACTTTGTTTACCGTTTTGAGTAGGTGTTTAATATATCCTTTTCTCGCTTACTGAGGCTGTTAATGCCATGCCTATTGATCTTGTCAAGTATGGCATCTATGGTATCTGCTTCTAGTTTTTTCTCAGCGTTATACTTTTGATCAATGGTGTAATAGGGTAGGTTATTTTTTACAAAAAGATTGTCTACCAATAGTATGTGCGGCTTTGTAATAATGAGATAAATAAAAATGATGGCAGGAACAGTAATCAGCAAAATGGCTATGTAATTGTAACGTAATACTTCTGGTTGACAGACAATAGCAGCAAGCATACCCACTAGCGCACCACCAAGATGTGCTTCGTGGCCAATATTGTCTTTTTGCGACTTGATACCATAAATAGACACTGCAACAAATACAATACCGTATAGCCAACCTGGTATATAAATGAAAAACATACCAATACCAATGCTAGGTTGTAAAGCAATAGCAGCGAAAATAATACCACTAACCGCACCTGAGGCACCCACAGCACTGTAATCCCCATGATGCCTATGTACAAGAAGCGACAATAAATTACCACCTATCAAACTAATAAAATATATTAATAAAAAAATCCCATTACCAAGCACGAGTTCTATATTATCGCTAAATACGTACAAGCTGAACATATTAAACACCAAGTGCTGCCAATTAACATGTAAGAAGCCCGAACTAACAAGGCGCTTATAATCTTTACGTTTTAAAACGGCATCTACCTCAAACTTATAGCCATCGAAAAAAATTTGGTTGGTAAACCCTTTGTAAGAGACAATAACATTGATTATCACAAGTATAAAACCTAAAATACCACTATTAGACATACAAATAAAATTTAGTGTATTAGTGTTAAACAAATATAATGTGTGTAGTGATAATTTTATAACAGTGCGATGATTTATCTTGTACCCCATTAAATTGGTTGTTATGAAAAAAATAGGGGCATTAATCGTCGTTTTGGGTATAGGTATTATTGGATATGCACAAAATAATACGGAAGAGGAAGCCATTAAAGTTTTGCTTAAGAAAGAATCTGCAACTTGGCGCGCCAAAGATGTGGCAGGCCATGCAGATTGCTGGCAAATACGCCCTTATAGTAGAATATTAGTATCTACTGGTAATGGCCAAGTAATAGATGTGCCACCTATGGCCATGATACATCCCAAACCCGAAAACATGGGTGATGGCGGTACATCGGTTAATTCTAACTATACGTTTAGCATCCAAGCAAATAGTGCATGGGTAAGCCACGAAGAACTATCTATTTCTGCCGCAGGCAAACAGACAAAAACCTACGAAATACGCTTACTTGAAAAAATAAATGGACAATGGAAATTGGTTGGGCAATCGATAATGGTGCAACAACCAATTGTTCAATAGAGATGTTATTGTAACGTTCTTTAATTTTATTCATCACAAATATCTAGCAATGCCTTTCTTACAATTAACCGATGTACCTGTAACAGATATAATTGAAGGTTATCATGCGCAGTTTATCCATACTGATAGTATGACTTTTAGTTTTATAGATGTAGATGCCAATAAAGCTTTGCCCCTACATAGTCACCCACACGAGCAAGTGAGTCAAGTAATTTCTGGTAAGTTTGAATTAACTGTAGATGGTGTTTCAAAAGTGCTAGAACCAGGTGATGTAGCTGTTATTCCTTCAAACGTGGTACATGGTGGTGTGGCCATTACCGATTGTAAATTACTTGATGTATTTACACCTGTAAGAGAAGATTATTTACAAAAAAGTTTAGCTGCTACGAAGAAGTAGGGATAGTAATCTAGAGATATAAATTAGAAGATAAAGGTTAAAATCAGTTTTTAATTATTTATATCTGCATCGTACATGTCGCTGTCCAACTACTTCACCATCTGCTGTAACTGTAACATAGCAGCAGTATTAATACTATCATTTAGTGATGCTGCTATGTCATTTTTCTCAGCTGTTGTAAGGTGAAAACTTAAGCTAGCCCTTGCCGCTTCTTTGGTAGGGATGTATTGAAAAGCAACACGTTTGAAGTTGTTGCCATAGCTACGGCGTAAATATTCAATTGCATCATGCTGGTAATAGTCTTGCATTTTAAACCAATTATTTTGTAACAATAAAAATGGCTTTGTAAAAAAGCTGACTATGCTATTGCCATCAAAAGGTTTGTCCCAGTCGTCAACTGCTCTATCACGAATTTGTATCAATACCACGCCGCTTGTATTAGTTTGTAGCCAATCTTTAAAAGTTTCTATAAACCGCAGGGTAGTTTCTTGCCCAAAATTATCTCGTAAGCCAGCATCCATCACATCAATAATTGGATTGGTAGGTAGCCACACATTCGGTAACACATAAGGAAATGTTGCATTCATTCGCAAAGCACTCAACACTCTAATATTAGTACTGCCTTGTTTCGCAAAAAAACTATTAAAATCTATCGCATCAGGTTGATAGGTGGCTAGGCGATTACTATCTGTAACTGGTTGCATTAAAAAGCGCATTGGCTGGGTACCAATAATCATTTTTCTACCGTCTCTGGATATGACTGAGCTATACAACATGGTTGGAATATTTGCGGCTGCTTCATCTTTGATATACTCTTTCATTGGCTTATCTAATAGGCCGTTGGTATTCGTGTTTAATTGTTGTTCAAATGCATACCCTCTATCTTTTGTGTATTGGATATTGTTGTTGGTAAATTTTTGTGCTGGACCTAAAATATCTCTTGCTACAAACGAGGAGAACAAAGGATTTAAGAGGTCTTTAGCAATATCATTAACGTAAGTCTTCTCGTATAGATTGATGGGTTTACCTTGTATTTTTTGCAAATACAATTCACGATAATAAGCAGCCCCAAGCATCCCCCCAGAAGCGCCATTAATTAACATGGTTTGGCGCATTAATGTTCCGCCCATAATACTATCAATTCGTTGCAAAGTATGCATGGTAAATGTGGCACTTCGCGTACCTCCTCCACTTACATTAACAATGTACATGATGGGCTTCTTAGAACTTTGTTGTTCCTTCCAATGGTTAAGGCGTTGTATAAATAATTGCTTGTCTGCCAGTTGATTAGCTTCACTTGCAAGTGCGTTAACCGTGGCAGCATTGTAAAGCGGTCTGTCATCTTTGGTTTGGTAAGCAAGCCCATATACTTTATTTCTTGGGTCAAAATATTCTTGTTCATATAGGTAATTGAACACCAAAAATGCTACCAACAAAACAGGAATGCTCCAGTTTTTTAAAAGGATAGAAAAGGCGCCGCCCACCGACACCAATATGGCAAATAGTAAGGTAATACTTGCTGCTGCAGGTATAATAAATATTGGATGGTCTAAGAAGAAACCAATGCCTACTAAGAACATGAAAGCGATGAAAATAGCATACACAGAAGCCAAATGGTGTCGTTTAAAAATGCTATTCAAATAGTCGTCTGAATAATGTCTTACATCCCTCGGCTGGCGCAAATGAAACATCGCACTTAAAAACCAATCTACGCGTATCTCATCATGTTTGGCTGGTAATTTCTTTTTACTTACTACACGGTTATAATGCTTATTGGCACTCGTAATAACAGCCACCATGCTTCGATAAATGGTTTTATCGGCTGTAAAAAAATACAAAAAAGCGACGGCTATAGCTGCCATTAAACCAACTATAAAACCTATTACTAATAGTGTAATATTGGTAGTAGAATTGAATTCTTCTTGTTGCTCATACCTAACGGCCTTAAACAAGTAGTATAATAAAAAAATTATCGGTATGATGGCATTATTGATACAATATTTTAAAAATGGTTGTGCAGTGGTGGCTAAAAATCGTACTACTTTACTGTGTAAAATAAATGTGGTGATATTCCAGCTCATGATGAAGACGCCAATGGCGACGCCTACAATAGCTGAACTGAAAAAGCTAACATTACCCAAATATTCAGGTGCGAGAAATAAAGAGACAGCGCCAAAACTGCTCATGAAATTGCCACTAATAGTAGCAAATAAGATATACCAAAATACCAGAAAAATTTGGT
Source organism: Parasediminibacterium paludis (assembly GCF_042651445.1). NCBI lineage: Bacteria > Pseudomonadati > Bacteroidota > Chitinophagia > Chitinophagales > Chitinophagaceae > Parasediminibacterium > Parasediminibacterium paludis. The sequence continues at coordinate 486,992 of NZ_JBHSDC010000029.1, forward strand.
AGCGTTTAAAGTGTAGTAAGCATAATTGTATGGGCAAACTATACCAACACCCAATAAGGTATTTCTTCATGGGCAAGCGAATTTTTTGCAAAACAAGATAGCATAAAAATAGCAAGATTGCCTACTATTTATTTTACTTTAAGTTGCAAGAAATTGTTAAACACTACGGCTACTAGAATAGATGATACGAGTAAGTGCACAGGTTGTGCTGCTGGCGGAAAATTGACATATACCAATACAATACCTACGCCAATTTCTAAGAGTATCACGCCAATGGTATTTTTAAAACGTACAGCAGTTTTAAAAACACTTCTTGATTGTAAATAAGCATAAATAGCAAGCGCTGCAATCACCAAGGAGAAACTTCTGTGAATATAGAAATACAGGTTCAATTGTTCTACCCAACCACTTCTGTTTAAGTAGTTTAAATGTTCGGATATAGTATCTATTTGAGTACGCACATTTGTACCTAATAAGATTTGAGCAAAGACCAATAAAAGCAGTAAAATATTGAGGTTAACAATTTTTCTTGATGTAAATACCAAGCGTTTACCTTTTACCAAGAACATGATGTATAAACTTAAAAATACCATAGCTAATGCACCAAATAGGTGTAGTGATATTTTCAGTGCCGCCAAGTTGCTATCCACCACCGTTTTACCAAGCCAAGCTTGAAAACCTGTTAGTAGTATTAAGCCAAAACTTAAGAAAACTACACTTTTCTTTTGGCGCCAATACCACAAACTCCAAACAAATTGAATGGCGATAAAGATGCCTAATAAAGCGCCTAATAAGCGATTGAGATACTCAATCCATGTATTTAAGACATTGAATATGGCATAATTATGTTTTTCGTATTGCTTCCAGTTGGTAGGGTTAAATGTGGCGCCACTTATAAATTTTTCTTTTGCGTATTTTAGGCTATCGTTGTAAATAATAAACTGTCCTTTTTTATAAGCATGGTTGGGTTGAAATAGTACTTCTTTAATATCTGTTGGTGGTATGGCTTTGCCAAAACAATTAGGCCAATCTGGGCAGCCCATACCGCTTTGCGTCGTACGTACAACACTGCCTGCGATAATTACTAAAAAAACATTTACCAATACAAACCATAGATATATTCTAAAACTTCGTGAAGTAATCATCGGTATACAATTAAGGCAGTAAAGTTAGGTTGAATAAGGATGATTTATAAATGGTTGTCAAAACAAACAGCTTCTTATGCTTCATAGTAAAGAACAAAAAGCTGGCTAAATTCAAAGCGTTATTACTAGTAACTAGTCTTCTATTTTTTCATATTCACCTTGTAAAGCATACCAGCCAAATATTATCAAGCCAATGGCGATGGGAATACATATAGCAATAAAAACACCCCATTGAATTTTAGTATCCATAACGGGTTTCTTTTCCATCTCGCGCCAAGCAGTGCTAAATAAATAATATAGACTTAGCGGCCCAAGTATCATCCATATGATGCCGAGATATTTTTTTATGACGTTCATGTTATTTGTGATTGAAATGATTTTAATGATTATATGATTGGTTAAGAATATCAATGATGCTTTTGCATTGAGCAATATCATTTTAATCAGTGGCGATTTTTTTATTTGTAATATAAACTGAACCAATTACTAAGCATACGGTTGCTATGATTATTGGGTACCATAAACCTGCCAACTTATCATTGGTATAAATGGTCGTTAATAACGTAGCGATAAAAGGCGTTAAACCGCCAAATACACCATTACCAATGTGGTATGGCAAGCTCATAGAGGTATAACGAATTCTTGTAGGAAACATTTCCACTAAAAAGGCTGCAATTGGTCCGTATACCATGGTAACATAGGCTATCATCATAAACACAATAAACACCATTTTCCAATAACTGCTTGTGCCAAGCGTTTTTACGGTAGTAAGCGGTACAGGCGATTTTAAATTTAGCGTAGCTATTTCGCTAGAATCTCTCACCGCTTTAGTAATAGTTGTGCCATCATCGTAATAGTGCGTTGTTTTAATGACTCTTACAAAGTCTTTACTATCTTTTACAGCGTAAGAAATAGATTCAATCTTTTTGCTATCAACTATTTCTATTTTGTTTTTTTCGTTACTAATTTCTAGCAAGCACGAAAACAAAAACCTGTAACTAACGATAGCTAATAACATGCCCGTTAGCATAATCCATTTGCGGCCAATTTTATCGCTCAAGCCACCAAACAATACAAAGCCTGGTGTTGCAAATACAATGGCCCAAATTAATATGGTTCTGCTTTGTTCAAACTCTACTTTACAAACATTTTCAATAAAACTTTGTGCGTAAAACTGCCCCGTGTACCATACTACGCCTTGGCCCATTGTGGCACCAAACAAAGCAAGCAATACCATCTTCAAATGTTGTTTTTTCCCAAAGCTTTCTTTTAAAGGATTGGCAGAGGTTTTGCCTTCGGCTTTCATTTTGCTAAACAATGGGCTTTCGCTCATTTTTAAGCGTACATAAATAGATACGCCTACTAATACTATCGAGACCCAAAAAGGTACACGCCAGCCCCAATCGTTAAAGGTATCTACGCCTAAAGATTTACGGGTTAATAATATCACACCTAAGGAAACGAACAAACCCAAGGTTGCGGTGGTTTGTATCCAACTGGTAAAATAACCGCGCTTGTTTGCTGGCGAATGTTCGGCCACATAGGTAGCTGCGCCCCCATATTCACCGCCAAGTGCAAGGCCTTGAATTAATCGTAATAATAACACCAAAATAGGTGCTAGATAACCAATTTTTGAAAAGGAGGGTACTAGGCCAATTGCAAATGTGGCACCACCCATCAATATTAATGTTAATAGAAAAGTGTATTTTCTACCTACAATATCTCCAAGTCTACCAAATACCAATGCACCAAAAGGTCTTACTATAAAGCCTGCGGCAAATGTGGCTAATGTACTAAGTAGAGCCGCTGTAGGATTAGAAGAAGGGAAAAATTGTGCAGCAATAAGCGGTGCAAGACTACCGAAAATGTAAAAGTCGTACCACTCAATAAGGGTACCCATCGACGAGGCCATAATAACTTTTCTAATGGCGCTGCTATTTAATTCCATAAGGCGTTAGTTGTATCGTTTTGAGGATGGAAAATACTACTTTATCTATTATAAACCATGCTGCTCGGTCTTACGATGAGAATTAGTTGCTGATAAATTCCTTTTCAATTATTCCCACCATCATTTTATCTTCATCACCTCAAAACAAAAGTATTTAGCTAGCTATGTCATATCCTTACCAGATTAATTCGTTTGAACAGTATCAAGCAGCATACAAAAAAAGTGTAGAAAATCCCGAAAGCTTTTGGGGTGAAATTGCCAAAAATTTTATTTGGCGCAAGCAATGGGATAAAGTACTTAATTGGAATTTTAAAGAACCAACTATTGAATGGTTTAAAGGCGGCAAACTTAATATTACAGAAAACTGTATTGATAGACATTTGGATGAACTTGGCGAGAAGCCAGCTATTATTTGGGAGCCAAATAATCCTGAAGAAAGAACACGCATTGTAACTTATAACCGTTTGCACAAAAGGGTTTGCCAATTTGCACAAGTATTAATTAATAATGGTGTAAAAAAAGGTGATCGTGTGTGTATTTACATGGGTATGGTGCCAGAATTGGCTTATGCAGTATTGGGTTGTGCTAGAATTGGTGCTATTCATTCGGTTATTTTTGGCGGGTTTTCGGCTCAGAGTATTGCGGATAGATTGTATGATGCTGGTGCAGAATTTATTGTTACCTGCGATGGTGCTTATCGTGGTGAAAAAGTAATACCGCTTAAAAGCGTCATCGATGATGCTCTAATTGGTAATAGAACGGTAAAAAAAGTAATTGTTTACACACGTACCAGAACGCCAGTATCTATGTTAAAAGGTAGAGATATATGGTGGGAAGACGAAATGGAATACGCAGAACATCAAGTAGAAAAAGATGGTGTTGTTAGCTTTCCTGCTGAAGAAATGGATGCAGAAGATCCACTATTTATTTTGTACACTAGTGGTAGTACTGGTAAACCTAAAGGTGTGGTACATAGTTGCGCAGGCTATATGGTGTATACCAATTATACATTTGTAAATGTATTTAATTATCAGCCCGGCCAAGTACATTTTTGTACAGCAGATATTGGTTGGATTACGGGTCACTCTTACATTGTGTACGGTCCTTTGAGCGCAGGCGGAACAAGTTTAATGTTTGAAGGTGTGCCTACTTATCCTAATGCTGGTAGATTTTGGGATATTGTAGACAAATACAAAGTGAATATTTTGTATACAGCACCTACTGCAATTAGAAGCTTAATGGGCTTTGGTTTAGAGCCTTTGCAGGGGAAAGATTTATCGTCTTTAAAAGTATTAGGTACTGTAGGCGAACCCATTAATGAGGAAGCCTGGCATTGGTATGATGAACATATTGGTAAGAAAAAATGTCCGATAGTAGATACTTGGTGGCAAACAGAAACGGGTGGTGTTTTAATAAGCAATATCGCTGGTATTACGCCGTCTAAACCAGGCTGGGCCACACTACCACTGCCTGGTGTGCAAATGGTATTGGTAGATGAAAAAGGCGAGGTAGTAGAAGATGGTGATGAAGCAACGGTAAGTGGTAATTTATGTATTAAAGCGCCTTGGCCTTCTATTTTACGTACGACTTATGGCGACCATGAGCGCTGTCGTGTCAACTATTTTGCTACTTATGAAGATTTGTATTTTACAGGTGATGGTGCGCTAAGAAATAAAGACGGCTTTTACAGAATTACTGGCCGTGTAGATGATGTGCTAAATGTAAGCGGTCACCGTATAGGAACCGCAGAAGTTGAGAACGCTTTGAACATGCATGCAGGTGTTGTAGAAAGTGCTGTCGTTGGCTATCCACACGATATCAAAGGGCAAGGTATTTATGCTTATGTGGTACTTGATAAAGTACATGGTGCGCACAACAACGATGAGACGCTTACTAGAAAAGACATTTTGCAAACTGTAACAAGGGTAATTGGTGCGATTGCCAAACCAGATAAAATTCAGTTTGTAAGTGGTCTGCCCAAAACGAGAAGTGGTAAAATCATGCGCCGCATCTTAAGAAAAATTGCAGAAGGCGAAGTAGACAATCTAGGCGATACTTCTACATTATTAGACCCAAGTGTGGTGGATGAAATAAAAACCAATAAGCTGTAATTAGTAATATTAAAATAAAATGCCCTGTTATTGAAATAGCTAAGGGGCATTTTATTTTAATTTTTAGCGCTTATTTTTAAAAAAATCCTTCATCAGTTTGGCACATTCAACAGCTAAAATACCAGTTACAATCTCAGTTTTAGGATGTAATGGGCTGCTACTTGTAAATTTCCGATAGCCATTCTTATCATCTGTGGTGCCATATACAATTTTACCAATCTTGCCCCAATACATGGCGCCACAACACATAAGGCAAGGTTCTACTGTAACATATAAGGTTGCTTCTGGTAAATATTTACTACCAAAAGCATTATAAGCAGTTGTAAGCGCCAAAATTTCTGCATGGGCAGTACTGTCATTTAGCATTTCTACTTGGTTATGGCCTTTGGCAATAATTTTATTATTTACGACAACTATTGCGCCTACGGGCACTTCATCTTTATAAAAAGCTGCTTCAGCTTCCCTTATAGCTTGGCGCATAAAATACTCATGTGAAAATTTAACTTCATCAAACATGTGTGCAAAATAATCATTTGTTGAAAGCTGTATAAAAAAGATGAACTTGGCAACTTATTAAGCCCACCATTTGTTTTATAAAAAAATTGATCCATGACCGTTAAACAACGTATTTTAAAAACCATTTATCCATTAATCATGTTGAAGGGTAAATGGTTGCCGTCTAAAATTGATATACAGAAAAATGTTGTACTTGCGCCAAGTACCACATCTATATACGATTTGGAACTGGTGTTAAATGATGGCAATACCATCACTTTAAATAAATACAAAGGCCAAAAATTGGTAATTGTAAACACGGCTAGCGATTGTGGCTATACGGGTCAGTACGATGAATTGGAAAGTGTTTATACTGAATACAAGGGTAAGGTGATGGTGATTGCTTTTCCCGCCAATAACTTTCAAAACCAAGAAAGTGCTGATGATAATACCATTGCGCAGTTTTGTAGAATGAATTACGGTATTAGTTTTCCGATAGCGAAGAAAACAAGTGTTATTAAAAATACGCACCAGCATCCTATTTTTCAATGGCTTTCTAGTAAAGAAAAAAACGGATGGTGTCGCCAAGCACCTATCTGGAATTTTTGTAAATATGTCATTAATGAGGAGGGGATTTTAACCCATTTCTTCTCTCAGAACATTTCGCCAACAAGTAAAGTTTTTTTGGCATCCCTAGTTTAAGGGAGGGCCATAAATTGTAGTACTGGTAAAATGTCGTTAGTTTTACGTATCCTAATGAACTCTTATTACCATGCTTACGAAAAACGACATTGAACAGTATTTTACTGCTGAGAAAAACGACGCACGGGTCTTTATTTTTATTGGCATAATGTCTATTATCATTGCAGTGTTAGGTTTCTTAATTTATAGAACCGAAGCCTGGAAAGGCGCAGCTTTACCATTAATCCTCATTGGCTTGATTCAGTTTTTTGTTGGCAATGCTACTCTTAAGCGCAGCGATGAAGATAGAATACGTATGGTATACGCTTACGATATGAATCCCGGAGAAATAAAATCATTCGAACTACCTAGAATGAATGTGGTCAATAAAAATTTTACTACCTACCGCTTACTTCAGTTTGCCTTAGTGGTAACAGGCTTGATGTTAGTACTTTATAATAGTTTTTTTTCCTTGCCCGAATACAAACAAGTAGGGGAATATTCATTTTCGCATGGTTTGGGTATTGCGCTTTCTATTCAAGCAATTATCTTGTTGAGTACCGACTTTTTTGCCGAAAAACGAGCAGCTAAATACACTACACAAATTAAAAGTTATGTTCAAGCGTTGAATGTAGCTAGATAATTGGTTTATGCTTTGAAACTCACCAAGCCTTCTATTGCTTTGTCAAGGGTATTTTTCTGCTTTGCAAAACAAAAGCGTAGTACTTGATTGTCAGTACTATCTTTATAAAAAGCCGATACGGGTACTGTTGCAACGCCATGATGTTTGGTTAAATAAATAGCCAAATCTTTATCAGCCAAATTACTCAAGCCTTCAAAACTATAACATTCAAAATAGCTTCCATGAGATGGGATAAGCTTAAAAGCAGTATTAGCCATCAAGCTTCTGAAATAATCTCTTTTTTCTTGCAGCATGGTACCTAGCGATAAGTACGCTTCTTTATGGGTAATGTGCGCTGCCAAGGCTACCTGCTTTGGCGTATCGCAAGTAAAGCAGTTAAACTGGTGTATTTTTCTAAACTCAGCCATTAAGCTTGGCGAAGCAATGCAATAGCCCAATTTCCAGCCAGTGCAGTGGTATGTTTTGCCAAAAGAAAAACATACAAAACTACGTTCTAGTAAATCTGCGTGGCGCAAAATACTTTGATGTGTGATACCATCATATATCAAATGCTCATATACTTCATCGCTTAAAATAAGAATGTTTGTATTGGTTACGATGCTTCTTAGTTCTACAATATCTTGTTCACTCAGCACACTACCTGTTGGGTTGTGTGGACTGTTAATCATAATTACTCTTGTTTTGCTTGTCAGCTTTGCTCTAACTTCATCCCAAGGAATAGAATAATCTGGATATTGTAATGCAATGCGCACCGCTACCCCCCCGTTTACTTCAATATTAGGTATATAACTATCGTATGCTGGCTCAAAAACGATCACTTCGTCCCCTGGCTGCAACACAGTTGTTAATGCGGTGTAAATGGCATAAGTACCACCCGGTGTAACCGTTATTTGTGTATCTGGATGAATATTGATTTGATATAATTGCGCCACTTTCTCTGACAACCTTTCTCTTAATAAAGGTAAACCATTCATATGAGCATATTGGTTAAAACCATCACGCATGGCTTTTGCAACAAGATCTGTCAATTCTTCACTCATCATAAAATCAGGAAAACCTTGCCCTAAGTTCACAGCGTTGTGTTCTACCGCTAGCTGACTCATCACTGTAAAAATAGTAGTGCCCACATTGGGTAGCTTCGATTGAATATACATTAGATATATAAATTAAGATGATTTGCTTCTCAGATTTTTATAAATTTTTATAGCACTCATTAATAGGGCAATAAAACAAGCCAAGCCTACCATCCCCCACACCAAACTCATAGATTGTTTTACCACTACCAGCATGATTATTGCGATTAAAAGAATGGTGGCAACCTCATTCCATACCCGCATTTGCTGAGACGTATATTTAAATACGCCTTTTACTTGTTGCCTAAATAAAACGTGCAATGTGTAAAAGTACACGTACAGAAAAACTACGAAAATGAGCTTTAGTAATAACCATCTACTGCCAGCATCCAATAAGCCATATTGCCAATGACCCATAAATAGAACAGCGGGTCCAAATATGAGCGTTAATATAGCCGAAGGCCAAGTAATGCCATACCACAAGCGTTGCATCATAATGGTAAATTGGTCGCGCAAAGCTTGTTTTGCTGCTTCGGGTTTTTCACCCGCTTCAATATTGTAAATGAACAATCGGGGCATGTAAAACATACCAGCAAACCATGTTACAATAAATATTATGTGGAGGGCTTTGAGATAGAGATACATAACCATTGATTGATAATAATGATATGATTTTCTGTGATATCGTCTGCAATTATATGCTTTATTTTAACTTCCCTTCTTATCGCATTATCAAATCATCAAATTATCCCATTACGGCTTCACTCTCACTTTCTTTCACCCATTTTGTTACCGCATTTATCCATAGCGGATGCGTATTTAAGCAAGGTATCATTTCATAACTTTCACCGCCAGCTTCCATAAAATCTTCCTTCCCACGAATGGCGATCTCTTCCAAAGTTTCTAAACAGTCGCTCACAAATGCCGGACATATCACCAATAATTTTTTAATACCTTCACTTGGCATGTCTTTCAATCTAAAGTCTGTATAGGGTTTTAGCCAAGGGTCTCTACCCAATCTCGATTGAAACGCATAGCTGTATTTCTCTTTTGGCAAGCCCAAAGCTTGTGCCGTTAATTCGGTGGTAACCAAACATTGGTGTCTATAACAAGTGTCGTGCGCTACAGAATCTACACTACAGCAATTTTCTTGCATTAAGCAATGTTGTTTGGTAGGGTCTGTTTTTTTGAGATGTCTTTCTGGTATACCATGAAAACTAAATAAGATATGGTCAAATTCTTGAGATAAATATGGCTTTATGTTTTCAGCAAATGCATGAATATAATCTGGATTATTGTAATAAGGCTTTATGGTTTGTAGGGTAAATGGATATTGGTATTTCGCATGCACTTCTTTCATGTAATCAACCGCCGTTTCATAACTACTCATCGCATAATGCGGATAAAGCGGTACCAATACTACTTCTTCAATACTTGGATGTTCTTGCATCAATTTATCATAAGCGTATTTTGGCGAAGGATTACCATAACGCATGGCTATTTCAACGGGTTCTTCGAAGTTCTCTTGTACTTTGGCTTGTAATTGTTTTGTAATTTGTATGAGTGGCGAGCCTTCTTTCCACCAAATGGTTTTGTAGGCATGTGCACTTTTTGGGGCACGTAATGGTACAATAATGCCGCGCACGAGTAATAAACGCACCAAATAAGGGATGTCTATTACTTTTTCGTCCATCAAAAATTCTGCTAAATATTTGCGTACATCACTCGTTTTGGTACTATCTGGTGAACCAAGATTCATCAAAATAATACCACGTTTTATATTGCTCATGTAAAATGTTTTAAAAGTTTTAATAGCGCAACAACACCATTTTCGTAAACTTATCTATGTCAAAATGGTATTTGTAGCTTTATCTTATCTGTAGATATTGTTGTATGTTTTTGACTGTCACCTTAAATAAGGCACGCAAAAATAACCCCCATTCTCCCAAATTGTTCAGCAATATGATATTAATCAGGTTTCACCAATTTATGACATTAGCATGACAGAGAAAAGCCTCCTAAAACAAACTCAGCAATACCTTTGCACGTAACTAAGAGGAATAAAACAAGCAGATGAACCCAAAACAATCCATTGACATTTCCAATTTTTACATTGCAGGTATCAATTACCGCAAGTCTGATGCGTCAATTCGTGGACATTTTGCTATTTCAAACGAGCGTAACGCCATTTTACTGCAATCAGCATCACAATATCAAATAGACGAATTTTTTATACTATCAACTTGCAATCGTACTGAAATTTATGGCGTAGCACCAAGTGCTGAAAATTTAATTGAGTTATTATGCACTGAAACTGTTGGTGATAAAGCTACTTTTCAGCAAATGGCTTATATTAAACGTGGTTACGATGCGATCAACCATTTATTTTCTGTAGCTGCAGGTTTAGATTCTCAAATTCTTGGCGATTACGAAATTGTTGGTCAGTTAAAATTGGCGGTAAAGCTTGCAAGAGATTATAACTGCATCGGGGCTTTTTTAGACAGATTGGTAAATATTGTATTGCAAGCCTCTAAAAGCATTAAAAATAATACACAGTTAAGTGGTGGCACGGTGTCAGTTTCTTTTGCTGCCATACAGTTTTTAAAAGAACATGTAAGCGATATCGCAACTAAAAAGATCGTACTATTAGGTACAGGTAAAATTGGTAGAAATACTTGTAAAAATGTGGTTGATTATCTCGCAACCACCAATGTTACTTTAATTAACCGTACGGAAGATAAAGCGATAGAATTGGCTGAAACTTTAGGTTTGGGTACAGCGCCTTATAGTCATATTGAACAAGAAGTGGCCGCTGCTGATATTGTGATTGTTGCTACCAATTCTCAAGAACCTATCATTACAAAAGCACAGTTGAAACATTGCAATACCAAAGTATTGATAGATTTATCTATACCAAATAATATAGAACCACGCTGCAAAGAGTTGTCGCATATTACGCTAGTAAATGTGGATGACTTATCAAAAATTAACGATGCGACTTTGCAAAAGCGTGTTGCAGAAATTCCAAAGGCAAAAGCGATTATCCAAACCCATATCCATGAGTTTACAGATTGGTATCAAATGCGTAAAAACGTACCAGTCATCACTGCTGTAAAAACAAAGTTGCAACACATGCAAGCTTGTAATTTGTTCATGAGTTATTCATCACAATTTACAACGACAGCAACTGCACTTCATACCGAAGAGCGCATAAAAAAAGTCATCAACAATATGGCGCAAAATATGCGCAAGCAAAATAAGGGCGGTTGTAATTATATAGAAGCTATCAACGATTTCATGGCTCATAGCGCCAATTAATTTCATTATGCAGACACCCATTCGCATAGGCACAAGAGAAAGCCAGCTAGCCGTATGGCAAGCAACCACTGTTCAGCAATTATTACAAAAAAACGGCATTGCTGCCGAACTCGTGTATATTAAAAGTGACGGTGATATTGACCTTAAAACGCCTTTGTACGAGATGGGTGTGCAAGGTATTTTTACTCGCAGCTTAGACATCGCTTTATTGAATGGTGCTATCGATATTGCCGTACACTCAATGAAAGATGTACCCACACAATTGCCTCAAGGCATGGTGCAATGCGCTGTTTTAGAACGAGCAAGTTTTAAAGATATTTTAGTAGTCAATGGTGAATTGTCAAATGTCAGTAGTCAGTTGTCATTAGCAAGCGATAGTAACCCTGAATTTCAAATTTCAAATTCCAAATTAGTAATCGCTACCAGCAGTATTCGTAGAAAAGCACAGTGGCTGCATCGCTATCCAAACCATATTATTGAGAACTTGCGGGGCAATGTTAATACGCGACTAAAAAAAGTTGCAGAAAGCAACTGGGACGGGGCCATCTTTGCAGGAGCAGGGTTAGAGCGTATCAATTTGCGACCTGCTAGTAGTATTGATTTAGATTGGATGTTGCCTGCTCCTGCGCAAGGTGCTATTATGGTGGTTTGTAGAGAAGGCGATACCAAATGTTTTGAGGCTTGTCAGCATTTCCACCATACTGACACTGCTTTGTGTACACAAATAGAACGCGACTTTTTAAGAGCTTTGATGGGTGGCTGTTCTACTCCAATCAGTGCATTGGCACAAATACAAAATAATCAAGTACATTTTAAAGGTAATATTGTAGCCGTTGATGGTACTGCAAAAGTAGAGATAGAAAACACAGTTCTTATTTCTGAAGCAACAGACCTAGGGTGTATCGCAGCAAAAGCTATTTTAGAACAAGGTGGTAAAGCCATTGTAGACTCGATTAACCATGCTAACTAAACCTGTAAACGTTTTATTTACCCGACCATTAGATGCCATACTTGCGCAAAAAGCATCGTTAAGAAAAGTATTGGTAGATACGGCTAAATTTATTGAAACCAAAACCACTAATGACCAAGTAATCATTGAGAGTGTAAGAGCAACGAGTGATAAGGCGGCAACTGTTATTTTTACAAGTACTAATGCGGTAGAGGCGGTGGTATCCTTCATTGCTATTAAACCAAACTGGGATATTTATTGTATTGGTGGCGCTACTAAAGATGCAGTAATTGAGGTATTTGGCGAAGCAGCCATTAAATCTTTGGCAAAAAGTGCCGCCAATTTGGCTGAGAAAATCATTACTGCAGGTAATGTAGAAAAAGTGGTGTTTTTCTGTGGTGATCAACGCTTAACTACTTTGCCAGAAACCCTTATTGCAAACGGTATTGAAGTAGAAGAATTGGTAGTATATAATACAGAGTTAACACCGCAAGTAGTTGAGAAAAATTATCATGGGATAGCATTTTTTAGCCCAAGTGCTGTGCATAGTTTTTTCTCAGAAAACACAGTCGCTACTAGTGTCATTCTATTTGCAATTGGTAAAACAACAGCAGCCACTATTGCTAGCTATTGTAGTAACAAAATAGTTACTTGCGAATGGCCAGGTAGCGAGCAAATGTTAGATACCGTTATTCATTACTTTGAAAAGAATTAAATTATAGACTTTCCAAGTTTCAAAAACTTTGAGAGCTAACAAAATAAACAAATGCTACAAAACGATTTATTATTACGCACATTACGTGGCGAAGCAACAGAAAGAGTACCAGTTTGGATGATGCGTCAAGCGGGTAGGTTTTTGCCTGAATACAGAGCATTGAGAGAAAAATATAGCTTCTTTGAAAGATGCCAAACACCCGCATTAGCAGCTGAAATTACTATTCAGCCAGTAGATATTGTAGGTGTAGATGCAGCCATCTTATTCTCAGATATTTTAGTAGTACCACAAGCCATGGGCTTAGAGGTGCAAATGGTAGAAAGCAAAGGACCAATTTTGCCTGAGCCAATTGTAACAACAGCCGATTTAGCCCGCATTCAAGTGCCTAATGTAGATGAAACTTTGGGCTATGTTTTTGATGCGGTAAAGTTAATTAAGGAAGAATTGAATGGTCGTGTGCCATTAATTGGGTTTGCAGGAGCACCTTGGACGTTATTGTGCTACATGGTAGAGGGTAAAGGCTCTAAAACATTTGATAAGGCGAAACAATTTTGTTATACACAACCTGAATTAGCACATACGGTTTTGCAAATGATTACCGATACAACCATAGCTTACTTAAAAGGGCAAGCGAAGGCTGGTGCAGATGTGGTACAAATTTTTGATAGTTGGGGTGGGTTGCTAAGCCCTGCAGATTTTGAAAATTTGTCGTTGAAATATATCCGACAAATTGTTGCCGCTTTAAAAGATGACGTGTTAACGATTGTGTTTGCGAAAGGGGCATTTAATAGTTTAGATGCGATGGCAGCAACTGGTGCAGCAGGTTTGGGTATTGATTGGTGTATTAAACCACATTTGGCTCGGCAGTTGGCTGGTGATAATGTTACACTTCAAGGTAATTTCGACCCAGCTAAATTATTGGCACCTATACCTGTCATTATTGAAGAAACAAAAGCTATGTTAAAAGCTTTTGGGAAAGGTAGATATATAGCGAATCTCGGTCATGGGATTTTACCAAACGTACCAGTAGACCATGCAAAAGCATTTATCAATACGATAAAAGAATGGGAAGGATAATAGTGAGTAGTGAATGGTGAAAAGTGAATATCGTTTTTGCGAAGCTAAAAAAGCACTATTGAATGCTTTACAACCTATAATATGAATTTAAACAATATTATTAGTACTACAAAATCATCCCCTTTGGGGATTAAGCAACATTGGATTGACTACATTCATACCCTTCAAAACCATATCTGCATGGCTTTAGAGCTTGAAGATGGTAAAGCTGTGTTCGTAGAAGATGCTTGGGAAAGACCTGAAGGTGGTGGTGGCAAAACGCGGGTGATTGCTAATGGCAATGTGTTTGAAAAAGGTGGTGTAAATACATCGGTGGTAGAAGGTTTGGTAACAGATGCCATGCGTAAACAATTGAATATTCAGGGTCATAAATGGTTTGCTTGTGGCTTGAGTTTGGTAATACATCCTTATAATCCTTTTGTGCCTACGGTGCATTGCAATTATCGCATGTTTGAGTTGTATGACGAGCAAGATAATGTAATAGATAGATGGTTTGGTGGCGGTACAGATTTGACGCCTTATTACTTGTTTGAAGAAGATGCCAAGCATTTTCACTTGATATATAAAACGGTGTGTGATGGGTTTGACAAAAGCTTTTACCTAACTTTTAAAAAAGTGTGTGATGACTATTTTGTAAACACGCACCGTGGTACCGAGAGACGAGGCATTGGCGGTATTTTTTATGACCATCAAAAGCCATCAGAAGCGAGGGATGTAAACTTTTGGATGAACTTTGGAAAAGCTTGTGGGAATGCATTTACAGATGCTTATATACCCATTGTAGAGCGTAGAAAGCATATGACTTTTACACCTGAAAACAAGCATTGGCAAGAAATAAGAAGAGGCCGATATGTAGAGTTTAATTTGGTGCATGACAGAGGTACATTGTTTGGCTTAAAGACTAATGGGCGTATTGAAAGTATATTGATGAGTTTGCCCCCAACAGTGCGTTTTGAATACAACTATCAGCCTGTTGCAGGTAGTGAAGAAGATAAATTATTACAAGCTTGTTTACACCCAAAAGAGTGGGTGAGTGAGCAAGAAATAGATGCGGAAACTTGGGCGAGAAAGGTGAATAGTTGTTAGGAAATTTTGGTGACCAGCAGCAGTAAATCTATTGGTCTTCGTTGCGTCGCACACTGCAACGTTTGGCTCTTTTCTCGACAGGAAAAACTTTGGCTAAAGCCAATCACATATAAGTCATTAACCCAAGGCTTAAGCCTGGGGTTAAAACAAGAATCTAAAAAGGCTTTAGCCGAAGACTAGCCTTTGCAGGTTCTGTAAAAATCAAAATCACATTACTATGATTTTACAACGCAGAAACAGAATATTACGTGCCAATGGTGCTATAAGAAGTTTGGTAGCCGAAACCATTTTAACACCTAATGATTTTATTGTGCCTTTATTTATTGTAGAAGGCGAAAATGTAACAGAAGAAATTGCTTCTATGCCGGGTTATTATCGTTACTCATTAGATAATACAGTGAAAGAAGTGAAACACTTGTGGTCATTAGGTTTGAAGTGTGTGTTGCTCTTTGTAAAGTGCAAAGACGAGCTGAAAAATCAATACGGTTCTGAAGCGTTAAATAGCGATGGCTTAATGCAGCGTAGTATTAAAGCTATTAAAGATGCTGTGCCAGAAATGTTGATAATGACCGATGTAGCATTAGATCCATTTAGCTCTGATGGACACGATGGTGTGGTTGAAAATGGTGAAATTATAAACGATGTTACGGTTGATATTTTAGCAAAAATGAGTGTGAGTCATGCACAAGCAGGTGCTGATTTTGTAGCACCGAGTGATATGATGGATGGTCGTATTGCAGCAATACGCTTGGCTTTGGAAGAAAATAATTTTACCAAAACAGGCATAATGGCTTATAGTGCTAAATACGCTTCTTGTTTTTATGGACCGTTTAGAGATGCGTTAGATTCTGCACCAGGTTTCGGTGATAAGAAAACGTATCAAATGGATTATTGCAACCGCACAGAAGCTGTGAAAGAAGCGATAATGGATGTGGAAGAAGGTGCAGATATTATTATGGTCAAGCCAGCACTAAGTTATTTAGATATTATTCGTGAAGTGAAGAATGCGGTTGACTTACCAGTAAGTGCTTATAATATTAGTGGTGAGTATGCAATGATAAAGGCGGGGGCTAAAATGGGCTGGATTGATGAAAACAAAGCCATCTTGGAAACACTCACTTCTATTAAAAGAGCAGGTGCAGATATGATTGCGACTTACTTTGCTAAGGATGTAGTGAAACTGATAAGCTAGTTTTTAACCACAAGGGCAGAACGACACAATGAAACAATTACGTTGTGAATCGATATGTCGAAGTATCGTTGTGTTCTAACCTTTCGCTTCGGTAAAGGTTGAACAAGCTACCTAGCCGTTGAAGTGTGCGACGCAACGAAGACCAATAGAATTACAAAAGCTGATAAACAAAATATTATGTACGCATCGAGTAAAACATTGTTTGAGAGGGCACAATTGAGTATCCCTGGTGGCGTAAACTCGCCAGTAAGAGCTTTTAAAAGTGTGGGCGGTACGCCGTTGTTTATAAAGCACGCCAAAGGTGCTTACTTGTATGATGTAGATGATAATAAATACATCGATTATATCGCATCGTGGGGGCCAATGATTTTGGGTCATGCTTACGAGCCTGTGGTAAAAGCCATTCAAGAGCAAGCGGTGCATTCAACATCGTATGGTGCGCCAACTGAGCTAGAAGTAAAGATGGCTGAGCTAATAAAAAGTATGGCACCAAACGTAGATTTGATAAGGATGGTGAGCAGTGGTACAGAAGCTTGTATGAGTGCACTGCGTGTAGCTCGTGGCTATACTGGTAAAAATAAAGTCATCAAGTTTGAAGGTTGCTATCACGGTCACGCAGATAGTTTTTTAGTAAAAGCAGGTAGTGGTTTGGCAACATTAAATATTCAAACAGTACCCGGTATAACTGCAGGTGTAGCCAACGATACGTTGACTTGCGCTTATAACGATTTGGAAGCTGTAAAAGCTTTGGTAGCAGCGAATAAAAACGAAGTAGCTGCCATAATTGTGGAGCCTGTGGCGGGCAATATGGGCTGTATTTTGCCAAAAGAAGGCTTTTTAGAAGGCCTAAGAGCCATATGCGATGCACACAATATTGTTTTGATTTTCGATGAGGTGATGACCGGCTTTAGACTTGCAAGAGGTGGTGTGCAAGAGAAACTAAAAGTAGATGCAGATTTGGTAACCTATGGTAAAGTAATAGGTGCCGGCTTACCTGTTGGTGCTTTTGGCGGTAAGCGACATATTATGGAAGTGGTAGCACCATTGGGTGGTGTGTATCAAGCGGGCACTTTAAGCGGTAACCCAATAGCTATGATAGCAGGCTATACCATGTTAACTACTTTAAACAACCATCCTGAACTATTGGACGAGTTGGATGCTAAAACTTTGTACTTAAAAGAAGGGCTAGATGGCGTATTAAAAGCTTCTGGTACGCCTTATGTAATTAACCATCTTGGTTCTATGATTAGTGTGCATTTTAGCAACAAGCCTGTAACAGATTTTGCTACCGCTGCTGCCGCTAATAATGAGTTATTCAAGCAACTCTTCCATGCGATGTTACGTAGAGGGGTGTATTTGCCACCTAGCGCATTTGAAAGTTGGTTTTTAAATAATGCCCTCAGCTACGCTGACTTAGATGCAACGATTGTAGCATTTGAAGAAAGCTTGAAAGAGATTTTATAACGCCTATCGTTATTACTAAATAATTTATGGAATAGAAGCCTCTGATACCAAGTGTGTTAGAGGCTTTTTTATGTGCAAAAATTATGTAATCGCACGCTTACGTTATTTATAAGCCTCTATATTATAATATCATGGCTATAAAATTCTATCTAGTACATGGTTTATTGCGACAATGTTTAACGGTGCTTTTATTACTGTTTAACAGTCTTATAATATTGCTTATTGGTTAATATAATTGGTGAAATAATTTGGGGTAACTTTGGATTATTAGACCATTGTTATTGCAGTTTTGCAAAGAAGCTTCTATATTCATTATCCAAATTTTAATAGGCCTGTGAGAATTCGATTGTTTATGTTGCCACTGCTTTGCACATTGCTTGTACAAATACTAAAAGCACAAACACAGCAGGCTTTCGTTGCAAGTGGAAAAAATATTACTACTGCTGACCCAAAAGCAACACGTGCTACTAAAAATTTACTTAAGAACTTATACCTATTAAAAGAAAGGTATACGATTTTTGGCCATCAAGATTGCCTAGCTTATGGTAATGGCTGGCGCTACAATGTAAACAATCCTAGTGGTTATGTGGCAGATGTATATAATACTTGCAGCGATATCCCTGGCGTTTTTGGTTGGGATTTAGGGCAAATAGAACAACGACTAAATAACGCTTCTATTGACTATGTTATTAATCAAGTAAAGTTGAGAGACTTACGGCAATGGGTAAAATGGGTATATGATAATAATGGCATCAATACTTTTAGTTGGCATGCCGATAATCCTGTATTTGGTGGTAATGCGTGGCAAGAAGGTGATAAAACAACAGTATGTAAAATTTTGCAAAAAGGTAGTAGCTGGAATATAAAATTTAATGGGTGGTTAAATCTTTTGGCAGATTTTTTCTTGAGTCTAAAAGGAGATGATGGTACATTAATTCCTGTCATTTTTCGGCCATTTCATGAAAGTACTTTAACCAATTGCTTTTGGTGGAATGAATATGGCAATGGCTGCAGCCATAGTAGTTATATTGCTTTGTGGCAATATACAATAGATTATTTACTCAATACTAAAGGCGTTCATAATTTGCTATACGCTCAATCATTAAACCACGCTATTTATAAAAACATTTGCACAGGTAGTTATGATATTGAAGAAGATTATCCTGGTAATGATTATGTAGACATTTTAGGATTAGACGCGTATCAACCTAATTTGACAAGTGCAAATACAAGCATCACAAAAATATTTATGCAAGATGTAAATGATGAATGTGACTATATCACTGAATTCGCTAGCCTTAACCATAAAGTGGCCGCTATAACAGAAACAGGTGCTGAGAATATACCTAATACACGTTGGTGGACCCAGGTATTTTCACCGTTATATGCTAATAAAAAATTAGCTTATGTTATGTTGTGGCGCAATCCTGATAAACTTACAGATTTCACAAGTTTTTATTGTATTTACCCAAAGCATCCCTCAAAGCCAGATTTTTTATCATTTTATAATGGCACAAATAGTTTTGTTTTTTTACGAAAATTACATGCGATAAACTTGTATCGATAGATATTCTAAATATTTATTTAGGTTTTTCATTGCTATTAAGAATCTATCTTAGTACTGAAAAATGTATAGCTATGCATAAGTTGGTAAGAACAAATGCTGATAATCCCGATTTTATAACACTCGTGCAGCAGCTTGATAAAGACCTAGCTATACGTGATGGTGATGAGCATGCTTTTTATGCACAGTACAATGGTATTACTGCTATTAATCATACCGTAATAGCTTATAACAATGGTGTTGCTGTGGCTTGTGGTGCTATAAAAGCATTTGACAATGATAGTATGGAAGTAAAACGCATGTACACGGTGCCACATGAAAGAAGTAAGGGTTTTGCGGGGCAAGTATTAGCTGCTTTAGAAGCTTGGGCAATCGAGTTAGGCTTTACAAGTTGTGTATTGGAGACTGGTAAAATGCAGCCAGAAGCAATAGCACTTTATACTAAATGTGGTTATTATGTGATACCAAATTATGGGCAATATATTGGAATAGACAATAGTGTTTGCTTTAAGAAAGAATTCAAAATGATTTTGTAATGCTAGAGTTCATTAATCAATTATTAGAAGTAATTGCATGCATTGAAATAGCTATTTCGCCATTACTGATAGGTCTATTTTTCGGTGGCTGTTTGTATTATGTTATACCTAATAAGGTTGGCACGGTACTAGCAATAGTTATTGTATTGATAGGGTTGGTTATAGGTATCTTTTGGGCAGTAAAAACAACAAAAAAGGTTGGTGCAAGCACAATGATGAATAGGCTTACACACCAACCTGAATTTGATAAAGATGAATAGAGATACTAACTAGTGTGGATTTATAAACTAGTTAACTTTTTTAAATCCGCATCGCTTACTGTAAGCAAGCTTACTGCTGGCAAACGCTTGGTGAGTTCTAACCAATTTTTATTTTTCAAGTAAATAGCTTTAAGCATGGGCGTTGCTTTTGTCACTTGTTTGTTATTAGCAAGCGTGATAGCCGTCCAGTATTGCATTTCTAGATTGGCAGGAAACATTTTCATCGCGGCATTATACTCTGCCATGGCTTTGGCCATATCGTTTTGCTCAACAGCAAGGTCGCCATTGTTCATATGCTCATAAGCCAAATGTGTGTTATATAATCTTCTAAGTTCTACAAGTGGTTTTGGGTTATCATCTACACGTAAGTCTACCGTTCTATTATTCCATGTTTCCATTGTTTTTCCTGGCACTACTATCATAGCGGCACTTTGCATACCACGAATGTCACCACCGGCTTTTTGAGCAGCTTCAAGCGCTAATAAAACCCTTTCCGCTAATGGCTTACCTGCTGATTTTTCAAAAGCACTAGCCATATTTTCGCATACAGTACTACCTAACATCATATTGCTTTGCACACTAAAATTAGTACCTAAAATATGCTT
This sequence comes from Parasediminibacterium paludis, assembly GCF_042651445.1. Classification (NCBI taxonomy): domain Bacteria; kingdom Pseudomonadati; phylum Bacteroidota; class Chitinophagia; order Chitinophagales; family Chitinophagaceae; genus Parasediminibacterium; species Parasediminibacterium paludis. Next base: position 507,854 of record NZ_JBHSDC010000029.1, read on the forward strand.
CGCATACTGAATGCATTTAGCGCCTGTATGTGCAGCGACATTCCCCTTGTTGTCTACAATAGCTACTTGGCGTACATCTCTACCAGCATCTGCTTTGGTAAGGCTATCAAGCGCTTGTTGCGCAGTAAAACCTTGCTTTAAAAGTGCCAAGGCTTTTGGGCCATAACTTTTATCAGTAAAACTTTGTGTAGCTATGGCGCCTACACCTGCCTCCGCCCACGGCACAGATGTACCTACGCTAAACCAGTGGCTTTGTACAGCTACTGCTAATTCACCAGTAGTACCATCTTTAGCAACAATTGAAAACGTATGCACCAAGGGCTGTTGTTTGTTAAATACTTGTTGCGCTTTGCCGAATGATATAGCACAAACACAATAGCTTAAGAATAAGTAACGCATAAATAGTTAGATTTTTTACAAATTAATGAAACAAAATACAAACAGCTTTGTTTGCGCCCTATAAACCCATTAACTTTCGACCCTTAAATGATACAAATATGTTGCAAAAAAATAGCTGTTTGCTGATTTGCGTACTAATAGTTACAGTTGCTACTGGACAGTATAGACGAATAGACACTACTATGAAATATACCACAGCAGGTTATAGAGTGTATACCAACAATAAATCGGCAGATAAAAACACAGTCACTATTTCGCTAGTGGGTTTTAGTAGCAAAGCACAACGGGATGCATCATTTGAAATTAAAGGTGTGGTAAAAGGTGCTGCAGTAGATGATTTTAATAATGATGGTTTTCCAGATTTGGTGATATATTTATATACTGGGAAAGATGCCGCGAAAGGGACTGTTATTGGTATTGCCTCTGAGAACAACGAAAGTATACGACCAATTATTTTCCCAGATATTTTAGATGACGCTAAATTACGCACAGGCTATAAAGGGCAAGATAAATTTCAACTCATTGAAGGCACTTTGCTTCGTAGTTTTCCCGTATATGATGCAAACGATACTAGCAACGAGCTTAAGCCTTTGAATATATTAAGAAATATACAATATCGTGTAGTGGTGGGCGAAAATGGTGTGTTGAAATTTAAAGCCGTTAGATCTTACGAAACCAAGTTATAAGTTCTATGCAAAAGACAATTGGTATTATTGGTGGCCTTACTTGGCACAGTACATTAGTATATTATCGTTTACTCAATCAAATAACCAATGAGCGTTTAGGAGGGGCTTTTTCAGCTAAAATACTCCTCTATTCTGTAAACTTTGAAGAAATTAAGCAATTAACTTATGCCGATAATTGGGATGGTATTGCTGGTATCATGATTGATGTGGCGCAAAAATTAGAACAAGCTGGTGCAGATTGTATTTTGCTAGGGGCTAATACAATGCACCATATTGCAGATCGTGTAAGTAGTGCTATTGGTGTGCCACTTATTCATATTGCTGAAGTTACGGCTAATGCCATCCTAACTAAAGGATTGCAGAAAGTGGCTTTATTAGGTACTAAATACACCATGCAACTACCTTTTTACACACGTCAATTAAAAGCGCAAGGCATAGAAACCATCCTTCCAAATGAAGCAGATATAGAATTTATTAATACTACCATTTATGATGAAATGGGTAAAGGCCTTTTTTTGGCAGCAACTAAAACAGCGTATTTGAAAATTATTGACGATTTAGTTGCAAAAGGTGCGCAAGGTGTGATACTTGGCTGTACAGAAATCCCAATTTTAATACAACAAACAGATTGCGATATCCCTCTTTTTGATACCGGATTACTACACGCTATTGCCGCAGTTGATTTTGCGTTAACCAAGTAGCTAACTTTGCGTTTTAAAAGATAAATAATGAGTGTGGTAATAGCAGATATAAGAAGAGATTATAAGTTACAATCGCTTAGCGAAGAAGACGTTGCAGCAAATCCCATAGATCAATTCACAAAATGGTGGGATGAGGCTGTTGCTAGTAATATTGATGAAGTGAATGCCATGACGTTGGCTACAGTAAATGCCGCTAGTAAGCCCTCGGCACGTATTGTGTTACTCAAAGGTTATAATGTGGATGGGTTTACTTTTTTTACCAATTATAATAGTCAAAAAGGGCAAGAAATTGCAGCGAATCCTTTTGTTTCTTTGGTATTTTTTTGGAAAGAACTTGAAAGGCAAATTTGTATAGAAGGTACCATAGAAAAACTTAGTGACGTTGAGAGCGATGCTTATTTTTATAGTCGGCCTATCGGCAGTAGAATTGGTGCTTGGAGTTCTCCGCAAAGCAGCGTTATCAATGATAGAAGTGTTTTAGAAGAGAATGCTAAAAAGTATGCAACTGAATTTGGAGAAGAGGTGCCAAGGCCGCCACATTGGGGCGGTTATCTTGTAAAACCTTTACAAATTGAATTTTGGCAGGGAAGAAGTAGTAGACTACATGATAGAATTGTTTACAAAAGAGAAAAAATAACAGATAATTGGCAGATTGTAAGACTTGCACCGTAAATTTTAGATTTTGTATCATTACATTTGTTTATACACTTTATTGATTTATGCTTAAAAAAATAATAGGAATCATCGTTTTTGTAAGTGCTATTCAGGCTACCAATGCGCAAATGTATGATGCGTACATTCATAAAGGTGAGATAGGTGCATCGATAGGGCTAGGTCATTATTTTGGTGATTTAAATACCAATGGTGCTATTAACAGACCGAAGTTTTCGGCGGGCTTGTATTATTTAAAGCAGTTTAATGGCTATGTGGGTTTGAAAATTGATGGTGCTTACACATTTCTTGGTTACAGTGACGCCTATAGCCCCAATATTGTGCAAAGAACCCGCAACCTTAGCTTTAATACCGATGTTTACGAATTAAGTGTTAGTGGCTATTTCAATTTCTTCAAATTTTTACCCGGCTTCCCAGAATATAGTTATACCCCATATGTAAGCTTAGGCGTGGGTGTTTTTTCTTACGATCCTTATGCCTATTTAGGTGGGCAAAAATATTATCTACGGCCCCTAGGTACCGAAGGGCAGGGCAGTGCTGCCTACCCTGATCGCAAACCATATAGCGGTACAGCCATGAGTATTCCAGTGAGTTTAGGTTTTAAACATGCTATTAATGAACGAATAAACTGGTACGCAGAAGTTGCTTATCACTTTACCAATACAGATTATTTAGATGATGTAAGCACCACTTATGCTGGCGCAGCGGCTTTTCCTCCCGACCCAATTACTGGATTGCCTTCCATTGCTTATCAATTACAAGATAGAAGTGCTGAAGTTACTGGCGGTACAGCTGTTGGCAACAAAGGCAGACAACGTGGGAATAGTACCCAAAAAGATGCTTTTGCAACTTTTAGAGTGGGCTTATCGTTCAACCTGCAATCTTATAAATGCCCTACGGCAAAATAAAAGACTATCTTTTTTAAATGGGTAGAAAAGGACTTCAGTTGCCCTAAGTTTAAAAATCCCTGCAAACCCAATCGAATCCTTACTTTTGCCGCTAATAAAATTGCAGGTAAAACCATGCATGTATCAGTAGATCAAATTGACAAAAACCGATTACCCTCGCATATTGCTATTATCATGGATGGTAATGGCAGATGGGCAGAAGAAAAAGGGCAAGAGCGCCTATATGGCCATTTTCATGGTGTAGAAAGTGTACGCAATATTGTAGAAGGCTGTGCGGAACTTGGTGTAGGTTATCTTACATTATATGCATTTAGCACTGAAAATTGGGATAGGCCTCAACAAGAGGTGGATGGTTTAATGTATTTATTGGTTGATACTATTCGGAAAGAAGTACCCATTCTTAACAAAAATAATATTCGGTTACATGTTATTGGCGATATGGGTATGCTACCAGATTTTGCCCGCATCGAACTTAAGGAAGCCTTGGATATGACAAGCCATAATACTGGCTTAAACCTAGTCATGGCATTGAGTTATAGCAGCCGTTGGGAACTTGTAAATGCTGTAAAAAATATCGGTCTAGATGTACAAGCTGGTAAAATTGATGCTAACAGTATCACCCAAGATACGCTACAACAATATCTTACTACTAGCAATCTGCCAGACCCTGAATTAATGATACGCACAAGCGGCGAATATAGAATTAGTAATTTTTTACTATATCAATTGGCATATGCCGAATTGTATTTTACCAATACACGCTGGCCCGATTTTAGAAAAGAAAATTTATACGAAGCTATTATAGATTTTCAAAATAGAGAGCGTCGTTTTGGAAAAACAAGTAAACAACTGCAAGAGGTTGTAACACCAATGCACTAAATACTTGTTATTATTGGCTTATTTAACAAAGACTTTTAAATAATCCCATTAATTTGCCAACTTTAAAAACTTTAACCAACTGCTGTAAGCCTTTTTTGCTGCAGCTAGAACGAATCATACAAATCATCAATCGGATGCAGAAAGTGTACAAATTATTATTACTTGCTTTTGGTATGTTATTAGCCAGTTTTTCGGTACAAGCGCAAGAAAAACCAGATACAAGCATTAGTTCAATAGATGCTGATTTGGTTAATCTATTCAACCCGAAAAATCCAGTGAAACTCTATAAGATTTCATCTATTAAAGTAACTGGTAACCGCTTTTTTGATGAGAATTTATTAATTTCTATTTCTACCTTAAATGTTGGTGACGAGATTAAAATTCCTGGTTCTGATAATTTTTCTAAAGCTATTAACAAACTTTGGGGGCAGAATTATTTTAGCAACGTAGAAATATACGTTACCAAGGTTACTGGTACTAATATAGATGTTGAGATTGCTGTAACGGAAAGACCACGCTTGGCTAATTTTACATTTAGTGGTAGCGTAAAAAAGGGTGAAAGCGAAGATTTAACTGGTAAAATGGGTTTGGTAAAAGGTAGAGTAGTTACCGAAGCCATGAAACGTTCTGCAACTGAGGCTATTAAGAAATTCTATTTTGACAAAGGTTTCCAAAACACTGCCGTTAAAATTGAGCAGCGCAAAGATCCTAATATAGAGAACTCTGTAATAGTAAACTTCAATGTAAATAAGGGTTATAAAGTTCGTATCAGTAATATTAATTTTGTGGGTAATACCCTTGATGAAGCCAAGTTAAAAAAACAATTAAAGGATACCAAAGAACAATCTCGCTTAACATTACACCCTGCGGTAGATAGTGGCGGTTATCCTAATAAAGTACCTACCTATACTTATAAGCAGTATATCAAAGAGAATGGGTATTTGTTCCCGAGCAAAACCAAGCGCCTACTAGATCCTTATGTGCGCTTAAAATTCTTTACCTCTGCCAAATTCAACGAAAAGAAATTTGAAGAAGACAAAGAAAAAGTATTAGAATATTACAATTCATTAGGTTATAGAGATGCCATTATTGTGGGAAGTGTGGTATATCCTAACTCTAAAAAAGATTTGAATATTGATATTAAAGTAAATGAAGGTCGTAAATACTATTTCGGTAATATTACATGGCGTGGTAATACCAAATACCCTGATTCAGTCTTAACAGCGATTCTTGGTATTAAAAAAGGTGATACGTACAATCTTGAGAGCTTAAATAAAAAATTAGGTAAAGGTGGCGGCCCTGAGGGTGGCGATATTAGTAGTATTTACCAAGATGATGGTTATTTGTTTTTCCGCACAGACCCTGTAGAAACGGCTGTGTATAACGATACCATTGATTACGAAATAAGAATGGTAGAAGGGCCTCAAGCTACGATCAAAAACATTCGTATTTCAGGTAACGAAAAAACCAAAGAATACGTTATTCGTCGTGAAATTAGAACTATACCGGGGGAGAAATTTAGCCGTACGGATTTAGTGCGCTCTCAACGTGAGATTGCACAATTGAATTATTTCAACCAAGAAAAAATTGGTATTAATCCAATACCAAACCAAGAAGATGGTACTGTAGATATTAATTATACGGTAGAAGAAAAATCGAGTGACCAATTAGAGCTAAGCGCAGGTTTTGGTGGTAATATTGGTTTAACGGGTACTTTGGGTGTAACTTTTAATAACTTTTCGATTAAAAATATTTTTACTAAAAAAGCTTGGGATCCCTTACCAATGGGTGACGGTCAAAAATTGAGTTTCCGTGTTCAGAGTAATGGTAGGGCGTTTCGTTCGTACAACTTCTCGTTTACCGAACCTTGGTTAGGTGGTAAAAAGCGTAATTCGCTTACCTTTTCCTTATACGATACAAAGTATGCCAATGCTTATAATCCAGCAACGGGTACTTATACAAGTACGGCAGCCAATAATTCTTATATAGAAACAACAGGTGCTGGTGTTAGCATAGGTAAGCAGTTGCAATGGCCAGATGACTATTTCTCATTATCTATGGGTATCAACTTTGCACGTTATAAATTGAAGAACTACTATATTGACCAAGTCAATCTACCAGGTTTCAATAATGGATTTTCACACAATTTCAGTTTTAAATTTGCTTTACAACGTTCGTCCGTTGATGCGCCCTTATTTCCTAGAGGTGGCTCTAGCTACTTACTAAGTTTAGCTATAACGCCGCCTTATTCATTGATAGAGCCATCTATCATCCATGATGCAAACCCTTATAAATTTGTAGAATATCACAAATGGCGTTTTAATTCAGAATGGTATGTGCCATTAACAAAACCAACTGGTGCTGAAAGAAATAAAATGCTAGTATTGAAAGTTGCTGCTAAGTTTGGTTTCTTGGGTAAGTTTAATCCTGATTTAAATATTTCGCCATTTGAACGTTTTCAATTGGGTGATGCAGGTTTAAGTAACCAGTTTGCATTGTTGGGCTATGATATTATTTCACAGCGTGGTTATCCTGTATATGAAACGTCAGACCCTAAAGTAAACCCTGACCAAAGCGGTGCTCGTCAATATTTCACCATGTTTAATAAATATGTATTAGAGTTGCGTTATCCATTAAGTCTTAACCCAAGTAGTACTATTTATGCTTTAGGCTTTTTTGAAGCAGCGAATGGTTATTACAGCATGAAAGAATACAATCCTTTCCGTTTGCGTCGTTCAGTAGGTGTGGGTATGCGTTTCTTCTTACCAATGTTTGGCTTGTTAGGATTTGATTACGGCATAGGTTTAGACAGAATCACAGATGGTGTTAAATTAAAAGATGCTTCTCGTTTTACATTTATGTTGGGTGTAGAACCAGAATAATGACTATTATCGTGTACCGATTAATCAACAACCATTATGAAGAAATTATTATTATTTAGCTGTTTGGCAGGTCTGCTAGCTTTCTCAAGCCAAGCCCAGCGGTATGCCATCATTGATACGAAGTATATTCTAAGTAAAATGTCGGATTATACATCTGCTGACAAAAAGCTACAAGCGGTAAGCGAGCAATGGCAAAAAGAAATAGACGCCAAGCAAGCAGATCTTGATGTTATGTATAAGAATTACGACGCTGAACAGTTTATGCTTACAGATGAATTGAAAAAGAAACGTGAAACTGAATTGTTTAATAAAGAAAAGGAAGTAAGAGATTTGCAGAAAAAACGTTTTGGCTACGAAGGCGATTTGTTTAAAGAACGTCAAAAAATTGTAAAACCCATACAGGATAAGGTTTACAACGCGGTACAAAAAATTGCAGTGGCTCGTGGGTACGATTTTATACTTGATAAAAGTGAGGGAATTACTGTTATATTTGCCGACCCTAAATTAGATAAGAGCGATGATGTACTTAGAGAATTAGGGATAAAATTATAAACCAAAGCTAGTTTTAATCACCAACCAATTATACATTAACAACAATGACATTTGCCGTAATATCAACCCTACTGCAAATTGCATAAGACAATTAAAAACAAAAAATACAACTGATGAAAAAAGTTTTCGTATTGTGTGTGGCTTTTGCACTAAGCCTTACGTTTATTAGCAATGCCAGCGCACAGCAAGGTAAAATAGGCATTTTCGACGAGCAAACTGTGTTGAGCCTATTCCCTGGTATTCAACAAAAATTAGACACTTTAATGGGTAAATTTGTAAATGATACCCTTAAACCTGACTACGACTACACGTATTCTCAATTTTTAGTTAAGGACAGTACTTTCAAAAAAGATTCTGGAAAATTAACTCCACAAGTACGTAAAGTAATGTTGGACGACATTAACAATTTGAAATCTAAAATTGTTAACTGGCAGCAATACCAAAACCAAGCAATGGAGCAAAAACAACAAGAAATTTTAGCACCTTATACACAAAAAGTATATGACGCTTTAGTTAAAATTATCCAAGAGCAGAAATACACTTATGTAATGAAATCTGATGCTTTTGTAATTCCACCGCCAATTGCTGACAACTTATCTTTAAAAGTAGCCATTGCCTTAAAATTACCTTTACCAAAAGAAGCACAAGACGCATTGCGCAACGCAGGTATCTCTACCTCTACAGAAGCTGCGCCAACAAAACCAGCTGCAAAAAAGAACTAACTAATTCTTTAATACTAATTCATACCACGAACCACTTTGCGAAAGCTGAGTGGTTCGTTGTTTTTGGGTAAATGTGTTACCAACACCTAATTTTACAATATGCAAGAACAAGGACCTATTGGTGTATTTGATAGTGGTTATGGCGGGCTAACTGTGCTTAAAGAAATCGTTAAAGTATTGCCTTCATATAGTTATTTATACCTAGGTGATAATGCAAGAGCACCCTATGGTACTAGGAGTTTTGAGACAGTGTACCAATACACGCTTGAATGTGTTAATTGGTTTTTTAAACAAGGTTGTAGTTTGGTGATATTGGCTTGTAATACTGCGTCTGCCAAAGCCTTACGAACCATTCAGCAAAACGATTTACCTAATATAGACCCAACCAAACGTGTGCTAGGTGTTATAAGGCCAACCACTGAAGTGATTGGTAATTTTACAACTAGCAATTGTGTAGGTGTATTGGGCACAAATGGAACGGTGCAATCACAATCTTATCCAATAGAAATAGCTAAGTTTTTTCCAGAATTACAGATATTTCAAGAGGCTTGCCCTATGTGGGTACCTTTAGTGGAAAATAATGAGTTTGATAAACCTGGCGCTGACTATTTCGTACAATATCATTTAACACATTTATTAAAACAAAATACAAGCATTGATACGGTATTACTCGCTTGTACGCATTACCCTTTATTATTAGAAAAAATTAAGGCCTTTTTGCCTGCTGAGATAACTGTTTTATCGCAAGGGGAAATAGTAGCTAATAGCTTAGAAGATTATTTACAACGCCATACAGCATTAGCAGCTCGCTGTAAAAAAGAGGGAATTATTCAATTTTATACCACAGATTCTACCGAGGATTTTGACAGCAAAGCCACTATATTTTTTGGAAAACCAGTCCAATCTATTCATACAGAATTACACTAAAGAAAAAGCCTGTCTCGAGTAACTGAAACAGGCTTTTAAATGATATATTTTAGGGTGTTTACAAACCACCACCTCTATTGCCGCCCGCACCGCCAAAGCCGCCTTGGTTTTGGAACAATTCTCTTTGTAATTGACCATATTCTTGTCTAGTTACTTTTTTACCTTTTTTAGGTTCTTTCAATTCCTTTGCATCAACTGTAGGTTTTAGGGTTAATGCTTTGTACACTGTTGTGCCGTTATCTACGTTTAATTCTAGAATAACACCAGGTAATTGTCCGTATGCATCAGGACCTGCTGGCGCTAAAATGGTTTGTGCAAACCAAGCAACAATTTCAATCTCTCTAGGTGCAGGTGGTGCTTGCCTAGTGGTAGTATCGCCCGCTGGTCTGTTACGATTAAAGTTAAAAGCCCTACCTTGAAAGTTTGGTTGTGTAATTTTCAGGGTGGCTTTACGGCAAACAACACCTAGAATTTCTTTGGTTTCGGCACTTATCTTCCAAGACTGTTTTCTAATGGTATCGGTAATTAAAAAGTTTTTACCACCAAGTTCTGATGCTTGTGTGGTAAACCCTGTAGTAAAGTTTTTAAACAAATCACCATCGCCACCACCAAAGTTAAAACGTCGGAAACCGCCACCGCCTTCGCCATTAGCAAAAGGTTCTGGGGCGTTTTCATCGGGTATAAGTTTGTAGATAGATATACTATCGGTGAAATAGAGTGTGTATTTGCTCACTTGAAATTCTGGTATAGAAGCCCGTCTCGTTTCGTCTGTAATACGTTTCCAGTTGTTGATTGTGCGCTGATAGGTTATTGTCCCTTCTTTTTGCTGCGCATTTGCGGCTATTGCAATTGTTATTACAAGGATAAACAGTTGTATTCTCTTCATAATTGACCTTTAAGGTTATTTGTGTGCAAATCTATGCTGGATGGTATTTAAGGCTTAACAATTCAGGTTAATGGGCATATTTATCGGTAAAGTAAATAGCCGGCCTTATGATATATTCACTTTAAACAAACGTTCTGCATTGGCTGTGGTTATTGCAGCCATTGTTTCTATGGGTATTTGCTTGCTGTTAGCTAATTTTTCTACTATATATGTCAGATAATTACTCTCGTTGCGTTTACCTCTAAACGGCACTGGTGTTAAATACGGTGCATCGGTTTCTAATACCAAAAACGCATTGGGTATGTTTTGTAAAGCCTGAGCTAAGCCAGCATTTTTATAAGTAATAACCCCACCCACACCAAGCATAAAGTTCATATCAGTTATTTGCTTTGCACTTTCGTAGCTGCCGCTAAAGCAATGAAAAACACCTGTAAGCCCTTTAGCTGCAAAAGGTTTTACCATATTAATCGTTTCTTGCATGGCATTACGCGTATGGATAGCAATAGGTAAATTGGCATCTAAAGCCCATTGCATTTGAAGTTCAAATGCTTCGTATTGTTGGGTAGAAAATGTTTTATCCCAATAAAAGTCTAGCCCAATTTCGCCCACAGCCACAAAAGAGCGGCTTTGCAGTTGCTGCTCTACAATGGCTAGTTCTGCTTGATAATTGTCTTTTACATAGCAGGGATGTAAGCCCATCATTGCAAAACATTCGTTGGGATATTTTTTTTCAAGGGCTAACATAGGTTGCAAACTAGTACTATCTATGGCTGGTAAATAAAATTTTGCAACACCACTGGCTTTCGCTCGGCTAATTACCTCATCTATATCATGTTCAAATTCCTCTGAATACAAGTGGCAGTGCGTATCTATCATTATCATGCTGCAAATGTGAAATATTTTTTAGCCCCAACACAATAAAAAATAAATGAAGTAGAGAAAATAAACTTGAGTAAGCAGCCGTTTAAATAATCCGACAAACAGTTAAAAACAAAAGTTACTATAGACCTAATTTATAAGATTCAAGAGATTAAACGTTTGTTTTCATAGGGTACGGATTAAAACGGGCTAAGGTTTCTACCTTGGCCTTTCTTATGTGTCTGAAGGTATTTGGTATCATCTGACTGATTTTAAGGATTATTAATACCCTAGGGCAGTTAGCTAACTGCCGCGCAACAGCAACTATTTGGCGACAAGCAGTAACTAAGTGCCGCGCAATAGTAACTAAGTGCCTACAAGCTGCTGCTAGGTAACAAAAATATAAAAATTGCTATATATTGATGGTAAAATGCTGTAATGAGCCAAGATTGCCTTACTGCGGAATCACTTCAAAGCGGTAACCTAATTTGCTAAAATGCGCTAACACTTTTGGTAATGCATAAGCCATGCGCTCATAGGCTTTTTCGCTATCGTGAAATACCACAATACTGCCTTGTTTGGTATTATTCACTACATTTTTTAGGCATTTTTCTTTGCTAAGTGTTATATCAAAATCGCCACTAAGTACCGACCACATAATGATGCTAAAATGTTCGGCAGTTTGTTGCTGTTTGGTAACAGGGTTGGTAAATGATAATTCCCAACCGCTTACAGTCAATTCTTTTATTTGCGTTTTAGACAAGCGGCCATAAGGTGGCCTGAAGAGATTTGTATGGATTTTAGTGGCAGCAAACGATACATCTTTTAAGTACACATATGTGCTTGTAGTACTGCCTTTTACATGGTGGGAGGTATGGTTACCTACGGCATGCCCCCCATCTACTATTTGCTGATAAACAGCTTTGTTAGCCATTACATTTTTACCTATGCAGAAAAAGGTTGCTTTAGCATTGTATTGCTGTAAGGTATTAAGTACAAAAGGAGTGATGGTAGGGTGCGGTCCATCATCAAACGTGAGATAGATGACTTTTTCTGTGGTAGGAATATCCCAGATCAATGTGTTAGGATAATAAGCTCTTAATAATTTAGGGGCAGTAACTAAATACATAAAGATTGTCTAAACTTGGATTTGGAATGATGGCAAAGATTTTATTGAAAACTTGCTGAGATTGAAACCAGTAAGGTTTTAAAAAAACCTCACTGGTCTTGCAATAGTACTAGAAAAATCCTTCAATGGTATTAATCTTATCAAATCCAAGTTTAGACGATGCTATTATTTCTTTTCGGCAATGGTAAGCCTGGTGAGGTTAGCGATGGTTTCGCGTATTTCTTTTACGCTGTAAAAACGGTACACTTCTGGCTCTTTGCCATCTACTTTTTCTAAAGATGTTACTTGGCGAAAGGGCCCTACTATGTAAGCATCTAGGTTGTCGGTAACTTTTACAGCCGTTAATGGTAAAATGAAGAAATTGCGGTTGGCGGCGCTGATATTTTTACCTTGAATAAGTTGCTCTAAAGAATCGATCGATTGTTTTAAGGCTTCTTGCGTAATCACGGTTTTGCTAGTTTTAACTGCACCATATACTTGGTAGCTACCTACAATGGTATCTTGTTTAGCATTTACCACATAATAACCATTGGTGGGTATCTCTATAGCGGCTTTGCCATTGGTGGTTTCTATGTTAATGGTTGTTTTTTCTTTGTCGTTAAGCACTAGTGTTTTTTCGTCGCTACCAGCACCGTCGGTGGTTGTAATGGTTTTGGTACTTTCGTTAATTGTGGCTGTGCCTTTAGCATATACCAATACTTTTTTTTGTGGTTTAGAACAGGCAACTGCCGATACAATAATGGCAAGTACAATTAGTTTTTTCATGATGAGGTGTGTTTATAATAAAAAATCCCGATAGACATTATCGGGATTGAAAGTAGGTATATTTTATTATTTCTTGTTCTTCCCTTTTGGAGAAGCGATGTTGTTATTTTGCTGCCGCAAAACGCTCTGCAACTTTTGCCCAATTGATAACATGCCAAATAGCTGCTAAGTAATCAGGACGTTTGTTTTGATATTTTAGGTAATAAGCATGTTCCCATACATCAACACCTAAAATTGGGGTGCCTTTTACTTCAGCAACATCCATTAAAGGATTGTCTTGGTTGGGTGTAGAACTTACTTCTAGTTTGCCATCTTTTACGATTAACCAAGCCCAGCCACTACCAAAACGTGTAGCACCTGCTGTTGCAAATTTTGTTTTAAACTCATCGAAGCTACCAAAAGCTGCGTCGATAGCTGCTGCTAATTCGCCAGTAGGTAATGCTCCAGAAGCTGCCGCTAAACTATCCCAAAAAAAAGTGTGGTTCCAATGGCCACCACCATTATTGCGTACTGCAGGTGAAATAGAACCAGCAATAGCTACCAATTCCTCGATGGTTTTACCCTCGTTTGGTGTTCCTGCAATGGCATTATTGAGGTTGGTTACATAAGCTTGGTGGTGCTTATCGTGGTGAATAGTCATCGTTTGTGCATCGATGTATGGCTCTAACGCATCGTAAGCGTAAGGCAAAGGCGCTAATGTAAATGACATAGTTTTTATTTTATTTGGTGATTAATTTATGCTTCGCAAATGTAACGCATGCGTTGGTACAACTTTTTTAATAAAAGCATTAATTGTTGTTGAATATTGGAATAAATGATAGTAGAATGCTTGCTGAAAATAAAAAAAATTGGGTCTTGTGTTTAAAAATGTATTAATACGTGGTTATTGTTGAAGCATTGGCTCTACAAAAAAGCAATAGGTGCCTAAATGTCTTACTTTAGCTTACTTCAATAAAAGGCTTTTATGCAACTACAGTATATTCTACTCATTATAGGTCTTTACGTCGTTTTTGGATTATTAGAAAAAAGGTATGCTGCGGAGAAAGGTCATACATTATCTGATAAGCTAACCAATATCTTTTATGGGGTTCTTTTATTATCGAGTGGTATTTTGATAGTGGGCTTTTTATATTCAATAATCCCTTTAAAAGCTCGTCACTTACCTCGTAATGGTACACTCTTTTCAATATGGATAGCCATTGTTTATTTCCTAGCCTCCGACTTTTTGTTTTATTGGTATCATCGTGCGCAGCATTACTTTAAATATTTCTGGGTTATTCACGAATTGCACCATTCTGATAGAGCGGTGAATGTAACAACAAGTATGCGCACTTATTGGTTAGAAAGGCCGCTTCAAACCTTTTTAATAATCGTACCCATTTATTATATTGTAGGCATAGATAGCCTTGCTGTGAAATTATATTTTAGTATATCTACTTTGTGGTTGTTTTTTACACATGCAAATTTAAAATTGCGACTTGGTATTTTAACGCCCATCATTGCTGGGCCTCAAATACATAGAATTCACCATTCTAATCTACCAGAACACCAAGGTAAAAATTTGGCGCAGTTTTTCCCTTTTTTCGACATACTGTTTGGTACCTATTATCACCCCGCTTATAATGAATTTCCTACTACTGGGTTAACAGAAAACGACACTCATAACTCGTTTGTAGATGTTTTATTAAAGCCATTTAAAACTTGGTTGCATGTGCCTTTTGGGAGTAATAAATAGCCAATGTATTTGTTTAATAATGTTGGAATCTGTTTACTTCGTTAATTTTTGTATAGGATATAATTGCATTGCAGATAAATCGCTTAATGGCTAAAACTTTTATAGGTCGCGTAAGTTTAATTGGTAAAATACTTCTAATGCCCGATAATTTCTATTTGGTAATACAGGATTTGTGCTATTTTACACATCATCACTCAAAAAAACTATTTTATTTGAAAAGGTTGCTACTTGTGGTTTTAATTCTAATAAGTGCTATAGCTGGTTTTGCAAGGCATATAAAAGGCGGTTGGGTACAATACGAATACCAAGGTGCAGGTACTACCGCCAATACATCTATTTATAAAATCACCGTTTACGTGTTTAGAGATTGCACCCAAAATGGTCCTATGCCGAGTTCTTTGGGCATTTACGATGCAGCTACCTATCAATCTGTACAAACTATTAGTAATACAAGTTATAGCAATATTAGCACGCCATCAAAAACCACTTTCGATCCTTGTTTAAGTAATCCACCTACTATTTGCTATTCTATTTATACTTATTCAACAACAGTAACACTACCAGATAATGTGAACGGCTATATTATTGCCGCTTCTGATGCCAATAGAGTGACGGGCATTGTTAATGTGTCTAATTCATCGGCTACTGGTATCAGTTTTACAGCTACCATACCGGGTACAATTAATAGTGTTGATTATCATAAAAACTCTAATCCATATTTTGAGTTTAAAGACACGGTGGTTATTTGCTATAATACCAATTTTAGTTACCAGTTTAAAGCAACCGATGTAGATGGTGATTCGCTTTCTTATAGTTTTGGAAATGGTATTAATGGTACACAAACATTAAGTGCGCCGCCTTATAATTCTATTCCTTACAGTGGTAGTTATAGTGGGTCATCGCCTTTAGGTAGCAATGTAACTATTGACCCCGTTACAGGTTTAATTTCTGGTAAAGCCCCAGCAACTACAGGCGAATATGTCATTGCGGTGTATGTATCAGAATGGCGCAATGGCATTATGATTAATTCCACTCGAAAAGAGTTGCAAATTAACGTGGCCAATTGTTCCTTATCAGCAGCAGCTTTAAAGTTATCCTATATCAATTGTGATAATTATGTGTTCACATTTCAAAATGAAGCAACTGCTTCTAACATCAATGCATACCTGTGGGATTTTGGTGTTACCACATCTATCAAAGATACTTCTACTCAAGCCACACCTACGTATACTTATGCCGATACAGGTACTTATGTATTGAAGTTAACAGTAGCCAATACTGGCGGTTGTCAGGATTCGGCAAAATCTATAGTGCGTGTATATCCTGGTTTTACGCCTGCATTCACTGTTGCAGGCAGTTGCTACCAATCGCCGTTTACATTTACAGACATATCTTTTACAAAATATGGGGTTATTAATAGTTGGTCATGGAATTTTGGCGACCCCAATAGTACTACCGATACCTCTGCACAAAAAAACGCAACCTACCAATATGGTGTTTCAGGAACTAATAGCGCTAGTTTAACCGTAACCAATAGCAAAGGTTGTAGTGGTACAGTCACTAAAATTGTGACGGTTAACAATAAGCCACAAATTACCTTGCCATTTAAAGACACGTTGATTTGTAGCATAGATAGCTTACCATTAATAGCGCAAAGCACAGGCACTTATAGTTGGTCACCTAACTATAATATCATTAACCCTACATCCAATAAGCCAATTGTTTTTCCTAAAGATACCACCGTATATACGGTTACCGTAGCCGATCAAGGTTGTATAGATTCTGCAACAATTACAGTGAACGTACTTGATTTTATTACAGTAAAATTACCAGCCGATACAGGAATTTGTAGAACAGATAGCATAACCTTAAGCCCCAAAAGCGATGCATTGAGTTATGTATGGACAGAAAGTGGTGGTGGTAACACATTAAGTAGCAAAACCGTAAAATATCCAAAAGCTGCGCCTTCTGCCGATTCAGTTATTTATTACGTTACAGCCAATCTTGGTTATTGCCAAGATAAAGCACAAATAACCGTGCATACAGCCGTGTATCCCACGGCAACAGTAAGTGCTGATACTAGTATTTGCTTTGGCAGTAGGGCTAATTTAAATGGTAGTTATACGGGTGCATTTTATAGTTGGAGTCCTACCACAACTTTGTACCAGGCCAATTCTTTACACCCAATTGCAGGGCCACAACAAACAACAAGCTATGTTTTAACTGTGGGCGATACGTCTTATTGTAAAAAGCTAGTAACCGATACCGTAGTGGTTACTGTCATCCCCCAATTTAATATTAATGCAGGTAACGATACATCTGTGGTAATAGGTCAGCCATTGCAATTAACAGCATCAGGCGATACAACTAGCTTGCAATATATATGGCAGCCGAGTAGCTATTTAAACAATAACACTATATATAATCCTATCGCAACATTTACAAATTCTGCCGTACCCGATATTATACCATTTACGGTAATTGCATCCACCAAAGAAGGTTGTACATCTACGGATATGGTAAATGTAAAAGTGTATAAAATGTTGCCTGATATTTTGGTACCAAGTGGTTTTACACCAAACGGCGATGGCAAAAACGATATACTAAAACCGATATTAATAGGCATTGCTAAGCTGCACTATTTCAACGTATATAATCGTTATGGGCAATTGGTATTTACCACTAGCGATGGCAGTAAAGGATGGGATGGGGCAATAAATGGTACATTTCAAGGTAGTAATACTTTTGTATTTATGGCAGAAGGTATTGATTACTTGGGCAATATTATTAGCAGAAAAGGGACGACTGTATTAATTAAATAAATAGCTGCTTTTTAGCGATAGATATATAGTAAAATAGGGCGCTTACTTGCAGTGATAATGGGATGTAAAGCTTCCAAAAAAGTGTAGGACACCATTGGGCAACCTAGACTATTGCAAATGGGTAAAGGATAAGACTGATTATTTGGTACACAACTATAGGCATGTAGTACCACATTGCGTTCAAAAGCATTGCTATTAGTGCTGTCTAGGCCAAATAACTTATAAGCTTTACCAAATTTACCATTGTATTGATAGCTTACTTTATACTTACCTAAAGATGTACAACCGCTGCTAATTTCATTTGAAAAAGTTGGTGTTTGGGTAAACTTACTATTGCCACTGCCATGTGCTACTAAGCCAGCTAATTCCACACTATCTTTTTGCATATTGTACACAAAGAATCTATTCTTACCACTTTGAATGCTCATATCTACAAGAAAACAGATGCGACTATTAAAATGGTTTGTATAAGCGAAAGTGCTGATTGTTTTACTTTGCTGCTTTAGCTTTTGTAATAATAAAGTATCGTTGTTGGGTATTGATTTTTCATGAAGCGCCTTGGTAGTTGTTTTTATAAATAATGTTCTGTATTGGTAAGCAATAAATAGTATGCTTAAACCAATCATTATAAATAGGGTGAGCCGTATTTTTTTCATGGTGGCTGAAGTGTTTTTAGTGCTTTAAGATGCAATAATGCATCATTTACACACAAACTATCTAATTGCGTAATGTTAAAAAATAGATAAAAGCAATCATTGTCTTTATGATGTTTTAAGTCTGGTAAGGCGTTTGTTTTGTTCTGAGAAAAAGCAATTCTTAAACACCAAAAACGTCTAACTATGAAAAGAACAATACACGTTTTGACCTTACTATTTACTGTAACCATTTTATTTTCAGGTTGTGTAAAATCGGTAGAAATATACAGTGACCCAATTATAGGTTCTTGGGTTTTAAATGATGCTTCTAAGGGTAACGCAAATGGCTGGCAGCCTTTATACACTGGCTTAGAAAATGGGGTATTTACATTTTATACCAATGGTGGGGCTAGTTACGATGATGGCTATCATTTATACCAAGGTAGTTGGTCTATAACCACAGTTTCTTCAGGCTATTATGATTATTATGGTAATTATTATGCTGATTATCACGATGCCATGCAAGTAATACTTCGCAGCAGTAATGGTGCTAGTATCAGCTTATATTTTGATGATGTGAATTTTAGTGGTGGCAATTATTTTTCGGCTACATATTATCGTAATAATTCAGTTGAGCGTTATGGTTTTAGGCGATATTAATGCGAATGGTAAAATTGAAATACATTTTTCAAGGTTAATACTATTAAAAAGCAAAAACCCCGCAATTGCGGGGCCTTTGTATTTCTCATGTTGCTAAAAAACTATCTTAAGAATAACATTTCTCTGTATTTAGGTAATGTCCATTCTTCATCATCTACCAAATGTTCTAATTTATCTACATGGTAGCGAATTTTATCAAAGTAAACACCTTTTACATCATCGCAATAAGCAATGGCTCTTGCACGTGTATCAGCAATATTATTAGCTACTTTTCTAGCTTCTACCATTGCATTTACTTGTTCGTATACAATGTTAATATGCTCGCTTACTTCATTTAAGATTGCAAGTTGGCTACGGTAAGTAGTTTCTGGTACACCTACAGCTTTAAGACTTTCAATGTTGCCAGCTAATTGCGTTAAGTATTTTACAGCAGCAGGAATAATGTGGTTTAATGCTAAATCGCCCATTACTCTCGCTTCAATTTGTACTTTTTTCAAGTATTTCTCAAGCTCAATTTCGTGTCTTGCTTCAAGCTCGCTGTGGGTATAGATATTATTGCTGGCAAATAAAGCTTTTGCCTTATCAGTTACCAATGCATCTAATGCCACAGGCGTTGTTTTTAAGTTTGGTAAGCCGCGCTTTTCAGCCTCAGCATGCCACTCTTCACTATAACCATCCCCTTCAAATAATACTTTCTTGCTAGCAACAATGTATTGTTGAATGGTTTGCATAATAGCAATTTCTTTCTTTTCGCCTTTTTCAATCAAAGCGTCAACATCTTTCTTAAATGTTTTCAAGGTTTGAGCCATGATGGTATTTAAGATAGTCATTGGGTTAGCACAGTTAGCAGTAGAACCAACAGCACGGAACTCAAATTTGTTACCAGTAAATGCAAATGGAGAAGTACGGTTACGGTCAGTATTGTCCATCAATAATTCAGGAATACTGCGGTGTAAATCTAATTTCAAGATTGCTTCATCTTGTTCGTCGAAGTTATCGCCAACACGTGTTTCAACTTCTTCTAATACTTTAAATAAGTATTGACCAACGAATACAGAAATGATGGCTGGTGGTGCTTCGTTTGCGCCTAAACGGTGGTCGTTTGGTGCAGATGCAATAGATGCTCTTAAAATATCAGCATAATCATGTACCGCCTTAATGGTATTAACAAAAAATGTTAAGAACATTAAGTTAGTCTTTGGCGTTTTACCAGGCGCTAATAAGTTAACACCTGTATCTGTAGCAAGGCTCCAGTTATTGTGTTTACCACTACCGTTTATGCCAGCAAATGGTTTTTCGTGCAATAATACTTTTAGTTTGTGACGTTTTGCTACGCGGTTCATTACGTCCATCAATAAAGTGTTATGATCAACCGCTATATTAATTTCTTCAAATATAGGTGCACACTCAAACTGAGCAGGTGCTACCTCATTGTGACGCGTACGTAAAGGAATACCTAGTTTATAAGCTTCGTTTTCGAAATCTCGCATGAAAGCATACACTCTTTCTGGGATAGTACCAAAGTAATGGTCTTCTAATTGTTGACCCTTAGCTGGCGCAGCACCAAAAACAGTACGACCACTTTGAACTAAGTCAGGACGTGCATTTGCCAATGCCTCATCTATAACAAAATATTCTTGCTCCCAGCCTAAAGTACCAGTTACTTTATTAACGTTTTTGTCGAAGTAATTACATACATCAACAGCCGCTTTGTTTAAAGCTTCTAAAGCTTTTAATAACGGTGCTTTATAGTCAAGAGATTCACCAGTATATGATACGAAGATGGTAGGGATACATAATGTTTTCCCATGGCCAATTTCTATAATAAATGCAGGTGAAGATGGATCCCAAGCAGTGTAGCCACGCGCTTCGAAAGTAGCTCTTAAACCACCGTTAGGGAAAGAAGAAGCATCTGGCTCTTGCTGAACCAATGCAGCGCCATCAAACTCTTCAATTGCTGTGCCATCGCTTTTTAAAGTAAAAAAGCTATCGTGTTTTTCAGCGGTAGTACCAGTTAATGGTTGAAACCAGTGTGTAAAATGCGTAACCCCTTTACTTTCTGCCCAAGCTCTTAAGCCGTTAGCTATTTGGCTAGCATTTGCTCTGTCAATTTTTTTGCCACCTTTAATACTGCCAACAAGACTTTTATAAGCCTCATCGCTTAGGTATTCACGTGCAGTCTTTAAAGTAAAGACACTTTCGCCAAAAATGGCGGTAATTTTAGACGATTTAGCACCTCCTGCTTCTACTTCGTCAGTTAGTTTGGTAATTGCCTCAAATCTTAATGACATGGTACTTTTATATTTAGATTAATAAGATAATTCATCAAAAGAACAATTTTTTTTGTTTTTCTCCAAAAAAATGCTTGCACTTATAATAAAATGTAAAAAAATTAACGCTTTCTGTGAAGAATTTTCCTAATTACGAATTAAAACAAAATATTAAATAAAAAAATATTGCAAAGTTATCTTTCCTAAGTATCTCTTCTTTGACGCAATAAAAAGAAATGCGATATTTTGTAATTGCTATTACTGTATTTCCTAGGCGTTCTTAATGCCTGCTTTTAGTTTTCTTTCCCAGAAATATTACATTGGAATTTTTTCAAACAAAGCCTTAATTTATTGTTGAAATTATCAATTAAATCATGGTTCCTTAATAAAAAATTAACCTTAAAAACATCTCGTTAATAAATTGTAAAATAAAAAATATGAAAAAATATTTTAAAAATTGATTTTTTTGAGTTTACCTTAGCAAAAAATAGGAATAGTTGAATTTTATTTAAAGTAAATGGAATTCTATGAAAAAATATCTTTTTGCTACTTTTTCTTTGTTTTTCAACTTGCTAATTTCCAATATATTTTTTTCTGTTTTAAAATTCAAACCATTCATTTATTAATAGGAAGTAGTAGTAATAGGCGATTGGTAAGTAGTGTAAAGCTAGTTACAAGATCATACAAACTGCCGCCTGCTTTCTAGTAATATTGGCCGATAAATATAACTATTTAAGTATATTATTTTTGCTAGCACCAATTAATATAAATTTTGTTAACCCTTTAAAACTTTAATGCAAAACAGATAAAATAAATCACCAAAACAGCAACCCAAGCAACCAAAACTAACAAGCAACATTTAAGCAACCAAAACTAAACACGATGTTCAAAAAAACAATGCTCTCGAGTATTGCACTTACTGCAATACTGTTTACAAATGCTCAACAGGTTAAAGAAAAATCAACGAGCCTCAATGAATCTACAGCAACAATATTAAAAAGTAGTTCTAATGTTATAGACGAGAAAACTGGTAAAAAAGTTGAAGAAGTATCACCTTCACCTAGCAATGTCTCTACAAATACAAGTGCTAATTTTAGTTTATTAGATAAAGGCTTCAGCGAATTCGCAAAAAATAATAGTATTCCTTTGTCTGCTAAGGGTTTACGAGCAAAGCAAAGAATGGCTACAAAAATGGGGAATGTAGCTGCCTTGGACTCTGTTCCTGCTGTGGCAGAACCTTCTGCTCCGTTCGCTTTTGCCGATTTTACATGGTTAAATGGAAATAATAGGCAAACAACTACTTTAATGGATGGACCTGTTTTTACACCAGATTTTACTGTAGATGTTAATTATACGAGATCAAACCAAAATCCTATTGATAATACTGTATTAGGTTCTACAGCTCTATCTAGAAACAATGAATCTACAGTATCTTTTGTTGGTATTGGTGGTGATTTTCATTGGCAAAATATTCGAGGTAGGCTTATGACCCAATTTGGTACAAGAGCAACCGTAGTACCAAGAAATGACTATAGTGGCTACAAAGGTCAGTACGATTTACCAGATGCATATAGATATTTATCTGAGGCTTATGCTGGTTACCATTTTAATAAATGGCATGGCATAAACGTTGATATGGGTATTTTCATGTCGTATATAGGCATGTTTTCTTATAATAATTTTGAAAATTGGAGTTATCAACCTTCTTACACTTCAGATAACACACCGTGGTTTTTCAACGGTATTCGTGTTCAAATGTTTCCCACCGAGAAAACAAAAATTGAGTTATGGTTTATTAACGGTTGGCAATCATATGCTACGTTCAATAAAATGCCAGGTATAGGTTTTTCTATTTTGCATAGGCCAAATGGTAACAATTCTTTTATTACTAATAATTATTATGGAACAGACGTAGCCGGCATACCTGAAGTTAAAAGATTCCATTCTGACAATACTTGGCAGCATAAATATTATGATAACCCTAAAGCAAAGGGTATTAAAAGAGCCGCATTTACTGTTACGGGTGATTTTGGCTTTCAATGGGGTACTGGTGGCGGTTACACATTTACGCCTTTTGGTGATTCCACAGCTTCAAACTTTATCAGTGGAATGGTTTATAACAGAGTTTGGTTTGGTAAAGATGCAAAATGGGGTTGGACAATAGGTGGTGGCTTTTTGCATAACCCAAGTAGATACCTCGCTTTGGTACCGCCGGGGCAAGCAACAGATAAATTCTTAAATGATGCTGTTCCTGGCGCTAAAATGGATGGTTGGGATGCTTCAACTTGTATTGATTACAGCCCAAACCAATTTATGACTTTAAGATTTGAGCTAGTGCATAGATATATGAGTATTCCGTATTTCAATGGTCCAGGCGGTGTTACTGGTCCTGGAGGCTATTCTGCTCTTCCTTCAACCTCGTTTAATCCCAATTCCTATATTCCTAGCACGTCAACATTTACACCAGATTTAGTAAAAGCAGAAACTAGAGGAATTATTGCTTTTATCGTAAGATTTTAACAGATATAAATTATTTAATATCAAATATGCTAATATAAAATATCAAAAGTGTAACTTTTATAATATATGCTCCTGCGTTTTAAACGTGGGAGTATATATTTAATTATAGCAAAAAATTAAAGTCTAAGTTTTGGCTAAAAGATAAGCCTATATAGGTCATAAGAATAGAATTCATATGTGCATTTAGATTATATATTGTTTAAATCATTTCGGATTGAATTTTTACTGACTGACACACTACTTTATACCTATGACTTATATATCGTAAGTATTTAGTCTAACAAATAGATTTTTAGATTATTTTGTTAATTTAAAATTTTATACATGACAATTGTATTTAACATTTCTGTTTTATTATTCATGATGTCTATTATTAGTTATGAAAAATATTCATCAAAAAAATTGGATACGCTTAAGAAAAAACCAAGAAACGTCAAATAAGTACTTATCAATTGGTTTTTAAAAAGAAGTTATTCATTAAGTATAAAATTATTTTATAAAATCTACTAGTTCTTTTAAGTAAAATTAATGGTAACAACTTTACTCGAATTCTATTTTTTCATAATTAAACCCCTATTCAAATGTTTTCAGCAACTTTAACCTCGCTAAGAGGATTGGGTAAAAGAAAAGCATATGCTGCCCCAACCTTACATCTTACCAAGGCACAGAAAATACGTTATGGTTTAACGTTTTTTGCTGGGAAAATACTTGGTGTGTTAATTATTTTGGCTGCAATGAAGGTATTGCCCGGTTTACTTGGTACAGAAGCACACGCACAAAGCGTTGATTCTTTAACAACCTCATTGGCCGATACAAAAAAGCAACTATTAGCTACCACTACCACTTTAACCAATACCGCCAATACTATCTGGACCTTAGTAGCTGCTTTTCTAGTATTTGGTATGCAAGCGGGTTTCGTGATGTTAGAAGCGGGGTTTGCTCGTCAAAGAGAAACAGTTAACGTTTTAATGGAATGTATTTTTGATACCTGTCTTTGTGGTCTATTATTCTGGGCTGTTGGTTATGCGTTTATGTTTGGCGAAGGCAATGCGTGGATTGGTTATCATGGCTTCTTTTTGCAAGGCGACCCAAATCCTTCAGCAACTGCGTCTGCTATTAAGGCGGGCGCGCCATTGGTAGCTGGTACTTATTTGGCTTATGGCATTCCTGTGATTGCGCATTGGATTTTCCAATATGCTTTTGCAGATACTTGCTCTACCATTGTATCTGGCGCAATGATTGGTCGTACTAGCTTCCGCGGTGATATTCTATATTCTATTGGTATTACAGGATTTATTTATCCAATTGTTGGGCATTGGGCTTGGGGGCCAGACGGGTTTTTAGCATTAATGGGTTCTGCAGGAAATTTCTTGCCATCACTTGGACAGGGTTTCCGTGATTTTGCTGGTTCTACTGTGGTACATACAATTGGTGGTGTTGCTTCTCTTGCTGGCGCAATAGTACTTGGCCCTAGATTGGGTAGAGTATTTAAACGCGACGGCGGTGGGCCAATGAGTGGGCACAATTTAACATTAGGAGCTGTAGGTACTTTTATTCTTTGGTTCGGTTGGTATGGTTTTAACCCAGGCAGTACTTTGTCTGCGGTAGATATGCAAGGTATTGGTCGTGTGGCCACTAATACCACTTTGGCAGCTTGTTCTGGTGGCATGGTTGCTATGTATTTAGCATTATGGTTTGGCGAATCAAAAGGAAAATTTGATTTGGGCTTTACTTGTAATGGTGTGCTTGGCGGATTAGTGGCTATTACCTGCCCTTGTTATTGGGTTGACCCTTTGGGCGCAGTAATATTAGGAGGTGTGGCAGGTCTTGTTGTGTATGTGGGCACACTTGCATTAGAGCATTTTAGAATTGATGATCCAATAGGCGCTGTACCGGTACATGGTTTAGCTGGTATTTGGGGTACACTTTCATTAGGTTTTTTTGGAGCGGGCAAATATGGTGTAACTGGTCCTACTGGCGCTGACAATTCTGCACCAGTAAAAGGATTATTCTATGGTGGTGATTTAAGTGTATTAAAAGCGCAAGCCATTGGTACATTTACTATTGCAATTGCCACATTTGTTATCACTTTTCTAATGATGTGGGTGATTAATAAATTACCAAATCCATGGAAACTACGTGTAGAACCAGAAGGTGAAACTTTAGGTTTAGATGTATTTGAACATGGTAGTGAGGCTTATCCAGCGTAGTTTCACAAGTTGAATAAATTAGTAACAAGGGCTTCTGCATACCAGAAGCCCTTGTTTTTTCACATTTAGTTACAAATCAATATTAAGAAAAAATTAAAAAATGATTAAAATTAGACAATAATAATTTTTGTATAATATGGCGCTTGTTAGCTAGAAAATAGTTTATTCTTATCGCTAGTGAAAGAATTTGTGCCACACAATTCAATAAATAATTTTTCCAGCGTTTTGTACTCAAATTTTGAGGGTTACTTTATTAATAATGAAATATGCCTTTATTATTGAATAATATTCGCCCCTTTTTCTCGTGTTTTGTCACTATTATTTGTATGTATTTACTGTGTTCCTTTGTTTTCTAATTGAATGAAATTAAACATAATAATTAAAAACAAACAATCATGAGTACTTTACAAATCATCGCTGCATTTGCAATCTTAGTAGCTACAATCGTACTTCCAGCTTTCAAACAAAGTCGTACAACTAAAGCATAATTAGTTATAAGTAAAATAAAAAACGGTCTGAATCATTGGTTCAGACCGTTTTTTATTTAAATTCACTCATAATTTATTATGAGCAAGCGCCTAATAGGGTTGACCAAACTGAAAACCCAAATTTTTAGCCCACTTCGAGATTTCTTTGCGGATAGTAGAGCCATCGGTATTGTTTTAATTGCTTGCACTGTTGTATCGCTCACACTATCTAATTATTCGCCTACAAGTCTTATTTATACTAAGTTTTGGGAGAATGAATTTCATTGGTTTGTGCATTTTTTACATCTGCCAGAAACGAACCTGCTGTTTATTAATGATGTTTTAATGACTTTCTTTTTCTTCTTGGTAGGCATGGAAATAAAAAGAGAGTTAACAATTGGCGAGCTAGCATCTTTACAGAGGTCATTATTACCAGTTTTTGCTGCATTTGGTGGCATGCTCTGTCCAGCTATTATATTCATTTTGTTGAATAATGGAACACCGTTTCAAAAGGGTTGGGGTATTCCTATGGCTACCGATATTGCTTTTTCTTTAGGGATATTATCTTTATTAGGCAAACGAGTACCTGTACAACTCAAAATATTTTTAACGGCTTTGGCAATTATCGACGATTTAGGTGCCGTTCTTACCATCGCTGTATTTTATTCTGCCAATATTAATTTCTTATACCTTGGGTTTAGTGCTGTAATAGCGCTAATAGTAATAGGGCTAAATAAATTTAAATTCAATAACTTATTGTTCTATTTAGTACTAGGTATATTGCTTTGGTATTGTATGTTTAATTCTGGCATACATGCAACTTTAGCTGGTGTTATTATGAGCTTCTGTATGCCTTTAAACCAATTGTCAAAACTTGAGCATAGGTTATTTCATCCAGTAAACTTTGTAATCATGCCATTATTTGCCTTGGCAAATACGGCTATTGTTTTACCTAAGAACATAGATTTTATAATTACGTCTACCGTCAGCTTTGGTGTTATTGCTGGTTTGGTTATTGGTAAGCCACTAGGTATTTTTTCTTTTTCATACTTGGCTGTTAAGTTTAAAATGGCAGCTAAGCCAGCTAATATCAATTGGAAGCAATTACTTGGCGTTGGGATGATTGGCGGTATTGGTTTTACAATGAGTATATTTACTGCTGCACTTGCTTATACAACACAAGATTTACAAATTATTGCAAAAGTGGCAATCATTATTGCCTCAATTATTGCAGGTATTTTGGGCTATATCATGTTGAGGTTTTATACGAAAATAGTTGTATTTCCACTTGAAGTAAGTGATCTAGTAGACTAGAATTTTTTATAACTGCTACAATGCGACACTATTGCAGAATTTTGGAAATTAAAGAGCCCGCTATCTAGTAATCTCTTTTATTTTGTTGTTACAAATACATATAATATTAAAAGTTAATACGTTTGTTAATCTTACTTTAATATTTTCGAATATTTTAACATGCTAATTTTATTACACAAAAAAGGAAGCTATAGAGCTTCCTTTTTTGTGTAATCTTGATAGATTTTTAGTATATTTTGTGGCTAATGTGCTGCCTCTTCTCTTAGACCATTGGCTGTTTTTACAAGTAATGTACCTTGTACATAATTTTCATCGTGTTGGCTAGCATCTAAACCTTCTTCTTCATCTTCTTCGCTTACACGAACTGGCACGATAAAATTAATAAATTTGAATATTAAATAAGATACCACAAAGCTGTAACCAACAGCACAAGCCATAGCTTTTAACTGGGTTAAAAAGAAACTAAAATTGCCATAGGCCAAACCATTATTGCCAAGGCTATTGACTGTTTTAGTGGCGAAAACACCTGTTAGTAACATACCTACAATACCGCCCAATCCATGACAAGGAAATACATCTAACGTATCGTCTAAGCTTGTTTTTGATTTAATAGTTACAGCAACATTTGAAATAACGGCTGCTAAAACACCAATAAAAATACTTTGTGGAATCGCTACAAAGCCTGCGCCTGGCGTAATGGCCACAAGACCTACAACCGCACCAACGCAAAAACCTAATACCGATGGTTTCTTACCTTTTAATACATCAAAAAACATCCATGACAAGCCCGCGGCTGCAGCAGCGGTATTGGTAGTGGCAAATGCAGAAACCGATAAGCTATTGGCGGCCAATGCCGAACCCGCATTAAATCCAAACCAGCCAAACCATAATAAGCCAGTACCAATTAATACATAGGGAATATTTGCAGGTACAGTTTCTTTGCTAATAAACCATGATTTTCTTGGTTTTAAAACTAGTGCACCTGCAAGTGCTGCGCAGCCTGCAGAAATATGAACCACTGTGCCGCCTGCAAAGTCAAGAGCACCCATTTTTGATAAGAATCCATCCGGATGCCAACTCCAATGTGCCAATGGTGCATACACCAATAACGCAAATAATACCGTAAATAAGATATAAGCTGTAAAGCGCATTCTTTCAGCAATAGCCCCCACTACTAAGCCAGGTGTAATTACTGCAAACATTAGTTGGAACATTGAAAACAATAACATTGGAATAGTTGGTGCCAAACTCCAAGGCTTGCCAGAAAGTACGCCTTTAAAAAATAAGAAAGTTGTAGGGTTACCAATAAAACCGCCTATCGAATCCCCGAAACATAGGCTAAAGCCTACAATTACCCAAAGCACGCTAACCACGCCTGCCGCTACCACGCTCTTCATCATGGTAGATAACACATTTTTACGATGCACCATACCGCCATAGAAGAATGCTAAACCTGGCGTCATTAAAAATACCAATGCAGTGGCTACAATAATCCAAGCAATATCTGCGGCGTTAAACTTGCCTTCATCATATATAGGTATACTTTTAATAAATAAAGCCGAGACGGCTACAACACATAGTATTAAAAATGGGGCTGCCGTTTTAAAGGTCAATTTTGACATGATATCTTTGTTTTGGTTAATGAAACTTCAAATATTTTTGTAAAAGTATAAAAATTATACAGTAACGTTAAATATTGTATACATTTATTAAATTTTAATTTGTATTTTCAATTCATTTGTTACTCAAAATAGTTTAGAATTCAAGATTTTTTAACTGAATATATATTTATTTTAAAAAATTATATTTTTTTGCCTTGGTGCTGATAATAAAAAAGCCGTTGCAATTTGCAACGGCTTTTGAATGGATTGTATTTAATATTATAAACTCATCATTTCTTTAAACTTTACCGTTTGCCGGCGACTTACTTCTATTTTTTCACCCCCTTTCAAATCTACCAATAAACCGCCATTAAAATAGGGTTCTATTTTTTCTACCCATCTTAAATTAATGATATGCTTTCTGTTGGCCCTAAAAAACATTCGCTCATCCAAGCGTTCTTCAAGTGCGTTGAGTGATTTTAAAATCAGGGGCTTATTGGCACCAAAAAATACTTTGGCATAATTACCCACACTTTCAAATAAGCGAATATCGCCTAGCTTTACGAACCAGCATCTCTCGCCATCTTTTACAAAAACTTGGTCGTTTTCATTGAGTGGTCCACGGTTATAATTGGCATTGCCTTCCGCTTTTTCCTTATTTAATTCGTCGTGAAATTTATTGATCGCATCACTAAGGCGTTTAGGCTCTACAGGCTTTAATAAATAATCCAAAGCATTTACTTCAAATGCTTTGATAGCATATTCATCGTAGGCTGTAGTAAAAATGACCTTCGGGGCTTTATCTAATTCTGATAATAAATCGAAGCCAGTTTTACCGGGCATTTGTATATCTAAAAATATCAACTCAGGATTGTGTTGTTCTATTTTTTCTAAGCCTTCGTCTACATTAGTGGCTTCATCTACCACTTCTATATCACTATGTTCTTGTAATAGTTTTTTTAGCTCGTTTCTAGCTAGTCTTTCATCATCAATAATAATAGCGCTTATTGCCATCGTACTTCTATTTTAGTAGTCAAAATTTGTTAAATAGGTATTGATACCCTTGCTTGTACCAATTTATTACCCGCATCGGTAAGTTCAAAGTTGGCATGTTTGCCGTAAAGTAGTTTCAATCTATCTTGCGTACTTGCAATACCAAAACCTTCCATATTGTAATCGCTGCTAAGTTCGCCAGTGTTCTCTACAATCAGTAAATGTTTTTGATTATATATTGTAGAAGAGATTTTTACCAAACCGCCTTGCTTTTGCTTGCCAATACCATGTTTAATCGCATTTTCAACCAAAGTTTGCAACATCATGGGTGGTACAGGTAAATTTAAAGTATCTTCATTAATATGGTATTCTACACGCAATCTATCTTCAAAACGAATATATTCTAGAGCTAAATAATCTTTCACAATACTTAATTCTCTTTCTAGTGGTGCAATTTCTATTTTTTCTATTTGCATACTGCTGCGCAAAATATTACTTAGTTCTGTAATAGCTGTTCTTGCTCGTTCAGGGTTTTCATCTACCAAAGCGCGAATACTATTTAATGCATTAAAAATAAAATGTGGATTAATGTGCGACTTAATGGTGCGTAGTTCCAAATCTTTTACAGTCGTTTCAAGTTTAATTTTATCAATCTCAGAATTGGTATTCATTTGAATATAATGCCAGAGATAATAAAAGCTTGTCCAAGCAAAAATGATAGGTGAGTCGCTGAATAAGTTGTAATAAGAGCGCTGTAATAATGTGAATTTACGTTTAGGATCGTAAAGTTCAAAAATCTCTACTAATGCACTATTAAATAGACCGTAGAAATAAGCGCCTATAACTGTACAACTTAGAATAAGCCACCATTTTTGTTTGATATGTGGTGGACGTAGTTTTAATTGAATGATTGCTAAACGTAGTAAGTGAGTGATGATTAAGCCAGTAAACAATGAAATGAATAATCTTGGGTAAAATCTAGTTGGTTCAAAGTTTTTCGCGAATTGTGGATTTGAATTTAATTGGCTAAGTGTGAAAAATAAAGAAACTAGACCGTAAAAAAGCCAGCCTCCTATTTGACAACGCCAATATAATCCTGATTTGTTTTTCATCGTAAGTAAAGGTAATATTGCCCTATTCTTAGTAAATGCTAAAAATTATTAAAGGCAATTAGGGTTTGTGTTTGGTAGAAAATAGTTTGCGCAAATAAACAAAGAATACTTCGCCGCGAACTACTTTTTATTAGCAATGAAAACAATAGATGGTAAAAAATTACTGCATAAAATTGACCTTGATATGCTTCAAAGATCATTATCATAGTTTTAAGCCTAATACAACAATTCTTTCTGTATTTTGTCTTCATTGTTTCTTTATGTGAAACCTGTCTAAAACACTAATTTTACAAAAATTACCACTTCATGGAAATTGTACCAGGCGCTTTACTTAAACAAATTAACTCACCCAACGATTTAAAAAACGTTAGCAGAGAACAGTTACACCAAGTTTGCGACGAATTACGTCAGTACATTATTGATGTGGTAAGCGTGCATGGTGGGCATTTTGCTGCAAGCCTTGGCGTGGTAGAACTGTCTGTTGCCCTACATTATGTGTACAATACACCTTATGATCAATTGGTATGGGATGTGGGTCACCAAGCATACGGTCATAAAATTTTAACTGGTAGAAGAGACGCATTTCCAACAAATAGAAAATATGGCGGGCTAAGCGGTTTTCCTAAACGTTCAGAAAGTGAGTACGATACTTTTGGTGTGGGACATTCTTCTACTTCTATTTCTGCGGCTTTGGGCATGGCGATGGCTGCTAAATACAAAGGAGAAAATAGAAAAAGTGTAGCCATTATTGGTGATGGCAGTATGACAGCAGGTATGGCTTTTGAAGCCATGAACCATGCGGGTGTAGCTGATAGTGATGTGCTGATAATATTGAATGACAATTGCATGAGTATCGACCCGAATGTGGGTGCGCTTAAAGAATATTTAACCGACATTACGACAAGCCCTACGTATAATAAATTAAAATCTGACGTTTGGAAAATAATGGGCAAACTGCCTGTGGGCAAAGGTTTTAGTCGTGCTATGGCTCATAAGCTTACCGAAGGTGTGAAAGGCATGGTAAGTAGTAGTAGTAACTTATTTGAAGCATTGAAGTTGCGTTATTTTGGGCCAATAGATGGACATAATATTACCAATTTGGTAGATACCTTAAAAGATTTAAGAGAAATTCCTGGACCTAAAATCCTGCACATTGTTACCGTGAAAGGCAAAGGATATGCATTGGCTGAACAAGATCAAACTAAATGGCACGCGCCAGGTTTGTTCGACAAAATCACTGGTGAAATAGTTAAGAAAACTTATAATGCCCCACAACCACCAAAGTATCAAGATGTATTTGGTCATACAATGATTGAGCTGGCTGAGATGAACGACAAAATCATGGGCGTAACACCTGCAATGCCAAGCGGCTCCTCATTAAAGTTCATGATGGAAAAAATGCCTAATCGTGCTTTTGATGTGGGTATCTGTGAGCAGCATGCTGTAACACTTAGCGCTGGACTGGCTACTCAAGGTATGCGTGTATTTTGCAATATCTATTCTTCGTTTATGCAACGTAGTTTTGATCAAGTGGTGCACGACGTAGCAATTCAGAAATTACCAGTGGTGCTATGTTTAGACAGAGCAGGTTTAGTAGGTGAAGATGGGCCCACACACCACGGCTGTTACGATATAGCGTATTTTAGATGTATACCAAACATGATTATTGTTGCACCGATGAACGAGCAGGAATTACGTAACTTGATGTATACAGCACAGCTAGAAAGTACCAAATATCCTTTTGTTATTCGTTATCCAAGAGGTGAAGGGGTAATGCCAGAGTGGCGAACCAAGTTTGAAGCGATAGAAATAGGAAAAGGTAGAAAGCTCAAAGATGGTGCCGGTATTGCTATTTTATCAATTGGTCATCCTGGCAATTTCGTGCAGGCAGCCATTAGAGAGTTAAGAACAGAAGGCTTAAATCCTGCACATTACGACATGCGATTTGTAAAACCGATTGATGAAGCCATGTTGCATGAGGTATTTTCTAATTACAGTAAAGTAATTACTGTGGAAGATGGTACAGTTGTAGGTGGTTTTGGCTCGGCGGTATTAGAATTTATGGCACAACATGATTATCAAGCATCTGTTAAAATTTTGGGTATTCCTGATAGATTGGTGGAGCATGGTACTTTAAAAGAGTTATATCGAGAATGTAGATATGATGCTGCAGCTATTGTAGATGCTACCAAAAAGATGTTCGAAGTGTCTTCTGAGCTTTCAGTGGGCTAAACAATACTTCTTATTTCGTATATCATTTTATTTAATACTTAAAAAGCGACCCCAATCTAGGGTCGCTTTTGTTTTGTTGTGATAGTTTATATACAAATTTTCTCATTATTTGGCTTAGTTGGTATCAAAAACTTAGCGTTTTTTATGTATTCGGGAAATCTTGTGAAAATGCAAGATGATGCAGCAATTTTTTGTTGCTGATGTCATTTATTTATTAAATTGCAATTTGTTAAAGTTTTATTAATTCCCAAAACATCAGATTTATGAGAAAACTCTGCACACTATTAATGTGCTTTCTAGTAGCTGTCACACAGTTATTAGCGCAAACAAAAACAATCACAGGAAAGATTGTAGATGAGAAAGGTACACCTGTCGTAAACGCTTCGGTTTTAGTAAAGGGTACTACCAAAGGCACTACTACTAGTCAAGATGGTAGTTTTACTTTATCTGTACCATCAACTGCAAAAGCTTTGGTTATTTCTTCGGTTAATTTTACAACACAAGAGGTAACCATTAAAAGTACTTCTGTAAACGTAACCTTACAATCATCTACTTCTAGTTTAGATGAAGTGGTTGTGGTAGGTTATGGTACCCAAAAGAAATCTAACCTTACTGCTTCGGTTGTTAATGTGGGCGGAAAAGTGGTTGAAAACACGCCGATGTCTTCGGTTGACCAAATGCTTCAAGGAAAAGTGGCAGGTTTACAATCTGTAGCGTCTACAGGTCAAGTTGGTGCCAATCAATTGGTAAGAATTAGAGGTGTTGGCTCATTTGGTTTAGGTTCTAGCCAGCCTTTATACATTGTTGACGGTGTTCAGATTAATAGCGGTGATTTGTCTAACGGCAATGGCGGTGGATTTAATATCAATCCAAGTACCAACGTATTAGCTGCTTTAAACTCAGATGATATTGAAAATATTTCTGTGTTAAAGGACGCTGCTGCCACGTCGATTTATGGTTCTAGAGGTTCTAATGGTGTTATCATTATCACTACCAAAAGTGGTAAAGTTGGCAAAACACAGTTTAGATTTGATACTGAAATTGGTAACAATACGGTTATTAAAATGCCTGAAGCTGGTAGACCTTTGGCTGCGGCTGACTGGTTTACTTTGTTAAGAGAGGGTTTGGTGAATTCTGGTGCTAGTCAAGCATCTATTGACGCTACTATGGCAAACTATGGTTATGGCAGTAATATTGATACCCACTGGCTTGACTTGGTAACCCAAACTGGTACCCAAGAACAATATAATTTAAGCGCCAATGGAGGTGATGCTAAAACAAAATTTTATTTATCTGGTGGTCTTTTCAAGCAGCAGGGTACTACCATTGCAACTGATCTTCAAAGAATTACTGGTACGTTAAAAATTACACATAATGCATCAGACAAATTATCATTTACAACCAATGCTAAGGTTGGTGATGTAGTGCAAAATTCTGCATTGGCGTCAAGTGGTATTTCTGGTGGCGGTGGTTATTTTGGTAACCCAGGTTATGTGTCATTGGTATTAAGACCAACACAAAATCCATACAACGCAGATGGTTCTTTCAATATCAGTACTAATAATAACTATGGCTTTCCCGCGCATTACAATCCTTTGTATGTTGCGGCCAATGATAAACGCTATTTAAAACGTTTAAGTTTAATTGGTGGTGAAACAGTTGAATATAAGATTATAAAAGATTTAAAGTTTACTAGTAATATAGGTTTACAATATACTAGTGATGAAGAGTATCAATATAATAACCCTTTTATGGGTGATGGTTCTGGTTCAAGTGGCGCTGCTACATCTATTAATACTAGAAATTTCTTATGGGACTGGTATAATCAATTTGACTATCATTTAGACTTAATAAAAAGTAAGAAGTTTGTCGTTGACTTAAAAGCAGGTTATGAAGCTATCAAAAACAGCAGAAGTCAATTAATAGGTTCCGTAAATAGTTTCCCGCCTAAAGTAGACTTATATTCATCTGAAAATGCGGCCACATCTACTCAGGGTAACCAATATTTATCAGATTATGCTTTTGCATCGATTTATTCTGGTGCAAATTTTAGTCTATTAGATAAATATTCATTATCTGCAAGTTACAGAAGAGACGGTTCTTCAAGATTTGGTAGTAATAATATCTATGGTAATTTCTATTCAGTTGGTGCATCTTGGAATGTGATCAACGAAGATTTTATGAAGAATGTAAAATTCATCACTGGCTTAAAATTGAAAGGATCATACGGTACGCAGGGTAACGCAGAAATTGGTAACTACCAATGGCGTCCTACTTATAGTTATGGTGCTAATTATAATGGCGTAGCAGGTGGTACATTCAATAATATCGGAAATGTTAATCTGACTTGGGAAAAATTAAAACAATCTAATATTGGCATTGAAGTAAGTTTCCTTAAAAGCAGAATTACTGTAAATGCTGATTTGTACAAACGTACTACTGAAGGTGCTTTAATTGGACAAAAAATATCTCCTACAACTGGTTTTAGTAGCTTTATCAATAATGCAGCGGGTATGGAGAATAAAGGGTTTGAAATATCTGTTAATTTAATTCCTGTTCAAGTAAAAGACTTTACATGGCAAATTAATTTCAATATTTCACACAATACTAATACCGTTACTTCTTTGCCAGCGGGTGATCAGGCGAATCCTCAGAGTAGTTCCTATTTACTGCGCCAAGGCCAAGATTTTTATGCATTTTATACAAGAGCTTGGGCGGGTGTAAATCCTGATAATGGTGCGGCACAATGGTATACAGATAGCACAAAAAGTACCATTACAACCAATCGTGCCAATGCTAAATTATTCTTAGTTGGCAAAAGTGCATCACCAAAATATTTTGGTGGCTTAGGTAATACGTTTACATTCAAAAACTTCTCTTTGTCATTTGACTTCTATTACAATTATGGTAATTACATTCAAGAAGGCTATGCACAATATTTCTTAGATGGTACTTACCCTACTCGTGGTAAATATGCTGAAAACCTTAAAAGATGGCAGAATAAAGGTGATATCACAGATGTACCAAAATACGTTTATGGTAATACAACCAACTCTTCTTCAGGTTCAGATAGATTATTGTATAAAGGCGATTATATACGTTTGAGAAATTTACAATTAGCATATAAGCTTGATAATAAAGCCATTTTAAGTAAGCTACACGTCTCAGCAGTTAACTTTTATGTAAGAGGCACCAATCTTTGGACTAAAACCTATGATGATCGATTGTTAAGTGATCCTGAACAAGGTGTATTAGGTCAAAGTAACCAATCGGTTTTGCCTTCTAAATCGGCAACTGTTGGTTTAAATATTACATTTTAATTAAAACGTGTACAATAAAATATATTTATCGATGAAACAAATATTAATAAAACAATTTTCAATATTTATTGCTGCAACAATGCTTCTGAGCGCCTGCAATAAAACTTTTCTAGATAACAAGCCTTACAACTCTGCGGTTTTGGGCGATGCTATTAAAAATGAAGCAGATTTAAGTGCTGCCTTAAACGGTCTTTACGGATCATTAAGGGCTACCGACTTCTATGGTAGAACTTATGTAGTTAAAGGCGATTTAATGTCTGATGATTGTTTTTTGTCAGTAGCAAATTCTGGTAGATACTTAGCATTTAACCAATATAATATGGTGTATAATGATGGTTATGCTACTGCCATTTGGGCAAATGCCTATACAGCTATTAAAAATGCAAGCTTTATTATTAATTCTGGATTTCCTGTTAGTACAGATAATGCCAGCCAAATGATGTCTGAAGCTTATGCTGTTAGAGGTATGGTATTGTTTGACCTTTGCAGAAACTTTGCTAAACCTTATACCGATAATCCAGATGGTTTGGGTGTACCAATCGTTACTACATTTGATCAATCATCAAAACCTGCTAGAAGTACTATTAAACAGGTATATGCACAAGTTTTATCTGATTTAAATCAAGCTTATACCTTGGCAAAATTCAACCAAGGCGCTACTATGGTTCTAGCAGGTTCTGGCGCTAATAGAACATTGAATTCTTCATTTATCTCTAAGTATGCTATAAAATGCTTATTAGCTCGTGTTTATCAAAACATGGGCGATTGGGCAAATGCTAAAGCAGCAGCTTTAGATGTATATACCAATGGCGGCTTCTCTTTAACAGCAAGTACCGCTTTGGTTGGTTATTGGAAAGGTACTACACCAAGAACTGATAAAGTGGAAACAATGTTTGAAGTTACTTCTGATGCTAATAATAGTGTAGCCGATGGTACTTTAGCAAATTTATTCGTTCCAAAAACAAATGGCGGTAGTTATGGTGATATCTTAGCTACACAAAGTTTTTATGATTCTTATGCTGCAAGCGATGTTCGCAAACAATTATACAACCCTTCAATTAGGTCTGGTCAATTAGGCACTGCCATTTATATTACCAAATATCCAATTGATTATGTGAATTATGATGATGTAAAGATTTGCCGTTATGCAGAAATTTTACTGATCCTTGCTGAAAGTTACTATAACACAGGTGATCCTACAAATGCTAATTTGTTCCTTAATATGGTAGCCCAAAAGAGAGATCCATCTTTTGCTGGTTATGCATCTACGGGCACACAAATTTTAGAAGATATTTTAAACGAACGTAAAAAAGAGTTTGCATTTGAAGGCTATCGTTTTTGGGATTTGTTCCGCTTAAAAAGAAGTTTTGTAAAAGTTCAAGCACAAGATGGAACATCTTCAGTTTCTCAAAGCATTACCGTAACGCCGTCAACTTTGAATATCATATTCCCAATTTCATTTGATGAAATGCTGGTAAATCCTAACATGGTTCAAAATCCTGGCTACTAGTAATCTCCTGCTTCATTAAATAAAAAAAGAACGTGCAATGCACGTTCTTTTTTTATTTAATAATTATACATATGAAACAGTAAAATATATGATACTATTTGATTAAAATCTATTTAAATCTTGCTCGTCTCAACTATTTATTAAACATATGTTATTATTGAATGTATTTTTTTAGGGTTTTAATCGCTTTTTAAGGCTTTTTTAATCTTTTTATTCCATGATTGAATTAGATTGCGGGAACTTTAACAATTTAGTAACCCCAAAACATGAGATTATGAGAAAACTGTGCACATTATTACTGTGCCTTCTAATAACTGCTACGCAGCTATTAGCACAAACAAAAACAGTAACCGGAAAGGTTGTAGATGACAAAGGCGCATCTGTTGCAGGTGCAACAATTTTAGAAAAAGGCACTCGAAATGGTGTAAGTGCCGCTTCGGATGGTTCATTTAGCATTAAAACCAAACCTGGCGCTAAATTGGTGGTAAGTGCCATTGGCTTTGAAAGTAAAGATGTTGCTACTACTTCAAGCGAACTTACAATTACCCTTGTTACAGATACTAAATCGTTAAGTGAGGTAGTTGTTACAGGTACAGGTACCGCAACAAGTAAAAAGAAATTAGGTATTTCTGTAGAATCAATAAAAGGCGATAAGCTTCCACAAGTACCTATTGCTTCTATTGATCAGGCATTGGTTGGAAAAATTGCTGGTGCTCAAATTTCATCAGTATCTGGTAACCCAGGCGACCAAGTGAATATCGTTTTAAGAGGTATAAACTCTATACAAGGTGGTACAAGACCAATGATTTTATTAGATGGCGTTGAAATACCATTCGCTAGTTTAACTACTTTAGATTTAAGTCAAGTTGAAAGAGTGGAAGTAGTACAAGGTGCAGCATCTTCTTCTTTGTATGGTGCACAAGGTGCCAATGGTGTTATTCAAATTTTCAGTAAAAAAGGTGTTAAAGGCGCTGCAAGTATCAATTTTACCTCAAGCATCTCTAATAATATTTATACAAACTCTGGCAATTTTGGAAAAGCCAATTTGCACCCTTATTTAACAGATGCTAGTGGTAATATTGTATCAGCAAATGCTTCAGGTGGATTTGCTGCTGGTGCTCCATTATCTATCGATCCAATATTAGGTAATATCCAAGGTTCTGGTTCTATTGCCTATACTTATGGCTCTAATAATGGTGGTACTGCGCCAGGGGAAACGCAAAACTATACGAGATATGGTATTTTGGATCCTAGAAATGTTTCGAATAAACCTTATACAGGTAACTTAAAGTACTATGATCAATTTGCGCAAGTATTTCAAAGTGCGCCATCGTTCAATAATTCGCTTTCTATAAGTGGTGGTGGTGATAAAACTGATTATAGTTTTTCTATATCTAATAACAGAACTTATTCTGCTTTATTGAAAGATAATGGCTTTGTTGACAGAACCAATGTAACAACGAACTTAGGTTTTGAGGTATTTAAAAATTTTACGGTTAGATCAATCACGAATTTGGCTTATACACAAAATACCTTGCATCCACATTTAGGTGCGCCAGGTGGTCCAGGTTTTGGTTATGGAACTAGCAATGCGGATGTTGGCGGTGTGTATGGTTTTTTAAATACGTCTCCTTTCTTCAACCTTCAAGATACTATTGCTGGTGGTGTACCTGCAGCTTATCAAAGAGCTAGTTTCTTGAGTGTTAATGCCTTCAACCCATTTTATAGAGAACATTATACCAAAGGCGATAGTAAGCGTTATGATATTACGCAAAGCTTTGATGTAAACTATAAAGTAAATAAATACGTTTCTTTAAATGGCCGTTATGGTATTACTTGGAGAAATGAAAATGATATTTGGACTTTTTACAATCAAAGTTTAAATGCTAACTCTAATTATTATGGCACTTGGACAAGTGAGTACAATGGCACAGATAATACTGGGGAATTAGATAATTTTCAATACAATTCAACTAAGCAAAATTTATTCCTTAAAGCTAATATCAATATCGATTTTGAAAAGGATTTACACTTAAAAATTCCGATTCAATCTACTACTTTAGTTGGTTACGATTATAGAAAGAACGTATACAAAGAACTAGATTTCTGGGGACAAACAGTACCTTTTGTCCAACCATTCTTATTCCCTTCTACAGCACAACAATATATTGCTAATCAGTACAATGAGACTTCTGTAACCTATGGTTATTTAGCAGAACAAAAATTTGATTATGGCAACTATGGTGGTGTAAGCGCTGGTTTAAGAACAGACTATTCCTCTGCATTTGGTGGTGGACATACACCTTTTACATTCCCACACTTTAACGGCTATGTAAACTTGCCGGCATTTAATTTTTGGGATGCTATAAAAAATACCCTACCTAATTTGAAAATTAGAGCAGCTTATGGTAAAGCTGGTATTCAGCCAGGTACTTATCAAAGGCAGCCAATATTAAATTCTCAACCAACTGGTAACCAAGTAGCTTATACTAATCTTACAAGTAGCATCAATCCAAATCTAGGTGTAGAAGTTTCTGCTGAAACCGAAGTAGGTACTGATTTCACGGTTAATACTAATAAGGGCAATTGGTTTAAAAATCTAAATTTCTCATTTACTTATTGGAGCAGACATACTGATAATGCGATTTATACAGTAAACCTACCACCTTCTACTGGTGCTCAAAGTATTACTGAAAATGCGATTACTTTATCATCAAAAGGATGGCAATTAGCGGTTAATGTTCCTGTTTTAACAACTAAAAACTGGAATTGGGATTTCACTGCAAATTTTGGACATCAGACTTCTACAATCGACAATATTGTTGGCGGTGATATTCCTATTACATCCGCTGCTGGTAGCTCTGGATTAATCTTAAAAGCTGGCGCAAAAATTGGTCAACTATATGGTTATAATGCATTAACAAGCATTGGTCAATTAAGAGCTGATGGCAAAACACCTTTTATTCCTGCTGCTTCACAATCTAATTATTCAATAGTAAATGGTCGTGTAGTGAATAATACTACCTACGCTATTTTCTTCTCTGACGAAGCAAAAGCTTTAGGCGATCCTAACCCAACCTTAACATCTTCATTTATCAATACAGTGACTTATAAAGGGTTTATAAGTTTTGGTTTCCAACTTGATTGGATTAATGGTTCTCACCTTTATAACCAAACCAACGAGTGGATGTACAGAGATGGTATTAGTAGCGATTTCACTAAGCCAGTTACTATCAATGGTAACACTGGTGCTTATACTGCTTACTATGCAAGTGCTTATTATGCGTTAGGTAATGTAGCTAAGGGTACTGGTAATAATGCTACTAAAGATTATTTCTATAACGATGCTTCTTTTTGGAGATTAAGAAATATTTCTCTTGGATTTGATTTCTCAAAATTTGCTAGTAAAAAATGGCTTAAAAAATGTCAGGTAGTACTTAGTGGTAGAAACTTATTTACCATTACTAACTATAAAGGCATTGACCCTGAAATCAGCTCTGGTGCTTCTAACTCCTCTTTCGATAGAGGTGTTGATCATAGCACTATTCCAAACTTGAAAGCTTATCAAGCTACGTTGAACATTAGCTTCTAAACTCAAACTAAACTTAAATGATTATGAAACATACAAATTATAAAATATTTAAAAAGTTGTTATCTAGCGCTGGCTACTTGACACTTTTTATTGCAATACTTTTTTCAACTTCTTGCAAAAAGGAGTTAAACCAAGTGAATCCAAATTCTCCAACATTAGCAGGAAACGTTACCAACGAAACTGGTATTGCTGCTTATGCTTTAGGAGGCGTTTATTGGAGTGGTTTTAATTATGGCGATGGCTGGTTAGGCGATAGTTATTTCTCTTTGCCATGGGGCTATCATGAATTAATGGGCGATGTGATAGGAGGTGGTCAAGGTTCTAATAACCAAACAACCACTATGGGTGTTCCTGATTATTTTATTGCAGACCCTACAAATGCATCAGCAACGACCGTGAACAACGCTAGTCCTCAAGTAAGCATTATTAGAAGTTTTAATACTACTGCTGCCACTGCTAATGCAAACAATGCGTTGTTTTATGAGTGGTCAAATATGTATTCTATGATTAATGGTATGAATACTGTTTTGATTCAGTTACCTAGTATTACTGGTTTGAGTGCTGATAAAGTTGCTACCGTTAAAGCATGGGCTTATTGGTGGAAAGGTTACGCTTATGCACAAATTGGAACATTGTATTATGCGGGTTTAATTGTAAATACGCCCTCTACAATTGTAAGTAACTATGTTAACCAAGCTGCTATTATTACAGAGTCTAACACACAGTTAAATAATGCGTTGACTGCTTTAAAGGGTATTTCAAATCAAGCGGATTATACAACCATGATTTCTGAATTGATTCCACTTCAGTGCCAAAAAGGTTTAGGTACCCCTTTATCTTCTGCACAGTGGATAAGAACAATCAATACTATGTTGGCTAGGAATATTTTATTGAATAAATTATCGCCGTTTGTAAATGGTAACCCTGCCGCAACTATTACAGGCGCTACAATTCCAACTATGAGTGCTGCTGATTGGGCTTCAATCGTTACTTATTGCAACGCTGGTATTCAAAGTGGCGATAAAGTCTTCACAGGTAGAACTTCTGGGGCTAATTCTTTCTTCTCTAATGCTGGTGGTTCAGTAGCTGGAATTTGTGCTTCAAGCAATCAGGCTACCACTTATAAAGTGAGTGAAAGATTAGTGCAATCATTTCCTGCTGGCGACAAGAGGTTGGCTAATTTCTCTACATCTAGTGGTACTTTTTATGGTGATGCGAACACCAATTCTACGCGTTATAGCTTAGTGGATGGCGTTACTGCTGGTTTATCTAATATCCCAATTTTAGGTACTAGACAAGTAGGTGGTCTTGAAATTTATATTGGTCCTACGTATGAAGAAAACGCCTTGATGTTAGCAGAAGCGAATATTCGTACAGGTAATATTCCAGCTGGCTTAGCATTAATTGATGCAGTAAGAAGTTACCAAGGCGCAGGCCTTCCTGCAGTAGCTGGTACTAGCTTAACATTGTCTCAAGCTTTAAATGTATTAACACAAGAGCGTATAGCTGCCCTTGCTTTCAGAGGTCTTTCTTTCTATGATTCAAGAAGATGGGGCTGGTCTTATGGTATCACTAAAGGAGGTGGTAGATATGGCAGCACAATCATCTACAACAAAAATGTATACACCAATGCAACTATAAACTACAACTTTATGGACTATTGGGATGTACCTGCTGATGAAATTGTTAAAAATCCACCTGCAACAGGTAGTTCAGCTGTTACTAATCCAAACTATTAGTAGTTAAAGTATTTATATTCAAAAAGAGGCTGTCACAAAATTTGTGGCAGCCTCTTTTGTTTTAGATTATACTACGTCCTAAAATAGGTTGACACTAAAAATGTTGTCACCTCGGTAAAACAGCAATAAATGTATATCGTCCAAAGGCATTTCTATTACCGCATAATATTCTTTTTAGCCGTGTTATATACATTTAAGAACTGTTGGCAAACCTCTTTGATTTAGTAGCTAGTGGCCAACTTTCTAATTGAAATTTATATTTAATATACTGCCTTATATCGGCTTCCCACTGAAAGATGTTGTTGTCACATACAATAAATCATATCTCTTTACTAAGTCTATATTTTTTCTACTTACCAATCGCATTTTAAATGCTGCCTTTTCTAGAATAAGCTGAAACATGCTGGTACATTATGTCCAATGCTTTTCCATGCAATTTATTTGAGTGATAGAATTATACCAAATCTTCCCAGGATTTTGGATATAATTGGTCAACTACCAAATAGCTTTCAAGACAATTTACTTACTAATATTTATCAGGGTTTTAGAAATTATATAGTCATCATCTTTTGGTCATATGTATTCAGAATACCAATAATTATCTCTTTTGTGAATAAGAAACACTATAATATAAGTGCTGCTTATTAAGCGTTTTATAACTAATAAAGGGAATATCAACACTTTCTAAGTTACGGGACAATGCTATGAATTGCGTGCATTTAGGCTATTTGTATAACCGATGTTTGTTTTCAAATAATAATGATATATGCTTTGTTTGTGAAAATAGGAACTATATTTTTCATACAATTTTTTTTGGTAGTTGTTAATTGGTTGT
This sequence comes from Parasediminibacterium paludis, assembly GCF_042651445.1. Classification (NCBI taxonomy): domain Bacteria; kingdom Pseudomonadati; phylum Bacteroidota; class Chitinophagia; order Chitinophagales; family Chitinophagaceae; genus Parasediminibacterium; species Parasediminibacterium paludis. The sequence goes on from NZ_JBHSDC010000029.1 coordinate 552,387, forward strand.
TATATTGCATTTTTTAATCGATTTTTAATCGATTTTTAATCATTTTTTAACGTCAAAAAAAAATTTAGATTATGAGAAAACTTTGCGCACTATTTATGTGCATTCTGGTAGCCGTAACGCAGCTATTAGCGCAAAACAGAACAGTTACTGGAAAAGTAACTGACGAGAAAGGTGCTCCAGTTGCAAATGCATCTGTTGTTGTAAAAGGAACTACAAAAGGTGTTACCACATCTGTAGACGGTAGTTTTAGTTTATCTGTGCCAAATACGGCAAAGACATTGGTGATTTCATCTGTGAATTTTTCTCCAGTTGAAATGAGTATTAAGGGCACGCCAATCTTAGTAAAACTTCAACCCGAAAATGCACTCTTAGAAGAGGTGGTGGTTGTGGGTTTTGGTATTAAAAATGTAAGAGAAGTTACTGGCGCAGTTTCTAAAGTTTCGGGAGAAAAAATCTTTAGTGAACCCGTTACGAGTTTCAACCAAGCATTGGCCGGAAAAACAGCGGGTGTACAGGTCAACTTATCTACTGGTTTATTAGCAGACAGAACAGCTATTAGAGTTCGTGGCGTTAACTCTATTTCATCTTCTTCTCAGCCTCTTGTTGTTGTAGATGGTATTCCACAGTTAAATACTACCAACTTAAATGGTTTTAATGGTGGTAATGGTAATAGATTCGACCCATTATCTCTTATAAATTCTGCCGACATTGAATCAATTGAAATATTAAAAGATGCAGGTGCTGCGGTTTTATATGGTTCTCAGGCTTCGAATGGTGTGATTTTAATTACAACAAAAAAGGGGAAAAAAGGAAATATGAAAGTTTCGTTTGATTCGAAATTATCTCAATCAACTGCTACCAAACAATTTTCTGTGTTAAATGGTGATCAATTCATCGCAATTTCTAATGAAAAAGCTGCGAATAGATATGGGGTATCTAATCCTGCGTTTGCAACACCTGCAAAAGAAAGTGATATAAATGGTGATGGTATCAATGATAGAACAGATTGGGTTAGTTTGTTGTATCGAAAAGCTATGATGACAGATAATTCTGTTTCATTTTCTGGTGGTGCTGATAAAATGACTGTTTTTGGTTCTGCTAGATACTTAAATCAAGAAGGTATTGTTGTTGGTAATAAATTAAGAAGTGGCCAAGCAAGATTAAATTTAGATATTACGCCAAAAACTTGGTTCAAGGCTGGTATATCTTTAGCTTATGTGCAAACATTAGCAAATGGTGTACTATCTGATACTTATATTTCAGGTACTACGGTATCTGGTTTGCAGGCACCTCCAACTTTATCACCTTACGACCCAACAAAAATACATGGGTATAATTTAACAACTGCTGGTGGTTTGTTATCCCTTGGTAATAATACGCCTGTTAGCCCTACAGGTGCCACATTGCTTCCAGGTGCAGCTTATTATTATAATTCTTTAGCCGTTCTTAATCAAAATAGAAATAATAACACGGCTACAGATACCAAAATATCAATTTATGGTGAAATACAACCTATCAGAGGTCTGAAAGTTACCACTAAGTTCTCTGAGCAATACCAAAGTAACTTTGAAGACCAGTATACATCACCATATCAAGCTGGTTTAGGTTTACCATATGGCGGTTTAGTGCAAGACCAGACTCAAAATTGGAATACATGGGTATGGCAGAACTACGCATCATTTGACAAAACAATCGCATCAGATCATAAAATAGGTATTGTAGCTGGTGCCGAATACCAAAAATATAACTATTACTATCGATATACAGGTGCTGGTAATTTTTCAGATCCTTTTTTTACCACCGTTGTTGATGGCGCATATACAAACACTCAGCCAGGTAGTACTGCCGTATTAGATTTTACAGGTGGTAATAATACCCAAAATGGTTCGATATCTTATTTCGGCAGATTAAACTATTCATTTAAAGGCAAATATTTTGTTGAAGGTGCTTTTAGAAGAGATGGTTTTTCTGGTTTTGGTGCAAATAACCAATTTGGTAACTTTCCAAGTGTATCAGTTGGTTGGGAAGCAACAAAGGAAAAGTTCCTGACTGGTGTAAGCTGGCTTGAATACTTAAAAGTTCGTGGTAGTTATGGTACAGTGGGTAATAGAAGAGGTGTTGGTGATTTTGCTGCTCGCAACCTCTATAGTGGGGCAGCATATACAAGTTTAACTGGTTTGGCTATCAGTCAACAAGGTAATGCGGGCTTGAAATGGGAAAGTTCAAATAAGCTTAATATTGGTTTTGAAGCCAACTTCTTAAAAGGCAAATTGGGCGTAGTTGTTGATTATTTCAATACAAATATAAATAACTTAATCCTATCTGCACCTACCCTATATACAGTAGGCGTACCTAATTCAAGTATTACTACAAATATTGGTGGTATGACCAATAAAGGGATTGAAGTAACTATCAATGCAACACCTATCTCTACCAAAAATTTTACATGGACTACCTCATTGAACTATACAAATATCAAGAATACGGTAAATGGTTTGGTTCCTTCAAATGGTAATGCTGACATCATTTCTGGTTTCCAAGTAGCTTCTGTGGGTAAATCATTAGGCTTGTATCAGTTGCCAAACTGGGCTGGCGTTAATCCTGCAAATGGTAATCCAATGTGGTATGCAGCTAATGGTTCCATCAAGATGTGGGATTTTTCTACCCAGAAATGGTTAGATGATAAAGGCAATGCTTCTACTGCACTAGCTTTTGCAGATTACCAATACCAAGATAAAACTGGTTTACCAAAATGGTATGGTGGTTGGGACAATACATTCAAATATAAAAACTTCGATTTGGGTATTTCTATTACTTATGCTGGTGGTAATTATATCTATAACACTACTAAAGCAAGTATGCTTACCAATTTCTTTAGTAACAACTTTACTGCTATTCTAAATCGTTGGACAAAACCTGGTGATGTAACCGATATTCCAAGATTATATCAATCTGATAATCAAGCAAATGTTTCATCTACAAGATTTCTTGAGAAGGGCGATTATCTGAGAGTTAGAACGATTACATTGGGTTATAATTTCCAAAAAAGCTTGTTAAATAAAGCAGGTATTGAAAATATCCGTTTCTATGTTCAAGCGTTTAATCCATTCACTATTACTAAGTATAGTGGTTTGGATCCAGATGTTAACTATAACGCATTTAGCAATATTGCTATTGGTATCGATAACAGGGCAACCCCTCAGGTTAAAACTTTAACAGCTGGCTTGAACATAACTTTCTAATTTTTTAATAGAAAAATTTAAACAATGAAATTGATAAAATTATTTAATATTTTGGTTGTTGCAGCAGGATTTTCTGCAGTTACATCTTGTACAAAAAAAGATTTATTTACAGAACCTACTAACGCAATTTCTGATGTAGATGCTTACTCAAATGCAAGTAGAATTGATAAATCTGCCGTTGGTATGTATGATGCTTTGCAAAATGCTAATTTTTTCGGTGGTAGAATTCTAGTATATGTGGACCAACGTGGATTAGATGCCAACCAAAATAGTTTTTTTGGTTCAATGGGAGCATATACTACTTTGAACGCAAATGATGCTACCGTAGCAAGTGCCTACCAAGGTGGGTATAGAACCATTTATACAGCGAATTTATTCTACCAAAGTTTTTTACCAAACCAAAGTTTGGTTCCAGTTGCTAAAGCAAATCAATACATAGGTGAGTCTAAATTCATTAGAGCACTTTGTTATTTTTATCTGGTAAATCTTTGGGCACAGCCTTATGGTTATACAGCAGATAATAGTCATCTTGGCGTTCCTTTGGTATTAACAGCCGCTACTGATCCATTCGCTCCAAGTAACAACTTGCCTCGTGCAACTGTTAAACAAGTTTATGATCAAATGGAAGCTGATTTGCTTGATGCAGAAGCTAAATTACCTGCTAGTTATCCAGACGCATTTACACAAGTTGCTAGGGCAACGCAAGGTTCTGCGAGAGCTTTACTAGCCCGTCTTTATTTGTATAAAGGGGATTATGCAAAGGCAAAAACTTATGCAGATTTAGTAATTAATTCTGGTAAATATGCACTTCAACCTAATATTACTTCCGTATTCAATACATATACTACTAATGAATCAATTTTCTCAGTTGCAATGAGTGGTGGCGATAATCCAAACACTAATAATTCACTTGGTCAACATTATGGTATTAATCCTGGTAGGGGTGATGTGAACATTACCAGTGATTACATCAGCTTAATGAATACTGCTGTTGATAAAAGATATTTAAGCTTAACTAAACTTTATTCAGGTACAAACTGGAGTTTGAAATATCCTGGCTTAACGGTAGATTATGTACCAGTTGTAAGATATGCGGAAGTATTATTGATTAAAGCGGAAGCATTGGCAAGAACAGCTGCCGCAGGGGTGGTAGACCCTACTGCTTTGGCTCTTGTACAGCAGGTAAGAGATAGATCTTCAGGTGGCTTACTTGCGGTTGCTACCCAACAAGATTTAATTAATGCTATCTTGAAAGAAAAACGAATTGAGTTAGCTTTTGAAGGACATAATTATTTGGATATGCAAAGAACTAAGCAAGATTTGCCTGCTCATGGTTTTGTTACTACCGTAATAAAATATGGTGATAATCTAAGAGTTTTGCCTATTCCAACTTATGATATTCAAAAGAATTCCAACTTGGTTCAAAACCCAGGTTATTAAACGCTTAGGTATTACCTAGAATAAGTTGATAGATTTTAAGATATCCCAGTTGCTTCGGTAACTGGGATTTTCTTTGTAAAATCTATTGGATTGAACAGATTAAGTTCAGAGCCAAATTTGGTTTATAATAGGGATAAATATAAACAGTAGCTTCTACCAATTGGTATTTTTTGTCTATAGTACAACAGCCTCCTAGGTAAAATTTATCGTTAATAATCTGTTCATTCTGTCAGCTAAAATGTAGTCTTTTGGGGTATCTTGGTATTCAAAACTGTCTTGCCTTCGTTGCAATGACAACAATTTTTAGCAACCATCAAAGATATAAGGATTCTCTGCAATAAAAAGACTGCCCTTTAGAGACAGTCATTTTTATTGATATACTTAAAAATATTAATAATCACCTAAAGTTTCAGGCAACTGTGCCAATGCTCTTGCTAACTGCTCATCGTTTGGTGCAATACCGTGCCATTCGTGAGAACCTTCCATAAAGTCAACGCCTTTACCCATGCTTGTTTTCATCAAAATACAAATAGGTTTGCCCAAGCCCACTAAGCTTTTCGCCTTGTTAAAACCTGCCAACAATTCATCCATATCGTTACCGTTTGCTACTTCCAAAACCGTCCAATCAAAGGCTTCAAATTTAGCTTTCAAGTTACCCAAGTTCATTACTTTGCTAGTAGGACCATCAATTTGTTGACCATTATAATCGATAGTAGCGATTAAATTATCTACTTTTTTGTGCGCAGCAAACATGATGGCTTCCCAGTTTTGTCCTTCGTCAAGCTCGCCATCACCATGCAATGAGTAAACAATGCGGTCGTCACCGTCCATTTTTTTTGCAAGAGCAGCACCTATTGCTACGCTCATACCTTGTCCCAAACTTCCGCTAGCGATACGTACGCCCGGTAAGTGTTCATGTGTAGTAGGGTGGCCTTGTAAACGTGAATTTAATTTTCTGAAAGTGGCCAATTCTTTTACATCAAAATAGCCTGAGCGTGCTAGAACTGAGTAGAATACTGGTGAAATATGTCCGTTAGAAAGAAAGAATATATCTTCTCCTTTTCCTTGCATGTTGAAATTCGTATCATGCTTCATGACTTCAAAATATAAAGTCGTAAGATAATCTGTACAACCAAGAGAACCGCCTGGGTGGCCACTTTGTACTGCATGTACCATTCGTACGATATCTCTTCTTACTTGCGAAGCAATGTTTTTAAGTTCTTGTGTTGTAGGCATATAAACTATTGTTAAGGTGGCTAAGTTACTCTTTTTAGGTGTTTAAAAATCCTTTTAGATTTTGACTAGCAGGGTTCATATTGTTACTTGTTAAGTATTAGTTGTCCTTAACACTACTATCTTTTGAATGGCTATTGGAAGGATTTCTTTTACCTATTGTTGAGTCTATTTTTACTTTTTGTTGCGCGCTATCCCTTTTTCGAGCAGCTATTGTATCCTGTTTTTCTTTTTCAATAGCTTGTCTAGCAGCTTTTTCTTTCTCTACTTGCTTATTGATAATTGATTTGATAAAGGCCAAACCTGAATGAGATGTATGTTGAGTGTTTGCTATGGTAGCCAATTCTTGTATTTGCGATAAGGGCATGGTCGCAAATGCTTTAGCTACTAAATAATACTGCAAAGCGGGGCTATTGGTATTTTTAAATGCATTCGTAATGGTTGTGTTTACCTTTTCCAATTGTTGCGCTTTTTCAAGCTTTACAACTGTTTTAATACTATCTGTTATACCTTTTTCTGATGCAATGGTATCTAGTCTTTGGCTAGTTGCCAACAGTTTTGGGTAGGCATTACTGTATTCATTCAAAAAGTCGTGTAGGGCTATGCTTGCTTTTGAGCCATTAATACTGTATTGCTTAAAATTTTGTTTATCTATATTCACAAACAATTTGGGGTTATCGTTAATTAGCAACACACTAGCAGTAGTGTCAAATACCAATTCGTATATACTTTCTTCGTTGCCGTAAGCGGTAGATAATACAAAGCTGCCATCTTTTTGTAAGCTAATAGAATCCACAACAATTGGTTTTTCAGCACCCCAAACTAAGTATTGCAAATACACTTTTCTAGCCGTGCTATTGGTTATTTTACCACTTACTTCAAATAGTTTGCGCTTGTTGTTGCATGAAGCAACAACACTTATTAAACCTATGATAATTAGTAATTTTCTCATGTATTTTGCGATAAAATCAGGGTAAATCATTTTCATCAAATCTATCAGCGATCTAGTTTTTCTTGCAGTAAAGCAGTTACCACTTTAGGGTCAGCTTTGCCTTTACTTATTTTTTTTACTTCGCCTACAAATAAACCAATTAAGCCCTTTTTGCCTTTTTTATATTCCGTCACTTTATCCGGCATTTTGCCAATAGCTTCATTTACCCAAGCTTCTAATTCGTTGCTATCACTCACTTGTAGCAAGTTCAGTGCTTCTGCTACTTGTAAAGGTTGCTTATTTTCTTTCAGTAAAACAGGGAAAATTTTAGACGATGCGACAGAAAAATTGACTTTGCCTTCTTCTATTAAAGCAATTAATGCAGCCAATGTTGCTGGCGCCAATGCTAAGCTAGCCAAGCTAGTGCCGCTATCATTTAGATATTGACGGATAGGCCCAGTAATCCAATTCACAATGGCTTTATACTGTTTGGTATGTGTGGCAGTAGCAAAAAAATAATCCGATGTGGTTTTGTCATCACACAACTGCGCAGCATCGTAAGCACTCAAGCCGTAATCTGCTTGATAGGTTTTAGCCAATTGCTGTGGTAATGCTGGTAAAGCTTGCTTTATCCCATTAATAAATTCGTTATTTAAATGAAACGGTGCTAAATCTGGGCAAGCAAAATAGCGATAGTCATTCGCTTCTTCTTTGTCTCGCATCGAAAAAGTGGTATCGTTATCGGCATCATAGCTTCTAGTCTGTTGAATAATGGTACCGCCATTTTCTACAATACCAATCATTCTATCAACTTCTAAGTCGATGGCTTTTTTTATATTCCGAATACTGTTCAGGTTTTTTACTTCTACCTTGGTGCCAAGTTCTGTAGCGCCTTTCAAGCGGATAGACACGTTGGCATCGCAACGCAAACTACCTTCTTCCATATTCCCATCGCATACATCTATCCATTGTACCAAACGACGTAATTCTGTTACATATTGGTAAGCTTCTTCGCTACTGCGTAGGCAAGGTTCTGTTACAATTTCTATTAAAGCCACACCAGCCCTATTAAGGTCTATACAGGTATTGGCGTCATCTATATCATGTATGCTTTTACCAGCATCTTCTTCTAGGTGAATCCTATTGAGTTGTATAGCTCTTGTACCTTCAGACGTGGTGATGGTAACATATCCACCTTTGCAAATAGGTGTGGTATGTTGCGATGTTTGATAGCCTTTTGGTAAATCGGGGTAGAAATAGTTTTTACGGGCAAAATAGTTGTTCTGTACTATTTCACAATTACACGCTAAACCCATTTTAATCGCATATTCTACCGCTTTTCTATTGGTTTTAGGCAAAGTGCCAGGATGCCCCATGGTAATAGCGCTGATATGTGTATTGGCTTCTCCACCAAAAGCAGCACTATCGCCACAAAACAATTTACTAGCGGTACTAAGTTGGGCATGAACCTCTAAACCAATCACTACCTCATATTTATCTGCAATACTCATCCAAAAAAATTATGGTTGCGAAAATACCGAAAACCAATTTCTGACGGTGCATTTAAATAAATCTCAAATCATAAATGCCAAATCTCAAATCGAAAATTCCACAATGCCTTTGCAGTTTATCTTTGCCACATGACAAAACCAGTTGTATATTATTGTTACGATGCCTATTGTGGTTGGTGTTATGGCTTTAGCAATGTAATGAAACAAATAGCCCAGCATTTTGAAAAAGAGATGGACTTTGATGTATTAAGTGGCGGTATGATTTTACCTGAAAAGCCAGTACATATAGGTGTTACAGCTAATTATATTCAAAAAGCCTATCACAATGTGGAGGAAATGTCGGGTGTAAAATTTGGCGATGATTATTTATGGCATATCAATCATCCCGATTTGAGTGATTGGTTTCCTAATAGCGAAAAGCCAGCCATTGCCTTGTGTATTTTTAAAGAGTTTTATCCTGATAGGCAAGTTGAATTTGCTGCCGATTTACAATATGCGCTGCATTTTGAAGGTAGAGATTTAACCGATGATGCAGCTTATTTACATTTATTAGAGAAATATAGTATTCAGCCTGAGAGTTTTTACCAAAAATTAAGCAGTGATGCTTATAAAGAAAAAGCTTATTACGAATTTCAGTTGTGTAAGCAGTTGCAGGTAAGTAGTTTTCCTACGGTTTTGGTACAAACCGCTGAGAGTAAATTTTATTTAGTAGCAAGAGGCTACACTAGCTACGAGAATTTAGAAACTAGGTTGAACAATTTATTAGCAGAAATTACGGCGCAGTAACAGAAATTAATAATGGATGCATCGTTAGCCCACTCTGTATTGTCTAAGAGGTCGTTTATGGTATAATGCATGCAATTGTTATCATTATTCTAAAAATAATATCAATCATCATTTTAACGCATTTCCCTTTATTTTGCAGCCTCTTAAATTAAAACAATGGAATATAGTAAGTTAATATCAATTACAGGCATGAGTGGTTTGTTTGAACTAGTAGGTAGTAAAACTGATGGCGCTATTGTACGTGGCCTAGAAGATAAAGTAACCAAATTTGTAAGCAGCCGTGTACATAATTTCTCTCATTTAGAAAGTATTGAAGTATTTACGATTCGTGAAAATGTGAACTTGGTAGAAGTATTTGTAGCCATGGATGCAAGCACCGAAACATTACCTTCTGAAAAAGAGCCGCAAGCTATAAAAGCCTATTTTACTAAGGTTTATCCTGATATGGATTTTGAAAGAGTATATGCGAGCGATATGAAGAAAATGGTAAAATGGTTTAACTTGCTGAAAGCAAATGATGTTGCATTTAAACTTAGCACAGCAGAAGAAACTGAAACCACTGAAGAGGCAGAAGCATAAAACCTGCTATATATTAAAAGATAGTTAAGCCGATAAGTCATCTTATCGGCTTTTTTGTAAGGTCAATATTTTGATCAATGAATTAGTGCACTATTGTATCCTAAAAATCTATTCATTATAATAAAACCTAAAATTGTTTTGAACAACAGGTTGCATTTTAAACCCGCTTTAACGACGGTATTTTGCAAAACCTTCCTTTGTTTTATAATTCAATTCATGTAAGACTGCTATCTTTAAAATAAATTCACCCTTAAAAATAGCATATGGAAGAAATAGAAGTTCCTACCGAGCATTTACACGAAACAATAGAAGAAGAAGTAAAAGAGGCAATTAAGGAAAATGAAAGAGGCTGGTCGATGTATGTAGCTATTTCAACCGCTTTAATTGCTGTATTGGCTGCGATATCTGCCTTGTTGGCTGGGCACCATTCTGATGAAGCAGTTATTGAACAAATTAAGGCATCAGACCAATGGTCGTATTTTCAAGCAAAAGGTATTAAAGCCGAAATCATGGCCATGCGAGTTGACTTAGGAAGAGGCGATTCTACTAAAATAATTACCTATAAAACAGAGCAAACCGCGATTGCCGAAAAGGCAGCAGAACATGAAAAAGAATCTGCTCTGCATGCTGAAAAGCATAAAGCTTTGTCTAAAGCCGTAACCTTTTTTCAAATTGCCATTGCCATATCCGCCATTGCCATTTTAACTAGGCGAAAACAATTATGGTTTATCAGTTTATTACTAGCATTGGGCGGGATTAGTTTTTTTATAACTGGGCTTTTATAACCTATCCATGCACATCTATTTATCATCGTATTAGCCAGCAAATAACTGCTGGCTTTTTTAATGAACAGTTATAAAAATTGTAGGCCTATTTTTTTACCAAAGCTTCGCCCTCAAATGCAATACCTGCCCAGCCATGTTGCATAAATTGTCTGATATTTTGGTGGTTGGTTTCGGTTGGTGTTGCAAGCACAGCTTGATAATGTTCTGCAAATAGGTATAAGGTATCGGCTGCGCTGAGATTGTGTAATTTGGCAAAAGCGAACACCTTCGCACTCCCTTGATTTTGAGTGGCTTCGTTGTAAGTATCCCCATTTTTAAATGCAGTAGGTTGGTGTGTATAATCTGCTTCTATCAAGGCTATTACCTCAGAAAATGTATGTTGATTGGCTTTTAGAGCTGTTAAAAAAGTAGAAAGTTGTTGCGTCATTACGTTGATTTTTTGTGGCGCTAAACTACAGTTATTTTTTACTATACCACTGTACCATCATTATTAACAATCAATACAATTTATGCGCCGCATTTAATAATTGAACGTAGAATGGATGCATGACACCCAATACATCCATTCGTATTCAGTAGATTGGATGCATCGCTTTCGAAACATCCAATCGTAGTGCATAGATTGGAAGGATGACATGCAATGCATCCATTCGTATTGGCAAGATTGGATGGATGTTTTTCGAAACATCCAATCGTAGTGCTTGGATTGGATAAATGACACTCAATGCATCCAATGACGTTGGGTGAGAAAGAAAATCCTGTTGTAAAAGTTCACCGCCCCATTACAACTTGGCTTATTGGTAGCAGTTTACGGTGTCATGGTATGCTTAAAGCAGCATACTTATGGTAGATAAGCCCTCCCATATTAATTCATGCTTCTATAATCTTGTGGTGACATTCCTACTTTCTGCTTAAATAATCTGGTAAAATGTTGTGGGTATTTAAAGCCTAGGTCATAAGCCACTTCGCTTATAGATTGGTTGAGGTTAAATATCCTTTCTTTGGCTACATCTATCACTTTGCTTTGTATGTAATCCTGTGCTGTTTTCCCTGTTTCTTTTTTAATTAAATCGCCAAAATAATTGGCGGATAAATGCAGCGCTGCTGCGCAATACGCTACTGAAGGTAAGCCTTCATTACTTGGTAGTTCGGAAGCAAAATAGTTGTTTAGAAGCGACTCAAATTTTTCCAAAATACCTTTATGTGCGTTGTCTCTTGTAATAAATTGTCTGTCGTAAAAGCGCGTACAATAATTTAAGAACAACTCAATATTTGAAGCAATTAGTGTTTTACTATGCTTGTCTATATTTTGCTGTAGTTCTAGTTCTATTTTGCTAAAACAATCTAGTACCAATTGGCGCTCTTTTTCAGACAGATGCAAGGCTTCATTAACATCGTAAGAGAAAAAAGAATAGTTGGCGATGTGCCTACCTAGCGATGTGCCTTTTATAAAATCTGGATGAAACATTAAAGCCCACCCTTTGGGCTCAAATGTGGTAACTTTTGGTTGCACTGCCATGACTTGGCCAGGTGCAATAAATACCAATGTGCCTTCTTGATAATCGTAGTTACTACGACCATATTTTAACTCACCACAGTTTAATTCTTTTAAGTAAATAGCATATAAGCCAAAGTTGAAGGTTTGGGCAGGCATTGGCTGTGCTTTGGATAAATCTATCACCGTAACAAGCGGGTGTAAGGTAGGTACACCTCGAAGGTTGTTGTAAGTGGTTACACTATCAATGGTTACAATATTGGCCATAAAATTTGCATTTGCTAATACGAATGTAGGTGATAAACAAAGCCATAATAACACCCAAAACCAACATCTGTAATAATGGTAAGTAAAGCAGTAATTGGTATAAAACCGTAAACCCCATTTAACATTCTTGTAAATGGGGTTTACGGTTGTTGCTTAAAGCTTACAAATGATATATGCTTAAATAATAAAGCCACCAGATACCTCAATTCTTTGTGCATTAATCCATTTAGAATCATCTGTACAAAGAAATGCTACTACGCTACCAATATCATCTGGCAAACCAACCCTACCTAATGCAGTTTGCGAAGCCAACATTTTTTGAAAATCTAAATTATCACGTACTGCGCCACCACCAAAATCTGTAGCAATAGCACCTGGCGCTACCGAGTTTACACGAATTTTTCTGCTGCCTAATTCTAAAGCTTGGTATCTAGAAAGTGAGTCAATAGCTGCTTTCATAGCACCATAAGCAGAATAACCTGCAAATGAAAACCTTGCCAATCCTGATGATGTGTTTACAACGCTACCACCATCATTCAATAGAGGCAATAGTTTTTGTGTAATAAAATAAGGGCCTTTAAAGTGAATATTGGTCATTGCATCTAGTTCTTCCTCGGTAGTTGTGCTAAATGCTGCATGAATACCAGTACCTGCATTATTTACCAATGCATCTAGTTTTCTACCACCCAATTGGCTGTCTAAAATGTGTTGAACAGCATCTTTAAACGCTTCAAAGCCTTTGGTAGAACTAATATCAAGTGGTAGTGCAAATGCTTTTTGTCCAATTGCTTCAATGTCTACAATAACAGCTTCGGCTGCTTCTTTTTTGGTTTGATAGGTTATAATAACGTCAAATCCTTTTTTTGCTAATTGTAAAGCCGAATCTTTACCAAGACCACGACTGCCGCCTGTAACTAAGGCGATTTTGCTTGCATTGTTTGCCATGTGTATAATGTTTTATTTACACTGCAAAATTGACAACAATACTTGACACCTCATTTGCGATAATCAAACGCATATTTGTAAAAATCAAATATTTATGCTCGAAACACCTGTGGCGATAGTTGGCTGTGCTTTTTAAAAAAGTTAGAAAAATGTGCCAATTCTTCAAACCCAAGCGTAAAAGCTATTTCTGAAATATTCCATTGTGTTTGGTTCAGTAATATTTTGGCTTCTTGAAAAATTCTGCTACCAATTATCTCACCAGTGGTTTTGCCCGTAGCTTCTTTTAAAACTTTGTTTAAATGATTTACATGTACACCTAAGTTACTTGCAAAGTCTTTAGGAGTTTTTAATTGGAGCACTTGGCTTGTATTTTCTATAGGAAATTGTCGTTCTAAAAGCTCTATAAATAATGACGTTGTTCTTGCTGCGGCTGTCTTGGTTTTTTCTAAGGGTGCTATAGGCTGTAGCTTTTGCCCGTAGTGTATTAGTTCCATTAAGTAATTGCGCAGCAAATCGTATTTATAAATATAGTCTGATGCAATTTCTGAATGCATTTTGGTAAATATGGCATTAATATCAGCATATTGAGCCGTCGAAATTTGGAAGATAAAATCGCTATTGGCAGAAAATACAGGTAGCTTATCTATCTCTAACCCCACCATCGATGGCGATAAAAAGTCTCTTGTAAACACAGCAAAATGCCCGGATTGTTTTGTGTCAAGCGGTGTGTAGTTATAAGGTATTTTGGGTGATGCAAATAATACTGCACAGTCTTTAATCTCAATGGTTTTGTTAGCATATTCTACCTTGTTATTGCCATTAATAAGACTGATTTTATAATAGGTTCTTCTATTATAAGGCATTTCGGGTTTAATCTTACAATGTATAGATAGCTCTGCAATGTCAAATACATTAAAATGGCCAATGTCTTTGTTAATATTATCGTTAAGAAATGCGTCAATATTTGTGCATGATTTGCCTAAAATATCTTGGTAAAATTCTTTAATAGTAATCCTAGTCATGTGTTTGCAAAAATCAAATGTAGTCTATTTACCTTGTTTTGTCGTACTACATACTTATCTATATTATTACAGCTTTATCGTACACCAAAACCAACATCTGTAATAATGGTAAGTAAAGCAGTAATTGGTATACCATCGCCTTCAAAAATTGTGGTGAGTTTTGCAACAGAAAATAGATAACAATGCAACATCTTCTTTTATGTAGTTTTTTAATCATAGCTTTTCAATCATTTTCACAAACCACCGCTGAAAAAGATATTTTGAAGCTTTCAGCAAACATATTTTCTTGGGAAGTAACCAATAAGATAGACTCACTAGAACAAGTTTTCGATGAGAGATTTGTGGTAGTGAGTGGTGACGGTTCTAGTCAAAATAAAAAACAATACATGGCTGTATTGCGCAGCGGCAATTTTATTCATAATAGTATTGATGTAACTGAAAGTATAGCCACTGTTGTAGATAATACGGCTACTGTAATAGGAAAAGGAACGTTTACTGTCACCATTTCTGGCAATAAAATTTCATTGCCGCTATCTTACATTGAAGTATTTACAAGGGCTAATAATAAAAGGGATTGGAAAGTGTTAGCCATGCATGCCACTGTTTTACAGAAATAATATCAGGGTGATTAAAGGTGTCATCTTATAACGATTGTTGCAATTGGTATTTATACAGAAGATAGCTACTACATTTTAAAAAAGATTAAAACAATTATATTATGCAAAAGCGACTATTGGGTAACAGCGGCTTAGAAGTATCTGCGCTAGGCTTTGGCTGTATGGGTTTAACATTTGGCTATGGCCCGGCCGTTAGCGAGCAAGATGGTCTTGCGCTTATTCGCAGCGCTTACGAACAAGGCGTTACATTTTTTGATACCGCCGAAGCTTATAGCCAAGGCGCTAACGAAGCCTTATTAGGCAAAGCTGTAAAGCCATTTAGAAAAGAGGTGGTGATAGCTACCAAATTCGGCTTTAAAGATGGCGATGCCACCAAAGGTTTAGACAGCCGTCCTGCGCGTATTCGAGCCGTGGTAGAAGCATCGTTACAATGTTTAGATACAGATTATATCGACCTTTTGTATCAGCACCGTGTAGACCCAAATGTGCCAATGGAAGAAGTTGCTGGTACCGTTAAAGATTTAATAGCTGAAGGTAAAGTAAAACACTTTGGCATGAGTGAAGCTGGCGTAGAGAGCATTAGAAAAGCACATGCGGTACAACCTGTTACGGCATTACAAAGTGAATACTCGCTTTGGTGGCGACAACCCGAAGAAGTAATACTACCAACACTTGAAGAACTTGGTATTGGCTTTGTACCGTTTAGCCCTTTGGGGAAGGGTTTTTTAACTGGTGCCATTAACGCAAATACGCAATTTGACCCTACAGATTTTAGAAACGTAGTACCCCGTTTTAGTGAAGACAATAGAAAAGCCAATCAACAATTGGTAGACTTACTAGCCAATATTGCTGCGCAAAAACAAGCAACACCTGCCCAAATAGCATTGGGTTGGCTGCTTGCACAAAAACCATGGATAGCGCCGATACCTGGCACTACTAAGTTGCATCGGTTAACTGAAAATATTGGTGGTGCAAGCATTACTTTGTCTACTGCAGAAATAAGTGATATAGATGCCGCCTTTGCAGCCATACCAGTACAGGGTGATCGCTACCCTGCACACTTACAAAGTAGAGTAGGTAAATAGATCGGATTTAATCATCATTCTTCACGAATAAAATTATCAAACAATGCAGCAGCAAAACCGTAGAAATTTTCTAAAAAATGGCACAGCACTTACCGCTTCTGTTGTGGCAGCTTCTATACTTAATATTAAACCAAGTACTGCAATGGCTTCGGTAAATACTTATAACCCCCCTAAAAAAAGTGTACGCACACTTGGTACTGGCAAGCACAGTGTAGAAGTGGCTTATGGTATAGGTTTAGGTTGTATGGGTATGAGTTTTAACCGCAGTTTTATACCAGAAAAAGCGCCCATGATAGCGTTAATTCGCAAAGCTTATGATATGGGTGTTAATCTGTTTGATACCGCAGAGGCTTATGGGGCTTTTACCAATGAAGTGCTTGTAGGCGAAGCCATTGCACCATTTAGAAAAAATATTACACTGTGTAGTAAGTTTGGCTTTGATATACAAAAAGGTAAACTCACTGGTGGATTAAATAGCCACCCAAAACATATACGTGAAGTTGTAGAAGCGAGTTTGAAGCGCTTAAATACAGATGTGATTGACCTTTTGTATCAGCACCGTGTAGATCCTAAAATACCAATAGAAGATGTTGCTGGCACGGTAAAAGATTTGATAGCTGAGGGAAAAGTAAAGCACTTTGGCTTAAGCGAAGCTGGTGTAGAAAACATTAAAAAAGCACATGCTGTGCAGCCTGTAACGGCCTTGCAGAGCGAGTTTTCGTTAATGACACGTGATCCACTCACAGATGTAATACCAGTTTGCGAGCAATTAGGTATTGGCTTTGTGCCTTATAGCCCATTAAGTAGGGCTTATTTAACTGGCTATATTAACGAACGAACAAAGTATATTGCAAGCAACGATAACAGAGCATCGTTACCACGTTATAAGGCAGATGCCATTGTGGCTAACTGGGCAATCATTGATGTGCTTACCGCATTTGGCAACCAAAAAGGCTATACCGCCGCACAAATTGCATTGGCATGGTTAATGGCGCAGAAGCCATTTATTGTACCAATACCAGGCACAACCAAGCAAGCCCATTTACAAGAAAACTTAGGTGTAGCCAACATTGTACTGTCTGCTGAAGAGCTGCAACAGCTTACCACCGCAATTAATAGCATAACTATTATGGGTGACAGATATGCAACACCACAAACCAAATAGGATAATGAAGAAAGTAATAGTGATAGGTGCTACAGGTAGCCTTGCTGCTTATGTGATTGAAGCGTTAAAAGCAATGGATAATGTAGCACTTACTTTATTTGCTAGAAATACCAATAGATTATCGATATGGGCAAATGAAGGTTGCACATTCGTTCAAGGTGATGCAATGAATTTTACTGATGTAAAAAATGCCATCATCGGGCAAGATATGGTGTATATAAACCTCGCAGGTAATCTAGAGGTAATGGCTAAAAACATTGTACAGGCTATGCAGGAAACTGGTGTACAAAGAATTATTGCAATCAGTTCTATTGGTATATACAATACGCCTTTAAAACCAATTCTTAAACCCTATCGAGCATTAGCAGATGTAATTGAAAGTTCGGGATTACAATATACCATTTTACGGCCAGATTGGTTTACCGATGCCAATGAAATTGGCTACGCCATAACGCAAAAAGGGCAACCTGAAACAGGTACGGCTATTTCACGGAAAAGTATCGCCGCTTTTGTAGCCAATATAATTATGAATCCTGAGTCGCATCTAAATGACAACTTGGGTATTAGTAAACCTATCTATTAATGGAATGGCGATACATAGGTGCAAAGCTTTTTTTATTGAGATTTAATAACGTAAGCGAGTGGTACCTCTACGCTTAAAGTGCTTCCATTACCTATGGATGATTCTATTGTAAACCGACCGTTAAATACTTCGGTCCGTCTTTTAATATTGGCCAAACCTATGCCATGTTTTACACGCTTAGCATCAAATCCTACACCATTATCCGTAATGGTAAGTACCAGTGTATCTTTTGTAATACTCCCATTAACGGTAATGATAGTGGCATGTGCATATTTTACAATATTTCTAAATTGTTCTTGCAAAATGCGGTAGAGTGTTAATTGAAATTCTTGCTTACAAGGAAATTGCTTAAAGGCATCGTCGAATTGCAAACGAATATCGTATTGCTGCTCTATGTCTATCGAGTTGATAAGTCCCTCTATGGCTTCTTCTAATGTTGTATCTTCAAAAAATACGGGGGCTAAACGGTGGGATAAGTTTCTAATTTCTTGTGTTGCATTTTGAATATACTTGGCTCCTTGCTCGTACCAAACAATGTCTTTATTGGATAAATTATTTTTAAGCATTTTAAACGACATATGGCTAGCAGTAAGAATTTGGCAAACATTATCATGTAATTCGGCGCCTATCTCGTAACGCTCATTTTCTTGCGCTTGAATAATAGCTCTGGTAATTTTCTGCTCGTACAAGTTTTTTTCGGTAACATCTACGGTCATTACCAATGTGGTTTTTTTATTGCCAATAATTAGTGGCGTGCTAAAAGTTTGTGTGTCTAACAACTGTCCTCCTTTTGTGTATACTTTAAATTCTCCCGTGTAGGTATTGTTCAGTTGTCTATTTTGATTTTCAACATGCGTCATGATAGCAGGCACCACTATTTTAGGTACTAAGTCTAACAAAGTCATGTTTAAGAACTCACTATAACTATAGCCATATTGATTAATAGCGGCTTGGTTCACATAAATGATTTTGTAAGTATCCGTTTCGTAAAGACACATTGGCTGTGGACTTAACTGGAACAAATCGCTATACTTCTTTTCTGATTCTGCAAGCTGAGTGATGTACTTCTTACGTTCTATCGCATATAAAATACTTTTATAAAGTACAACACTACTAAGTTCATCTTTTAATAAATAATCAGAAACACCTTTCGAAATAGATGCAATACTAAAATGTAAATTATTAGATCCTGTAAGTATTATTACTGGGCAATTGCCAGCTAGTTCTAATATGTCTGATACCAGTTTTTCGCCACTTTTATCTGGTAGGGTTAAATCCAACAAAATCACATCAAAACCCGTGGTAGTGTCGGTAAGCGAGGTGACGGCTTTTTTAAATGTATTTGCACAAGTGATATTAGGCTGATGCAACTGCTCCTTTAGCAGTTCATCTACAATGGCGCAATCGCCAATATTATCTTCAATTACCAAAATATTTTGAGGCTTTAAAGGGGTCATTACTAGAATTTTAGAGTATAGCAGTGATTGGTAATTGTACGATCGAAAACCAAAAAGATTTGATGCTAGCGACAGCATTCATAAAGTCTTTTACTTCTACTGGCTTAGTGATGTAGCAGTTGGCATAGCTTTTATACGATTCTATAATATCTTTTTCGGAAGACGAAGTGGTAAGCATAATAACGGGTAAGTGTTTTATGTTCTCGTCTGATTTGATAAAATGTAATACTTCATAGCCATTTTTTTTAGGCAGGTTTATGTCTAGCAATACAAGGTGTGGCATAGCCACGTTGGTATAGGGGGCTTTTTTACTTAAAAAATTGATGGCCTGTTTCCCATCTTTTACAATATCTATTCTATTGGTTATTTTTCCTTCTTCTAGTGCTTCTACAGTAAGCAAAATATCGCCTTCATTGTCTTCTACAAGTAAAATATTAATTGGTGTCATAATAATTTTATTTAATTGTGTTATTATTATTATTTCGGTAGAGTAAAATAGAACGTACTACCAATATGTTCAGTAGAGCTTACCCATATTTTGCCGCCTAGGTTGTCAATGATTTTTTTAGTAATTGCGAGCCCCATGCCAGTGCCGGCGTAAGCTTCTTTGGCATGCAACCGTTGAAAAATGATAAATATTTTGTCAAAATATTCGGCTTCAATACCTATCCCATTATCAGCAATACTAAATTGCCAATAATCTGCACAATCACAGGCGCTGATGGTTACAATAGGTGCTATATCGGGCTTACAATATTTTAAGGCATTCCCAATAAGATTCTGAAAAACTAGTTGCAGGGGAACAGCAAATGTGTGTAGTTCGGGCAAATCTTTGTAATCTAACGTTGCTTTTTTGTCTTCTAATTCTTTGGTATACAATACTTTAATATTGTCAATGAGCGCCATTGTAGACACGATCTCCATAGGTGTTTCTATTCGGCCTATTCTCGAAAATTCTAATAAGTCTAATATAATTTGACGCATGCGTTTGGCGCCATCTACTGCAAAATCGATATACTTTTTACCCCTTTCGTCAAATGCATCTGCATACTTATTATTTAGCTGTGTAAGAAAGCTTGTCACCATTCTCAATGGTTCTTGTAAGTCGTGCGATGCTACATAGGCAAACTGTTCGAGCTCTGCATTCGATGCTGCAAGCGATTTGGCCTTTTGTTCTAAACTTGTATTCAAGGCAGCTAGTTCTTCGGCGGATTGGGTAAGTGCTATATTTTGTTGTTTCAGTAAAACATCGGTCAATTTTTTTTCGGTGATGTTGCGTACTATTTTTGAGGCACCAATTACTTCACCACTTGCATTTTTTATGGGCGATACAGTTAGTGACACATCGATAAACTGCCTGTTTTTAGTGATACGAACTGTTTCGTAGTGCTTTATATGTACCCCATTTTTTATCTGCAATACAATATTTGGCTCTTCGGCTATAAATAGTTCTGGGGGAATAATAAGGCCAATGCTTTTTCCAATTGTTTCTTCGCTGGTGTAACCAAAAATTTGTTCGGCACCTTTGTTCCAACTGGTAATAATGCCGTCAAGTGTTTTACTAATAATCGCATCTTCACTTGAGTTAATGATAGAAGCAAGTAATGATTCACGTTCAATGGCGATGCGTCTTTCTGTAATGTCTTTTAAGTACACACTTAAACCTATATTAAATGGATAGGCAGTTACTTCATACCAAAGCTGTAACTCTTCTGAGAAGATGTCAATATACTGCGTTTTACCCGTTTCAATCGCAGCCAAATAAAAGTTATAGATGCTCTCAAACTTTGATTTGTCAAAATAGTGCCACAAATTTTTACCTACAATGTCTGCGCGTTTTACGTTCCAAATCTTTTCAGCTTGTAAGTTGAGGTATAACACAGTAAAGTCATTAGCTATCGCAAAAAAGCCATCGCTTAAATATTCAAGCATTACAAACTCTTGGCCACGTAATAAGTTTGGTATTTGTGAAAGGAAATCACTGGTGGTAACAGTATAAGTAATAGACAAAACAGTGCCCTGCGTATTGGTAATTGGTTGAAGGATAACGGTATAGTTGAGATGTGTAAGATTTTGAAAGTAATTACAAATAACAATATGTTGGGGTATTCCAGTGCTGATGGCCTGTTGTAAACTTTGTAACAATAAGCTTTTATCCGCATTGCTGATAAAGGCATTGTTCTGAACATGATCCTTAAAGCTCATGTTTTTAATAGCGCTAATTGGTTGATTAAATGCTGTAGCGTAAGCTGTATTCACTGCCACAATAGTTGGGATAATACCTTGCATGTCTATTACCACAGATGGTAATAGAGCCATATTAAAGGCTGCTTCTAAACTCGAAACCTCAAGCATATCATACCGTTTTAAAAAAGGATTGCTAGGTGCCTTAAGGGTTCAATTTGTTTAATGTTTTATGATGGAAAGATAGGAATAAAATCAACGAAACTGCCCAGGAATCATAAATATTTTGAAAGATTAATTTTCCATAAAATTAAATTTTTTTGAAGCCTGTAATTAAAATTGGTTATAACATATTAAGCCAATTGGGTAGCTATTGGGTTTATCATTTAATTTAACTGAATAATCATTTATCGCTTTGTCATTTTGTATCTCAAATGGGTTGTTAGTTTGGATGATATGACATCTACAATGGTGAGATCAAATTTGTGTTTGTCAATGCCCTCAAAAAGACGAATACCGCTGCCTAAGAAAACAGGCGCAACATGAATAAAAAATTCGTCTATAAGCCCCGCATTAAGAAATTGTTGAATGGTGTTAGCGCCGCCCTGTATTCTTACCGCTTTTCCATTAGCAGATTGTTTCGCTTTTGCCAAAGCGCTGTGTATACCATCATTAATAAAATAAAAGGTAGTGCTGCCTTTTTGAATCCAAGGCGCTCGCTTCTCTTGCGTTAAAACATATACATCTGCTTTAAATAAATCTTCTGGCCACACGGCTTCGCCTTCTTCAAACATTCGTTTACCCATAATATAGGCGCCTGTTTTGGCAAATACCGCTTCAATTAGTTTACCGTCTGCGCTGTCTTCCTCGCCCCCCGCCATGTTAAGGTGTTTCCAAAATGCTTTTTGTTGAAACATCCACTTGTGAATGTCTCCCGAAACGCCGCCCATGGGGTTACTTGGACTTCTATTATCACCTGCGAAAAAACCGTCTAATGAAATACCGCAGTCAAAAATAATCTGGCTCATAAGCGCTTATGTTAAAGTTAATGATTGTCTAATAATTTGGTCGTTGCCCCACTGTAGGATCAATACATCATTTTTGTTGCTGGCGAAGTGTTTTATGGTTAGTTTCTAGTTGCTACGATTTGTTGATTTATTGTTTCAAACGCTTTTTTAAAAGGGTATCCATAATTTTCTTTGACGTAACGCTGATAATAATGATCCAAGTTATTATCTGGAAATTTTCTGTAATAAATGTTATCAGCAAAATGATTAAAAAAATAATCGTTGTAAATAATGTGTCTGAAGTGAATGTTATTTTTTCTTGTATTGCCATTTCAAAAGACATTTCTTTATGTTTTATGATTGCCATCCAATAAAATGTATAGATGGCTAAGCTGGATAAAATATTATTCAACAGAAATAAACGAAGTGCTAGAATAATTACCTGCTTATTTTCTGAGCTTTCAGCAAAAAAGGCGGTTGTAAATGGGAAAAAAATGATCGGCAATAGCACAAACATATCTGCAATTAAGGTCTTCCTATTGTAATTATGAATATGTTTAAATAAGAAGTGGTGTCTAATCCAATAGTTCGCAATCAGTGTGAAGCTTAGTAAAAGCGCAAAAAAACTATATCTTAAATCAACAAGTTGTACCCAAACAGTTTCTGAGGTACTGTCTTTGGTTATTTTAGGAACTTTTATGTCTATTATCAGCAATGTAATTGCAATAGCAAAAACCGCATCACTAAAAAATGCTAAGCGTTCTACCTGAAAATCTTGTTTTGGGTGTTTTTCATGGTTAGCATGGTGTTGTTGAGCTGTATCAAGTTTAGGTGTCATAAACGATAGCTTATTTATCGGTAAGGCATATAATGCGTTTATAAAATTCGGCGGATTACGAACGGCGCTTTAGCATACTATTGTTTGTCTAAAGCCTTATACAGTAATAAAAGTACAGTTTTACAAGTAAAAGACCAACTCAAGCAGTACGCTTGGATTTTGCACAGCTAAGATGGCATGAAGTAAGTGTTAGCGCTATTAATGAGCTTTTGCTCCGAGTATGGATAGTAATATTTGGTTTGTAGCCAATCAGGCTCAGCCAATGTTTCTAAGATGTAGCTGACTTTATAATTCGTAGCCGTTTTTGAGCCCTTTTTTTTCATACCAAATTTGATGTATTCTAAAATAGGTCGTCAATATTTATTCTTGAACGCATGTGTGCTAAATGGAAGGCCAAAAAGCTCTTTGTTGTTTGTCTGTTAGTAAATAAAGCTATGCCTAAAATATTTTAAAAATAAAGATGATATAAGAAAAAACTCAAAGCAGCTGAAAGCAAATGATTTTTGACCGTTTTGCTGCATCTAAGTCTACCAATCTTCGTCTTTAATTGGTTTTATCCCTTCCGTTTTTAAAGACAAGATAATTTTAGATACAGTCTCATCAATCTGTTTAAAATCTGACTTTTTTGTAATAGAGCCGTAGTTGCCCTCAATATCAATTGGAAGTGTATTTGCAAATTGTATTTCAAAATTTGATAGTTCTAGTTTATAGCGTCCGTCTTTAATTTTAATTGTTAGGATATGCCATACCCTAAAATTCCCATAAGTAAAGTAACCTTTACTTATTAGTAATTCCTGGTTATCAAATTTAGAAAATTCGTAATTATAAGCTAACCATAATCTTAATCGTTTATAAATTTCACTCTTTGATAAGCCATCCACTCGCACAACTTCAGAATAGGTCACCTTACCATTTTTTAATGGCAGTATACCTTTTAGATGTTCTTGCGCAGCAGCTCTAAATGCGAAACTCAATATGAGTAATACGATAAAAATATTTTTCATTATTTAGGTTGTTATGTATGTAGGCTCCACATTTTTAGTACGACTTAAAAGTAGATTATTTTATCATTTTAATAATCAGTTTGCATCAATCTGTTGGGTGTAGCGTAACGGAGCCCAACAGATTGAACGTTTTGTTTCCGATACCTAATTGGCGATAGCCCACCTAGGGCATCATGCGGTCTTTCATGATTATAATCATCCACCCAAAACTGTGTTACTTCTCTCACCTCATCAATTGTATCAAACAGATACGTATCAAATATAATATACTTTACCACTAGTGCCAAGCCTCATTCTAGCTACGGTTTTTTTATCACACTGTGGTTGCCTTTTCAAATATTCGACAATAATTTTCACCACCAATTTGCATAATATCTTTTTCAGTAAATCCTTTTTTTAGTAGGGCGTCGATAATTGTATAAAAAAATCCGTTAGTTGTATTATCCCAACTTTGATTTGTATTTTTTCCAAACCTGTCGCTACTTCCAATTGGCGTTGTCATCTTTGTATCTGTTCCAATACAAACATGTTCTACCCCTACAACATCAACTAACGCTCTTACATTTTTTGCATATTCCAATGGGGTGCCGGCAAGATGTGTCCACACGCCAATTACGCCACCAGCATTAGCAAAAGTTTTTGCCTGTTCTTTACTGATAAGTCGGGGCATCATCATTTTTGCCATTTTTTCATTTGTTCCCAATTTCGTATTCAGTCCTGTATGTGAAATGAGCATTGGTTTTGTTGATACCTCAAGTGCTTTGTCTATTGATTCGTTATTGCAATGCGTAAGGTCAACGAGAATGCCCAGCCTGTTGCATTCTTTTATTGTGTCAATACCTAATTGGGTAAGTCCGCCATATTGTGGTGTGTCGGTATATATGTCGCCTATTGGTGGTGAAGTCTGTCCATCGTGCATTAATCCCAAATGACGCAAGCCTCTTTCGTAAGCTACTTTTATTCGTTCTATTTTCCCTTCAATAAAATGTCCACCTTCTACGGATTGAATAATGATTTGTTTATTCACTTTTCGGGCATTTTTTATATCCGAATAATTTAATGCTCGTGTCAGGTTATTTGCTTTAAGAATTTGGTCCATTTCGTCAAGGCTCAAAATAAACCGACTAAAGGCATCGCCTTCTTTTTCTAGTTGAGGTCTATCTACACAGAAAGTCATACAAATGGCTGTTAAACCAGATGCTTTTAGTTCAACAGCTAAATTATATTTCTGACTTTTAAACTGTTCTAAATTAAATGGAACATCCAAGTGATTGTGGGTATCAATACCAATAGTTTTTGCTACTATTTTTTCTACCTTATCATCGGGTTCAATAGCAGTCAAAAATGAAAATGGATTTAATAGCAATACGACACTTGCATTGGTAGCAGTTTTGATAAGTTTACGTCTTGTCCATTCTTTATTAATTATCATATTCTTTTCTGATTTGCAAGTTGTCGTTTTAAAGTGGCGGGTAACGTGAGTTTGTGAAAAAACTACCATTGCTTTTCAAATATACCCAAAGTGTGGATATTGAAAAAAGGAG
>NZ_JBHSDC010000030.1:0-30335 GCF_042651445.1 Parasediminibacterium paludis
TAAATTGAAGTAAGAATAGATAAAAGTAAGCGGCTAGTAACGAAAGTTATTAGCCGCTTTGCTTTGTGAGGTTTGGAAGAATATTGAATTAGCCCTGGTAATAATTTTATTCGGCTTTTGAAAGTATTTATTGAGAGTTATCAAATAAAGATATTAGAGACTAATACGATTATTATGCTATTACGTCTTACGATTATGCTTGCAAGTCTTTAACCAATTTGCTAATACTAATTTGCCTAATACCATTTATTATAGGTTGGAAATATTAGATAAAGATGGTAGTAAAACCTATAGTAGCATTGTAACAGTAACGGTAGCTAATAGTGCTAAACTTCGTCTAAATATTTATCCAAATCCTGTATCTACTACTTTAAAAGCGCAAATAACTACTTTAAAAGCGGGTGCTGCTACCATTATTATTACCGATGCACAAGGAAAAATTTTAGTAAAACAATCTAGCCAATTAGCTATAGGTACATCACAAGTTTCTGTAGATATTGCCAACCTTGCAGGCGGTAATTATTTATTGCAAATAAGCGGTACCGATTTTCACTTGCAACAACCATTTATAAAAGAGTAAGGGATAAAATAAATAAATTAAAACCTGCTTTAAACTTATCGAACCACCAAAAGTCTAGTAAATAGTTTTTTATGCAGCAGGGTTATAATACGGGGGCTTCTTTCCAGAAGCCTCTTTTTTGTGTTTAGGCTTTCGCACTATTTAAGGTATTTTCGCAGCTAATAATCAATTGTATATTTTGAATCCCAATTCAATTAGTCTTAATAAGTTTATCAGTGATACGGGCTATTGTTCTCGCCGCGAAGCTGATAATTTAATTACACAAGGTAGGGTATTGCTAAATGACCAACCTGCACAGCTTGGTAACCGTTACAATCCTGGTGATTCGGTTGAGGTAGATGGTAGCTTAATAACCACTGCTGATAAGCCCAAAAAACAGGAAAAACTGGTGTACTTGGCTTTTAATAAGCCTGTGGGGATTACAACTACCAGCGAAGAAAAAATACCCGGTAATATTATCGCCTACATTAAATATCCCAAGCGCATTTTTCCTATTGGTAGATTGGATAAAGACTCTGAAGGACTCATCTTTTTAACCAATGATGGTGATATTGTGAATAAAATATTACGTGCAGGCAATAACCACGAGAAAGAATATATTGTAAAAGTAAATAAGCCTGTAGATGGCTATTTTATGCAAAAGATGGCGGCTGGTGTACGCATAAAAGATGGCCTAACAAAGCCCTGTATTGTAAAAAAAGTAAGTACCCACACTTTTAGAATTATACTCACACAAGGGCTTAACCGCCAAATTCGCCGTATGTGCGAACACTTTGATTATACCGTAACGAGCCTACAACGTGTGCGCATTATGCACATAAAACTAGATAGTATTGCCCTTGGCAAGTGGCGTTATTTAAGTGAAGTAGAAATAGACAAGCTAAAAGATATGGTGAGCAATTCTAGCAAAACCTAGGGTGGTTAGGAAAGCTGATGACGCTGATGGAGCGGATTTTCGAAGATTTTATGCTGGCTTAGATATGCGCCTATTGTACAACAAATTGTTTCGGTGCTTGTTATCTTAGAAGATTATTAAACTAAATAGCAATGCCAAAGCGAACTTCTGTTAATGACGTTAAAGCGCTTGATGACCTTAACAATCTAGACCGTATTGTAAAAGACAAACGTAACACCAAAAGAGCCGATGCTAAACGAAGCCGCCGTGATAGGCATTATGTTAAAGTGCTTATAAAACACCAATTGAAAAATGGTGACTTGGACAATCAATAAATCTAAAACTAGCGAAAAATTAGTCTAGATAAAATCTGATAAAGATATGCAAACTTACAAGTGTCCGCCTAAGGCTAAACAAATGCTAAATAGTAGTGCTTATGTTTGTCACAAAATAACTTGAATTGCTGTGTGAAGTCTCTGACTTAGCATGTTTTATGTTCTTTAGAGTCGCAGACTCTCTCTAACATATTAGTTACGAAGTCAGAGACTTCGTACAGCGAAGTGACGACATAAAAAAGCCGTTTCGAAACTTCGAAACGGCTTTCACTATTAATCTCAAATCAGAAATCAGAAATCTCAAATTAATATCTGTACATGTCGCTTTTGAAAGGCCCATTTTGTGGAATGCCTAAGTAAGCAGCTTGTTCTGGTGTTAATACATCTAGTTCTACACCAATTTTAGCGAGGTGTAAACGGGCAACTTTCTCATCCAACGTTTTTGGTAACACATATACTTTATTTTCGTAAGCAGCGTGGTTTGTCCATAATTCTACTTGCGCTAAAGTTTGGTTACTAAAGCTGTTACTCATTACAAAACTTGGGTGACCAGTAGCACAACCTAAGTTTACCAAACGACCTTCAGCCAAAATGATGATGTCTTTACCATCAATGTTGTAGATGTCAACTTGTGGTTTGATGGTATCTTTTGTATGACCATAGTTTTTGTTTAACCAAGCCATATCTATTTCAATATCAAAGTGACCGATATTACATACAATCGCTTTGTCTTTCATCAAACGGAAATGTTTTTCAGTAATCAAGTCACGACAGCCCGATGCAGTAACAATAATGTCAGCCTCAGCAACAGCTTTGTGCATTGGTTTTACCTCAAAACCATCCATTGCAGCTTGCAACGCACAAATAGGATCAATTTCGGTAACAATAACACGGCAACCTGCACCTAATAAAGAAGCAGCAGAACCTTTACCTACATCACCGTAAGAACCTACAACCGCAACTTTACCAGCCATCATTACGTCAGTAGCTCTACGAATGGCATCTACCAAACTTTCTTTACAACCGTATTTGTTATCGAATTTAGATTTTGTAACGCTGTCGTTGACGTTAATTGCAGGAATTGGTAAAGTACCTTTAGCCATACGCTCGTACAAGCGGTGAACGCCTGTAGTAGTTTCTTCACTTAAACCTTTAATGTTAGCCACTAATTCAGGATAAGTATCAAATACCATATTGGTTAAATCGCCCCCATCGTCTAAAATCATGTTTAAAGGACGGTCAGCACCACCAAAGAACAAGGTTTGTTCAATACACCAATCCGCTTCTTCTTGTGTTTGACCTTTCCAAGCAAAAACGCCAATACCAGCAGCAGCAATAGCAGCAGCAGCTTGATCTTGTGTAGAGAAGATATTGCAAGAGCTCCATTTTACCTCAGCACCCAAAGCCACCAAAGTTTCAATTAAAACCGCAGTTTGAATAGTCATGTGTAAGCAGCCTGCAATACGTGCACCTTTTAATGGTTGGCTAGGGCCATATTCTTCACGGATAGCCATTAAACCTGGCATTTCAGCTTCTGCCAAACGGATTTCTTTACGACCCCATTCAGCAAGGCTAATATCAGCTACCTTGTATGGTAAGCTAAAATCGATTGATTTTGATAAAGTAGACATGTTTTAAATTTAGATGACAAATATAGTTTGGTAGGATAAAGTTGGTGTTATTTAATTTTATTTGGGAAATAGTTGGCAAATTTGATTGCTGTAAAGAACAAATAACTATAAAGCCATGTCAAAAGCCATTAAAAAAGAACAATCCACCAACGAGGTTTTAGTGCTAGACGATAAAGACCTTGCCATTTTACGCTTACTTCAGCAAAATGCTAAAGCAACCGTAAAAGAAATAGCTGATGCAATACACTTAAGCACTACGCCTGTGCATGAACGCATAAAGCGTATGGAACAAAATGGTGTGATAAAACAATATGCTACTTTGGTAGACCATAGCAAGGTGAAAAAGGGCTTGATGGTGATTTGCTATGTATCGCTAAAGCAACATGATAAAACCGCTGGTACTGAGTTTATACAAATGATTAATGCCATGCCTGAGGTGATAGAGTGCTATAATATTAGCGGCGAATTTGACTTTATGCTAAAAGTAGTAGCTGAAAATATGGATGATTATTACCACTTTCATGTAAATAAGCTAAGCGAAACAGGTAATTTGGGTCATGTGCAAAGTGTATTTGTAATGGGCGTGATTAAGCAAACGCATGTGGTGGTGTAGTCAATGGTCAATGGTCAATGGTCAATGGTCAATGGTCAATGGTCAATGGTCAATGGTCAATGGTCAATGGTCAATAGTCAATGGTCAATGGTCAATGGTCAATGGTCAATTAATTTTAGATTACGCAATTTACATTATTGCTTTCGCATTTAAGTTTAGTTGAAACTTGAAAACAATTACTTTTAAAACTTGTAATATTGACTAAATAGCATTTCTAGTTATGATAGATACACCTGTTTGCATCGTAGGTGCTGGCCCAGCAGGGCTTGTGGCTTCTTTATTTCTAAGCAAGTATGGTGTGAAGCATACTATTTTTGAACGCAAAAAAGAGATAGGTGATAAGGTTTGCGGGGAATGTTATGATGGCAGGCTAGCCAATGTATTGAACAAACTCGACACGAATTTATTGCCTGCAATGCTTACTGAGCAAGTATTACAGCCAATAGAACAATACCAATATTTTAACCATAAAGGCAAGGGGCTATATATAGACGCTGCTAAGCACAATGCGGTAAGTAGATATAGCACTTACAGAAAAGACTTTGATACTTTTTTACGGGCTGAAGTACTAAAAAGTCCATATGCGAAGCTTTGTACAGGCGAATCGGTCAATAAAATTGTTACGCATACAAATAATATTGAGATTATTACTGCAAATGATAGTACTAAAAGTGAACTTGTAATAATAGCAACTGGCAATTTATCGATGTTGGCAAATCAAGCAAAACAAGTTTCGCCTGACCATTTTTTATTGGCCGCAAGGGGCTACTACCGCAATTTAAACATTACAGAGCCGCATGGTTTTCAAGTGTACTTAATTAACAAACCAGCGAATGGCTATTTGTTTATTAATAAGCTGCCAAAAGGCTTGTACACGGTGGAAATGTTTATTTTAAAACGCTATGCGAGTAAACATGGCTTCAATGCTGAAACCTTGTTGCAGCAAGTGATACAGCAGCAACCTCAGGTAAAGAATATTATGGCTAACGCAGTTTTAGTAGAAAAAGTTAAAGGTGCTTCGTTACCATCAACAGCAAATAAGAATCAAAGTTTTTCTGCCGAAAGAGTATTGCTAGCTGGTTCGTCTGGAAGTGGTGTCAATCCGTTAACTGGTTGGGGCGTTGGTCATGCGGTGTTTCAAGGTATGTGTGCAGCAGAACAATGTGTTGCTAGTTTACAAGCGCAGGCGTTTGGTGCAGACTATTTGCAGCGATATGATGCACGTTTAAAAAAATCATTACAAAACGATTGGCAAAAAAGCCAACAAGTAGATTTTATTATGCGGTATTTGCATAAGTCTACAGGCAGATTTATTGGCTATGCCGCTTCGAATAAATATTTGAATAATATTGCCGAAAAAGCGATTATAGGTGTGTAATTATAAGTTTATACTCATGACGTAATCATTCATATAAAAGCCTTCGCCAAAATAAAAGTCTTCTGATTTTACAATTTCAAAGCCCATTTTTTCGTAAAAACCAACGGCTTTATTTTTTCTATTTACTTGTAGTTCCAATTGCTTACCTCCAAGTTTAATTACTTTATTCAGTACTTCTTTTAGTAAGGCCTTGCCCGCGCCAGATTTTTGTACATCAGGGTTTACATACAGCTTGTGTAGTTTGTAAATATTGTCTTGCAGCAGTCCATACGATGCAAAACCAACAATCTCATTGTCTACCTCTGCTACTAAAAACTGTATGCCTTCATAAAATTGATTTTCCAACACATCTTGGCTATACATCTTCTCAAGCATATACTCAATTTGTTCGCTAGTGATGATGCGCTTATAGGCTGTTGGCCAAGTAGTATAAGCAATATTTTGAATAGCATTTATATCTCTTATAGTCGCAATTCTTATTTCAGCAAGCATATGTTAGTGTGTCTTTTTAGTGAACAACTTTTTATTTAGATATCGACTTAGACAAGCACTACCAGCACCAATGGCCGCCCCAGCTAATACATCGGTAGGGTAATGTTCGCCCAAATATAAACGAGAATAGCCAACGCTAGAAGCCCAAGCATAAGCAGGCACAACTACATACCATTTTTTATATTGTAATGATAGCGAAGTAGCCACTGCAAATGCAGTGGATGTATGGCCAGAAGGAAACGATTTATCACCTTCAATTTGATATGGGTGAATAAGTAATGGGTATTTCTCGTAAGGTCTTTCTCGGTTGATGGTGTACTTTAAACCTTGTGTTACCAATGTATTAATAGCCAAAGCTCCAACAGTTTCCCAACCTTGCTTTTGTAGTTGTCTATCTTTTTTAATAAAACCTACAATCAACTGAGTTGCAGGCACACCAACGCTTACGGCGTAAGTAGACGATGATGTTTTTTGCCAAAAGCCAGAAGATGGTTGTTGCGGGTTAATATTATTCAGCAAGTTTACCTCCCAGTTTTGTGCATGGGTATTCAAGGAAATAAATAAAATAAATACAAACGCTTTTATCTTTTGCATCATTAATTTCAAATTGCACATTCCAAATTATAGACTGCTTAAGCTTTCTTCAATGGTTTTAATTCTTGCTTCTGCGTCAGCTTGTTTTTTGCGTTCAAATTCTATCACTTCTGGTTTTGCATTTTGCACAAAACGTTCGTTAGATAATTTCTTCAATACGCTTTGCAAAAAGTTTTGCTGATACGCTAAGTCCTTTTCTAGTTCTGCTTTTAGAGCCACAGTATCAACTGCTCTTTCTGCTTGCAAAAAGAATTTATCTTGTTCTACTGCAACTACAATATTATTTGCAATCGCTTCATTAGTAAACGTAATGGCTTCAGCATTTACTTGTTTAGACAATATGCTTGCAATGCCATTGAAACTCTCTTGATTGCTAGTTTGTATAGATAACTTGATGGTTTCTTTTGGTTTGATTTGGTTCTTATTTCTTGCTTCGCGAATAGCAGTAATGACTTGTTTTAATAATTCTGCTTCTACAAGAATTTCTGATTTAGGATTTGAAATTTGAGCGAATTGCTTTACACACAAACTTTCTGTTTGCGCTTTTAATAATCCAAAAATTTCTTCGGTAACAAATGGTGTAAAAGGATGCATCAGTTGCATTAACTGCTCGAAAAAGCCAATGGTTTTGTTATAAATATTTGCACTAATTGGTTGTTCAAAACCTGGTTTTACCCATTCTAAATACCAACTACAGAAATCATCCCAAATAAGGCTATAAATCACTTTTAAGGCTTCGCTAATTTTAAACTGCGCCATTAAACCATCTACTTCAATTTGCACTTGTGCTAGTCTATTTTCAAACCAAGTAGTGGCAAAATTACTTTCTGTGGTCTGTTGACTGTTATCGGTCGACTGTCTTCCTTCCCACATTTTCACCAATTTCAAAGCATTCCAAAGCTTGTTATTAAAGTTTCTACCTTGTTCAAGTGATGCTTCATCAAACATTAAATCGTTGCCAGCAGGCGAAGAGAACATAATGCCAAAGCGTACTGCATCGGCACCATACTTATCAATTAAACCTAATAAATCTGGGCTATTACCCAATTGCTTACTCATTTTACGGCCTTGCTTGTCACGCACCATACCAGTAAAATACACATCTTTAAATGGTAATTCGCCTTTAAATGCGTAGCCGGCCATAATCATTCTTGCCACCCAAAAAAATATAATATCCTGCCCTGTCACCAAAGTGGTAGTAGGGTAGTAGTAATTTACTTCTTCGTTATGAGGATTACTAATGCCTTTAAAAACTTCCATTGGCCACAACCAAGATGAGAACCAAGTGTCTAAGCAATCTTCATCTCTTGTAAGTTGCTGATTTGGAATTTGAAATTTCGAATTGTACAATGCTATTGCTTCTTGCTCAGTTTCTGCCACTACACAATTGCCTGAATTATCATACCATGCAGGAATTTGCTGCCCCCACCAAAGTTGACGAGAAATGCACCAATCTTTAATATTACTCAACCAATGGTTATAAGTGTTTTTTAGCTTGGTAGGATGAAACGTAATTTCATCGTTCATAACGGTTGTAAGCGTTTCTGGATGCTTTGCCAAAAATGCTTTCATATCTACAAACCATTGTAAGCTCAATCTACTTTCAATAACAGCACCCGTTCTTTCACTAGTACCTACTTGACCTTTGTACTCTTCAATTTTTTCAATTTGATCAAGCGCTGCAATGTCTTCAGCAATTTGTTTTCTTAACGCAAATCTATCTACACCATTATAAGCCAATATCTGCGCTGATGGGTTTTCGTCCATTAATTGTTCAGCAGTAAACTTGCCTTCTGCATCAAGCGTATCAATGGTTTTAAGATTGTGCTTTCTACCTATTTCATTATCGTTTTTATCGTGGGCTGGTGTAATTTTCAAAGCACCTGTACCAAATTCAGCATCTACATACTCGTCTGCAATAATTGGTATTTTACGGTTAATAAGTGGCACAATAACTTCTTTACCAATCCATGCTTTATAGCGCTCGTCATTTGGATTTACACAAATAGCCACATCACCTAAAATGGTTTCTGGTCTTGTAGTAGCAACCATCATGTACTTGCTGTTGTCTTCTACCAAAGGATATTTTACATAGTAAAGCTTGCTATCAATTTCTTTAAAAATTACTTCCTCATCACTTAAAGCCGTTTTACTTGCAGGATCCCAGTTTACCATTCTTAAGCCACGGTAAATGATGCCTTCTTGATGTAGCTGGACAAATATTTTAATCACAGCTTTGTAGTAATCATCATCCATGGTAAATGATGTTCTATCCCAATCTAAACTACAGCCTAGCTTTTTTAATTGTTGTAAAATAATGCCACCGTATTTCTCTTTCCATTCCCAGGCATAACCTAAAAATTCTTCTCTTGTTAAAGATGATTTTGCAATGCCTCTTTCACGCAACATGGCTACTACTTTGGCTTCTGTGGCAATAGAAGCATGGTCTGTACCAGGCACCCAGCAAGCATTTTTGCCCATCATTCTAGCACGACGCACCAAAATATCTTGAATGGTATTATTTAAGCAATGACCCATGTGTAACACACCGGTAACATTTGGCGGTGGAATAACCACAGTATAAGCTTCTCTCGCATCGGGCACACTTTTAAAGTAGCCTTTTTCGTTCCATACATCCATCCATTTTAGCTCTATAGCTTGCGGTTCAAAGTTTTTTGATAATTCCATTGCTTGTAGTTTTCTCTAAATCTTTTTGCGGTAAAATTCAATTCTAATCACTTCAATTATTTTTAATAAAACAAGCAATTAGGGCTGCAAAAGTAAGGAAAAGCAAGGCTGCCGATAAGCATAATTTACCTCTAAAACTGATAATTACAAAAACATATGTTAGGCATAAAAAACCGCCTCAAAAACATTCGACTTATCATTTTAAACTAGGTATATATTTGCACCCACAAAAAAAGTAGGGTAATGAAAATAATGAAATTTGGCGGTACTAGCGTAGGTAAGCCAGAACGTATGCATCAAGTGGCGCAATTAATTACCAAAGATGCTGAACCAAAAATTGTGGTATTAAGTGCATTAAGCGGCACTACCAATTCGTTGGTAGAAATTAGTAACCATTTAGCCAAGAGCGACCGTGAGGCTGCGAGGCAATCCATAGATAAATTAGAAGCACATTATAGAAGTTTTGTATTATTACTTGCTAGCGGTACCGAGGCGCAAGCTAAAGCTAATGCTATTGTGAGCGAACATTTCGAATTTTTAAACATCATCCTACGCATTTCTTTCAGCGATGCGTTGTATAAAGATATATTGGCACAAGGCGAGTTGCTAAGTACCAAATTGTTCTGTGTATTTTTAGAAGAACAAGGTATTGACCATCAATTATTACCTGCATTAGACTTTATGAGTATTGATGCCAATGGTGAGCCACATGTAGAAGCAATAAGAGCGAAACTAACACCAATTTTAGCACAATATGCGTCTAAAAAACTTTTCATTACGCAAGGTTATATCTGTAAAAATGCAAGAGGCGAGGTAGATAATTTAAAACGTGGCGGTAGCGATTATACTGCATCGCTTGTAGCTGCGGCTGTAAATGCAACAGTGTGTGAAATATGGACTGACATAGATGGTATGCACAATAATGACCCTCGTATTGTTGAAAAAACGAATGCAATAGAACAATTGAGCTTTGACGAAGCGGCTGAGTTAGCTTATTTTGGAGCTAAAATTTTACACCCAACTTGTATTTGGCCAGCCCAACAAGAAAACGTGCCTGTTAAGCTATTAAATACCATGCAGCCAGAAGCCGTAGGTACAGTTATTACCAAAGAAGCAGGTAGCGTAGGTATTAAAGCTGTGGCTGCAAAAGATGGCATTATTGCTATTAAAATTAAGAGCAGCCGTATGCTATTGGCTTATGGCTTTTTAAGAAAAGTATTTGAGGTATTTGAAAAATACAAAACCTCAATTGATATGATTACGACTTCTGAAGTAGCAGTATCTGTAACCATTGATAGCGCTGAATTCTTGAAGGAAATAGTACAAGAATTAGAACCATTTGGTCATGTAGAAGTTGAAACCAACCAAAGTATTGTATCTATTGTAGGTAATGAAATTGCAAAAACAGAAAGCGTTTTACAAAAATTATTCATTGCTATCAACGAAATACCAGTAACCATGGTGAGCTATGGTGGTAGCCATCACAATATCTCATTATTAGTGCCAAACGAATACAGAACAAAAACATTACAACTGCTAAACAGTGGTTTATTTGGTTTATAATCAATGTATTTGATTGGTTTAAAAAAAATCCCCAGCAAGCAATTGTTAGGGATTTTTATTTTATCAATTTGTATAATTCGCTTTAATTGTGTTATACATGTCTAAAAGAACACATCTTCAATCATAAAAATCTCAGGTATTTCGCCTTTTTTTAAAGTAATAGCAATCACATCAAACTGTATTTTCAGCCATTCTGGATGTTGGTACAAATATTCCTCGGCCGCTTTTTTTAGGTGATTCATTTTGGCTTGACTAATACTTTCTTCTGGCAAACCAAATTTGGCATTGGTTCTTGTTTTTACCTCTACAAAGTGTAACTTATTATTAAGGCTAGCAATAATGTCTATTTCCAAATGCTTGTGTCGCCAATTTTTAGCAATAATGCTGTAATTTTTCTCAATTAAATAGGCTTCGGCTAATAATTCGCCTTTATTTCCTGTGCGTTTGTGGTGCGTCATACTTAATTTCGTGACATTAAAGTATACTGTGAGATAATCATAAAATTTTTATGCTAATTTATACCAAACGCATTGATAATTTACCGTGATTATACGATATATCCAATTGAAACCAATAAACAACTACACATGAAACTGAATGGAAAAACATTTCATTTAAAAGGAAAAGTGCAAAACTATGCATGGGGCGGTTATAGCTTTTTACCAGCATTGTTAGGCTTTGATAATATAGATAATAAACCCTGTGCAGAGTATTGGATGGGTGCGCATCCTTCTGCCGCGTCTATTATTAGTGATGATACAACGTCAGTTGCATTAAATGAATTAATTGCGAGTAATCCTGCTGAAACCATTACTAGCAAGGTTTTTGAGCAATTTGGCGAATTGCCATATCTTTTCAAAATACTGGATGTAAAAGATATGTTGTCTATTCAGGTGCATCCTACAAAAACTGAAGCTGCCAAAGGTTTTGATGCCGAGCAAGCAGCAGGTATACCCATTAATGCGCCACATCGTAATTATAAAGATAGAAACCACAAGCCCGAAGTAATGGTAGCTTTGAGTGAGTTTTGGTTGCTACATGGGTTTAAGCAAAAAGACGATTTGATGCAAACCTTAATAGAGGTACAGGAATTTAATGTGCTGATGCCTTTATTCAAAAAAGGTGGCTACAAAGGCTTGTACCAAATGGTAATGGAAATGGATCAAGTATATGTAGATAATATGCTCGCACCCTTGGTAAAGCGTGAGTTGCGCCGTAAGGCGCACAACGAGCTTACTAAACATGATGCAGGTTGGTGGGTAGCGAAATTATTTGAAGGGAAAGATGAAGTGGTGAATATTGACAAAGGTGTTTTTTCTATTTACTTCTTCAATATTGTAAAAGCAGAAGCTGGCGAAGCGGTATTTCAAGGAGCAGGTGTGCCACATGCTTACTTAGAAGGGCAGAATGTAGAGTTAATGGCCAATAGTGACAATGTGTTACGTGGCGGCCTTACACCTAAACATATAGATGTGCCAGAGTTATTAAAACATACCTTGTTTGAAGGTGTAAAACCTAACGTAATGAAGGGTAACGATATAGGTAATCATGCGGTGTATTATCCTTGCCCAGTACCAGATTTTGGTATTCATAAAATTAGTTTGCAAGGCAATAGTCATGAAGCCACAGCTAGTTCACTAGAAATCATGATTGCAGTAGAAGGTGGCGCTGTGATTAATAGTAGTAGAAATATTGTTTTAAAACAAGGTGAATCAGTAGCCATTTTACCTGGTGAAACTTATAAAATTGAAGCCTCTGGAAAATGTGTTTTGTACAAAGCTTTTGTACCTTAATCCTACTAATAATGCATGCTTATCCACCAATGAGGAAAATAGGATTTGTAGGGTTGCATTTTCAGCCTATTTTTGTTATCGAAACACTTGACTATGAAGTTGAATAAAAACATCGTTATTTCTTTGGTATTGTTGATTCTAATGGCATCCCTTTACCGCATTATCCCTAACCGTCCATTTGGCTTTGCACCACAAATTGCTATGGCTTTATTTGGTGGTGCCTTGTTTGTGAATAATAAAAAATGGGCCTTTTTATTGCCATTATTATCCATGTTTATTAGCGATGCTTTGTACCAAGTATTGTATGCGAGTGGTCTTAGCCAAACCAAAGGTTTTTATAGCGGTCAAGTAACGAACTATTTGTTATTTGCTGGCTTAACGGTTATTGGTTTTGCAGTAAAAATGAATAAAATTGGTAGCATTATCGGAGGTATTTTAGCAGCACCTACCGCTTATTTCTTAGTATCTAATTTATTAGTTTGGGCAAGTGGTGGGGGTTATCATCATCCAAAAACATTGGATGGCATGTTGGCTTGTTTAGCAGATGGTTTACCTTTTTATCAAGGTAGTTTAACGGGTACTGCGGTGTTTTCGGGTTTATTATTTGGAAGTTACTTCTTAATTCAGCAACGTGCCGACAGTACTTCTGTAGTAAAATAATTAATCATGTATCTATTCTAATCAACGGCACGCTTACAGCGTGCCGTTGATGTTTCTAATAGTTGCTAAGCAAAGTACAGGACGTACAAGTGTGCGACGCAACGATATTAAATAGTAGTACTATCGCTGGCCAAACAAATACCTATTTGCCTTAAAACCATTTTTTCTTAATAAAATATGTGCTGATAATTACTGATATAATAATCGTTACGGCAATGGTAATGTTGAAAGTAAAGCTAGGTATTGAGATTGTTATTAATGTATTCATAGAGAATATAATGGCCACCAATATTGGTAATAATAAGATAATAGTGATAGCGGATAAACGTTTCATCACAGTATTTGCATGATTGCTAATAATACTGTTGAAGGCATATTGCGAACTTGTTAAAATATTGGTGTAGGTATTCGCCATTTCAAGCGCTTGGCTTGTATCTACAATTAAATCTAGCATAAACTCTTTTTCTTCATCTGTAAGACCTAAAAAGTTGGTGCGTTCTAGCTTCATCAATAACATTTCATTACTGCGCAAGGCGGTAATAAAGTACACCAAACTTTTTTGTATACGCATTAAATTTAATAAATCTTCATTGCTATTGCTTTCATAAAGGCTGGTTTCGTATTTGTTTCTGCGTTGGTTGACTTCTTTTAAAAATTCCATAAAGTTTTGTACCACTTTTTCAAAAATCTTTAGCACCATCATGCTACGATTTTCAGGATTTCGTCGCTGGAAAGAGTTGAGGAATTTTTTAATGGCACCATTATCGAAGCTATTTACTGTAACAATTTGGTGATCTGTTAAGATAATGCAGATAGGGATGGTAATGTAAAATGCATCACTATCGTTAAAGGAATTGTTTTCGGTTGGCGTTTTAATAACAATGAATTTGGTATTGTCATAAAGTTCAAAACGTGGTCTTTCGTCAATATCTAGTGAGTCTCTTAAAAACTCAATAGGTATGGTCAAGGCATTGCTTAATTCTATAAATTCCTCTTCCTTAAATGGTGGTACCAAATTAACCCAAGTACCATTTTCAAGTTTATCAATTTCTATGGTTTGCTGATTAATTATTTTAAAATATTGAATCATAATGTAAAAGTGAAATATGAAAAGCCAATGGTCAATTATTTATTAGTTTATGCAATATACATGAATGCTGTTACATTAGATTTTATCAGTAAAACCCGTTACTATATCTCGATCTCGCCTTTAAACACGAATGTTGCAGGACCGCAAAGCCAGATATTTTCAAAAGTTTTTTCGCCGGTTTTATCAAATTCAACTGCAAGGTTACCGCCTAGGGTTGTTACTTCAATACGGTTAAAACCATTTTCGTTATGTGCAAAAATTAAAGCCGATGCAGTAACACCTGTTCCGCAACTTAAGGTCTCGTTTTCAACACCACGCTCGTAAGTGCGCACAATAATTTTGTCTTCGTCTGTGCTTTCTACAAAGTTTACGTTAATGCCTTCAGCTTTAAATCCATCACTATACCTTATTTCACGTCCCATTTTGTATACATCAAAATTCATTACATCGCTAGTAGGATGTACTAAATGTGGGCTACCTGTATTTAACACAAAATCACCATGATTTTGAATGATAGTGTCCACGTCTTTCATTTTTAAATTTACCCAATTGTCGCTAAACGTCGCTTCATGTTCTCCATCAATAGCTATAAATTTCAGTGTGTCTTTTTTAATGCCCATATCGTAGGCAAATTGTGTTAAACACCTACCACCATTGCCACACATGGTACTTTCGTTGCCATCTGCATTGTAATACACCATTTCAAAATCATAGCCTTGTTGTTGGTTCAGTAGCATTAAGCCGTCGGCGCCTACCCCAAATTTTCTGTCACATAAGTGATTTACTTGTGCTGTAGTTAAGGTAATTGAACTATCTCGATTATCAAAAATGATAAAGTCGTTACCCGTTCCTTGATATTTATAGAATGTCATGTTTGTCACTTGTCGATCAATTTTGAATTGTGCAATATACTTAATGCTGTTGCATATAGCTTTACCTGTAACTAGTAACTCGAAATAATCCCCAATGCTTTTACGATTAAGTTCTCAATAGCTTTTTGACTGTCTTTACTAAATGTTTTTTCTACCCGATTGGCTACAATAGCATTTAAACTTAAACAATGATGGCCTAATAATTTGCCTAAGCCATAGATAGCGCTAGTTTCCATTTCAAAATTAGTAATACGATGTTGCCCAAATGTAAATTCGGGTAAACGATCTATTAATTTAGGATTAGTAAGGCCTAAGCGCAAAACACGACCTTGAGGGCCAAAAAAGCCAGGGCAAGTAACAGTTATACCATGATGAAAACCATCTACAAAATGCTTTAACAAACCACTACTAGCACCAGTAATATATGGCTGAGAAACAGATGCATCTATTTGTGTATGATTGATGAATTGTTGTAAAATTTGTTGCTCTTCATCATTGTTACCATGGGTATAGAAATTAAGTAAATTATCTATGCCTAAACCATGCGAACTAGCTACAAAACCATCTACAGGAATATCTTTCTGTAGCGAACCAGATGTGCCAATCCTTATTATATTCAAATGTTTTAAAACTGTGTTAATGGTTCTTGTTTTAAAATCAATATTTACCAACGCATCAAGCTCGTTCAATACAATATCAATATTATCTGGCCCAATACCAGTAGAAATAACAGTTAAACGTTTGTTACCCAATCTACCTGTATGCGATATAAATTCACGATGCTCGTTTCTGACTTCAACAGTATCAAAATGTTTACTTACTTCTTTTACTCTACCAGGATCGCCCACAAAAATCACGGTATCCGCAACATCTTCTGGTAACATATCCAAATGATATATGGCACCCCGATTGTTGATGATTAGTTCGCTTTCTTCTATTTTCTGCATACTTTTTTTTAGATTTCAAATTTAGAGTGTCTTTTTTCAATCTGAAACATTATTTTTGCAGCCTTAAAACACAAATGGTTCTGTGGCCGAGTGGCTAGGCAGAGCTCTGCAAAAGCTCCTACAGCGGTTCGAATCCGCTCGGAACCTCTAGTTACAAATACATAAAAGCCACTATATTAGTGGCTTTTATCGTTTTCAAAACTGATTTCCGATGGAACTCTTATCGCAAAATTTTCAATTTAATAAGGAAATCGTACACATAACAACCAGCACAAATACTTAAAAACGATTCTAAAAAAGCAAAAAAGGCTAATATAATTGTAACGATTAGAGTATTAATGCCTACAATTTGTAATACAACAATAGTTACTGAGAATAAAAAGCCAATTCTTGCAGCGAAGCGTTTTGGTGGCAGGTAAATGAACTTTATTGGCAAACGGAATGTTTTTACCAACTTATCGGCTACAAAACCTAGCGGACTTAAATGGCCTACATTAAAACCACGTAAGCCAAAATCTATCACTAAAAAAATGGGTAAAATAATACTCAATGTAAGTAAATAAATGATAGCAATAACGAGTACAAATAATGCAATAACTCGAATTTTACTTTCATTTGTTTGTGCTTGATGGCTAATATCAGACATTTTAAATAATTTATTTTATAATTAATGATGGTCGAAATCTTTTTCACCGGCAGTAATTGCTATCTGTAAAATGTTTTGTTTCGGTGGCAAAGGACAAGTTGCAAAATCTGTAAATGCGCATGGCGGATTGTAAGCCTTATTAAAATCTAAGATAGTTTTACCATTTGCATCGGGTTTATTGGCGTATAAAAATCTACCAGCGGGGTAGGTGGTTTTACCGCTTGTGGCATCACCAAATATGATGAACAGCTCGTTGCCTTCTTCTAAAGCATCTAAGCTGTATTGCTTACCGTTTAAAGTGAACAAAAGTTTGCCTGGTGATTGTTGTTCATTGGTTTGCCCGAGCACATTGGTTATTTCAATACGCGCTTTTGGGGAAGATTGTATTGTTGCTTCAATTTTCCAAGTACTATCAATTGGAAAGCGTTCGATACCTTTAAAAGTCGCAAGGGCAAGGCTTTTTATATCTCTTAGTCTAATACCGATTTTGTTATCTCGTTTTATAATTGTCCATTTTAAATTTCCCGCTACAACCGTAGGCGTTTTTGTTGAATCAGGATGAAAAATGATCGCTTCTTTTACAGGGTTACCATTTATTGTAATATTTACGTCATCTGCCGCCACTAATTTTACAATATTCCCTTTTCTCTCAAAATAGCCAGCTTTCGTGGCAATACTACCTGAAGGGAACACAATATTGTTTTGTTGATCGCTGCCAAATGTATTTTTCCCTTCTTCTAACCAAAAAAGCCCGACTAGGTTTAGCCAGCCATTTTCTGCTTTTAAACTTTCTATGCGTTTACTATGCCAATTGTTGATGACCTGTTCATAACGATTTTGTGCTTTTACTGCCCTTATTGGTAACAAGAGTGTGCAACAAATGATTAATATTTTTAACATTATTTTCATTTTTTTCAACAAATTATTTTTGAGAATGCAAATATAAGGCTTTATATTTGTCTACTATTTATATAGACTATTAACGTTGGCATATTTACATATTACCTTCTTAAAATTGTCATTCTAGTTTGTTTTGGTTTAAAGCCCTCGATGTCTACCGAGGGCTTTTTTTCAGAAATTATCTTAGTAAACCTGCAGCCCATTCAACGGCATATTTGGCTTTGTTGTATTTAATATATAATTCTATTTGCTTTTGTAAGAGTTCTATTACCTTAGTTTCCCTACTATTTATGAGAAATAGTGAACTTTCGCCTTGGGCGAATTTTAGTTCTTCAGTTTTAAGCAAAGCTTGGTAGTTCCTATACATGTTTTGAGTTATTGCCAACTGTTGAGACAGTGCCGTAAAATCGTTGTAATAGCTTTTTATTTTGGTTACGGTTTGCTGTTTTTTATTAATATATTCCAAGTTTGTTTCCTGTATTTTTAATTGTGCTTTTTTATAATCGCCCCTAGCTTCCCGCAAGAAAATAGGTATTTTAAAATCAATACCCCATTTATAGTTGTTTTGAATAAAGTCTGTGCTAACATTTTTTAATGCATAATAATCTTTATTTAAAATATTGGCTTTTAGTGAAACATAGGGTAGTAGGCTTTGAAACTTTAATTTGCGTTCTACATCTAAGCTCATTAGTTTGAAATCATAAGCCTTCAATAACGGGTTTTGCTCAGCCGATTTTGTTAATACCTCTTCTAATTGTTGTGCATTGGTTGCATTAAATTGTAAAGTTTCTGGTACATAATTTTCGGGCAAAAAGTAGCTACTGTCGTTATTCAACCATAAAAAATTAGATAGTTCAAGCTTTGCATTGTTCCATCTAAGCATCGCATCACTTTGCATCAATTGATAGTTTTGCAATTGTGTAAAAGCCTCTACAGTATCCATCATCGCGCGGTCGCCATTGTTATAGGCAATACGTACCAAACGCAATCTATTGCTGGCTATTTCTGTAAATTGAGAAAATAGTTTGTATTGCTGAAAGCTGCCAGCCCATTGCCAATAAGTGGTATACGCATCAAACAATAAGTTGTTAAGTATGGTTAAGCGCTCTTGTTCGCTTTGGCTGCGATATAGTTTTGCTTGCTGTAAAACTGCTCGTCTTTTATCAAGCAATAAGCCCTTTGCGAGTGGCATTTCAACACCTAGATAACTGGTTTTACCCTTTGTTACTTCAGATGTAATATAATCGCCACCATTGTTTTCAAGGCCAGTTTTGATATTACCAACGGGCAGCGGGATGCCTAATTCTGGGTTGGTATAGTAATAGTAATTTTTACCATCAAATGTTTTTCTACTTGCATCTAACGCAATGGTAGGGTCGAAGCTACCTCGCGCTGATAATAATTCAGCTGCAGCTTTATCTACTTGGATATCAGCTTGTTTTGCAACTGGATGGTATTTTTTTATTTGAGCAATAA
Organism: Parasediminibacterium paludis; assembly: GCF_042651445.1. Lineage (NCBI taxonomy): Bacteria > Pseudomonadati > Bacteroidota > Chitinophagia > Chitinophagales > Chitinophagaceae > Parasediminibacterium > Parasediminibacterium paludis. The sequence goes on from NZ_JBHSDC010000030.1 coordinate 19,154, forward strand.
ATGTGTCTAATGTATAAATTGTTTGTTTTGTATATTGTGATAATAAGTTGCCTACAAATAATAAACTCGCCACCAGCATCAATCCCGTTTTGCAGCTTTTTCGAAGCTTGTGAGTTTTTTTGTTAATGTATTTTAATATTATATCAATCATTTTTTACTGGTTCATTATTGATGTCAGCAATTATTTTTTCTTAATCTTATCGGTTTTTTGTGTCTTGTAATAGTCTGGCGGAAAACCATTGATATTACGCCACAATTCATAGTAAATAGGTACATCGTTTAGTAATGCAATACCACTTGCACCGCCACCCATTCTTAACATATTAGGCCATTTTTTATCGTTAGGATCTTCTGCTACCAACACTCTAAACTTACCATTATCACTTACTGAAGTTTCCACAGCTGCTACTAAACCTCCAAATGTGCCATAACTATTTTGCGGCCAGCCACTAAATACAATGGCTGGAAACCCATCAAATACAAAGCGCACTTTTTGCCCGATGCTTATAAGTGGTAAGTCCATTGGTTCCACAAACATTTCTACAGCATATTGAATATTGGTTGGTACAATTTCTACGATCATTTCGCCTTCTTTTAGCATTTCACCAATACCAGCTTTTTTGGCTTTAGTAATTTGGCCGCTTTGTGGTGCTAAAATGTAGTAGAGTTTGTTTCTTGCATCGTAACTAGCATATAAGTTTTGCAATTTTGACACGTCTGCTTCAGTAGAAGCTGCGCTTGATAATGAAGAAAATTTATCGCCTTCTGCTTTAGAAATTTTATCGGTATATTCTTGAACAGCACTATTTTTTTCGATTCTCAAATTAATTAATTCTTGTTTGCTTTGCGCTAATTTATTTTCAGAACTTATTCTCTTAGCGCTACCATTTTGAAAATTAACACGTCTTTTCTCAAATTCTGTAAGCGAAATAGCGCCACTATCAAGCATAATTTTAGCCGCATCTATTTGGCGCTTGTACACATTCAATTCATTGGTTACAGCAATTAAATCAGTACTATCGCTAGCTACTTTCAATTGCTGCTGTAATATTTTATTGTCGATTGATTGTAATTTTAAAACTTGACCTTGCAATAATGCCGAAGCCTGCACTTCAGCGGTACCTGCTTTATTTTTATACCCTTCAATACTTTGTTGTTTTGCATCTATTTGTTGTTGTGTTCGCGCTAATAATTGCGGGTCAAAATAATCCACTTTTACTTCTCCAAGCTGTAAAATGGTATCGCCTTTTTTTACAAAATCCCCTTCTTTTACGTACCATTTTAATACGCTACCGGCAATAATGGTATTTAATTCCTGCGGCCTTTGTTCTTGTCTTAAAGTTGTAACAGCGCCTTTGGCTCTAATATTTTGTGTCCACGGCAAAAACAAAGCAAGTACCAAAACAATTAGAAAGCCCCACAACCATTTTTTCACCTGGCCATGTTTTTTGATGCCATACACTTTTTTAAAAGCCTTTAAGTGGCTATTTTCTACTTGAGATTCGATATCAATATTGATGAAGCTATTCATTGTAAAAAAATAATATTAAATATGATTAATGCTTTTGTAAGTGTAAAACGGCATCGCAATCTTTGGCAATTGTTGTATCGTTAGCGGCAATTAATACAGTACAATTTTGTCTATTTTTAATAATAGTCAATAATGCTTTTCTTGAAGGTTCATCTAGGTTTTCAAAAGGCTCTTCAAGTAGCAATAATCTGTTTTTACCTAATAAAGCTCTTATTAATAATATCTTTTGCTTGATTGTTTTTGGCAGCTTTTTACCCGAAGGATCAAGCACGTAATCGAAGCCGGCACTATGCGATTGTATAAAATCTGTTAAGCCCAATGTTTCGATGTATTGGCTCATCTCTACCACATCAATGGCAGCATTACCCATGGTAATATTTTCTTTTATGGTAGCATGAAAAATATCTTGATTGTTTAAAAGCATCCCAGTTACTACGCGCAAACTTTGTAAGTTATAGCTTTTAATTGGTTGATTGTCAATTAATATACCTCCTTCAAAATTCTTTAATGTGCCAGTAAGCAAACGTAGTAAAGTGGATTTTCCCGAACCAGAAGCTCCCGAAATAAACACAAGCTGACCAGCAGGAATTGTATAATTAACATTGTCTATTATCTTTTTACCTGCTTCAAAACCGTAGCTCGTATTTCTAAATTCAATAGCAATACCTTTTTCAACTGTATTGTCTAGTATCAATGTACCGTCGCTTTCAAGTTCAGCTCCGGTTACTTTATTCAATTTTTCGATAGATACCAAGGCATCGTACACTTTATCAAGACTTAAAATAAGTTTTTCTACTGAGCCAATAATAGTAATAATCACAATATCGGCTGCAATAAATTGCCCTACATTAATCTGCTGGTCTACCAATAATAAAGTACCAACAATGAGCATCGCAGCGGTAATGACGATTTTAAAACTAATAAGGCTCCAAAATTGGACCAGCAATACCTTAAAATACTGTGTTCTAGCATCCAAATGCTTACCGATTAAGTGATCTGCTTTATCTACATTTAAAGTGCTGTTTGAGTATTTAAACGATTTAACTGCTCTAGCAGTTTCTTGCAGCCATGAAGCAACTTGGTATTTATAATCACTTGATTGTACCGCCATTGTCAGACCTTGTGGCGATGTATAGCGTAAAATTAATATAATTATAAGCAGCATCAAGGCGCCAAAGCCAATGAAAATCGGGTGGTAGAAAGCTAGCAGCAATAAGCCTAACAAAGTTTGGATAATGGCAGCAGGTAAGTCTAATAACAACTTATCTAGTCCTTTTTGTAACGAAATTGTGTCAAAAAATCTATTTACCAATTCAGGTAAGTAATATTTATCAAGCTTCTCTGTATCTAGTTTTGGTAGCCGGTCGCTAAATTCCAAACCATAGCGAAGAAAAATTTTCTGCTTCAGTTTTTCAATAATTTCTAGTTGTCTTACTTGTAATAAGCCATTTAAAAATGTACCAAATACAACGAGTACTATTAAAATAACAATGGAGGTAGACACAGAACCCGCCATCACAAAACTGATAATAGTTTGAATACCAAGTGGTAATGATAGCTGTACAATCCCTGCTAAAATTGCAAATGCGTAGATAGATGAAATATCTTGCTTATCTAAAAGAAGAATTTTATAAAATTTTTTGAGCGAGCTACCAATTGAAGCATTACTATTTGATGCCATGTCATGTGAATTTTTTATAAAAATGTTTGTGCAAGCAATTATTAAGCCAATCTATATACTCAGACAGAAACCTTTACGAATAAAAGAAATCATTACTGGTGTAATGGTGGTTTTGTATTTATTTCTATATGGGCATTTAAGTTGGTATGCGTTTGCCCATTTTCCTTTAATTTTTCTATGGTTTGTTTCAGGGTATGTTGTAATGCAGCAATTTTCTTTTCCGAATGCTTGATATCTTCTTCACTCATTTGAATGGCATTCATTTTCGCCTCGTGAAAAGCAATTTTGGTATTAAAAATTGCTGTAAGCAATGTTTCTGCTTCGGGTATAGTAAACACACCACTGATTAGTTGAATTTCCATGTTGTTTATATTTTGTGGTTTAGCGCTTACTGACCCTGTGCAGCTGTAAAACCCGCCACACCATTAAATGTATATAGGTTTTCTGTTTTAATAATATGTAAACGATTGCTATTAATTTGATTAAGTAATTCTAAGGCTGCTTCATATGGTAAATTTACTTCGTCTATAGCTTTAAATCTACAACGCCAATGATTGGTGCAAAATGTTTCTGGAAAACCATTCGGCCACACTTTTGTGCCTCTATTGGTAATCATACTAAGTGATAAATATTGGCTATTGGCTTTTTGTAGAATCTCTGCAATCTCATCTGCCGAAAGCATACTTTCATCTAAAAAAACGTCTATGCCAACTAGTTTTTTCTCAGCCAATGGTTTTGGTGTTAGCTTAATATTAAAATTGCCTGCCGATTTAGAATAATCAACGGCCTTTAATGTATTTGGCTTTTGGCCTAATCTTTCTATCACTGCATTCGCAAATGCTTGTGTGCCAAGTAGTCTGTGCGAGTTATCTGATTTAAAAATATCGGCTGTATGTACACCATCTTCTAGGGTTTTTAACCAAGCGTTTTGAATGGTTTCTGCAACTTCTTTTTGACCAATGTGTACCAACATTTGTATAGCGCCAAGTAATAAGCCAGACGGATTGGCTTTATCTGTACCTGCAATATCGGGTGCCGAACCATGAATGGCTTCAAACATAGCAAAACCATCCCCAATGTTTGCACTGCCACCAAGGCCTACAGAACCTGTAATTTGCGCAGCTACATCACTTAAAATATCGCCATATAAATTAGGCATTACAATTACATCAAATACTTCGGGAGTGTCAGCCAATTTAGCTGCGCCTATATCTACAATCCAATGTTCTTTTTGGATATCAGGATATTCTTTGCCCACTTCGTCGAATGTTTTATGAAATAAACCATCGGTCATTTTCATAATATTATCTTTGGTAAAGCAGGTTACTTTTTTTCTATTGTAAGCTTTTGCATATTCAAAAGCATAGCGAATAATCTTTTCTGTACCAGGTTTTGAAATCAGTTTTAGACACTGAATCACATCATCCGTTTGTTGGTGTTCTATGCCTGCATATAAGTCTTCTTCATTTTCTCGTACAATTACGACATCCATTACGGGATGTTTTGTTTGTACAAATGGATGATAAGAGATACATGGCCTTACATTGGCATATAATCCTAAAACCTTTCTAATTGTTACGTTAATGCTTTTAAAACCACCACCTTGAGGGGTTGTTACTGGTGATTTTAGCAATACACGGGTAGTTCTTAACGAATTCCAGGCATCTGAAGCAATACCAGATGAATTTCCATTTAAATAAACTTTTTCGCCTATTTCAATTTCTTCAATATCAAGCTGTGCACCAGCAGCTTGTAAAATTTTTAATGTGGCGTCCATAATCTCAGGACCAATACCATCACCTTTTGCTACAGTAATTTTTGTCATAATTGAAGTTTTATAATGCAAAAATCATTTCTTTGTACTATATACTTTCATTTATCTTAAATATGAATAGTATAAACTAAATTTATGAACTATACTTTTCACCAGTTAAAAGTTTTTATGGCGGTGGTAGAAAAAAAAAGTATCACCAAAGCATCAATAGAGTTAAATATGACGCAGCCCGCCGTTTCTATTCAGTTAAAAAACCTGCAAGACCAATTTGATATTCCATTAACGGAAGTCATCGGGCGACAGTTGTACGTCACCGAATTTGGTCATGAACTATATCATATTGCTGAAAAAATACTGCAAGAAGTAGCTGCAATAAACTATAAAACACAAAGTTTTAAAGGCATGCTTTCTGGTAGATTAAAAATTTCTGTTGCATCTACTGGCAAGTACGTGATGCCTTATTACTTGAAAGATTTTTTAAAAGTAAATCAGGGTATCGATTTATTGATGGATGTGACCAATAAAACCAAAGTGGTGGAAAGTCTTGCAAATAATGAGGTAGATTTTGCTTTAGTATCGGTTTTACCAGAAAAATTAGACATCGAACAAGAAATATTATTACCTAATAAACTGGTATTAACGGCTTCTAAAAATTATGAATTTGATAAAAATGGGCTGCTTAATAAAGCTGTATTTGACGAGTTGCCGCTTATTTACCGAGAAGAAGGTTCTGGTACAAGAACGGTGATGCAAGAATATTTTCAACAAGCGCATATTGTGCCTAAAGTGCGTTTTGAACTTACCTCAAGCGAAGCGGTAAAGCAAGCTGTAATGGCAGGCTTGGGCTTTTCTATACAATCCATTTTAAGTCTTAAAAACGAACTTAAAGAAGGTGAAATTCAAATAATTAGGGTAGAAGGGCTTCCGCTAATTGAAAATTGGCGGTTAATTTGGCTTAAGCAAAAGAAGCTATCCATTGTGGCAAGAGAATTTTTAAAATATATCCAACTACATAAGGACAATATTTTTTCTGAAAACTTTGCTTGGACAGCGCATTTCTAAACCTATTTTAATTTTAAAAAAGCTTCAATTGGTGCTTTGCTTCGTAATTAAAAGGTACTGTAATATAAAAGCCCGCCCTGCCAACACGGGTGGTACCAGTTACTTTAATCAGCGTTTCATTGCCTAAAAAGCTGCTCAATGAATTTTTTAAAACACGGATTGTGTTCACAGAAATGGTGCTTGCGATTGTAAATTCACTTAATTTACTGATATGCATGGCTGTATCTAAAACCACTTTACCTAAGTAATTATTATTGATATATACTTCCCCGTCAATCCTCTTTAAATCTACAGCAAACTTGTTAGGATTAAAATAAACCAGCTGAAATGTCAGATTGGTATTATCTAAATTAGCTTGTTGAAGTTGCACGTTTTTCAATGCTCTATATTCAAAGGCTTTGGGTTTGGCACAAGCGATACAAAGCAAAATCAGCAATAGGGGCGAATAAAAGGCGTATTTTTTCATGGTAATAGCATTTGCTGCAAAATAGGTAAATAAGGGCGCAATTCAAATTTATGCATTATCTTTAACTGTTAGTTTTGATGCTAAGTAATTTAGCTTTTATGGATTTACAAGCTGAAATATCACTAAAATATTTATCCTAATATTTTTAGTTAAAGAAAATGTTTTCAACTAATTGATTAATAATTATTTACAACATTTTACGCAATATTTCATAACTTAATTCTCAAACTGATAAACACCTAATTGTAGGGTAAATATTCAAGCCAATGGCAAATAGTTTTTTTTTAAAAAATTTTATACAAATTGCTGATAGTCAATATTTTGGAAGTGTTAACTACTATAATAATTTGTTTAAACATACAAATACTATCATTGAATTATTTGATAACTACCAAAAAATGAGTTTTCGTAATAGATGTACCCTTATAGGTAGTAATGGATTAATTGATTTAAGTATTCCTATTGTTGGTGGACGTAATAAAAAGCAATTAATGTGTGAAGTGAAAATTGATTATTCTCAACCTTGGCAACAGCAACATATTAAAACAATCAAGAGTTGTTACGGTAAGTCACCTTTTTTCGAATATTTTATTTTTGATATTGAAACACTGCTAAAATGTCAGTATAATTCTTTGGTGGATTTGAATACCGCCTTACTAAATTGGACAAAAAAAATAGTAAAATTAAATAATACCATTAGCTTTTCAGAAGCTTATCAAGCCAAGGAAGTTTTGAATGGCATAGTAGATAATAGGAATTTGTTTATGCCAAAGGATTTTCAAAAACAAGTAGGCATTATTAAGTATACACAAGTTTTTGAAAGTAAAATTGGCTTTAAACCCAATGTCAGTATTTTAGATATGTTATTCTGTGAAGGGCCTGCCGCTAAGAATTTATTGAAAGGCAACAGGTAGTTTGGAAGCAGCATCTATTGTTTTATTTGTAAGAAGATTCTTGCAATCGGTTTTAAACTTAAATTGCAATTTCAAATCTATCAGCCTTACACCTTTAACTGCATGAAAAAAATATTACTTTCTATTGTTTGCTCAATATTGGTTGTGGTAGTTTTTGCGCAAAATTTCTCCAATAAGGGTAAAGACTTTTGGCTGGGGTATGGATACCATGTAAATATGGCTGGTAATCCTTCAAACGGCGGATCTCAAGATATGGTATTGTATTTTACGTCTGATAAAAATGCAAATGTTACTGTTTCAATGCCAGCAAATGGATACGTTCAAAATTATACTGTTACTGCTAATCAAGTTACCATTTCATTACCCCTACCAAAGTCAGGCGCGCAAGATGCACGTATTAATGATACTGGCTATTACAGTAGAGGTATACATATTACAAGTGATGTTGATATTGTAGCCTATGCACACATTTACAACGCAAGTGTTTCTGGTGCTTCGCTTTTATTTCCAACAAATACTTTGGGAAAAGATTATTATGTTATTAGTTATAATCAGTCTTCCAATGCAAATAATGCTAACTCATTTGCATTTGTGGAAGCTGTTGAGGATAATACTACAGTAGAAATAACGCCTTCTGTTACGAATAAAAATAATAAAACAGCGGGTGTACCTTTTACGGTTACTTTAAATCAAGGGCAGATTTATAGTATTATGGGCACTACTTCTGGCAATGCTGGAACAGATCTAACTGGTACCAGAATTAGAACCATTAGCTCTGGTGGAACCTGTAAAAAGATTGCGGTTTTTTGTGGAGCAGGAAAAATGAGTATCGGGGGTACATCTATTAACAATAATCAAACTGGAAGTGCCGACAATCTATTTGCACAAAGCTTACCAGCTAGTGCTTGGGGTTTGAAATATTTGACCGCACCAACAGGCTCTCAGCCAAATAATTATTATAGAATATGTGTTACAGACCCAACAACAGTTGTAAAAGTAAATGGTGTTGTGGTGCCTTCATCATATTTACAAAGAGGTTTTTTTTATGAATTGAAAAATTCAACCCCATTAAGTACCCCTGGATTTGGTATTTCTGTAGCGAATACGAGTACAGGCGTTTGGAACTTAATTGAGTCTGATAAACCGATTAATGTAGCACAGTTTTGTACCACACAAGGTCAGGACGGTAATTCTAACACAACGTATGGCGGTGATCCTGAGATGATTTATTTAAGCCCTGTAGAGCAAACGATTAATAATATTACACTTTACTCAGCCTCAAAGTATTTGATATTACAGAGTTTCATTAATGTAATAATTAAAACCGGGGGTACTAAAAGCTTTACGTTAGATGGTGTTTCGAGAACTAGTAGCTTTATCACCCATCCACAAGATCCTAACTATTCCTACGCTACTTTTCAGGTAAATACTGGGTCGCATACATTATATTCTGATACTGGCTTTAATGCCATTGCTTATGGTTTTGGCCAAGCGGAAAGTTATGGCTATAATGCAGGTACCAATATTAAAGATTTATACACGCCAGTATTTCAAAATCCTTATGCGCGTTTAAGTTTTGCGGCTACATGCGTAGGTACGCCTTTTCAGTTTTCAGTGCCTTTATCTTATCAACCTACAAGTTTAACCTGGGACTTTGGTGGCGCTGCAAATACTAATTTATCGCCCAATACTACTATTGGTCCTGTAACACCTGCGTATGATAGCGCAACTGTAATCGGGGGACAAAATTTATACTATTATAGTCCAGCAAATGGCGCAGGTAGTAAAACATTTGTTTACTCAAAAGCGGGGTCGGATACAATAAAATTATATGCCAATAACCCAACGCCAGACGGTTGTGGTACTACCAATGCGGAATATGATATTCCTGTACTAATAAGTAATATACCTAATGCTAATTTTTCAGTGAGTACCTCAAGATGCATTTCTGATTCTATTCCTTTTACGGATGCTTCTACCGGCCTAGGTAGTAGCAATGTGGTAAATGGGTTGTGGTATTGGGGCGATGGCACACAAGATAGCTTAAAAAATCCATTACATAAATTTGCATTGCCAAAAACATATAACATACGTTATAGACCTATTACAGATTTTGGTTGTATTGGTGATACAACTATTGCATTTGATTTAGCGGCAGCACCTGTGGCCAAATTTGGTATCAGTACCAATACTTGTTTAGGAAGTACCATTTCGTTTACAGACTCATCTTCTATTGCTGTAGGTAATATTGTAAAATGGTATTGGGATTATGGGAATGGAATAAAAGATACACTCACCACCAATGCAACAAGAACCCAGATGTATAACACCGCAGGTTCTTATACGGTGAGTTTAGTTGTTGAAAATAATACAGGTTGTAAAAGCAATGCCTTTACTAAATCGGTGGTGGTGCATCCTTTGCCAATTACCGATTTTGTACTGCCTACGGCTGTTTGTTTACCTGTGGGCAAAAGTGTGTTTACAAACGCCACTATTATTAGCGATACTTCTACTACGTTTAGTTATGCTTGGAATTTTGGTGATGGTGGTATTGATAGTGTTGCAAATCCAACCCATTACTTCGGCGCTGTTGGTCCATTTAATGTAAAGCTTACAGCAACATCGGTTTTTGGTTGTACAAAAGATACCACAAAAATTTTGACCACCGTTTTTCAACAGCCCAAAGCTGCTTTTACGTTAAGTACAGAAGTTTGTTTGCGAGATACAACCCTATTTACAGATGCAAGCGATGGTAAGGGGGCTACCGTGGTAAAATGGTATTGGAATTTTGGTGACGGTACTACTGATACTTTGCAAAATACTAAGCACAGATATACAGCTTCTGGTACTGACAGCGTAAATTTATTTGTAATTACCAATAAAGGCTGCTACAGCGATACCGCTACCAATACTGCTATTATCAATCCTTTACCAAGCGCTTTGTTTACTTATAGCGCAAATGCTTACTGCGAGAAAAATGGTATTACGTTTACTGATACCTCAAAAGCAAATGCGGGAAATTTAGTGCGATGGCATTGGTTAATGGGTGATGGCAGCGTAATAGATACTGCAAATGGCAACCCATTTAGTCATGCTTACACTACCTATGGTAGTTATGCGGTACAATTAATGGTGCAAACCGATAAAGGTTGTAAAAGCGATACAATTACGAAAGTTTTAAATATTCATCCATCACCTGTATCTAATTTCAATATGCCTACTGTGGTTTGTTTGCCACAGGGTACAGCTACATTTACCAATACTACCACTATTGTTGATACGTCCACAACCTTTAAATATGCTTGGAATTTTGGTGATGGTGGAATAGATAGTATTAAAAACCCAACACATAATTTTAGTGCGGTAGGGCCGTTTAATATCAAGCTCACTGCTACTTCTGTTTTTGGTTGTTTAAAAGATACTACCAAAAGCATTACAACGATTTATCCGCAGGCAAAAGCTAACTTTTCAGTTGTAAACCAACCATGTTTTAGAGACAGTAGTTATTTCAAAGATTCAAGCGATGGTAAAGGCAGTGCTATTGTAAAATGGCATTGGTTATACGGCGATGCTTCTACGGATACAGTGCAAAACCCTTCGCATCGTTATACCAATGCTGGCAGTTATGGTGTGAGTTTGTATACGGTAACGGATAAGGGTTGTACTAGCGATACGGTTACCAAGCAAGCGGTGGTAAATCCCTTGCCACAGACAGGGTTTACAGCCACCGCAGCCGCTTATTGCGAAACAAGGC
>NZ_JBHSDC010000031.1:0-98466 GCF_042651445.1 Parasediminibacterium paludis
GCAACTACAGCAGTGCCACAACAGGCGGTGTATGGAGTAGCAGTAACACAGCAGTAGCAACGATAGACGCCAATACAGGTATTGTAACAGCGATAACAGCAGGTACAACTACCATTAGTTACACGGTAAGTAATAGTTGTGGTGCAACAGCTACTAGCTTAGGTATTACGGTAACAGCGGCAATAACACCGCCAGTAACACCACCAGTGGTAACACCATGTAACCTGCAAGCCAGCTTTAGTGTCAACAATCTGAGCCAATGCGTAACAGGCAATCAGTATGTATTTAGCAACACCTCAACAGGTGGTACGGCACCATTTACTTACCTATGGGATTTAAATGATGGTACTACAGCTAATACCGCCAACGTCACCAAAACTTATGCTAGCTATGGCGATAGAGATGTAACGATGATGGTAACTGATGCCAATGGCTGTAGCAGTCATGCTACTACGACACAGATACATGTGGGTGCAGCACCGAAAGCAGGCTTTAGCATATTAACCAATACAGGTAATGGTCAGAGTACCACATTTATCAGCTCAAGCACTATTGCAGCAGGCAATATGAGTTATATGTGGGATTTGGGTAATGGACAAACTTCAACGTTAGTTAACCCTACCACTACCTATACACCAGGTACATACATCGTGAAACTAGTGGTAAGTGGCATTGGTAGTTGTAAAGACTCGTCAATACAAAGCATCACCGAGCAAGCAATCGCGAGTGTGAAAGTGTATCCAAATCCAGTGATGGATGTGATACAAGTAAGCTTCGTATCAGCGTCATCCACACCAACTACGTTTAAGTTGATGGATTTAGCAGGTAGAGTCTTACAGATACAAACAGTAACACCAAGCAGCAGAGGGGTGAATGTACTAGCTACGATGAACACCAGAGGCTTGCAAAGCGGTAGTTATGTACTTTACATATCCGATGAACAAAATGGCTTCTTAGCTACGAAAGCTATTTTGAAGCAATAAAACTAAATTGAAGTAAGAATAGATAAAAGTAAGCGGCTAGTAACGAAAGTTATTAGCCGCTTTGCTTTGTATAACTTGCTAACGTTACAAAAATTTACTTGTTCCAATACTATTTATATTTATTGCTTTTAAAACCACGTTTTCTTATTATTTATGACCTCTTCAGCGCCATTAGTAAATAATCAAAAGTACCGTTTTCAAGCACTTACAGGCATAAGATGCGTGGCTGTATGCATGGTGTTTATTTATCACAATAGAAAATATTGGTACGGTTGGTTGCATCCAGAGATAATGCGTGTTGCTAATGAATGTCATATAGGGGTAACATTGTTTTTTGTGTTGAGTGGCTTTTTAATTGCGTATACATATCAAGATAAGCCAATGCGATCTGCCAGTAGCTATTGGCGCTATTGTTTGATAAGGTGTGCAAGAATTTTACCTTTATATTGGTTAATTTTAACTGCTTATTATTTAGACAAGCGCTACGGGAATTTTCATTTCTCTGCACTTACCTATACGTTAGCGCATGGCTTTAGTGATCTGCATAATTTAGATGGTATTAACCAAGCATGGTCACTTACAGTAGAACTTAATTTTTATCTATTAGCACCTTTTTTATTTTTTTTACAACAAAAGCATCTTGTATGGGTGATACTTGCTTTGGCGGGTTTATATGGGGTATATTGGACCATTGGCAGTATTTGGTTTAGTATCAATCACAACCCACAGCGTTATTTTAAGCCTACTCAGTTCTTACTTATGGGTACTTTTCCTGGAAGAGCAACTGATTTTTTGGCAGGTATGTTTTTAGCAAAATTGATAAGGGAGCAATCAAATTGGGTAGTAAAAATACCTTATAAAACTTTTATTGGTGTTATTGGTTTACTGCTAACTTTATATAGTATTGGCTTAATGCAGATAGACACCTATCATCACGGCTATGATCAGCCAATGGGAATGGTACTTTCTAAAACTTTGCTGCCATTAAGTATTGCGCTGCTTTTAGCAGGACTAATATTCGAATCAACATTATTGCAGCGTGTACTTAGTAGCAAATTGTTAGTATTATTAGGTAATGCCTCATTTGCTTTTTATTTAATACACATTAGTTATATTAATCTTTGTTTGAAAACATGGGTATTATTACCTGATAGAAATTTTGTATTACTTTGGCTAATAGCCATCTTTTTGTATAAATTTATTGAAACACCACTATATAATTTTTGTAGAAAGCGATTGCAGATGTCAACGCCGCATAAATAGCGATAATTTTATAAGCAAAATTATAATTGTATACAATTTTAGTAACATTTTATATTTAAAAGCCTTTCATTATTACCAAAAGCCATCTATCACAAAACAATATTTATTTTGTCCAATACCTTACCTTCAATGTTAGTCATTTAGTAATAATATTTTCTTATCTAAAACATCTGCATATGAACAAAGTAGTAACTATCTGTTTACTATTAGTAATTTCAGTTTTATTTGCCAACGCACAAGCAACGCCTTCGTGGCTGCGTTATTCAACTATTTCTCCAGATGGTAAAACCATTGTATTTACTTACAAAGGTGACCTCTATAAAGTTCCTGCAAATGGTGGTAACGCCATGCCACTTACCTTTCATGAAGCGCACGATTTTATGCCTGTGTTTAGTCACGATGGTAAAACCATTGCATTTGCTAGCGACCGTTTTGGCAACTTCGACATATTCACTATACCATTAGAAGGGGGCGAGGCCAAGCGCATAACCTACTATTCAGCTAACGAATATCCGTACACCTTTACTAACGACGATAAGCAAATTGTTTTTGGTAGTGTAAGAATGGATGTTGCCAGTAACAGAACCTTTCCAACAGGTTCACAACCTGAGTTGTACCAAGTGTCTGCAACAGGTGGTAAAGTATCGCAACTATTAAGTATGCCGGCTGAAGATGTAAAGTTTAGTAAAGATGGTACTAAGTTATTGTACCATGATAAAAAGGGTGGCGAGAATCCTTGGCGTAAGCACCTTACATCTGCCATTGCCAGAGATATTTGGGTATGGGATATTGGTAGTAATACACACAAGAAAATAACCAGTTTTAATGGTGAAGATAGAACGCCCATTTTTACTGATAATGATAAAGCAATGTATTATCTAAGTGAAGAGAGTGGAAGTTTTAATGTACACAAGCAAGCACTTGATATTACAGCAAAATCGCAGCAAATTACTTCGTTTAAAAAACATCCTGTACGCTTTTTAAGCAGTAGTATAGATGGTACGCTTTGTTTTGGCTATGATGGTGATATTTATACCTTAAAGCCGAATATTACGCCACAAAAACTAGCGATAGACATAGCGGTAGATACCAAAAGTAATAATGATAAAGTACTTGCTGTTACTGGAGGTGCACGAGATATGGCTATATCGCCTAATGGCAAAGAAGCAGCCTTTATATTTAGAGGCGAAGTATTTGTAACCAGTATAGAAAGTGGCATTACCAAACGGATTACCAATACACCACAACAAGAGCGTAATGTTAGTTTTTCTCCAGACGGTAAAACACTCTTGTACGCTAGCGAAAAAGACAATGCATGGGAAATACTAGAAACGAAAAAGGTAAAAGAAGATGAACCTTATTTCTATGCGTCAACTATTTTAAAAGAAACACCCATTATTAGTAATGCTAATGAAAACTACCAGCCATCTTATTCACCCGATGGTAAAGAGGTTGCATTTATAGAAAACAGAATGACACTCAAGGTATTTAATAAAGCCACAAAACAAACACGTACTATTTTAACAGATAAAGAGTTGTTTAGTATGCGTGACAACGACCAATACTTTCAGTGGAGCCCTGATGGTAAGTGGTTTTTGTTTGATTATAGTGTACCAGGTATTGCTAGTAGTGAGGTAGGATTGGTGGCAGCGGATGGCAAAGACAAAGTGGTAAATCTAACGCAAAGTGGCTTTAGCGATGTTGGTGCCAAATGGATTCTTGGGGGCAAAGCAATGCTTTGGGAAAGCAATCGAGATGGCTTGAAGTCGGTAGCACAAAGTGGCGGTGCACAATCTGATGTGTATGCGATGTTCTTTACGCAAGACGCTTATGATAAGTATAAATTAACCAAAGACGATGCATCTTTATTAAAGGAAATTGAAGACAGCAAAGCCAAGACAGACACTACTAAAAAAGCCAAGAGAGACAGTGTGGTATTTGATTGGGATGGTTTGCAGGAAAGAAAGGTGAAGCTTACCATACATTCATCATCCCTAGCAGACGCATTGATAAGTAAAGATGGGGAAACCTTGTATTACCTTGCTAAATTTGAAAAAGGCTACAATCTTTGGACAACCAACTTAAGAACCAAAGAAACCAAAATGCTATTACCACTTAATAGCCAAAGTGGTAGTATGGTATGGGATAAAGAGCAGAAGTTTATATATCTATCTAGTGATGGTAGTATTACAAAAATAAATCCCGAAACTGGTAAGCAAGACATGGTGCATATTAATGGTGAAATGACAATAGATCTAGCTGCTGAACGTGCTTATATGTTTGAACATGTATGGCGCAGAACAAAGAAAACATTTTACACGGCTAGCTTTCATGGTGTAAATTGGGATAGCTACAAAGCAGATTACGAAAAGTATTTGCCGCATATTGGTAACAATTATGAGTTTAGCGAAATGCTAAGCGAGCTACTTGGCGAACTAAATGTAAGCCACAGCGGTAGTAGCTATAACAGCTTTATTGCCAATGCTGATGCTACTGCAAGCCTTGGTGCTTTCTATGATTGGAACTATACAGGTAATGGTTTAAAAGTAGAGGAAATTATAAAAGATGGACCTTTAGATAAGGCTACGTTAAACTTAAAAGCAGGCATTATTATCGAAGCCATCGATGGCATTACTATTACTAACGATAAAGACTTTGCACAGTTACTTAATCGGAAAGCAGGTAAAAATACATTGCTGTCTATTATAGATAATGGTGTG
This sequence comes from Parasediminibacterium paludis, assembly GCF_042651445.1. Taxonomy (NCBI): domain Bacteria; kingdom Pseudomonadati; phylum Bacteroidota; class Chitinophagia; order Chitinophagales; family Chitinophagaceae; genus Parasediminibacterium; species Parasediminibacterium paludis. Next base: position 4,967 of record NZ_JBHSDC010000031.1, read on the forward strand.
AAAAAAGATATTACCATAAAGCCAATTAGTATCGGTGAAGAAAATGGATTGTTGTATAAACGTTGGGTAAAACGTAATGCGGATGAAGTAGACAAAATGAGTGGTGGTCAGCTTGGTTATGTACACATACCAGGGATGAATGATGGCGCTTACAGAGATACCTATGAAGATGTGATGGGTAAATATGCTGGTAAGAAAGGTATCGTAATTGATACAAGATTTAATGGTGGTGGCGATTTGGTGGCTGATTTAGCAATGTTCTTAAGTGGCAAGAAATTTTTGGATTATAGTACTGATACAAGAAGTAATGGCTACGAACCAAATTTCCGCTGGACAAAACCAAGCATTTCAATCGCTAATGAAGCGAACTACAGCGATGGCCATTGCTACGCTTATACCTATCAAGCGTTACAAATAGGTAAGTTAGTAGGAATGCCTGTACCAGGCACTTGTACGTTTGCAGGTTGGGAAAGCTTGCAAGACAATAGTATTCGTTGGGGTGTTCCGCCACTAGGAGTTAAAATGATGAATGGTCAATATTTAGAAAATCACCAAACAGAGCCTGATATTAAAGTGCGAAATGATTATGAAATTGTGGTAAAAGGTGAGGACCAACAGCTAGAAGCAGCTGTTAATGCGCTGCTGAAAGATTTAAAATAAACACTGTTTATGAAACTGTAAAATCCCTGTAGGTATTTAGCCCACAGGGATTTATTGTTATTAGAACCATATATTTGAATAGTAATTACTGATCATAATGTCATTATCACGTTCATCGAAGGCCTATCAAATTTGCATTGTAGCAGGTGCTGCCATTACGTGGTTGGCAGTGATAGCGCAGTTGTATTTAAACATTCAAAATCGTGTGCTCTCCCTGCCGCAAACAATTATTAAGTTTGCTAGTTATTTTACAATACAAACCAACATACTTGTTGCAGTTTGCTTTACTTGTGTGGCTCTGAAGCCTAATGGCAAATTGGGTAAATACTTTCTACGGCCACAAGTCGCTTCAGCAATTACTGTTTATATATTTGTTGTAGGCTTGGTATACAATACGGTATTACGTTGGCAATGGTCGCCAAAAGGACTACAACTTGTGGTGGATAATTTATTACACGTAGTTACACCAATTTGGTTTTTGGTGTACTGGGCTTTGTTTGTACCAAAAGCTTTCCTCCAAAATAAAAATGTTTGGGCTTGGTTAATATATCCACTTGTATATTGCTTTTATATTTTAATAAGAGGTGCTATTACAAATAGGTATCCTTATTTTTTTGTAGATGCTTCAAAATACACTTACAGTCAAGTGTTTATAAACATAGCAGTGTTAGTATTAGTTTTTTTAGGTTTATCTTTCTTATTAGTTGTACTGGCTAAACGGTTGTATAAAAAAACTACTTTATAACGCTAATACATTGTTGTCTTTTGCCCACTGTTGTTGCCATTTAGGATAAGCATTTAATATTTTTTGTGGTGCATAAGTGTACCAACCGTAACCGTCACGCCGTTCTCTTTGAACCTCTGCAAGACTGTACACTACCTTGCTATCTCTGTTGCAAAACATAGGTCGGTGTGTTACTAGTTCATAATAGCGTGTCCAAATAATTGGTGCAGAAGAATCTGTTATTACAATTTTATCTGTTGTAGAAGTTCTATATGGTGTTTCTAAAAGCGGTGCTGGTATAGTTTTTACCCTAGTATATTGTATGGCGGATGATTTGAACCAAGTAACAGCGCTTTGTATAGCATCTATAATTGCTTTGCTTGGCTTATTAATACTCATTAATAAACGTACAATTTCAGCACTCTCACCATTGCAAATACTTGGTGGCTCAAATTTGCGTGCCCATGCCGGTTGTAACGTTTTTTCGTTGTATTGTTGACACCAAGCTGTTGGCAAGCCAGCATCATTGATCTGTGTTTTTAAAATGCAATCGAGTCCTTTATTATACATCTCAAATACTTCTTTGCGTTGCTGTACCGATAAAAATCTATAATTCGGTTTGCCTTCTACTATATCTTTTAATAACCACATAATGCCACTAAACACATCATCATTGTACGTAATACAACGACTATAATTTGCCTCTAACGGAAAGTATTGTGGCCAGCCACCATTGGCGTATTGCGCAGCTTTTATAAATTGTAATCCTTTTAATGCAGCTTCTTTGTATTTTTCAACTTTGGTGATGGTATACACTTCGCAAAGTGCTACTATTTGTGCATGTGTGGTACCATTGTCAAAGGTTGTATTGGTGGCGCTTTTAGCAGCCAATACACTATCTTTTTGAGATTGCGTAAGTATGGCTTGCATATCGTAGTTCTTAGGCCAACCACCATTATTCTTTTGAAATAAAATAATATTATCAGCAATAGCCACCATGTTGGTAGCTAAATAGCGAGGCTTATTTGGCAAAGGATTGATAATATTACCCTTGTCAGAGATATCATACCAATGGTGCGCCGCATCAGCAAATTCGTTAGTATCTATAGCAGGTGTTGCTATTTTTTTGGTTTGGGCAAAAGAAATTACAACAAACAAAATTGCTGCAATCGTTAAGTATTTTTTTGGCATAGTATGAAGGTAAACAGTGTTAGTAACACAGGATAAAATATGTTACTAACGGAAAGTTTAGCTCCTTTATATGTTTTCTTTAATTGGTCCAAAACATATTATTTACCACTCATTTTTATTTAATAAAATGACAATAGATATGATTGCCTGCCAATTCAGCCTAAATTTTTTAATAATCCGAGTAGCTTGTTGGTCTCAAAAAATAAATGTCTGCCTTTGATACCGTATGTAAGTATTCAGGCAAGGCAGATAACGTTTTCCACTCTGTATCACTACTAAATGTTTTCCAATGCGCTTCTCTATCCGCTCTGTTGTTAAAAGTAGTCATGTACATTAGGTTAGGCATTTTGCTGCCCGCTAATACTTCTGCATAAAAAACGGCATTGAAGCCTAATCTTCTAAATAAAGCTATTTCGCCACCCGCATTAAACATCTTTACTTTTTGGCGGTACAATAATGGTGTAGGCGCTTCATAACTGCGTAATTCATAGACTCTTTCTTGGAATGCTGCTGTAAGCTGTGGTGTTTGCAAGCGTGGCATTAGCTCGAAAGATTTAAGCACAATCGTTTCAATACGCTCAAAGGAGGGTTGGTTGTAAGCTGCAGAGGTATAACTGCTTGTGTCGTTTTTAGTAGTTAAAATTTGGGGGATATCTGCTAGTTGATTTAAACCTTTTATAGGTACTAGTACATAAAGTTTTTTATCCGCTGCGGTATCGTTATCGATACTTGTAAAGACACCAATATTTTTAATGCCAATCCCGTGTAATGTTGGTAGATAGCTGTTTTGCAAATAGGTTTCTGTAATTTCTATTTGGTTATTGGTTTTGAAATGATACACGTTTAATTGATAATATTCACCTTCGGGTGTAGCTTTAACTTTAGCTTGTGTAAAAGAACTTAAAGCTGTTGCAAAAACGATGCAAGCAATGGTCGTTAGATATTTTTTCATGGTATAAGATTACTACTTTTTTATTGCCTTGCAAAATCATTACCCAACTAGGCAACATATTTATATTTGCACAATGAATACGAAGAAAGTACGTGTACGTTTTGCCCCTTCACCAACTGGTGGTTTACATTTAGGTGGCGTAAGAACGGTGTTATTTAATTATTTATTTGCAAAGCAACATGGTGGTGATTTTATTGTACGCATAGAAGATACCGACCAAACAAGATTTGTAGAAGGGGCAGAAGCATATATTTTTGAAACCTTACAATGGTGTGGTTTACAGCCCGATGAAAGTGCCATACACGGCGGGCCTTTTGCGCCTTACAGACAAAGTGAACGCAAGCCACTGTATAAAGAATATGCAGATAAATTAATCGCCGCGGGCCAAGCCTATTATGCATTTGATACGGCTGAAGAGCTTGATGCAAAACGTAAAGAAATTCCGAATTTCCAATATAACTACGCTACAAGAATGAGCCTAAAAAACTCATTAACACTAGGGGAAGCTGCTGCTAAGCAATTAATTACAGATGGCGTGCCGTATGTGGTGCGTATTAATTTGCCTGATAATGAAGAGGTGAAGTTTACCGATATGATTCGTGGCGAGGTAAGCTTTAATACCAACCAAGTAGATGATAAAGTATTATTAAAAGCCGATGGTATGCCTACCTATCACTTAGCTGTGGTAGTAGATGATTATTTAATGCAAATAAGCCATGCGTTTCGTGGTGAAGAATGGTTGCCAAGTGCTCCTGTGCATGTGCTGCTATGGCAATATTTATTCGGATTAGAAAATATGCCTCAATGGGCACATTTGCCCCTTATACTTAAGCCTGATGGTAATGGTAAACTAAGTAAACGCGATGGTGATAGATTGGGCTTTCCAACATTTGCAATGGATTGGACAGATCCTAAAACCAAAGAAGTAGCCATAGGTTTTAGAGAAAGAGGCTTTTTACCAGAAGCGTTTGTAAATATGCTAGCAGCACTTGGTTGGAACGACGGTAGCGGTCAAGAAATATTTACCATGGAAGAATTGATTGCCAAGTTTAGTATGGAACGTGTGCATAAAGGCGGTGCTAAATTTGACTATGAAAAAGCAAAATGGTACAATAGTGAATGGATTAAGAAAATGCCAGTTACGAGTTACCAATTGCAGGTTGCAGGTTTGTTTGCCAACGCCGGGATAGATGTTTCCGATAATGCTAAAATGCTCAAAGTTTTAGAGCTAGTAAAAGATAGATGCACATTTTTAAATGACTTTGTACAACAAGCTAGTTTCTTTTTCAAAGCTCCTGAAACGATTGATATTGCTGCCATTAAACCTAAATGGGATGATAAAAAGCATTTGTTTTTCATTGAGCTAATAAAAGCAATAGAGCTAAGCAGCTCGTTTGAAGCCTCAGATTTAGAACTTGAGTTTAAAGAAATGGCAGCTGCTAATCAATTAAAACCAGGCGAGTTAATGTTGCCATTTAGAATTATGTTAGTAGGCGGCAAGTTTGGTCCACATGTATTTGATATTGCTAATATCATTGGTAAAGCTGACACCATTAGCCGAATTAAAAAGGTATTAACCGATTTACAATCCCTTTAGTTAAACTGATTAAGCCACATCCTGTCTTCGCTATAAATTCTTTAAGATGAAGACAGGATGTTTTGTATGCTTACTATTTGTAGCTTTAGCTCTATTCATTACTATTTGTCAGCGCAACAATACCCCTATTATTATTCAACCATTAGCTACTAAAAATTACTTTTTATACAGGGTCTATATCGGGTTACATAAAATTTTGATTTGGCTTAAACCAACTTTCTAAACACGTTATATTTTTTTTAAATAAATATCTGCATTTAAAATTTATTTGTAAAGCACAAATCATCTCAACCTTTTAAATTGTATTTTACCTCTAAAAAAATACATGCAAAAGAAATCTTGGTTAATAATTAGTGCATTTGCAGTACTAAAATTTCTAGTTCCATTTCTGTTCATACATCCTAGTTTTCAGTTGCACCGCGATGAGTACTTATATTTAGCGGATGCGGATCACTTAGATTGGGGCTATATTGAGATGCCACCCCTGTTAGCGTTTTTAGGCTTTATCAGTAAATTATTAGGTGGATCCTTATATGCTGTTTATCTATGGGGAAGTTTGTTTGGTGCTGCTACCATGGTGCTAATAGGCAAAACTGTATTACAGTTAAAAGGGGATTTATACGCGGTGTTTATTGCTTGTTTGGGGTTCTTATGTTCCGGTTTTTTACGGTTACATGCGCTATTTCAACCCAATTTTTTGGATGTATTTTTTTGGACATTGAGTGCTTACAGTATTATTTGTTTAATACAAACCAACCACAAAAAATATCTGTATTTTATTGGTATCAGCTTTGGGCTAGGCATGTTAAGTAAATATACGATCGCTTTTTTTATCATTGCTTTTGGTATAAGCCTGTTACTTACGCCGTTACGAAAATGGTTGTTAAATAAGCATTTTTATTTTGCCATGCTATTGGGCTTATTAATTGTTTTACCCAATTTTTTATGGCAATACCATCATCACTTTCCTGTTGTACACCACATGCAATTGTTAAAAGAACGCTTGCTAGATAACGTAAGCGCTACAGACTTTTTAGTAGATCAATTATTGATAACACTACCCAGTTTTTTCATTTGGATAATGGGCTTGTGGTATTTGTTTTTTAATAAAAAAGGTAGACAATATATCGCTGTTGGTATTATTTACCTCACAGTTATTTTACTACTAGTATACTTTAAAGGCAAAGGTTATTACGCTGCTGGCCTGTACCCTATAATGTTAGCTATTGGTGCATATCAGTTATCTAATAGCATTCAGAACCATATAATTAAAATTGTTCAATATCTGGTACCGTTTGTTATACTATTTCTAGTCGCTCGTATTTTTCCAGTAGTAATGCCCTATTTATCACCTAATGATTTAGCATTAAAATATACAAAAATCCCTGTTCAAAAAACGGGTGCCTTAAAATGGGAAGATGGAAAAAATCATCCATTGCCACAAGACTTTGCCGATATGCTTGGCTGGGAAGAAATGGCGCAGAAAACGGCTCGGGTGTACCATCAATTACCAGATAGTATTCAGCAAAAAACAATGGTATATGGCGACAATTATGGCGAAGCAGGAGCACTCGCTTTTTATAAAAAGAAGTACCAACTACCAGAAATTTATTCTGATGATGCTAGCTTTGCTTTTTGGCTGCCTAGTACATTTAAGTCGCAATATTTTTTGTTTGCCACCCATTATTTACCAGAGAAAGACGATATTTTTTTCAAACATTTTAAAACCGTAGAGATTAAAGACTCAGTAACTGAAAAGTATGCTAGAGAATATGGTGCAAAAATTATACTGTATAGCTTGCCAGATAGTATAGCCATAAGTATTGCCAATAAAAACATTCAACAATTAAAATCAACATACAATATGCAATAGCACTTAGTTTTGTTGAAAGATGGAAGCCATGGAAAACAATCGTCCCATTCGTGTTTTAGTTGCTAAAGTAGGCTTAGATGGCCATGATAGAGGTGCTAAAATAATCGCTACCGCCCTGCGTGATGCAGGTATGGAGGTGATATATACAGGCCTACGCCAAACACCCGAAATGGTGGTAAATGCCGCATTACAAGAAGATGTAGATGCGATTGGGGTAAGTATTTTAAGTGGTGCCCATAATACTGTTTTTCCTAAAATTATCGCCTTGATGAAGGAAAAAGAGATGAATGATGTATTACTTACTGGTGGTGGCATTATACCAGAAGATGATATGATGGCTTTAAATGCAATGGGTGTAGGTAAATTATTTGCACCTGGCACTACCACAACCGAAATAGCCAATTATATAAAGCAATGGGTTAAAGATAATAGAGCATTTTAAAATATGAATAGACCCAAAAAATTTCCTTTAGACAAGGCGTTAAACCTAGTGGTAATCATTGCATTTGGCATTAATATCTATTATCTGTTTGCAACAGATAATCCGCCAAAATGGGTGAGGATAGCTAATGTTTTTGGCTGGCTAATTTTTATATATGTATTACTTAAACGACGGTTTAAACAAAAATAAATTTTATGTACACAACTATTCTTACCTCGCTTGAAAACAATATTTTAACCATTACCATCAATAGACCCGATAAACTAAATGCTTTAAATAAAGCGGTTTTTACAGAATTAAATGCGGTGCTTGATGATGTCTATTTTAATTCAGCTATTAAAAGTGTGATTATCACAGGCAGCGGTAGCAAGGCTTTTGTTGCTGGCGCTGATATTGCTGAATTTGTAGGCTTATCGGTAGAGCAAGGTGTTGCTTTGGCACAAGCAGGTCAAGATACTTTTTTTAGAATAGAAAATTGCCCTAAGCCTATTGTGGCTTGCGTTAATGGTTTTGCCCTTGGTGGTGGTTGTGAGCTAGCCATGAGTTGCCATTTTCGTATTGCGAGCGATACTGCTAAGTTTGGTCAGCCAGAAGTAAACCTTGGTTTGCTGCCAGGTTATGGTGGCACACAACGATTAACGCATTTAATAGGTAAAGGTAGGGCTATAGAATTACTGATTAGTGGCGCATTGATTGATGCGAATACTGCATTAAGTTATGGCTTAGTAAACTATGTAGTGCCACAAGAAGAATTATTGGCAAAAGCCACCAATATCTTGCAAGTCATCAATACCAAAGCCCCTATTGCCGTTGCAGCTTGCATTACAGCAGCCAATGCTGCCTTAGATGAACAGCGTGATGGGTTTGCATTAGAAATTGAAGCATTTGGTAGTTGCTTTGCTACAGATGATATGAAAGAAGGCACATCGGCATTTTTAGAGAAAAGAAAAGCGGTTTTTAGCGGAAAATAAGTAGCTCCAGCCTCCACAAGGGGAATCTGAATAATAGAATAGGCTACAAATTATTTCTTGTAATTCGTGCAATTGCTTCAATTTTGCACGCATTAATCATTCGCCTTCAAAAGCCCATTTTTGGGGTTTGAGGCATCAAATTATTAAAAATGGACTACCGTATTGAGAAAGACACCATGGGTGAGGTAAAAGTACCAGCCGACGTGTTGTGGGGTGCACAAACCCAACGCAGTATTGAAAATTTTAAAATTGCACAAGACATCAATAAAATGCCTAAAGAGATTATTAAGGCATTTGCTTATTTGAAAAAAGCAGCTGCATTAACCAATTTAGATGCAGGCGTTTTATCTCAAGAAAAATCTGATTTGATAGGTCAAGTATGTGATGAAATTTTAGAAGGCAAACTAGATGCATATTTTCCATTGGTAGTTTGGCAAACAGGTAGCGGTACACAAAGCAATATGAACGTCAATGAAGTGGTTGCTTATCGTGCACACCTAATCAAAGGCGGCGCTTTAACGGATAAAGAGAAATTTATTCATCCAAACGACGACGTTAATAAATCTCAATCAAGCAACGATACATTTCCTACAGCAATGCACATTGCTGCCTACAAAATATTAACCGAAGTAACCATTCCAGGCATTGAAAAATTGCGTGATACTTTACAAGCTAAAAGCAAGCAATACATGCATGTGGTAAAAATTGGGCGTACGCACTTTATGGATGCAACACCATTAACTGTGGGGCAAGAATTAAGTGGTTATGTAAGCCAACTGAACCATGGTTTAAAAGCCATTAAAAATACCCTTGCACATTTAAGCGAATTAGCGCTTGGCGGTACTGCTGTGGGTACAGGTATTAATACGCCAAAAGGTTACAGCGAGAACGTAGCTAAGCATATTGCTAATCTTACAGGCTTGCCATTTGTTACTGCCGAAAATAAATTTGAAGCCCTTGCAGCCCACGATGCCATTGTAGAAGCACATGGTGCTTTAAAAACGGTTGCAGCTAGCTTAATGAAAATTGCCAATGATATTCGTATGCTGTCTAGCGGTCCTCGTAGTGGAATCGGCGAATTGTTTATTCCAGATAACGAGCCAGGAAGTTCTATTATGCCGGGTAAAGTAAACCCTACACAGTGCGAAGCCTTAACCATGATTGCAGCGCAAGTAATGGGTAACGATGTGGCTATAAATATTGGTGGCAGTATGGGGCATTTTGAATTAAACGTATTTAAGCCAATGATGATTTACAATTTCTTGCACAGTGCGAGATTAATTGGTGAAGGTTGTGTATCATTCAACGATAAATGTGCAGTAGGTATAGAACCGTTAGAGGCGAACATTAAAAAACACGTAGACAATAGTTTGATGCTAGTAACTGCTTTAAATACCAAAATTGGGTATTACAAAGCTGCTGAAATAGCACAAACGGCTCATAAAAACCATAGTACATTAAAAGAAACAGCAGTGGCGCTAGGCTACTTAACCCCCGAAGAATTTGATGCTTGGGTAGTTCCAGTAGAAATGGTGGGTGAGTTAAAAGACTAATCTTTAAAAGTTATCAATACTAAAAGCCGTTCCGAAAAGAACGGTTTTTTATTGCAATTTTTGAAAAATTTGGTTGGTGTTAGTAGCAAATAATCACTTTTCGTATTTAGCAATCCAATCGGCAAATTGTGTGGTAATAATTTGGTCAATATTGGTTTTGTCTGCACCATCCCAATACAACTGATGATCGCATTCGGCCAAGTCAACTTTTGCAAAATATAATAAATAAAAAGGCATATACAATTCATCATATTGCATACTGATACAGATGTCTTTTAGTTCACGTAGTGCCTTAAAATAGCTATTGGTTTTGTAAATAGCATTGGTAACAATAAAGTACACATACTTTTTGATGACTAGAGCCTTATTGGTGTATGATAGGTTAAAATCTTGCAGTACTTTATCAGTAAGTACTTGTAAAGCTTGTTGGTTATAGGGTTTAGATGTTGCCGCTAGCGTATAAAGATTTTCAGAGTTAAAGCCAGCTTCTATCATATCAATTGCCCAATCTACCCAGCTTTCGTCAAAGTCGCAATTAAAGACTTTGTTTTTTAAGATTTGGTGTGTAGATAATACTAATTCTTTCATAAATACGAAGTAGCTAAGCGATAGTTTGGGTTAATTTTTGCAATCAAATGTCAGCCGCATTTATTTATGGGCTATTTAATTTTTTCTACGTGTTGTGTACAATTAAATGTGCTTGAGTCATATAAAAGCAACGAGAAAGATTAGTTTAGCAGATAGGACATACATTAAATTATAATCAATTATTTTCAATTGGCCTTTTATGTAATTGACTTCACAACTAAATAAATACTATAATGCAATCTCTAAATACCAATATTACTTTCTTTTCTACACAACCATACGACAAACAGTTTTTTACCAAATGCAACGAGCAATTTGGCTACCAACTTACCTATTTTGAAACACAACTTAATGCAAGTACGGCAAGTTTAGTTAAAGAAGGGTCGGTAGTTTGTGTTTTTGTAAATGACAAAGTAGATGCTGCAGTTGTAAAGCAACTTGCTGTTAAAAAAGTACGCATTATTGCCTTGCGTTGCGCGGGGTTTAACAACATAGATATTGAAGCTTGTAGGCAACATCAAATTAACGTGTGTCGGGTACCCGCTTACTCGCCCGAAGCTGTGGCCGAACACGCTTTGGCTATGATTTTGACCCTGAATCGCAAAACGCACAAGGCTTACAATCGGGTAAGAGAGCAAAACTTTTCGCTCAATGGACTACTTGGTTTTGACTTACACGGCAAAACAATTGGCGTAATAGGTACTGGCAATATTGGCAAAGCATTTTGTAAAATCATGCTTGGCTTTGGCTGTAAAGTGATGGCATTTGATATTATCGCCAATAAAGACTTAGAAGCTGAAGGTGTTACATACCATCCTTTGATAGACATTTACAAAGTGGCAGATATCATTTCGTTGCATTGTCCTTTAACCGAGCAAACGCGACATTTGATTAATGCAGAGGTATTACCATTTTTTAAACAAGGGATGATGCTGATAAATACGAGTCGTGGTGCATTGATAGATACAAATGATGTAATAGATGCCTTGAAAAGTGCCAAAATTGGTTATCTAGGCATAGACGTGTACGAGCAAGAAGAAAAATTGTTTTTTCGAGATTTGAGTGCGCAGATAATTGCCGATGATACCATACAAAGGTTGATGAGTTTTCCAAATGTACTAGTAACCGCTCACTAAGCTTTTTTCACCCAAGAAGCCCTTACCCAAATTGCCGAAATTACCTTAACAAATATCTTTGAACTAAATGCTGAGAAAATATTAACGCACAAGGCAGCAATGTTAGTGTAGTCTTTATCATATATTCGTGTAAGTAAACATTTATGAGCAAGAATCTTAATAAATCTATTTTTCTTCTTTTTTGCGGTGCGATGCTAATAATTGCCTGTTCTAAAGAGACTAGTTTTGAGTCTGGCGCAGGGCTAGGAGCTGCTGCTGGTACGTTGAAAGATAGTGCTGGTAACTGCCAAGGTATTAGCGTGATGGGTAGTTATGTGGTAGATTCTACACTTACAGATAGTAATTATTTAGTGGTAACGGCCACTATTACTAATGGTGGGATTTATAAAATTTATTCAGATACGGCTAATGGTTACTGGTTTAAGGATAGTTCATACATCTTGACTACGGGTACGCAAACCTTTAAACTAAAAGGCTATGGCAAGCCAATATTACCGTTAACTTCTGTGTTTACTATTTATTTTAATACTTCTTATTGTCTAATAAACGTAACAGCAACTGGCACGCCGTCAAGCGGTGGTGGTACAACTGCTACCTCGCCATCTGGTGATTATTTTCCAACTACTACTGGAAGTAATTGGATGTATACCGATTTAACAGGTGATTCGTTGAAAGTTCTTTGTAGCAATTATATAGCCACAGTGGGTAGTAAAACTTATAAAGTATTTATATCTGACCACGGCGATACCTCTGTCTACCGAAAAGACAGTTTACAAGGTAATTATTATGCTTATGGCACATTTGCAAGTGATTCTCGCTTAATTGAATACAAGTTTTTAGATGATAAGGTAGCCTTAAATAGTTTTTGGGAAACAGATACTCTGTCTACAAGTTCTTTTGGCGTGCCTGCAACCTATAAAATACGGTTTACGATAGATGCTAAAAATACGCAATATACCATTAACGGTAATGTTTTAGATAGTGTTATCAAAGTGAGACAAGAGGTATTATTGCAGCAATCGCCTGGTTTGTTCACTATTATACCATCAGGTACCACTTATTCATATTATGCTAAAAAAATAGGGTTGGTTTGGTTAGATTCTCCAAATTATACACCTGCACAAGCCTTAAAAATTAAGCGTTGGATGATTTATTAATCTTCTTTGAAATAAAATTAATAACAAAAACGCACCCAATTTTGAGTGCGTTTTTGTTATTAATAACTTAGTAAAAATTTATAAGTTAATAGGTAATATACCTTTTATATCGTCCCACATGATGATTAGATTTGCACCAGTTTTTGTTTCTTCAAAGTATATTGTCATTGCTTCTACAGCTTCGCTGGTTTTGTCTGTAGAAATCGTGGTACGAAGCAAATCTTTCTTTACATCATACATAAAATTTCCCCAACAATAATTGTCTTTATTAATAATCATAATCCATTTGCTCTCGCTAGGAATACAATATAAAGTATATCGTCCTTTTGGTACTTTTTTGCCGTCTATCTGCACGGGTTTAAAAAATTCAATTTCTGTTGCCTCATTAGCGCCAAGACGCCATATTTCATTATACTTAATAATACCACCAAAAATAGATCTGTTGTTTTTTTGAGGTCTGCTATATAAAACTCTTGCAATGGGTAAATCATTTGCCTTGCCAGTCATTTTTAAAATAGGGTAATTGGCAGGCCAATAACTCATATCTAACGGACTTTTATCAAGTTCCGTAGGCTTTTGCTGTGCTTGGGATAATGTAGTAATACTAATACAAATGGCTAAAAATAATGGTTTCATCTTGACTAGTTTGTCAGCAAATATATATATGCGCTTAGAAATACCCTTCTACCCTTAAAAAGCTAATTGCCATTTTTTTAACGTCTTTAAAAAAATTAGCGTAACACCATTCTAAAGAAATATAGTGTGCTTGAAATAATTGAAAACAAGCATCAAAATTATCTAAATATGTTGCCTTGCGAGCTACATTTTTAAAGCTACTTTCTATACCATCCATAAACTGGTAATTATATAACCAATTATGTTGCTGCATGGATGGTAATAATGCTACAAACCTTTCAGGTAATATAGGCGCTAGACCATTCAGTGATACATAAGTACTGGTAGCAAAAGCCTGCAAACTTGTATCATCTATAAATTCTTTTGCGTCTTTGGCCAAAAAATGATCATATGCAACATCCACAAACGCACCCGAGTAGGCGCCTACTGCTGGCTGAAAAAAAGTTTTGGCTTGCTTGGTGAAGGGGTGGCTATCGGTAAATGTATCAATCGCTCTATGTAATCTAATACCTACTTGAATGGCTAAAGGATAATCGTACTGCTTTTTGCCCTTCACAAAATCGCTTATCATATTGCCAGCCAGTATTTCTGGAATATTGAAAGATAAATATGCGTGGGCTAAGTAGTTCATATTTTAAATATACGCTTATGGTAGCTCATAGGGTTTATTTTTTACAAAAAGCATTGCCATTTTCACCGACAAGCAAACCACTTTTCCCTTTTAACGAAACAAAAACAAGCTTTGTGATTTTATTAAGAAATGGCTTGAAATTATTGATATTATTGAGTTGTAGCGAATATTCTCATTATCAGTATATCTATTTTACCATGTTTTTATTGCTTTTTACCGATATCGCAGTAACTAATCAAAATGTATTGCTTACCACTTTTTTGCATAGATACTTTTGACCTGTCAAATCAAAAAAATAACACCGGATATATCGGATTAACCAAAAAAATTAAACAAATGAAACAATTATTTTTCGCAGCTATCATTGCTGTAAGCGTAACTACAAGTGCTTTTGCTGGTAACATTTTTATCAACACCAACGATTGCAAAGATTTAAACTGTGTAGTGGAAAATTTTAAAAATGTTACAATAACTAGTAAAGCAGATTTTATCAAAGCAACTATTTCAGAAGCAGATGAAAAACAAGAAATGTTTTACAATAGCGAGGGCGATTTTATTGGCGCAAGCAAAAATATAGCCTACGATAAATTACCGATAAAAGCGATTAAAACAATTAGTAAATATTATCTAGCGCCAAAGTATACTGTTAAAAGCTGTATTGCGTTTTTAAACGTAGATAATAATACTATGTACTATGTAAGTCTAGATACTAAAACATCTAGAACCATTTTAGAAATAGATGAACTTGGAAATACTAGTGTATTTAGTACTTCTAAAATATAGTAGTACCCCTTTGCTTTTAATGATGATGATGATGTGATGTTTAATAAATGTCACATCATTTTTTTATGCCAGAAATTACCTTTTACACACTTAATAAGTTGGTACAATCCAATTAGTATATATTTTCATTTAATTATCACAAGGTCTGCTTTCTTTAAATCCTTTTCATAGTGTTTCTGCACTTTAATTGAGTCTTGCAAGCACTCTTAAATCTTATGAACAAGATTTAAGAATATATGAGCCCTTATTATTTTAACGGCTATTCGATTTTATTTTCAATTGCATATTCAGCAAGCGTAAATAAACAACTTACTGAAGACGAGGATTAAATGGTTGTATCATGTCTGTCATACATACACTATGTTTAGAATATTAAAATTCTTCGTTTCGTTATGTGTTCAGTGAGTTTTTAGGACTAACTATTGATTATAAAAAGTTAAGCAGTTTTAACATTGATTTGTTCTCTATCTAAGCTTTGAGATGCTTTAGTATCAATTTTGGCAAGCGAAATTTTAGACATCACAACAATATTCAGTAAAAAAACATTTGGTTGTATAAATCTATAACCTTTGTAGCAAAATACATAGTTACTTGAGAGAGAAAGTTGTTAATTGGATATTATTCATTGTATTGTCGCTTATTTGGGGCAGCTCGTTTTTGTTAATGAAAATTGGTTTGCAAGCATTAAGTGCCTATCAAGTACCGGCATTACGCATATTAAGTGCAGGTATCGTGTTGACACCATTCGCAGCCAAAGCATTTGCACAAATACCAAAGGCAAAATTAGGTGTGGTAATCCTATCTGGGTTGCTAGGTAGTTTTTTCCCAGCGTTTTTGTTTTGCATTGCCGAAACACAATTAAGCAGCGCACTAACTGGTATGCTTAACTCATTAACGCCTCTTTGTGCTGTGCTAATAGGTGTATTTTTTTTCCAACAAATACCACAACGACAAAAAATAATTGGCATAGTGGTGGGCTTGGTTGGTTTATACTTTTTGGTTGCACCTAATGGTAGACTTGATTTAGGGAATATTTACTATGTATTATTAGTGCTATTGGCAACTGTTTTTTATGCCGTTAATGTTAATATCGTAAGTAGGCATATGCATGGCATTGCTTCTATTAATATTGCTGCCATAGCATTTGTATTTTTAATCATTCCTTGTGTTATTATATTGGCCGTTACAGGTTATTTTGCACAACCATTTACTAGTACAAAAGTCATTGGTTCTACAGCGGCGGCTTGTGTGCTAGGCATGGTGGGTACAGCATTTGCCTCTATATTATTTTATAGATTGGTAAAAAGAGCAGGCGCTTTATTTGCGGCGATGGTGACTTATGGTATCCCATTTATTGCAGTGGCTTGGGGTTATTACTATGGCGAATCCATCAGTATTTTTCAGGTAGGTTGTTTAGGAGTAATTTTGTGTGGTGTGTATATATCTAACAAATAAGGTTTTGAAATTTAAATGTCAAATTAGGCAATAAAAACATGGCATTAGGACAATCGTTACAGCAGAAATTATTACAGAAATTATCGCCTCAGCAAATTCAATTAATGAAGTTGTTGCAAGTACCTACTGCTAATTTAGAGGAACGCATAAAAGAAGAATTGGAAGAAAACCCAGCATTAGAACTTGGTGAGGGGGAAGAAGGTGCAGATGCCAATGAAGAGATGGTAGACGAATTTGAAACATCGCCTGATGAAGATTTTGAGAAGGATGGTAGCGAAGAAGATTATGAAGATGTAGATATCAGTGAATATGTGGTAGATGATGATGGCGAAATTGCGGATTATAAAATGAAGGATGATAATTATCCAGAAATGGATGATAAGCAAACCATCCCAATCAAGCTTGAGCAAAGTTTTTTTGATCTAGTACTAGACCAGCTTGGCATGTTAGATTTAGATGAGCGCAGGTTTAAAATAGCTGAGCAAATAGTGGGCAGCTTGGACGATGATGGCTATTTGCGCAGAGAATTAAGTTCTATTGCGGATGATTTGGCCTTTCGGCAAAACATTATTGCAGACGATAAGGAGATTGAAGACATCATCAAACAAATTCAACAGTTTGATCCTGCAGGAGTAGGGGCACGAGACTTGCAAGAATGTTTACTACTGCAATTAAAACGCAAAAGCTCAGAAGGTATTGGTGTGCAATTGGCCATACAAGTAATGAGCAAATATTACGATGAGTTTATCAAAAAACATTACGATAAAATTCAACGTGGTCTTAACTTATCTGACGACGATTTAAAAGAGGTTATCCATCAAATTATTAAATTAAATCCTAAGCCTGGTGGTAATGTAGGCGAAATCAATAAAGCCGAAAGCTATATTGTACCAGACTTTTATATCATTAATAATAATGGTATTCTTGAGCTTACTTTAAACTCTCGTAATGCGCCTGACCTTAAAATAAGTGAAGGTTATAAAGACATGATGAAAGAGTACGACAAGGGTAGCAAAAAGGATAAGCGCCAAAAAGAAGCAGTACTTTTTATCAAGCAAAAAATTGATAGCGCTAAGTGGTTTATAGAAATGATTCAGCAGCGCCAACAAACCCTAATTTCTACCATGGGTGCTATAATGCGTCACCAAGAAGAGTTTTTTTTAACTGGTGATGTTACCAATATGCGCCCCATGATATTAAAAGACATTGCTGAAAAGACAGGCTTAGATATAAGCACTGTGAGTCGTGTGGCAAATAGCAAATTTGTACAAACAGAATTTGGTACGTATCGCCTTAAATATTTCTTTAGCGAAAGTTTAAGTACCGATAGTGGGGAAGAAGTGAGCACCCGTGAAGTAAAAGAAATATTGAATAATTTAATAGATGCCGAAGACAAACAAAAACCTTTGAGTGACGAATTTTTAACCGATATGTTGAACGAAAAAGGCTACAATATTGCCCGTAGAACGGTGGCTAAATATCGTGAACAACTCAATATTCCAGTAGCAAGATTGCGTAAAGAATTGTAGTGCTATATTGTTACTGCGAGGCACGAAGCAATCTGCTCTAAAACAATAAAACACAGAACTAAAAACATGCAACAACCAGAACTTTCTATACCATATCAACCAAGCAATTGGCTAAAAGTACCCGCCAAAATCATCTCGTATATACTGCATCCTGTATTTGTACCTACGTACTTTTTCTTGTTTTTGGTTTATCAATTTCGATTAGAGTTTTCAGGCATAACCGATTGGCAATTAAAGCTCAGAATCTTCAGTGTTTTTTGGATGACAGCTTTCTTTCCCACATTTGCAGTGTTCTTGTTATGGAAAGTAAAATTTAGCGAAAGCATTTTTCTCCGCACCCAAAAAGAACGCATTGTACCTTATTTTATTTCTATGTTTTTTTACTGGTGGATGTATTATCTAAGCCGCAATTTCACTGACCAGCCAGCCCCTTTAAAGTTCTTTTATTTCGGTATTTTCATCGCTACAGCCGTGGGTGTGGTATTCAATAATTTTATCAAAATCAGTTTACATGGTATAGGTATGGGTGGCTTGCTAGCAGCAGTTATACTCACCTCATTTTTTTACCAAACACCTTTGGGCATTGCTATTAGCATTACAGCATTTTTAACAGGCTTGGTATGTACCAGTCGTTTTTTAGTAAGTAACCACACTGCTGTTGAAGTGTATAGCGGCTTGCTTGTAGGTATCTGTTGTCAGCTATTTGGCTATTGGTTTGTATAGTTTTTTTTATTGAGCAAGCTGTAGTACAAAGCTAAGCTGTAGTTGCGTCGCACTTCCAATAGCTATCGGAAGAATCGTTCATTACAAAGCCAATCTTTTACCACGCACTATGGCAGCTTTGGTTTAATATATTTTTCACCATTCACTATTCACTATGTGGTACAGTTTAGGTAAGTTGATTTTAAAGTACAGATTACCGTTATTATTAGCTTTATTAGCTATTAACGTTGTTGCTGTTACATTGGCACTAAAAGTAAAAATTGGCTACGATTTTTCAAGAGCCATCCCTACGGATAATCCTAAGTACTTAGATATGCAAGCATTTAAAGCCAAGTTTGGTGACGATGCAGGCACATTGGTAGTAGGTATTCAAAGTAAAGAATTCTTTACTCCCAAAGTATTTAATGCGGTAAGTAAGCTGCATCAAAGTTTAAAAAAGGTACCCGATGTAACAGATGTATTAAGTGTACCAGAAGCGTTGAATTTAATTAACGATACTGCCAGTAAAAGCTTTCAATCAAAGCGTTTATTTCAAAGTAATTATACATCGCAAGCCCAGCTAGATAGTGATAGAATGGTTTTTGAAAGTTTGCCCTTTTACAGAGGCTTACTATACAATGCGGATACCAAAGCCTATTTAGTAGCAGTAGGTGTTAATAAAGATACCTTAAACAGTAAAAGCCGTACAAGGTTGATTGCTACTGTATTAGAGCCTATAAAGCAATTTGAAAAAGAGTCAGGTATTACGGTACAAATTAGTGGCTTGCCTTATTTACGTACCGTAATAGGCGATAGAATTAAGCACGAAATGAACTACTTTTTAATTGCTTCTTTCTTGCTATCAGCTTTAACGCTTTACCTATTTTTCCGCAGTATTAGTACTACCATTATGAGTTTATTAGTAGTTGGTATGGGTGTCGTATGGAGTCTTGCTACTATGCAACTTTTTGGCTACAATATTACTTTGCTAACTGCCATTATTCCACCACTCATTGTGGTAATTGGTGTACCTAACTGTATTTACTTTTTAAATAAATACCACACTGCATTTAAAGATACGGGTAACAAAGAGGAAGCCTTACGTACGATGGTGGGTCGTATGGGCATTGTGACACTATTTTGCAATATCGCTGCTGCAATTGGCTTTGCGGTATTTGCCTTAACGCGTAGTGCTTTGCTAAAAGAATTTGGTATGGTAAGCGGCATCAATATTATGTTGTTGTTTTTTATTTCGCTCATATTTATACCTGCCGTATTAAGTTATTTGCCTGCACCAAAACCCAAAGAAATTAAGTATTTAGACAATCGTTTCTTAGAATCTTTATTGACTAAAATTGAACATTTAGCCTTTAAAAAAGCCAAACTAGTGTACGCTGTAACTATTGCTATTACTGCATTTGCAATTATTGGCTTGTTTAAACTGCGCAGCGAAGGATTTATAGTAGATGATTTGCCAAAGAAAGATAAAATTTATACCGACCTTAAATGGTTTGAAAGCAATTTTGAAGGTGTAATGCCATTAGAGATAATGGTTGATACTAAAAAGAAAAAAGGCTTATTCAGGAGTACAAAGCCACTTGAAAAAATTGACGAATTATCTGCTTACATTAACGCAAAGCCAGAAACAGGCAGGCCTCTATCTTTTGTGGAAGGCTTAAAATTCGCCAAGCAAGCCTATTTTGATGGTGATACCAATAGCTATGCGGTGCCTAGTATGGGCGATCTTGCCTTTATTGGTACGTACTTAACACCAAAATCTGCTAATAATTCACAAAATGGTGGCGCTATTAAGCTGCTCAATAAGTTTTTAGATAGCAATAAGCAAGTGGCACGCATTACCGTAAACATGAAAGATATTGGTAGCCAAAAACTGCCGTTATTATTAGCAGATTTTGAAAAGAAGAGCAATGAGATTTTTGATACAGCAGCCTATAAAGTAACATTTACAGGTAGCAGCGTCACCTTTTTAGAAGGCTCAAGCTTTATTATTAAAGGCTTGCGTGATAGTATTTTCTGGGCGTTTTTATTAATCACACTGTGTATGTTATACCTGTTTAGGTCGTTTAGAATTTTGGTGTGTTCACTTATTCCAAATATCATTCCATTGCTGATTACCGCTGGTATTATGGGTTGGGTAGGCGTACCATTAAAACCATCAACAGTATTGGTATTTAGTATTGCACTTGGTATAGCCATAGATGTAACCATCCGATTTTTAATCAATTACAAGCAAGAACTACCTGACAATCATAACCAAGTTGCGCCTACTTTAATTTTAACAATACACCATACAGGTATTAGTATTATTTACACTTCGTTAGTATTAATTGCTGGTTTTATTATCTTTTGTTTTAGCAGTTTTGGTGGCACCATTGCGCTTGGTTGGCTTACATCATTAACATTGGTGGTGGGAACACTAACCAATTTAATTTTATTACCAGTTCTTATTCGTAGTATGACACGAGCAAAATAATTTTCAATTCAGTTCAACAATTGTTTAAATTGCTTTACAAACCTTAATAAAAAAACAAAACGTCACGATTATGGGTATGATTAAAGAATTCAAAGACTTTGCCATGAAAGGCAATGTAGTAGACCTAGCAGTAGGTGTTATCATTGGTGCGGCTTTTGGCAAAATTGTTAGTTCATTTATTGAAGATGTGATCACGCCTTTGCTGCTAAAACCCGCTTTAGATGCAGCGCATCTTTCTAAATTAGCCGATTTAACCATTTGGGGAACTGTAAAATATGGTAATTTTTTAGCTGCAGTTATCAATTTTTTAATTGTGGCAATTGTGTTATTCTTGATTATTAAAGCAATAAACGCATCTAAGAGAAAGGAAGTAGTTGCGCCAGCACCTCCCGCAGAACCTTCCAGTACAGATAAATTATTAATGGAGATAAGAGATGCTTTGAAAAAATAAATTCCTTATCTTCATTTTCTTTTTTCCCGTCTATGCTTTTTGGTGTAGGCGGGTTTTTATTTGGTAGTTAGTAGGTTGTCGTGATTTAAATATGTTATCATGGATACGAAAAATATAGTAAAACGTGTTTATTCGTTTATCTGTTTCTATTTTCTTTTTAGCATGATTACATTTGTAACTAAACCTCTGTAGCGTGAATACCACCAATTATCAAATTAAGCTGGAGCATTTTGAAGGACCGTTCGATTTATTATTGTTTTTCATAGAACGAGACGAGTTGGATATTTATAATATTCCTATTACTAAAATTATCAAAGATTTTTTAGATTTTATACGCCAACAAGAGAAGTTAAACATTGAGTTGAGTAGCGAGTTTATCTTGTTTGTATCTACCCTCATGCGCATAAAAGCCAAGCTATTATTGCCTCGCAAAGAAATAGACGCACAGGGCAATGAGATAGACCCTAGACAAGAACTGATAGATAAAATACTTGAATACAAGCGCTTCAAAGAAGCGTCGGTACAAATGGCTGATATGGAAGCCATTCGTATGATGATGGTAAAACGGGGCAACTTGCAGAAAGAATTGGCTTCAATTGGCGAAGAAAGTGGGGAAGGCACCGAAATACAAACCATTACCATGTTTAAGCTAATGAAAGCCTTTGAAAAGGTAATGCAACGTGTACACGACCGCCAAAATAAGCCTGTACACACGGTAGTACGCTACAATTACACGATGGAAGGCAGCCGTGAACATATGCTGAATTTTGTGCAAACAGAAAAAAACGTGCCTTTTGAAAAAGTATTTGAACTATGTCAAGATAGAATTCATGCCTTGTTCTTATTCTTATCCCTTTTAGAACTATCGCAACAACGCTATATGACATTGTTAGTAGGTGAAGGGCGTAACAATTTTATTGTTGAATGGAACGATAAACGTAACGAAGAACTGGCTATCCACCCCGAAATAAATGAGATGACTTTTGAGGAAGAATCGCCCATTGTAGAAGAATAATCATGCTACTGATTAAATGATTTGAATGATTAGCTTTAGTGATTATAAACGAATATGGCTATTCGATTTTCGTAGACCAATTTCTTTTGAGCATAAAACTTGTTAATAATTATAAGTCAATGCGTTTTATTCACGTTATTGGCTTTAATTCGTGCAAATGAGAAGCGCTTACATCAATGGTACAAACAACGTTATCTCATACAACCATGCGAAAAATGAATATGTCATGGTTATCATTTCAATCAAATAAATCAGCGGTTAATTGTTATGCAAACACCAGAAGATATTCAGCAACTAGGCTTGCAAATAGCACAGCAACATACAGTGATAGAAAGGCTACAAACCGAATTAAAAAAAGTAATTGTAGGCCAGTATTACATGGTAGAGCGCTTATTGATTGGCTTACTTAGTAATGGTCACGTATTGCTCGAGGGTGTGCCAGGTTTGGCAAAAACGCTTACGATTAAGTCATTAGCACAAGCCATACAAGCACCATTTAGTCGTATACAGTTTACGCCCGACTTATTGCCTGCTGACGTTATTGGTACCATGATTTACAACCAACAACGTGGTGAATTTGTGGTGCGCAAAGGTCCAATTTTTAGTAATTTCATTTTAGCCGACGAAATAAACCGCGCACCAGCCAAAGTGCAAAGTGCCTTGCTTGAAGCCATGCAAGAAAAACAAGTAACCATTGGTGATCAATCCTACAAACTGCAAGAGCCATTTTTGGTATTGGCAACGCAAAACCCTCTTGAGCAAGAAGGTACTTATCCATTACCAGAAGCGCAAGTAGATCGGTTTATGCTAAAAGTAGTTGTAGGCTACCCTGATAAAAAAGAGGAGCAACTAATTATTAGACAACAAGTGCAAAGCCTTGAACTGCCAAGTATTCAGCCCGTAGCAAGCATTAGTGAGATACTACATGCAAGACATTTAGTGAAGCAGATTTACATGGATGAAAAAATAGAGCACTATATTATTGATATCGTATTTGCAACACGTTTTCCAGAACAATATGGCTTAGGTAAGTTAAAGGCGATGATAAGTTATGGCGGCTCGCCAAGGGCAAGTATTAACTTGGCTTTAGCGGCTAAAGCACAGGCTTTTTTACGTAAACGAGCCTACATTATTCCTGATGATGTGAAAGCCATTGCTAAAGATGTATTGCGTCATAGGATAGGTCTTACATACGAAGCAGAAGCTGAAAATATAACCAGTGAAATGATTGTAGACGATATTTTGAGAACCATTTTGGTGCCATAGAGTAGCTTCAACCCATAGATAGTTATAATTATACCCAGCCCTAAAGTAATCAATTAGATAAAAAAGCAAAGCAGCATGTGGTTGTTTAATAAAAATAAAACACAAAATACTGAGCCTCTTTCAAACTCTCCTTTAAGTGTTGGGGGTGATGCTGCTGATTTGCTGCGTAAGGTTCGTGACCTTGAAATAAAAAGTAAAAAGCTCACCAATCATTTATTTACAGGTGAATATCACACAGCGTTTAAAGGTAGAGGTATGGCTTTTAAAGAAGTAAAAGAATATGCTGCTGGCGATGATATACGATTTATAGATTGGAACGTGAGTGCTAGAATGGGTAGCACTTATAGCAAAGTTTTTGAGGAAGAAAGAGAGTTGAGTGTATACTTATTAGTAGATGCAAGTGCTAGTAATTTGTTTGGCACAAATCAACAGAATAAACAAGAACTAATTGCTGAGATATGTGCAGTTTTAGCATTTAGTGCACTTAATAATAATGATAAAACAGGCCTATTATTTTGTACAGATAAAGTAGAAAAATACATTCCTTCTTCTAAAGGTAGAGAACATGTATTGTATTTGGTACGTGAGTTGGTAGCGTTTAAGCCCGCAGCTACTAAAACAGATTTGGTGAAAGGCTTGCAATACCTCAATAATATCGCTAAGCACAAAAGCATTGTGTTTATTTTAAGTGATTTTGCTGATGCTGGTTATCACGAAGCACTACGTGTAGCAGCGAGAAAGCACGATGTTATTGGTGTGCAAGTATTTGATAAGGCAGATAAATATTTACCCAAAATAGGCTTGCTACAAGTTGCCGATCCTGAAACAGGCGAAACACTTTGGTTAGATACAAATGATGCGGCTGTACAAGTGGCTTACAATAGACAATACCATCAAATAATGGATGATGCGGCAACGATATTTCGTAAAGCTGGGGCAGATTTATTACAAATAGAAACTGGGCAAGACTATGTAAAAGCCTTACAACATTTTTTTATAAAAAGAGCATGAGAAAATTAAGTTTCAGGTTTCAAGTTTCAAGACACAAGGTGTACGTAGAATACATGTGCCTTGTTGTTTGTAGCTTATTTTCTTTGCAAACTGTCGCTCAAAAAGTTACTACCACTACTAATAAATCTACCATTCGCATTGGCGAACAATTTGAACTAAAACTCACTATTGAACCCGCTGCAAATAGCACCGTATTGCTAGATACTTGGTTTAATTTACCAGATAGTTTTAACCATTTTGAAGTACTACAACGCTTACCAATAGATACGATTGAAGTAGGCGGCGCTCAATCATTTGCCCAGAAAATATTAATTACTAGCTACGATACAGGCACGTTTAAGTTGCCTGAGTTTGCTGTAAAGTTGATAGGCAATAAAATGCTAACATCCTTGCCTTTACCAATAAAAGTGTTGCCTGTTAATATTAGCAACATGCAAGATTATAACGACATCAAAGAAATTATAGAAGTAGCGCCTGAAACAGATTGGTGGCTGTGGGGTAAAATTGGATTTGGAATTCTACTACTGATAGTTGTAGTAATATTTGTTGTAAAATATTACTTAGGCAAAAGACCTAGTAAGCCCATCAAGAAAATAGCCATCTCTGTAAATGATGTATTGCAACAGATAGAAGCACTTCAACCGCTAATAACAAGCCAGCAATACAAGCTTTTCTTTACGAGTTTAATTACTATAACACGCAACTTTTCTGATGTGCAACTAGGAATTACTAGTCTTTCTAAAACTACCGATGAATATATGGTATTGTTGAAAGGCAAAGTAGGTAATGCACCTACGCAAGTTCAGTATTATCAATTGTTGCGCTTAGCTGATGCAGTAAAGTTTGCAAAGTATCAACCCGCTACCACTGAATGCGAGCAAGCCATACAAGCTGCTAAAACATTTGTAACCACCATTCATTCATTCAATTATCAACCTAAGGCAAATGCTGTATAATTGGTACCAACATATCAGCTTTGCTTACCCTTGGGTGCTGCCTTTACTATTGGTAGTACCATGCATTATATTTTGGTATGTAAGAAGCCATCGCAAGCAGACTGCTTCGCTTACTATTACCACTACTTTCTTTTTACAGTATACGCAAAACTGGAAAACAAGACTAAGGCATTTACCCATTGCTTTGCGTTGTATTGCATTAGTGCTGCTAATTATTGCATTGGCAAGGCCACAACAACATTTTACTGAAAATCAAACCAGTGGCGAGGGGATAGATATTGTATTATGCTTTGATATAAGTGGCAGTATGACGGAGCAAGATTTTACGCCAAATAGACTAGAAGCCGCCAAAGATGTAGCCGCCAATTTTGTTCAAAATAGACCAGGCGATAGAATAGGCGTCGTGATTTTTAGTAGCCAAAGCTTTACACTTTGCCCAATAACGCCCGACCACAAAACGGTACTTGCGCAGATTAATAATATTGTCAATGGTTATCTCCCTGAAGATGGCACGGCTATCGGCTCCGGGCTTGCCACTAGTGTAGATAGACTGCGCAATAGCACGGCTAAAAGCAAGGTTATTATTCTACTAACAGATGGTGTAGACCATGGTGGTTTAATACCGCCCGATATAGCTAAAAAGCTAGCCATTACTTATGGCATTAAAGTGTATTGTATTGGTATTGGTAGCGAGGTTGAAATGGACGTACCGGTTAATTCAGCGCTTGGTACTGTTATGGAAAAACGTAAAATGAGTTTTGATGAAAACTTACTCAAACAAATTAGTGCAGAAACTGGTGGGCAATATTTTCAAGCATCTAATAAAGCAGCATTAAAAAATATTTATGCAAGTATCAATCAGTTGGAGAAGAGTAAAATTGAGATTACTACCTACGACCGATATACCGATGAATACTTGCCTTTACTACTTTCAGGACTAGCTGTGGTAATACTTGAGCTAGTAATAAGGCTTACAATACTTAGGAAGTTTCCTTAAAGGGCTTCTATGCAGGTAGATGCTTTTGGTTGCGCAAGTCGTAAGCTAGTTGATAGCATTTCTAAGCTCTAATAAAGGTGCTTGTGATATTATAGGTTTACCATATTAGCTATTGTTGTGGTAGTAAAAGAGCGTTTTAATGTAAACTCAGATGTCTATTAAAAGCATCGCTATTACTAAAGTTTTAAGATTAATTTACCAAAACAGCGTTGATTTGATAACACAACTACAACACATAACCGTGTTGCATTTGGTAAGTAGGTTTTACTTTAGCTTGTAATTTCAGCATTTTAAATTTTAGTTCCTGTTTTATAGAACAATACCTATTATAAGTTTTTTAACCAACCCATTGTATGAAATCGATTATTGGTTCGTTGTTAACTCTTGTCTCTTTTTTAAGTTGTCATTCGTCTGTATTTGCGCAAATTACTAACCATCCACAACGCATTGTAATTATCATGTTTGATGGTTTTGGAGAAGAATATTATCGTAATAGTAACATGCCCACCTTAAATGAGATGGAGAGAAAGGGGCTATATAAAGTAGTTCCGTCGCTTATGCCGTCGGTAACCAACTTAAATAATGCCGCTATTTGTACAGGTGAATGGCCAGCAGTCAATGGCATTACAGGCAACTCATTTTGGAATGAAAAAACACATACAGAAGACTTTATGGAAGATGCTGCGCTTTTACTGTCGCCTACCTTATTTGAAAGAGCCAGCACCAAAGGCATAAAATCTATTTTATTTGCCAGCAAAAAGAAAACCATTAGTCTATTATATAAAGGCACTTCCGATACTATTTCGCCTGAAACTGCTTCGCCTATATGGGTAAAAAGAATAGGTACACCACCTTCAATCTATAGTAGAGAAGTAAACTATTGGTTAATGCAGTCGGCCTTATATACCCTGCAACATGATAGTACGATGGGTATTGTGTACATCCATCCTACAGATTATCCGATGCATACTTGGGCTCCAGAAAGCAATGAATCGAAAGAATATCTTGCTAAAATGGATAGCTATATTCAACAAATAAAAGAAGCTGCACCAGATGCTGCTATTTTAATAACTGCCGACCATACTGTTACACATAAATCACTTTGTTGGGATTTGAATAAAGTTTGTGCGAAAAAAAATATTCCAATTACAATTGCTATTTCGCCAGAGCGTGACAAATATTTTAAGCATCATAGAGGCTTTGGTGGTACGGCCTATGTGTACGTGACTAATACAAAAGAAAGAGACAAGGCTAAAGCAGCTATTGCAGCATTACAAGGTGTAGATGAAGTACTTACGAAGGAAGAAGCTGTAAAAAGGTTTCATTTGATGGGCAATAGAATTGGCGATTTGGTAGTACTTGGTAGTAAAGAAACGGTATTTGGCGATTTAGATACAGAATCGGAAATGCTACCAAACACGTATAGAAGTCATGGTTCTTTATACGATGCTAGAGTTCCTTTATTTGTGTACAATGCTAAAGGGGCGCCTACGGCAGACTATTTTAAATATAATTACCAATTAGCAAGTTGGTTGTTTCGGTAGTATTCACAAGCTATTTAAAATGTCACTTTAACCATTGGTTACTACTAATAATTTGCAACAGGCTTTACTTTATTATTTAAAAAGGTGAGTTGATGGCGTTCTTGTGTAGAAATAAGAGCGATTGTAAAGCGAAGACTTTAGCCATAATATTTGTTTGTATTCTTGCGATGGTTTGCTCTTAAACCATCCATAAACTTAGTATTATTGTACTATCATGCAGCAGTTTTTACTACATAAACAAAGCTCAATAAAGTACAAAGCGTACATACCGATAGCTATCGGTAGTGCGAGGCAACAAATGTTAAACAGTACTACCAAAGCTGGCTACCAAATATTACTTCTCCTTATTTCATTTTTCCTTTTTCACATCTCACTAAAAGCCCAAAACGCCCAAGTACCTATTGGCTACTGGCGCGAGCATTTAAATTACAACTCGGCACAGGCAGTGGTAAAAGGTGATAAAATTTACTGCGCTACCGCCAATAATGTATTTAGTGTAGATGCCAATAATAATGAACAACGCTATAGCAAAATAAATGGTCTGAACGATATAGGTGTGAGCGCTATTGGCTGGGATGAAACCACCCAACAACTAGTAATAACTTATACCAACTGCAATATAGATGTAGTAAAAGGTGATGTGGTAAATAATATTGGCGATATTCAACGTAGTGCTGTTGTAGGTAATAAAACCATTAATAGTATTTATTGCAATGGTGGCTTTGCGTACCTGTGTAGTGGCCTAGGAGTAATAGTGTTGAACTTGACTAAATACGAGGTTAATGATGCTTGGTACATAGGTAATGGTGGTGGCGAAGTGGTAGTGAATGCTATTACTACCGATGGTAACTTTTGGTATGCTGCAACCAACGAAGGTTTAAAGCAAGCGAGTGTAAATGCAGCTAATTTGGCTAACTATAATAACTGGCAAAACCTGAGTGGTAGCAATGGTTTAAGCGATGGCGTTACCCAAAATGCAGTGCTTGCTAGTGGTAAATTACTCGTGCAAAAAAATGATACGCTGCTAGTACAAAATAGTAGCGGCTTTGCTATTTTGTATACTGATAGTAATTGGCAAATAACCAACTTGAATAGTAGCAATGGTAAGTTGTTGCTGTGTCAGCAAAATAAGCAAACTGGTATTGGTAGGGTGCTACAAATACATGCAAATGGCGCCATAGAAACTACGCTTACAAATAGCACCTATATTGTACTGCCTAGGCAGGCAATGGTAGATAATAACAGCTTATGGATTGCTGATAGCAGTGAAGGCTTATCTAAATACAACACTAGTTTTAGCAGCTATATACCCGATGGGCCTTTGGGTACAGCCGATGGCGACATGCTTGTGGCAAATAACACGCTGTACGCTGCTGCTGGTAGTGTTGATGCGAATTGGCAAGCACTACAAAACCGCAATGGCTTATACACTTTTAATGGCGATGCATGGAATACCATTGGCTATTATAGCAAACCTATTTTCGATTCGGTGCTTGATATTGTAACACTGGCTATAGACCCAGCCAATCAATCTATTTGGGCCGGCAGCTATGGCGGTGGTTTGGTAAATATAGATGGGGCAACTACTAAAATTTATAAAGCCAATAATTCATCATTACAGCCCACTATTGGTACTAATAAAGATATACGGGTAAGTGGGCTAGCATTTGACAATACCAATAATCTTTGGATTAGTAATTATGGTGCTGCGCAAAATATCAGCGTGCGCAAAGCCGATGGTAGCTATAAATCTTTTGCAATACCGTTTATTCATACAGGTAATGCGGTGGCACAAATAACTATTGACGATGCCAATCAACTATGGATTGTAAGTCCACTTGGTAATGGCTTATTTGTTTATAATTATGGTAGCAGTATCGATGCAGTAAATGATGACCAATGGAAGTTTTTTAAAACTGGTGTAGGTAGTGGTAACCTGCCAATTAATACAGTGTATTGTACCGCAAAAGATAAAAATGGTTTTATATGGATTGGTACTGCCAAGGGTATTGCTGTAGTACAATGCCCTACCGAAGTATTTACCCAAAACTGCGAAGCCATTTTGCCTGTGGTACAGCAAGATAGCTTTGCAGGCTATTTATTTCAAGATGAAGAAGTACATACCATTGCCGTTGATGGGGCTAATAGAAAATGGGTAGGTACTAAAAATGGGGTATGGCTCATTTCGCCCGAAGGCGATAATATTATTTACCGCTTTACGGCTGATAATAGCCCTTTGCTAAACAACGACATCAAGCGCATCGCCATTGATCCTCAATCTGGTGAAGTATATATTGCTACTGCGGCAGGTATTTGTAGTTTTAGAAGTACCGCCACAGAAGGCGGCGAAACCAATAGCAATGTGTTGGTGTTTCCAAATCCTGTACCGCCAAATTATAATGGTACTATTGCCATAAAAGGTTTGGTAGATAATGCTTTGGTAAAAATTGCCGAACTAGATGGCAGATTAGTATACCAAACTAGGGCTTTGGGCGGGCAAGCCATTTGGAATGGTAAAAATTATAAAGGCGAGCAAATAGCAAGTGGTGTGTATTTGGTAATAGTAAGAGACGATACTGGCCTAGAAAAAATTGTAACCAAAATTGTATTGGTAAAATAGAGGAAGCTACAACACAAATGCCGCTAGTTTAACAAGCTACTTGTTTAGCGTAAAATGCTATAAGATTAAGTTGTTTGCCTAAGCAAATAGCATAACAAACTATAAAATTAGATATATCACCTAACAAAATAGAACTGTAACCTAATAAATTAGGATGATTACCTATAAAATTAGCATAGATTGCTAGTAAAATAGCATTAATTGCTATAATTTAGCTATTAAAATTCGAGATTATGGGTACTTTAACCAAAATGAGCCACGTAAATAGTGAGCAGAAGATGCCTCACGCAGGTAAGTTGTTAGAAAAAGTATTAGAAGAAAAAGGTGTTTCAAAGGCTGAACTGGCAAGGCGGCTAGATATTCATCCTATAGGCATTACGCACTATATAAAGCAGCACACATTACATGCAGCCTTGCTTTGGAAAATTGGCTTGGCAATCAACCACAATTTTTTAGCCGATTTATCAACGGCTTTTCCCATAGAAACCTTGTCTAATAAAGAAGCGCAATTACAACAGCAATTGGCAGATTTAGAAAAGAAATTGGCGGTGTATCAGGAAGTTTTAAAGATTAATGGTAAATAAAAAATTGTACCATAAACAAACTGAGCCACTCTTCAAGAGTGGCTCAGTTTGTTTATGGTACCCCTGCTTAATAGCGTATCAAACCGCCGCAGTGTGCGACGTAACGATGCTAAATCCGATAGCTATCGGATGAAAAACCGAAGCTGGTTACCAAAAGAAAAAATCTGTGAAAATCCATTCAATCAGCGTCATTTGCGTTCCTATCTCAACGCTTACATCACTTTGCCCAATACTAAATTTTTTACTTCACTAATTGGTATACGTTCTTGCTGCATGGTATCTCTATAGCGAATGGTTACAGTTTGGTCTATTGGCGTTTGGTTATCGATTGTTACACAGAATGGTGTACCAATAGCATCTTGACGGCGGTAACGCTTGCCAATGGCATCTTTTTCTTCGTAGAAGCATTTAAAGTAAGGCTTGCATTCGTCCATTAATTTGGTAGCTATTTCTGGCAAACCATCTTTTTTGGTTAATGGCAAAATGGCCAATTTGTTAGGCGCAAGCTTAGCTGGTATACGCAATACCACACGGCTATCGTTGGTGCCATCTTCTTTTGGTATTATTTCTTCTTCGTACGAGTTAGAAAGTATCAACAAAAACATTCTATCTAAACCAATAGAGGTTTCTATTACATAGGGTATATAATTACCGTAAGGCTTACCAGTAGCAGGGTCTATATCGTTGTCAAAATAATTCTGCTTCTTTTTACTATACAGTTGGTGCTGCGTTAAATCGAAGTCGCTACGGCTGTGAATACCTTCAACCTCTTTAAAACCTATTGGAAATTCAAACTCAATATCGCAGGCTTCTTTAGCATAATGCGCTAGTTTAATATGGTCGTGGTAGCGATATTTTGCTGGGTTGATACCCAAGCTTAAATGCCATTGCAAGCGGGCTTCTTTCCAATATTTATACCATTCGCCTTCTGTGCCAGGGCGTACAAAAAACTGCATTTCCATTTGCTCAAACTCACGCATACGGAAAATAAATTGCCTAGCCACAATCTCGTTTCTAAAAGCCTTACCAGTTTGTGCAATACCAAATGGTACTTTCAAACGTGCTGTTTTTTGCACGTTTAAAAAGTTTACAAAAATACCTTGCGCCGTTTCTGGTCTTAGGTACACAATATTGTCATCAGGGTTGTCTGATGCTACGGCACCAAACTCTGTTTTAAACATGAGGTTAAACTGGCGAATCTCTGTCCAGTTAGTAGTGCCACTTACCGAGCATTTAATTTTGTGGTCGTCTATCAATTTCTTTAAGCCAGCGTAGTCTGTTGCCGCTTCTAGCTGTTGCATGTCATCTATCAAGGCGTTCTTGTCGGCTTCAGGCAAGGTATCAGCATACGCTTCTATCAAATGATCTACACGGTAGCGCTTTTTGCTATCCTTGTTATCAATCATCGGGTCGCTAAAATTATCAACGTGGCCACTCGCTTTCCAAGTAGTTGGATGCATAAAAATAGCTGCATCTATACCCACAATATTATCGTGCATTTGGGTCATACTTTTCCACCAATAGTCACGAATATTCTTTTTTAGTTCGCTACCATTTGGGCCATAATCATATACAGCACTAAGGCCATCATAAATTTCGCTAGATGGAAATACAAAGCCATATTCTTTGGCATGAGAAATAATCGCTTGAAAAATATTATCAGATTGTGTGCTCATAAGGATGCAAATATAATTGTCTCACAGCGCATTTAGAAGTCTACCAAAAAACTGCGTTTTTTTATGTTACCGGCTGTTGATTACCTGTGTAGCTGCTGTTGCGAATAACCTACTAATAATAGTAACTATTTTATCAAAGAACTTAAAACAAATCTAAAGGTCGCACTACCGATAGCTATCGGTATGTACGCTTATAACCTGCTTCAG
Organism: Parasediminibacterium paludis; assembly: GCF_042651445.1. NCBI lineage: Bacteria > Pseudomonadati > Bacteroidota > Chitinophagia > Chitinophagales > Chitinophagaceae > Parasediminibacterium > Parasediminibacterium paludis. The sequence continues at coordinate 38,368 of NZ_JBHSDC010000031.1, forward strand.
CTTGTAACGAAGCGAAGCATTAACAAGTAATACTTGAAATAGCATAAGCGAAAACGCCAACACAGATAACATAAATTGTCCAAAAGCATAGTTTTAGATAAAAAGTATGTTCAAACTTGCCTACTTGCCTAATAATAAAGTATAAAGCTAAAAGCGGTAATCCTGTAAATATGCTTGTAAAGAAGATGGAATAAATTATTTTGTCAAACATCAGTGAGAATTACCGTTGCAGAAATAAGCAACAAGTTAAAGGTCATATTTTGCTTAAAGTTACCTTCACGTTGTAAATATGTTAGTTTATGGAATTTGGTCGTGTACCCGAAAGAGAATTAGATAATATTAATTTTACGTTGCCTGATGAGCCAATGTTCAATCAGGCAATTCTTAAAGGCTTGCCTGCCACTACACCTAAAGTGTACATTGGCTGCGCCAAATGGGGGCGTACAGAATGGGTAGGTAAAATTTATCCAGAAAAAACCAAGGAAAAAGATTTTTTACAACATTATGTGCAGCATTATAATAGTATAGAATTAAATGCAACGCATTACAAAATTTACGGTACTGAAGGCATTGCAAAATGGGCTGAAAAAGCCGCTGGTAAGGACTTTCTTTTTTGTCCCAAAATGTACCAAGGTGTTACACATCGAGGCAGCTTAACCAATAAAGATTTTGTAACCACTGAGTTCTTAAAAGGTATTCTCGCTTTTGGTAAGCATCTTGGGCCAACTTTTGTACAGGTGAGCGATACATTTACGCCTAATAGAAAAGAAGAGTTGTTTACGTTTCTAAAATCGCTACCAACCGATATGCATTTTTTTCTCGAAGTGCGTCATCCAGATTGGTTTAACAAAGCTGCCGTACGTGAAGAATTGTTTGCCACATTGAAAGCCTTAAACATAGGTGCAGTAATTACCGATACTGCTGGTAGAAGAGAGTGTTGCCACATGCATATTACAGTACCTAAAGTATTTATTCGCTATGTGGGTAATAGTTTACACGCAACAGATTATACACGTATTGATGCATGGATTGAACGTATGAAATATTGGCTTTCTTGCAACATACAAGAAGTATACTTTTTCATGCACATGCACGATGAAGCAACTTCACCAGAACTCACAGTATATCTCGTAGATAAACTGAACAAAGCTTGTGGCTTGCAATTACCCAAACCCAAGTTTAGAAGTAGTAATGGCTCATTGTTTTAAATGAATGATTATCAACCCCGAAAATCCAAAATTCAATTTTGGATTTTCGGGGTTAGTACGTTAGCTTTGTGCCATGATAAAGCGCATACTAGAAAGCAATATAACCGATGCTTTAGAATTTTTTCCAGCGGTTGCAATTCTTGGCCCAAGGCAAGTAGGCAAAACCACCTTAGCAAAACAAATAGCTAGTACTAAAAAGAATGTGGCTTTGTATTTAGATATGGGAAAAACAGCCGATCGAAATAAATTAAAGGATGCACACAGTTACTTAGAAACCTATAAAGACCGATGTGTTATTTTAGATGAAGTACAACTATTACCTAACTTATTTTCTGAATTACGCCCTTTAATAGATGAATATAAAAATCCTGGTCGCTTTATTTTACTGGGTTCAGCATCACCTAGTTTGGTAAAAGGCGTGTCGGAAACATTGGCTGGTAGAATTTCTTACACAGAACTTACGCCCTTTGGTTTATTAGAAATTCCTAGAAATATAGCTAGGCAAAAGCATTGGCTATATGGTGGATTTCCTGATGCATTATTGGCTAAACAGGATACGCAAACATGGGCCTGGACAGATAGTTTTATACGCAGCTACATAGAGCGTGATTTAGAATTTTTATTTGGTGTAAATCTATCATCATCTATTATACAAAAACTATGGAATATGCTGGCACATGTGAATGGTGGTATCTGGAATGCCGAAGTATTTGCTAGATCTTTGGGTGTTACAGCGCCTACCGTATTGCGGTATGTAGATTATTTAGAAGGCGCCTACTTAATTAGGCGCTTACAGCCTTGGTATATAAATGCTAGTAAGCGCTTGGTAAAATCACCAAAAGTATACATTCGCGATAGTGGTATTTTGCATAGTCTCTTACGTCTCTCATCTATTGATGATATTCTTAGTCATCCAGCGGCTGGCGCATCGTGGGAAGGCTATGTCGTTGAGCAGATTTATCAATTTAAAGATCGCAGTATTGATATGTATTTTTATCGCACCCATGATGGTGCTGAGTGTGACGTGGTGTTAGTAAGAGGTGTTCAGCCATTAGCGTGTATTGAAATTAAACTTACAAACGCACCATCGATTTCTAAAGGATTTTACACTAGTGCAGTAGACTTAAAAGTAAATAATAAGATTGTAATTACACCTAGCAGCGAAGAGTACGTTAGTAAGGATAACGTTGTTGTAACAAGCCTCTACAAGTTTCTGAAAGAGCATTTGCCTCTAATTAAATAATCCTGAAAATCTAATTCTAGATTTTCAGGATTAGCCTATTTCATATAATTCATCCCATCTTGTGGTATATCTTGGGCTATGAAAGTTTTTCTGCATTTTCCAATTGCGTGTAGTACCACTAGCGGCAAATTTGATAATATCATCACGCATTGCAAAGTTCATGTTATCCATCATGTTCATTAGCATGCGGCTTTTATTGGTAGCTTCTGGCACAAATAAGTTGCCCTGAATAGAACTGTCTGGTACAATACCGCTAAGGGTTACGCCAGCCTTTTTGTACAATCTACCTTCTTCAAATAAACTATCTACCAGTTTTACCGCTGGCTTTATTAGTTGGTTGGTAATAGAAGTGGCATTGTCTAAAGTAGTGTAGGCGCTAATGCTGGGTCCATGCCTAAAGCGTCCTGTAGTAGATGGTTCTTTAGGCACTACAAACACGCTAATAATATTGGCTGCACTATATTGTCTACGTAATTTTTCAGCAGCTCTAGAGGTGTAGGTAGCTACCGCTTCTTTTATACTCGCAATATCTTTTACAGGCTTACCAAACATTCTAGTAGTGGCAATCATTTTTTTATTTACCAATTCTTCTTCCATCACAATACTTTCAACGCCCTTAAGTTCACGTAATAATCTTACGCCTACCACACCACCTAAATGCTTATGCGCCCATTCTATATTTTTAAGGCTCAATTGCCAAGCAGTTTCTATTTGCATATGCCTTAGCTTTTGTGCATACTGACGGCCAACACCCCAAATATCTTCCACCTCAGTGCGTTGTAATGCTTGTTCTATTTTTCGTGGTGTATCGAGTATTAAAATACAGTTGGTTATTACTTTATTCTTCTTGGCCAATCTATTAGCTACCTTACTTAACACCTTGGTAGGTGCTACACCAATAGATACTTTGATACCTGTCCACATTTCTACAGTGTCCTTAATATTGCGCACTGTTTCGTGTAGTTGTTGTTTGGGTACTTTATCTAAGTTTAAGAAAGCTTCATCTACACTGTACACTTCTACATTGTCTGTACCAATCAACATACGTAAGGTTTCCATCACACGCCAACTAAGATTGCCATATAAATTGTAATTAGATGAAAACGTCGCTACACCATGTGCTTCTATTAAGGGCTTTGCTTTAAAATAAGGGCCTGCCATTTCTACACCAAAAGCTTTAGCTTCATCGCTACGCGAAATAATACACCCATCGTTATTGCTTAACACAACAACAGGTTTGTGCTCTAAATCGGGCCGAAACAATTTTTCACAAGAACAATAAAAACTGTTACAATCAATAATGGCTTTCATAAATCTTAATACTTTCGTTCAATCATTATTTACGCTTTTGTTGTGTGGCATTTTTATTAAATGCCATTAAGTTAGCATCAAGAATATGTATCACGCAAGTAACAACACCCCAACTTTGAAAAGCGGTAAATTCATTGATTTCTACCTCTTTATACTTTTTGTTTTCTGGGCTTAATGTGGCTTTGTTAAACGATTGTAGGTAGCGCCTTACCATCAAGTCGCCATCTACAGCAGCCACAATAATTTTATTATTCATGGCTTTAATACTTCTATCTACAATTAAAATATCGCCTGCATTAATACCAGCGCCTACCATCGCATCGCTATTCATTCTAAAAAAGAACGTAGCAGGTTTGTTCATAATCAACTGCTCGTTTAAGTCAATACCACGTTCGGCATAATCATCGGCTGCAGCACCAAAGCCTGTAGCATTGGCTGTTTGTACATCTTGTTGGGTAAATTGCTTAGTGCCTGTATAGGCTGCCTTGCTAAATATTTCATGGTCCATAAAAATTAATTTTGAAATGCTAAAATAGTTAGTATTTTTATACCACAAAATTTAGTTTTTATGAATCCAGCACTAATATTTTCTAAGCCTCAACAAATTGACTATAAAATAGTAGCTGAGTGCGATAGCCATGGCGCCAAACTTGCATTAGCGGGTTTTTGCGCAGCCGAACAAACGGAAGCAACACTATTTAGGTATCTGCGAAATATGTGTTTATTAAGCGATGGCAGCCTCACCAAAACGCACGGCTTATTGTGTAGCACCTTAGCCGAATGGCAAACCGCTTTAAACATTCCATCGGCACAAATGCTACGTAATGTAGCGTTTGATGTATGTGATGATAAACTACAAGCCCTGTGTTTGTATCGCACCAAAGCCGGCGAAAGCGAACAATTGATTAACCGAATATTTCTATAAAAACTATTAGCAATATTGTTACTATGTCACATCTACTTTTAAGTAATGCTTATACTAAGCAGCCGCTATTTAGCAGTAAACAACTTGCAGTGAGTGAATACTTGTTGATACTGCAACCACACGAAGATTTATTTAATAAAATATTGGATCTTAAACGGGCATTTGCGGATAATTACGACTGCCCAATGGCGGCTTTTTTAAAGCCACATCTTACGCTGGTGAAGTTTATGCAGTTTGAAATGCATGAAGCCAGAATTATTCAAAAGTTTGAGCAAGTAATGGCTACCAATGCGCCTTGTAAAATAGATTTAGAAGGCTTTGGTGGTTTTCCATCACACACAATTTTTATTAATGTTAAAACGAAGAAGCCAATCGTACGCTTGGTGAAAGAGTTGCGACCAATACAACCGTTACTAAAATTTGATCAAGAACATAAGCCACATTTTATAACCGAGCCACATATTACCATTGCTAGAAGATTACAGCCTTGGCAATATGAAAAAAGCTGGCTTGAATACAGCAACACACCTTTCACAGCCAGTTTTATGGCTACCAATGCCATATTGCTAAAACGTAAACTTGGCAATAAAAGCTATGCAGTAGCGGCTAGTTTTCCATTATTGGGCAAAGAAAAAGAGAAGGTCATGCAGGCGTCGCTATTTATATGAACCAATGGTATTACAAGAAAAAAGCCTCACAAGAGATTGTAAATGAATATATGAGTAATATCAATGATAATCCCAATGCTAAACCAAAACCTTCCGTTGAAGGCAATGCCGCGTACCTAAAAGGCAGGGGTGCGCAAATCAATACGAAGAACCGCTTTTTAGCAAATGAAACTGTAAAAGCACATATAGAAGCTATCGATGACTGGACAGAATCCAACGAAGCCACGGTGTATTTCGAAGACCATGCAAAGAGCATTGTAAATAAAGTAGATAGCCCCGATGTGGGTATGTTTTACAGCATGAACCCATACCAAGGTTGTGAGCACGGCTGTATTTATTGCTATGCTAGAAATGCACACGAATACTGGGGCTACAGTGCTGGGCTAGATTTTGAACGTAAAATAATTGTAAAGAAAAATGCACCCGAATTGCTGCGCAAATTTTTGATGCACCCAAAATGGGAATGTTTGCCCATCAGCCTTAGTGGCAATACAGATTGTTACCAACCTGCCGAGCAGAAGTTTCGCATTACAAGGCAATTGCTAGAAGTGTGTAATGAGTTTAACCAGCCTGTAGGTATGATTACCAAAAACGCAGGCATGTTGCGCGATAAAGATTTACTGCAAAAGATGGCTAGTAAAAATCTTATTAGCATATTGGTAAGCATAACAAGCTTTAACGAAGATTTGCGCCGTGTGATGGAACCACGAACTACCACAGCCACACAACGCTTAAAACTGATAAAAGAACTGAGCGATATGGGTGTGCGCATGGGTGTTATGCTCGGGCCAATGATACCTGGCTTGAATGAACATGAAATGCAACGCATCATGCAGGCAGCAAGTGAAAACGGTGCAACATTTAGTGCCTACACATTTATACGGCTCAATGGTGCTATAAAATTGATGTTTCATGATTGGCTGTATAAGAACTTTCCTGATAGGGCAGATAAGGTATGGCACTTGATAGAAAGCGGCCACGGTGGGCAAGTAAATGATAGCCGTTATGGCAAGCGTATGAGAGGCGAAGGCCCAATAGCAGAACTGGTACGACAGCAATTTATTAAATACAACAAACTCTATAACCTAAACGCAGAACGTTGGGGGCTTGATACCACACAGTTTAGAAGACCTGGTGAACAGGGGAGGTTGTTTTGAAAATTTATTATTGTTGAAGTAATTTTAATCCTACTCAATTAATAAAAGTATGTCTTTAATTTCTACTGATACTTATATAAAAACTTTTGAAAAATTGCTTAATGATAATTCTATTTCAGAATTCGAATTTGATTCTTTGGTTGAAGACTTAATACATCAAGTTCCTTTAGGAGCTCAATCAGTACAAATCCCTTTTTTAATTAGAACTTCTTTACTTAACAAAAACGAGGTATGTACAAATATTTCTCGTTGTTCATATGTACCTGATTCTAAAAAGAGTAAGATTCCTTTGCAACGATGCAATGTTGAAGGGCAACAAGTTTTTTATGCAAGCATAGCTGGCGGGATGGCAAATTTTAGTGATGGGGCTCAACCTTCATTAATGGAGACTACTATGCAAAAGATACTTGATGACTCTTCTTTCAATGGAAGAGTTGCTGCTGTATCAAGATGGCAGATTATAAATCAACCCATATTTTGGTTTTTGCCTTATTACTCAAACTCAATTGCAAACAATAAAAATTTCCATTTTTTGTATAATCATTTTGATAATTCTTTAAAAGGAATGTGTCAATCAGATGACGATTATCTGAATTTCACTGAAAAATTAAAATACTTGAGTGAGTTGTTTTGTAAAAATTCCAATAGAGAAAAGGCATACAAAATCACTGCTACATATTACAATAAAATAATGATACAGTTCAAACCTTTTGACAACTTTTATGATGCATTAATTTATCCAAGTGCGAATACAATGGGGGAAGGAATGAATATTGTATTGACCAAAGACTATATTGACCAAAAAAATATATGGTGCGATTTGGTTGTACTTTATGAAATTAATAGAAATGTCAATAACCCTAAGGATATTTGGTTTATACCGTTTGCAGAAGCAAATCCGGATAAACTTGGTAACTTAATTTTTAAGCAATTGCATTAAAACCTTACTAGAATAACCATGGCACAATCATCAATAGAGTGGACAGAAATGACCTGGAATCCTACAACTGGCTGCAATAAAATTTCAGCAGGTTGTAAGTATTGTTATGCAGAAGTAATGACGAGAAGATTAGAGGCAATGGGCATTGAAAAATATAAAGACGGCTTTGCTGTAAGAACGCATGAAAATGCATTGAATACGCCTTACGAGTGGAAGAAACCTAAAGTGGTATTTGTTAACTCAATGAGTGATCTTTTTCATAAAGATGTACCTTTTGAATTTATTGAGAAAGTATTCACCGTAATGAATAATACACCGCAGCATACTTACCAAGTGTTAACCAAGCGGGCTGAACGTTTATACGAGTTGCATCATAAGCTAAATTGGGCAAACAATATTTGGATGGGCGTTTCGGTTGAAGATTCAAGAGTAGTTGAAAGAATTGACTATTTGAGAGATACCGATGCGAAGGTGAAATTCTTATCCTGCGAACCGTTAATTGGTGCGTTACCAAACTTGAACTTAACCAATATTGATTGGGTAATTGTAGGTGGTGAGAGTGGTAGAAAAGCGAGATCTATGCAAGAATCTTGGGTTTGGGATATTAAACAACAGTGTGATGAACAAGGCGTTGCTTTCTTTTTTAAACAATGGGGCGGTGTAAATAAGAAAAAAGCTGGCAGGTTATTAGGCGATAGAACTTACGATGCCATGCCTGCAAAAGATTTTATTTAATATCAATGGTACTTTTAAACCGAACTCAAAAAACCCATCGTGCAAAATAACTAGAGCAATGGTTAAGCTATATGCTAAGAACCTAAAATGTTATAAGCGACAACCAATACCGAAGGTAGCATAGAATAAATTAGTACCTCGCTCGGATTGCGAAGGATTATTAGCAACAAGTATTAGGTTTTGTGGTGCCACATAACTAGGTGTAATAGATGCATTGAACTTACCACATACAAATACTATTGGCATTGAAATTTCGTAAGATAAAATATTGAAATTGGTAACTGTTTCAGTAGTTTGTTGTGTGTAAGGTAGCCCTAGTAAGTTTCGCTTTTGCTCTTGATAAGTGTTGCTGAAATTTTGTGTACCAGCATAAACATATACCGACGGGTTGAAGGCGAAAGCCATATTTTTTAATCCTTTTTTATAAAGGAACAAATGGTCTAAACCAAAAGTGGCACCATAATCTGTTTTATCGCTAAATTTTAAATCTCCACCAATATTGATATTTATAATCTTATTCGTAAAAGCAGTATTAATACCTGCTTGAGATTTTAATGCAGATTGCACTAATAAACGCTTATCATTGTAAATAAATTGTGTGTAAAACACATTGCCATTAAAGTGTGTAGTAGCAGGTATTTGATAGCCAATTTCAACGGTAGTACCTACATATTTGGTAGGTGTAGTAGCGTTATTAACAAAAATAAAATTACCAGTTGCATAGATACCTAACTTACTTTCTAAACTCATAGATGGCAATAATCCACTGCTTTGTATGCTATCGGTTCGGCCAAAATAATGTAACCTTGTTTGATAATTAATAGAAGCAATAAAGTGATTGCTTTTTGTATTTGTAGAATCGCTTTGTGCCAATGAAATGAATGGCAATAGCAACCATATGTAAAGTAATATTGTTTTCATAACAGTTGTTTTAAGACAGTTAAAAAGGGGCACAATTGTGCCCCGTATAAAGCTTGAAATACTTAGTTTTTTATAGCAGAAATATTACTTTTAACCGATGTTTCTGTAGTAGCAGATACCTTAGTATCTTTTAAAGATTTAGCTTCTTTTTTTACTTTATCTGCTTTTACTTTTGCTTCGGCTTTCATTTTTGATGACTTCACTTTGGCCTCATCTTTCATTTCCTTTGTAGGCAATGTAGCATTTGCTGATGTGTTTAAATTGGCCCGTAACTCATTGCTGGCAGATGCAGTATTATCCTTCTTTTTAGCATCTGTGTTGCTAGTTGCATTGGCACTCGCATCTGCATTTACACTAGTATTTTCTGATATACTTTTTGTAGTGTTAATAGCATTTGATGTAGCGGCTTTTGAAGCACTAGTTGTGGCCTTTACTGAAGCTGTAACAGCATTGGTGGTTTTACTTACTACATTACTTACTTTGGTAGCATTCACTGTGGCTTTGGTTGCTGCACTTGCAGCAGTAGAAATACCTAATTGTGCGTGAACGTTAGCGCTAATAAATGTGATAGCCATAACACCTGCAATTTTACTAATGAATGTTTTCATAATTTTTGTTTTTAATGATATTTTGAAGTTTGATAACGTTAGTAGATTTTCAACTTTCATGCCAAAACAAAAAAGTATAATTAGTGCATATGCCATGTAACCCCTACTACCACTGGGTTACAGAAAGAAAATGGCAATATACGAACCTAGCTAGCATTTGGATTTTGCTTGCTAATAAAAACAATCATTTTAGCTTTATTTTTAACAAGTATTATTTGAAAACACGCAAAAAAAATCTTTAAAAATTTTTAAAGATTTTTTTAGATAAATGAATATTTCATATACATCTAGTGCTTCGACAGCTATCATTATGTATGATTGGCGTTGCATATTGTTAACGAACGCCTATCACACCAACTATTTAAAATACAATATCGAAGGTTTTTTCTTCGTCTTTACGTTTAATGGTAAGCTTGGTGGCATTGCCTTTTTTAAACTTGCTAAGCGTTTGCATATAACTCTGTATATCTACAAATTTATAGTCGCCAAGTTGTAGCAGTACATCCCCAGCTTGCAGGCCAATGCGCTCGGCTAACTTGCCTGGGCTCACACCATCTATACGCACACCAGTGCCACCGTAGCCATAATCTGGCAGCACACCAAGGCTTACGGTAAAGGTAGCTCGGCCCATTTGTGGCTCGGTGGTCTTGGTAAATGTTAGTTTGCCTTTAGAATCGGTGGTTTGTATCAAGCGGTAGATATATTGCACTATTTGTCGCTCACCGTCGTAATTAATTTTATCCCAGTCATCTGTGGCTTTGTGATAATCTGGATGGCTACCTGTGAAGAAGAACAACACAGGTATATTGGCGCGGTAAAAACTGGCATGGTCGCTAGGACCGCTACCCGTACTATCAAATTTTAGTAATAAATTATTGTTAGTGGTGGTTTCAAAAATATTGCTCCAAACTGGGGATGTACCATAACCACCAACTATAAGTTTCCGAGTTGTATCGTAACGACCTACCATATCCATATTAATCATGTAATTAGCAGTGATGTTGGTGGTAGGATGTTCTAGCCAATACTTACTTCCAAACAAGCCCAATTCTTCGCCACTAAAATGTAGAATTAAGTAGTTATTGTTTTTAGGTGATGATTCGTGCAATTGTTTTGCTAACTCTATTAAAGCGGCCGTACCACTCGCATTATCATCTGCGCCATTGTGAATAATATGACCTGTATCGAGTGCATTTTTATCTTCATTATAACCAAGATGGTCGTAATGCGCACCAAGAATAACGGTAGTAGCAGCACTATTATTGATAAAGGCAGCTATGTTATGCGCTGTGCGTACTTTCTCGCTCATACTGACAGTGGCAGTAATGTTTTGCGTTGCGGAATGGTCGGCAAAAGCTTTCGCCAAACCATCTTTAGTAATATAAATAACTGGAATTTTTGCAGCAGCAGATTTATCGTTTTTATCAAACTGTATGTTATCTACGGCAGATGAACTATTATAAATAAATAAGGCTGTAGCGCCTTTTGCAGCGGCCTTATTAGCATCTTTTTTAATAGCTTCGTCTATATCATAATGCGGATTAGTGGCATTGTCTTCTAGCCATTCCTTTACATCTCTAAACCAAGGATTACCAGTTTCGTTAAGCGATAGTGCAGCCGAACCTTTAATGCTAGTAGTAGCGCTGTAGCTTAAAGGAAAAAAATCGTCTAGTATGATAAGGCTCTTATTATTTACCACCAATTTAGTAATTGTATCTATTTGTTTGCCTTCGTTAATAGTAAATGCTTGGATATAGCCATTGGTGCCTTTAGGTTCTAAGCCTGCTTCTTGATATTGGTTAATGATATATTGCATGGCCAATTTTTCGCCTTCGGTGCCAGTTCTACGACCTTCTAGTTTATCATCAGCCAAATATTGAACATGTGTTTGTAGATTGCTGATAAGCATTTCGTTTGCTTTTTGTTCGGCGGCGGCGGCCATTTTTAATTGTTTCTTTTTGCTTTGAGCGCTAGTTAGCATTGGCAAAAAGCAAGCAATCATAACAAAGTACTTCATACAGTCTAATTATGGTGCAAAGTAATAATAGCAATAGGATGTATGTCTAAATTATTTGGTAAATGTTGGTACTAATTCCAAAAAAACGATATTTCAATAAGTATTTTTTATAAAAAGGAGATGGTTTTGCACCATTTCAAATTATAAAATAGTTTTTTATCATCTTCGGTCGTAAGATTTCTAAGAAATTTAGAAAATTTTTTTTAATTTTTTTCTTGTACTAATATATTGATAATCAATACAAACAGTTCTATGTTAAAGGTCATTACTAAAAAATAACTGGTACTTTGTTTTGCATAGTACCAAATAAGTTACATCTTTGTGTTGTCAATGTAAAACATGTTACACAATTGATTTGAGAATTTAAAAACAGTAGCAGTGAAATAAGTCTCGCTGATACACAAAACATAATCGTTATGAAAACGCAAACAACAAACTTCTTTAATGCTTTAAACGCGAACGCATTAAACACATTAACCACCGAAGTAAAAGAAACGCTTGCTACAAATATGGATAGCAACAAAAGCTCTTTAAAGGCAATTGATTTTTGGAACTTACAACGTATTCAAAAATCACGAACTTGCGGTAGGTTCCCAGGTATCTCTGTAAGATAGTTTGATACCAACACAGATGACGTTGATTTGATAGATTTAGATAAATTATTGAGTAGGCAAGTCATCATTGAAATCAAAACTATCACAAATTTAATTTAAAAACGGCCTGCCATTAACCACTTAAAAAAAGGCATTAACGGCAGGCTTATACCACCAATAAAACTCCAAAAAATGGATATCCAAAACACTCAAAGTCAAATGCGAAAAGGCGTTCTGGAGTTTTGCATTTTATCAGTGATTCGCCAGGGTGAAGTTTACCCAAGTGACATTGTAGATAAAATGAAAGCTGCCAACTTGAACATTTTCGAAGGTACACTTTACCCCTTGCTTACAAGGCTTAAAAATGCGGAATACTTAACTTACCGCTGGGTAGAAAGTAATAGTGGTCCGCCACGGAAGTATTTTGTGATGACAGAAAAAGGATTGGCCTTTTATGCTGAACTAGAAAAAACTTGGAAGGAACTGGCAGATGCTGTCCATTTATTAACACAGCCTGCTACGTCTTCTGACAATAACAACCAATAACTTTAACCAACTAACCACGCACAATCATGAAATGAGTAAAAGAAATTTCAAGGTAATTTCAAACAGCACCGACGAATTTTTTTTACGAATAACATGTGGCTAAAAAAATTAAAAACTAGCACATGAAAAAGGTAATTAATATAAATTTTCAAGGTAGGGTAGTTCCTATTGAAGAAACAGCTTACGATATTTTAAAACAATACGTAGAAGCTTTAAGACGCTTTTTTGCCAATGAAGAAGGTAAAGAAGAGATTATAAACGACATAGAAAGCAGAATTGCTGAATTATTTGCAGAAACGCTTAAAAAAGGTAGCACTTGCATTACAGATGTTGATGTTAACAATATTATTGCTAGCATGGGTCGCCCAGAAGATTTTGAAAGCGAAGAAGAAAATGTAAAAAGTCAGCTTGGTAGCGAGCAAAAAAGGCAAGAACAAAGCTATCAACAAACAAATAGCCAACAAAGCTTTAACAGCGGCGAACCACGTAAATTGTATAGAGATGAAAATCATAAAGTACTTGGCGGTGTGTGTAGCGGTATAGCTAATTATTTTGGTATTGATAGGGTTATTATACGTATTATAGCGGTATTTGTATCAAGTGTATTTTTTATCCCGTACATCATTTTTTGGATAGCTGTACCAAGTAGTGCTACACAAGTAATTGGTAGTACGCGTAAACGCTTATTTAGAGATATGGACGATAAAATACTAGCAGGTGTAGCTAGTGGTTTGGGGCATTATTTTGGGGTAAAAGCTTGGATTGTGAGACTGATATTTTTATTGCCATTTTTATCTTTCGTTGCAAGATGGGGTCATTGGGGTTTCTTTGGTTTCCCAGACTTTTTACGCTTTTCATTTAGCCCTGGCGCTACGATTATTTACATCATCCTATGGTTAATATTACCTGAAGCTGTAACGGCTGCCGATAAATTAGAAATGAAGGGGCAGCCAGTAGATTTAAACAGTATTAAGCAAACCATACAAACCGACATGGAAGGCTTTGGTGGTCGTGCTAAGAAGTTTGGTGAAGAAATTAAAGAAAGAGCGGAAGAAATAAGCAAAGAATTTAGCCCTAAAGCAAAACAATTTAGCAACGAAGCGGCTTATGTTGCTCGTAGAAGTAGTGGTGGCTTGGGTGGTTTTATAGCGCTCATTGCTAAAATATTTGCCTATTTTATTTTGGGCTGTGTATTGTTTAGCATTGTTGCAACCTTATTTGGTATTGGTGTGGCTTGCTTTGGTTTATTACCAGTGAAAGATTTTATCATTAACGATGGCTGGCAAGATGTATTTGCATGGGGCACTTTGCTATTGTTTATTTGGGTACCTGTCATTGGTATTATCACTTGGATTATTAGAAAACTTGTGAAAGCAAAACGTAATAGCACTTTATTACGTGGTACATTCATCGCTTTATGGATTGTAGGTTGGTTCTGCTTTATCTCATTATTAGCATCTATAAGTAGAGATTTTAAATATACCAGCACTGCTAATGAAGAAGTTGTAAAACTATCTAACGCCAAAGTAAATAAGCTAGAAGTAAGTTTAAGTGGCTATAATAAATATTATAAAAATCGCAAGCATTGGCTAGAAATTGAACCATTTAACGGAATGCTAGATGATACGGCTTATGTGCCTAACACACGCATCAAGTTAATCCGTTCAAATACTGATAGTTTTCAAGTAACTGTAACGCGTTTAAGCCAAGGGCGTACCAAAGCACAGGCGAATGAATTGGCCGAAAAAATTACCTATAGCATTGAACAAAAAGATAGTATATTATCATTATATAAGGGTATACCAATTAACAATACAGACAAGTTCCGCAACCAAAAAATACTCATCACCATTGCAGTACCAGTGGGTAAGCGGATACTAATTGATGATAAAATTGGTTGGATGCATGATGTACATGTAGGCTTTAATAATGATGATAATTGGTCAAGAGATTTTTATAGTGATGAAGATTTTGATTGGGAAACGGGTAAAGAATATATCATGACTGATAAAGGCCTGAAGCATATTGCAAATAGCAAGTATAACTACGATAATGATAAAAGTAATGATGACGATAAAAGCCCTGAAGAATTGAAGCGCGAATTAGACGAAAAGCAACATGAACTAGACGAACAAAGAAAACAATTGGATAAGGATGTACAGGATAAATTGAAAAAAATTGATGAAGATAAACGCAAGCTGGAAAAAACAATTGACAGTACCAAAGGTTATCGCTACCAAAAAACAGCATCATTAATTAAACCAAATATAAAAGCCATAGACAATAGTGATGATATAATCGGTGATGATAACATGCGTCCGTCTATCTTGAGTAGCTATAAAATTGCAGGATAGAAAAGTAAATTATGGTTTGAATGATTTAAATGATGACGCTGAAAATAGGGTACAAGCTATCATTTAAGTATGAAAATCATTATACGCATTGGTTAAAGACGGTTAAAGTGGGGAAGCCTCATGGCCTTGGATGTAGTCTTACAACCGAGGCCTTCCCTTTTAGTCGATTACTAAATGGTTGGCTTAGTATACATAATAAAATGATTGTAAACATTTACTGGCATGATTTTTAACAGTAATGGTACAAACAATCATTTATGAAACAGATTTTAGTTGGTGTAGTCACACTTTTTTTATTAATATCCACCAACACCACTACAGCACAGGCAAGATTAATTGTTGATAAGGCCGAAAAGCCAGCTGTAGCTACGCAAATTCAAGGTAATAGAAACGATATTAAAGACGCCTTAGATAGTTATTTTACAAAACTCGGCAGTAATTTAAAAAAATCGAGTGGTTTGTATACAGCCAAAAACGTATCGCTACCACAATTATCCACTAGCAAGCTAGATATATATATTAAAGTGGATCAATTGGGCAGAGATAAAAACAATCTAAGCGATGTAGTAATGGCGGTAAAGCCAACGAGTGACGTGTTTGTAGGCGATTCAACGCATCAAGAAATATTTGCGCTACTAACAGCTTATATACAAAGCTTCGATGGTATTGTAAAAGACTTTGTCAAGCAGCGTACAATCGATGAACTAAACAAAAAAGCAGACAAGGCAACTAAAGAAAAAGAAAATTTAGAAAAGCGAGCTGCCAAAAAAGAAAAAGAAGCCAAGAAGCTAACGCAAGATGCGAAAGAGGTGAATTAGGTATTAAGGCGAATGAAATACAACTTTTATTCGCCTTTTCAATATTACAAATCCATCTCAAAAGCACCTTTCTCTGCTACTACATGGTAGCTTATGCCCAAGCTATCAGCATCTTTTTTCCAATACTTTATTTTCCATGCAAGGTTACTTGCGTCAAACACATATTGTTTGCAGTTAAAAGCTTGCGCTAGTGTAGAAAAGTAAATTTTAGGATTGTGCGATAGCACTATCACATCTGCGTTTATTTTTTGTGGCAAATCAAAATGTTGAGGTAAGGGTTTGTCAATAACCACAATGGTTTTGCCATTAGCGGTAATGATATTACTATCGATACTGCTATTACTTAATGTTTCGCTCTCGGCTATGCGGTGCAATATTCTTGACGGTCGCAAATGAAAATTGCTTAAAAAGCCATCTTCCTGTAAGACACTATCACCAACAAATTGAAAATAGCGGCCATCTATCAGGTCTATGGCCTTATAGTTTGGTACATTATATACTATCATTTTATGCTGCCGGTATTTACCCATAAAATCCCAATAGCGCCAAGCGCAAAAGAAGCAAGCAAAACTTAAACAAGCAAGCAAGGCTTTTGAAGACTTTTGTAGTAACCAGATAGTAGCGGCAGTTATAATTGCATACAACAAAGCAACTTGTACCAAATGTATTTGTAAGCCATTCAAAATCGAAAAAGGTAAGTCATCTACGCGAGCTATAAAGTCGTTCATGAAGGCTAGTAAATGTTCAGTAAGCCAGCCGATAGCTTTTGCCAAAGGCGTAAACCAAGTGGTAATCAGCAAAGCTAATTCTGCATATAGAATAAGCCCTGATAAAGGCACAGCCACCAAATTGGTAATAAAAAACAGGGTAGGTAATTGATGAAAATGATAAATGATAATTGGTAACGTCAATATTTGTGCAGATAGTGTCACTGCATTTAATGCCCAAAACCATTTTAGCAGCTTGTTCTTAAAATAGAACCACTGCAATATGTATTTGTAAAATAAAATAATGCTTAAAACAGCACTGTAGCTAAGTTGAAAACCAACATCCCAAAGGCTATAAGGGTTCACAATTAAAATAACAAAAGCCGATAGTGCCAAAGTGTTGTAAATATTGCTTCGCTTACGCATAGCATCGCCCAATACAATAAAGGTAAACATAATAGCGCTGCGCAAAATAGAAGGGGCTGCGCCAGCAATTAATGTAAATAGCCAAAGCACCAGAATAATAACAATGGGTTTTATAATCTTGGTGGCACGATATTGCTTAAACAAGCCAAATAACGCAGAAAGCATACCGTATATCATGCCTAAATGCAAGCCACTGATTGCTATAATGTGTACCACGCCTGTGTTGCTGTAGCGCTGTACTAAATCTCTGTCTAAATCGTCTCGATAGCCAATAAGCAAAGCTTCTGCTACAGCAAGCTCATCCGCGGCATGTATATAAGTTCTTAGAGTAGCTAGTACCTGATCTCTTACAGTAAATAGCCATTTAGTAAATGGATGACTATTGGTACTTGCAAGTAATAGATATTGGTTGCCACTAACAAATGCTTGGTAATAAATATGCTGAAAACTGCAGTATTCTTGATAATTAAAGCCGCCAGGATTACCAAGATTAGTAATGAGCGAAAGTGGTTTGGTAATTACTATTTGACTGCCGTATGTTAAATGAGAAGCACTACTATCTTTTTTAAAGTATAACAATGCTTTACCATTTATGGGTAGCCAATGCCCATTTTTAAAAACGGCATCAATACTTACCAAAGCTTTGTAAGATTTAGGTTTAGGTACCAAAGGCGCTTGTATGGTAGCAATAATTGGTTGTTGCTCATAATTATTTACAACATTGTTAGATTGGGCAATACCATCATAGTTGTAGGTAATGAATGTACCTAGACCTATGAATAATACTTGGATAGCTACCACTTTTATCCAAGCATATGCAAATTTTAAATAAATTGGAAATACGCTAAAAACTGCAAAAGCTAAAATCGCGAAAGCGCTCACAGTAGCTAAGGTAGATGGTGATACATGAAAGCGATATTGAATAAGAATGCCAAATACGAGAGGTAATAGCAGCTTAAGCATCGGTATTCTTTTTAATAGAGATATACCATGTAATGTCATATTTGGTTTAATGTAAAGTTGGAACAATAATGGCTTTGTATTAACGTTTTAAAGCCTTGTACAAATGCAATTTACATAATATCATATATAAACAAAAACCCCCTTGGTAATTAGCCTAAAGGGGTTTTTCAATTAGAGTAAGCGATCTCGGGGATATTGGATTCTAAAAACGATGCTTACGAACGAGTACAAATATGTTCTATCTGTACAAGACTTCAAAAAAAAACGGTTTTTTTCTTTCACGGTTTTTTTTGCGTAAAAAAACACCTTTTCGACTGCGGGTTTTCTGCAGTTTTAATACCGTATTTCTACGGTTTTTTCACCGTATTTCTACGGTATTTTTTACCGTTAAAATACGGTACTATTTTGAAAATCATCTGCTCTATAAATAAATCATATTGATTATCAACGTTCTTTTCATTTGCGAAGCAAATGAATATGAAAGAATTAAATGCAAGTTTACAGAAGAATAAAAACCTATACACCAACTAAATATCTAAACTATGTTAACAATCGAAAAAAAATCGCTAAATGTGGGCAAATTTGTATCAACCGAGCATGTTGATAGTGTAATCAGAAATTACAAACAAGAAAGATGGATTCAAAATAGTGAACGTTTAGGCAAAGAAGACAGTTTAAGTGCTTGGTGGAGCATTGAAGAGTTGGAAAACTTTTTAGAAACTGCAAAAATGCATGGTGCCGATGGCGTGAAGTTTTATTTTGGTGCTTATGCAAAAGATTATGCAGAAAAGCCAGAATATGCTGGTTTGCAAACTTTAGCAATGGTAGCTACAAAGCAGAAAGAAGGTGCTTATGGTACCACTGTAAATAAGGATGTATATGTAAATGGCGAAAACGGAACTAATATTCTTGGTTACAATGCGGCACAATTATGCCCGCCATTGTGTGGAAAAACTATTTTTGATGATACTGACGCTACTGAAATTGGTATTTCAATTATTGATAGGGGGGATGCTGGAATGGTAAT
Organism: Parasediminibacterium paludis; assembly: GCF_042651445.1. Taxonomy (NCBI): domain Bacteria; kingdom Pseudomonadati; phylum Bacteroidota; class Chitinophagia; order Chitinophagales; family Chitinophagaceae; genus Parasediminibacterium; species Parasediminibacterium paludis. Next base: position 57,535 of record NZ_JBHSDC010000031.1, read on the forward strand.
AATCTAGTCTTACGAACGACTTGGATAACTGCCCCCCTTAATTTAAGGGGGGCATATTATTTATAGGATGCTTTTACTTTGTATCCAATGAGTTTGCAGTTATACATATATTTAGTAGTTGTATCAGTAAGTTTTTTGCTGAACCTGCTTTTGTTTTTCAAAAAGTCTACGCCTAAATATTTGAAAGGATTTACACCTTTCCTATTTCTAAGTCTTCTCGTTGAAGTTGCAGCGGGGTGGTTGATTAAAAAAAATAGCTCTACAACACTTATATACAATATATCAACTACCATAGAAATCACGTTTTATTTATGGGTATTGTATAATATAACAAGGGGTAGTATTTCAAAAAAAATACTCTTAATCTCAACTGCAGTTTATCCAATTATTTCATTTGTAGATATAATTTTCATCCAAGGAAAAGAGGATTTTCACTCAGTTGGTTATGCTTTCGGTTGCTTATTGATCGTATTTTTTACAATTCTTTTCTTCTATGAATTATTTGCCAAGCCTAAAGCCATCATCCTTACAAGAGAACCAGATTTTTGGATATGTACAGGCTTATTACTTTTCTATAGTGTCACATTTCCATTTTATGCTGCTGCTAATCTGATGAAGTCTTTTCCCCCGATTTTAGCAAATAATGTCCAGTATCTATTAATTGTTGTCAATGTTTTTCTATATTTACTGTTCAGTATTGCGTTTTTATGCAGGATAAAAATCAAGAAATCTTAATCATCATCGTTATTGGCGGCATCATCGCCTTACTATTGGTAGGTTTTGTTATTACTACTTTGTTTTTATACCAACGCAGACAGCACAAACAGGAAAAAGAATTATCGAGGTTGCGTGAGGCGTTTAATCAAGAGTTATTGAGTAGCCAAATAGAAATTCAAGAAAATACCATGCGATTAATTGGCGAAGAATTGCATGACAATGTGAAACAGCAATTGGTATTTGTGAGTAGATCTTTAAGTACTTTGGCTTATACTACGTCTTCTGAGGAAGATAAAAATGTACTTTCTACCACGGGTGTGTTTATTGATAAAGCGATTAGTGATATTCAACATTTGTCCAATACCTTACACACTGAGAGAATAGCCGAGGAAGGCTTAATACCAACCATTAAGTCAGAAGTAGCCAATATCAACCGTTTGGGTTTCCTAAATGTTACTTATGATAGCGATTTGTACTACAATTATTTTGATGGACAAACAACTATTTTCTTGTATCGAATGTTGCAAGAGAGCTTACAAAATATTTTAAAACACGCGCAGGCCACTCATGTAAATATTAAAGTGTATTGTAGCGATGCCCATACTTTTGTTATCGAAATACAGGATAACGGTAAGGGCTTTAACTTGGCAGAAGAGAAAGCCAAAAAAGACAAAAGCGGCGGTGTAGGTGTTAAAAGTATGATGAACCGGGCTAACCTAATAGGTGCTACAATTACCATTGATAGTGCCATTGGCAAAGGCACCACTGTAAAAATAACCATTCCAATACCTGATGAAGACACACTTTTAAACGAATAGTATGGCAGTATCCACCATCAATAAGAATGATATTAAAGTTGCGCTAGTTGATGATCACATACTAATCCGCAACTCTCTTTCTAAACTAGTTGCTTCTTTTCCAAATTGTAGTGTCTTATTTGAAGCAGATAATGGCAGACACTGTATTGATTTTTTAGATAAACATTTATTGCCAGATGTGTTATTGTTAGACATTAGTATGCCTGTAATGGATGGTTTTGAAACAGCAGTGTATGTGTCAAAACATTTTCCTTTAGTTCGTATTCTCACCCTAACCATGCTAACCGACGAACGTAGTATCGTAAAAATGTTTAGAAACGGGGCAAGAGGCTATTTGTCTAAAAATGTATCGCCACAAGAATTACAGGTAGCCATTAAAACGATGGCTGAGAAAAACATGTATATGCCAGATGAAGTATCTAGCAAGCTTGTGTCGGGCCTACAGCACGATTTATCGGAAGTGGTACCAGTATCTTCATTAAGCGATAAGGAGAAAGAATTCCTAGCATTGATTCCTACAGATTTTAACTATGTAGAAATTGCTAAAAAAATGAGTGTAAGTCCACGCACGGTAGATGATTATAGAGAAAGATTATTTAAAAAACTGCAAGTAAATAGCCGTATGGGCTTGGCTATTTACGCCATAAGAAACGATTTATTTTAATATAATTCTTTAAATGCGATATTATCGTATTAATTAAAGGCTAAAGCACTGCTTTAGCCTTCTTATTATTCATAAATAAGAAATAAATAATAATAAATCCGCTTAATACCACCACACCTGTAGCCGCAGTTTGCCAGTCTTTTCTTGCAATGCTTAAGCCCACAAATAAGTAAGTACCCATGAAAATGAGCGGTAGCAATGGATACAACTTCATTTTATAAATGCCTGTACCGTCTAGGTGCTTTGTTTCTTTTCGTAATTTAAAAATGGTAGCACTCGACGCAATCATACCAAAACAATCTAAAAAGATGCTAAAGTTGAGTATCTTTTCAAATGTTTGAGCATAAAATAGTATGATGATGCACATTGCTGCAAACACAGTTAATGAGGCTGTAAGTACCTCGTTTTTACCAGTTTGTTTAGAAAATATTTTAGGCAATACACCTTCTGTACTCATGGCGTACATTACCCTTGGATTACTCATCAGCAACGCATTTACATAAGCCAATACACCAAAAAACAAAAAGAAGGAAAATATATCTGCACCACGTGACCCAAATACTTTATTAATAACCACATAAGCAATTTCATGCTCGTTCTTCATATTATTAAAACCGATTATTATATAATAGCTGAGATTAACTAGTAAGTACAAAGCGATAATAATACCTATGCCTATAAAAATACCTTTAGGAATATTAGATGCAGGTTTATCTACCTCGTTACCAAAATTGATGGTTTGTTGATAGCCACCATAGGTAAATGACACCGCAATAAGGCTTACACCAAGACTTTGTATCCAGCTCATATTAGATGCAGTATTAGTAGTAGCTGCAACTTGCGCTATAATTTGCGTTTGGTTAGCATAATGATGCGGGAAAAATAAGGCACTTATCAGCACCACAATCATCCCCATTTTTATAAGCATGAGTATATTCTGTGCTTTACTACTCATGCGTAAGCCCATCAGATTAATACCATAAAATACAAAGATGGCTGCGCAACTAAGCAGGGCTTTGTCAGTATCGTTCCATTGTAATTGTGGAAATAGCTTGGCTATATAACCGCTTCCAATCAATGCTACACCACTTAAACTTGCAGCGTTAGAGATTAGTATAATGCAATTAATACCAAAAGCAATACTTGGGTGGTAAGCGTATGAAAATACTTTGTAGTAGCCGCCAGTAACCGGGTATCGGCTGCCTATTTCTGCGTAAGTAAGCGCCCCGCAAAGCGCTACTAGGCCACCAATAATCCAAGCGGCAAAATATACCGAAGGTGCAATCGCATCTTTAGCCGACGTAGCAGCCGTACGAAAAATACCCATACCAATGACCACACCTACTACAATCATTGTAAAAGAAAACAAGTTGAGTTTTTGCTTCATAATGCAGTTGCCTTTTACCTGGCTTTTTGATGAACTTGGAAAATAAGAATTTTAATGAGAGCATGCACATTTATTTGTAAAAAAGGTGTTTGATGGTTGTATTCATTTAGCTAAGTACTGATGAACTTGCTATAAAGAGCACCAATTGAAAGATGCGCTTTGAAATAACAAACCCTGCTAGCTTTAGCTAACAGGGCTCTGTTTGTTGTTGGTTTAGGGTTGAATCAGCAGCTAATATTAAATAGTAAGATTTATAAAATAGTAGGAATTGATAGAAGTTTATTGCTGAAAGGCATATCACTGACAATAGCTATAAGGCGTATTATTGGAATTAATACTGAAAGATTCAGTAATGCATGCATGAGTAGCATTGGTTTAGGTTGTTTATATCGGTGAAGCTACAGGTAAAATGGGATGTTGTTTTACAGAAAAATACACCGCAAAGCGTTGCAAATTACAAATACGCAATAAATAGTAAGACATGTATAATTGAACTGGGCAATTTTTGATATAGATGCAATAAAAAATACCTATATTTTTATACAATAATGCTATGATAGCGAGAAGATAGACAATATGAGGTCAATGTTTGAACGCATAAAAATGCAGTATAAAATATACTACATACAACAGACGCAGAAAGATTTTTAAATCTACTAATGGTTGTAATTAATAGCATGCGATGTGGGAACTAGCTTATTGTATAGCTCTTTTAAAACTAGTAGCTATTGCTACTATTACAAATAACGCCGATGAAAAAAGAATGATAAAGTTTGTCATAATGCTAGGTTTTGTTTACTTAACAAATGTCTAACATTTTATTGGTGTGGCTATTATACATAACACTCTAATTGTTACATCTATCTCATGTTGCAAATTAGTATACTATTTTGCAAATACTATATTGAGCATATTGAAAGACCCTTCAATAAAGCTGCTTTTGTGGCTGTGACATAACATTATCTATTGCTTTTCATGATGGTTCTACTTCCTACCTAAGATCACGATTTGGAATCATTAGTAAACGAATGGTAATGGGCAAAAATTATGGGTTTAACTAATGTCGTAGCCGCTTTTAATAACGGTACTTAACATTTTAAACTGTACGTTGGCATTAAAGTGGTGTTTGGCGTGTGCAGGAATAATAATACCATCGCCTAAGTTTAATATATAAGCTTTGTCAGAAATGGTAAGCTTGGCCGAGCCATCAATAATTTGTATATAGGTATCAAATGGTACTGTTTTTTCAGCCACTTCTTCGCCCGCATCAAGCGCGGAAGCGGTAATATTACCCGTAATTTTTTTGATGATGGTTTTGCTAAGTACCGCATTGGGTATATATTCTATAATCTCAACGATAATGTGGGCTTTTGATTTTTCTAACTCTGCAGATTCGTGCTTATTGTTCATCATTCGTTTTTAGGGGTTTAGCGAAGTTAGTGCTGTAAGTAGTTGGTGCAGTTAAGAAATATTTTCTAGTGTACTATGCCTTTTTTGTTTAAGTTTTTTAAAATAAGTTGGCGAGAGGCCTGTTATTTTCTTAAACTGATTGGATAAATGTGCAACGCTGCTATAATTAAGTTTGTACGAAATTTCTGTAAGGTTCAATTCGTCGTATAGCAGTAGTTCTTTCACACGTTCTATTTTATGAATAATGATAAACTGTTGTATGGTAATACCCTTTACTTCAGAAAAAATATTAGATAAATAGGTATAGTCGTGGTTAAGTTTTTGGCTAATATGATCTGAGTAATTAATGGTTGGCAATTCATCATCATAATGAATCATTTCGATTATAACACTTTTAATTCTATCTATTAAAATAGCACGTTTATCATTCAATAATTCTAAGCCCGATTTTAGCAAGTTAATCCCTAGTTGCGTGCGCTGTTCATCCGTAATTTCTTCAAGCATTTCTACCATGCCTAGCTCAATAATGACGTATTGCAAGCCCAGTTTTAGCAGCTCTTCTTTCACCATCATTTTACAGCGCAGGCTAACCATGTATTTAATGTACAGCTTCATAGTAAATGCATTGGTTACCTGCAAGGTAGTTGCTTATTAATTGGTAATGGTATTTAGTTTTTTTTAGGTAGTTAGTCGGTTAATATATTGGCTGAGAAGGAATAATGTTGGAATAGACTTGAATACGCTATAACCATTGACTTACGCAGAAACTTATATTAGCAAAATGCTCAAAAAATAACCACTAATCCTATTATGATAAATGCCGTGGCTAAACGCTTAGGTATTAAAAATATAAATAGTATATTATACACAAAAATGCGCAAACATTCTTTTGCGCAATATTGGTAGAAACATAGACTTGCCGCTAAATAGATTGTTACAGATTATTTACCTAAAGATCATATTGAGAAATCGCTACAAATGGATTTACTATTCACCAGCCACATTTCTGTAGGATGGTAGGGTAGTAAAATAATTGATAGGTAATGATGTTTATCAATAAATATAAAATTATCTCCTAGTTACGATTGGTCATCTACACGAGTAGAAAATATACACTATAAGTAACCTTTGGGGCAAAGCTTTATTGGGCGCACATACCACCATCAATTACTTGCGTTGTACCAGTAATATATTGACTATTATCGCTTGCAAGAAACACAACCAATCTTGCTATTTCTATTGGTTCGGCATATCTGTTTAACGGAATAGCTGCCTCAAATTGCTTTTGTACATCTTTACCATGCCCTGCAGAAGCACCTTCTTCTATTGAGCGCATCATTCTATTGTTTACTGGGGCGGGATGTATCGTGTTAACGCGAATTTTTAGTGGCGCAGCTTCAATAGCCGTTGTACGCATAATACCCACAACTGCATGTTTGCTAGTAACGTATGCCCCTAAATTTGCTAAACCAACAAGCCCAGCAACAGATGAAGTGATAACAATACTGCCACCCTTATTCATTTTGGGTAATGCATACTTATTACCCAGCCAAATGCCTTTCACATTTACTGCAATTACTTTGTCAAACACTTCCTCGGGATAATCGATAATAGGTTTTACCACCCCTTCTATTCCTGCATTATTAAAAAATACATCTATGTTGCCATATAATTGAACAGCTTTATTCACATACCGTTCTACGTCTACCGCTTTAGAAACATCGGCCACACAATAGGCTACATTGCTATTACATAAATCGTTTAAGGTGCTTTTTAATAAAACTTCATCTATATCTACTAACAAAACTTTGGCGCCTTCTTCTAAAAATAACTTGGCTGTTGTTTTACCGATACTACCAGCGCCACCCGTAATGATGGCTACTTTATTTTCTAATTGTTTCATGGTGATAATATTATTGATTGAAAAATAATGAATTGGTTGTCTTTGGTAAACTTGGTAATAATTACTCCTGTTGGCTTTTTGTCATCACTAGTACCCACTTTTACACTATTATTAAGTATTAAAACCAATAATCACTAGAGCGATTATTTATGTTTATTACTTTTAAAATTTTTCTATTGCAAAACTAGACCTAGCTACAGGCCTTGTTGTTACATAAATACCAATAAGGTTTATGCATATCACAGGTTTTTGTGGCGAGGGAAATGGTTAATTACAACGCTATCCCGATTTCGTAATAATTACTGCTATTCAAGCGAAGAATTTCCGTATTATTATAATGATATATCTCCGATTTTTTAAAGAATCCATGAAGTATCTTAAAAAGTGTCCTATAAACAATAAAAAGATATAAAAAAAGAAAAGGATTTATTGAAGGAAATAGTGATGAAGTAGCCCCTAGCCCCCGAAGGGGAATTTTTATCGGTTTAATATCTTCACTAACCGAAACAGGGTAGTTGAAAAATAGTGATTAGGAAATCGGCGGGGGAAAATACCCGCCGATAAGGAAGTAAAAAGGAGGCATATATGCCTCCTTTATTTTATTATTTAAATCAATTTTAACCAAGGTCAGTGTCGTAGTGGAAGGCTTTCATTTTTTTCATTGTTGTCAGTTTTAATAATTAACGTAAAATAAGGTGTTTTAGTTTATAGAACCAAATTTTAGACCATAATCAAATTTTCCATTTTTTATTTGAGAGCAATCTATATATTCTTTAGTTACCACCTTTACAAGTCCAGTAAGACCATGTTTAAGACTAATTTTTACCATGACAGATTTGTAATCACTAGTTAATATTTTGCTAAAATCTTCGGTTGTTCTTATTCTGACTGCATATGGGGCATTTCTACGCAACCAGCTAGGTCGATAGCCTGGAATGTTTGAAACATGGCTTAATACAACTGTAAGGGGTCTGTATCTATTATTCATCTGTCCATTTGTAGTGGGATATCTATCAACCTCCAATAATTCTACAGAAACATCATAAGCGCTAAACAATGATATATTTATCAGTTTTATAAAATAATAATCGTTGTCATCGCCTTCCATATATTTACCCCTACAAACAAATGGACTAATTCTGATTTTTGGCTTAAAAAGTATTAATACTATAAATAGAAAAATGAATGATGCAGTTATACTGCACAAGATGTTGGTTATTATTTCAACTTTTGTCATTGTACTTAGATTTGGTTGAGTTAAAATTAAAGTCTTCGTAATTTACTTAAAGGTAAAATCTTATTTGTTAGCATATATAAAAGGTATCTCAGGTGCTATTATACATCATCTAGAATTTAAGTTTTTCGTTAACAAAATAACGTCCGAGGTTTCAAAACCTCGGACGTTTAGCTGCTAGTGAAATCAAATACTACTCACTCTTTTCTGCCTTCTTTTTCACATCCATTAGTTCCATTAATTTCATACCCAATAAGCCGTTAATGCCGCCTTCGCTGCCATTGCCACCGCCTATTAAAATGTCTGGCATTACTTTAATGTTGCCTTTACCTATTTCTTCGGTTACTTTAAAGCGGGTAAAGTTATCGCCACCCATAGCTTTTACTTGTAGCTCGTAAGCTTCAGCGGTACTTTTACCTATTGCCATAATTTTTTCTGCTTCTGCCAAACCTGTTTTACTAATGCGTTCAGCATCGGCACTAGCATTTAGTTTGGTCGCTTCAGCTTGTGCACCAGCCCTTGCTTTGGTAGCTTCGGCTTCGGCATTGGCGCGCATTTTAGTAGCTGTGGCTTCGGCTTCTACTTGTAGTTTTAAACTATTGGCATCGCCCTCAGCTTTTTTCACGGTAGCGTCTGCTGTGCGTTGTGCAATTTCTACGCTTTGCTGTGCTTTTACTATCTCTTTCTGCATGTCGGCAATAGCGGTTTCTTTTTCCATACCCTGCCTTTGCTCTTGCGCCATTTTTTGTGTTTGATAGGTTTTTTGCTCCTCTTCAGCAATCTTTCTATCAGTCAATGTTTTCATCAAAGCTTCAGGCGGTACAATGTCGCCTATCAAGGTATCTACAGCGTTTACGTTGTAATCATCTAGTACTGCTTTAATATGTTCTTTGGCACTACTTTGTCTTTCTTTTCTGGTTGATAAGAAAGAAATCACATCACTGTCTTGTGCACTATTTCTAAAATAGTTACCAATGGTTGGTTCTAATACTTGACTTACCAAATTACCCATACTGCCAAATCGGGCAATCACTTTAGGCGCTTCATTGGCTGGTATATGTATAATTTGGCTTACGTCTAAGTTAAAAGGGAAACCATCTCTAGAACGCACTGTGATGGTACTTAGGTTTTTATCTAATTGGTGGCTTTCACTGCGTGCATTAGCCCAGTTAAGTACCAAGTTGGTAGTAGGCACTAGCTCTACTTTCAATGTGTATTTGTTAATAGGATATTTACCTGGACCGTATGGTTCTATCCATACACCGCGTTGTCCTTTGCTTACAATATTACCATGCTTAAAGGTATCACCAGTAAGGTCTTTACCATCTTCGCCAATATAACTGATAACCACACCTACATAACCAATAGGCACATCTGTCATCGGTATTTCTTCTATTTGAATGGCCCATGGGTTAATATTGTAGCTACCTGCTAGTATAATACTTGGCTGCAAACCTCTGTTACCATTGTTCTTTAAGAAGGTATCAAAGTCTTGGAAATTATTGTGCCCTTCTATGTGCTTACCAGCAATTTGCCCACCATCTATCGGGTGACCATCCAACGTGGTTACAATACCCACCATATTCTCGTGAATAATTACCATATCTGCGATGGTGATGGTAAAGGCGTAGGTATTAATACGGTAAGTACCTGCTGTAATGTAGGCCGTTTGTCTACCTTTTTGCCCGCCATTGTTTAAGAATTTTTCAGCATCCTGAAAATTATCGCTGTCTACCTTTCTAGCCAATATTGCACCTGTAGGTATTTCAGCGCCATCGTTGCTTAATACCAAGCCTATTTTACCTTCTGGTATTACCGTAAAGCCCTGCATATCCACACCATACTGCCAAGGAAACATGCCCCAATACAAGCCCGGTGCTAGTGTTTTTGCTTGAAAACCCGCCTCGCCCTTGGTCGCAATAATTCTACCATCTGGTAGGCTTTTATCAGCACCAAAAAGCACAAACTTTTTAGTGACCAAACCAATTCTATTTTCTGGTACGATGACCATACCAAAGAAAACCCTCAATATAAATTTGTAAAAAATGATGCCTAGTACCAATACTAGTAACCACCAGTAGTGCGCTAATAAATCTCTTGGTTCCATTGTGTTTTTGTTTGCCCCCAACCCCTGAATGGGAGTTAGAGAAATTAATAATAATTGTTTTACCCATAGCCCCTTAAGGGGATAAGTGTGTTTGATAATGATTTATGTTGTTAGTTATTACCTGAACGATGATTTTGGGGATTGCTTGGATTCATAAGATTCACGTTCAATCTTAAAAATCTTTTAAATCCTACAAACCCGATAGCTATCGGGACTCGTTCAGACAATTAATCTATCAGGTGTGGCACAAAGCGGCTGGTATTGTTAGTAACCAAACCATTGGCCTCTCTTATGCCCATACCTGCTGGCTCTTGGCCTATTACCCAACTACCAATGACTGGATAATTGCCATCATATGCTGGCAGTGTAAACAGCTCTTGGTAGATATAGCCTTCCTTGCCATATTGCCCTTCTGTTTTTTGTATGGTAGTATTGTTTTGTACGATGTCTATGTTAGCGCCCTCTCTTGATAAGATGGGTTTTTTTACATAGTTCAGTAGCTTACCACTTTCAAAATAGCTAGGTAATATATATGGGCAATCAGGATATAATTCCCACAATATTGGTAGTATCGCTTTGTTAGATAGTATCATTTTCCAGCTTGGTTCTACCCATAATGTGCGGTTGGTATCTTCTAAAATATGCTTGCCAAATGCATCGTTCAATAGCCATTCCCAAGGGTATAGTTTGAAGATGTTTCTGATGGGCTTGTCTTCTAAATCTCTAAATATGCTTAAATCGCTATCCCAGCCAATATCATCTATAAATACCAATTTGGTATCAAGCCCTGCTTGCATAGCGCAATCACGCATGTATTCGGTATTGGTAAGGTCTTCAAGGGTTTCTTTTAAGCAAGTAAAGTGTAGCGAACCAGGGTTTAAATAGGCACCCAAGTATTTCCAATAAGCAATCAGCTTTTCGTGTATGCTATTAAACTGGTCTTTGCTTTTGTCAAAGTCTTGTAGCCAAAACCATTGTACAATACCTGCTTCATACAAGCTGGTAGGTGTATCGGCATTAAACTCTAGCAATTTTAGCTGCCCATTTTTATAGCAAAAATCAAAGCGACCATAAATAGCAGGATGGTCTTCTGTCCAGCTTTTTTCTATATACTTGATATATGTTTCTGGTATGCCAAATTGGTTGTACAAGTTGTTATCCATTACATGCTGCACTGCGCCAAGGCAAAGGTCCCACAGTTCAGCCGTTGCCTTTTCTATTTGCAATACTTCATCCATGGTAAAGCTGTAATACACCGATTCGTCCCAGTAAGGCACATTGGTGGTATGAAAGCCAAAGCCTAATGCTTCTACTGCTGCTTGCCAATGATTGCGCGGTGTTGTTGTTACTCGTTTCATTGTTTAATTAATAATTTGAAATTTCAAATTTGAAATTGTGTTTAGCTACTCACACTATAGCCACCACTACCAAAACCCCCACGCACCACACTGCTTTTAAAACCATTGCTGCCAATGTTAGAGCTTTGGTGTATCGCATCAGAATAATAGCCAGCGCGTTCATAACTACCATTGTAATAATTGCCATAAGGTCTAAACGCATAGTACCATAGCGAGGCATTACCTACACTACTGTGGTGGTGATACACGTTTGTATAAGGTGCGGTACTATCAGCACGAATATGTGTTTTGTTACCGCTTTCCCATTCGTCTTTTGGTTTAGGTTGGTTACAGCTAGCCAAAGCCGCCGTAATCAATATCAGTTGTATGTGTTTTGTTTTTTTCATGTCCCTGGCCCCTAAAGTGGGAAATTTTAATATTTAATATTGTATTGTTTTGCTATGGTAATCTGTCGTCCGTAGACTGTTGACGGTCAACCTCTTTCTTCGCTTTAATAAACCATCGTCTATCGACGGTGGACGGTCGACCGCTATTTATTTCACCGTTATAAAAATCTCATAGTCCTTTTTCACCTTCACATTTTTAGTGTCACCATCGGCATTTTCAGCTTCAGTGGTTGTTTCACCAAGGGCAGGTATGGTATCTCGGTATTCGATAGTTTTGAATTCATTAAAGTTGCGCCACACTTTATGCGTGGTTACTATTACATCGTAAGCACTATCTAGGTGGTTAACGGTAACTGCTGTTTCTACGGATCCAGCTTTGTTGACATCAGAAGTCACATCTTCTTTCTCATTGTTGTTACAAGCGCTTACCAGCAATAGCATCGTTGCGGCAGCAACAGTTAGTTTCAAATTCATGGTATTTTGTTTTGATGGATTAAATATATAGGTTTATACCCAAATTTGTTTAGCAAACAAATTGGTATAGAAATATTTGCCGAAAGCATTGCTACGACAACTCTTTGCGTTGATTGGCTACAAGAATAAGAGAGGAAAGTAGTAGTTGGTTGCTGTTAAAAGCGTGGTTCATTTTACATTGTAGCGAGGCTACATTTACATTGACCATGTAAAGATATATACACGGCGAAACGCTTACGAAATGAATTCGTGAACAGTGGGACTTGCGGTTTCACCAGTGGTAAAGTATGTGTGATGAGTGGCAATTATTATTTTTAGTACTAATGTATTTGCTACTATGTTGCAAAAATTATAATAGCCACATAAAAAAGCCCCGCCTAATGCGGGGCCTTTAGCTTATTTCTTGTTTTGAGTTTTATTCTTGAGTTCTTGAACTTTCTTTTGGCTTTCCATTACTTGCTCGTAACGTTCTTGCCATTTGCTTTTGGTTTTTACTTTCGGCTTACTGCGTGATGCTTGCATTTTTGCCAAAATTTTATCGTGGTCTATAATATAGGTTTGAATCACAAATTGTAATAGCAATGTGATAGTATTAGATACGGTATAATACCAAGTTAAAGCCGAAGGCAAACGATTGAAGAAAAACAACATCATGAACGGGAAAATATACGGCATGTATTTCATGGCCGGATTATCCTGCGTAGGCGTATTGCCCATATTGTACAAAGAGATAGCAAAACTCGTTAATACCGCTGTAATGGTAAATAAACTAATATGATCGCCAAAACCCATTGGAATTGAGAACGGTAAATGGAAGATAGAATCGTAAGCTGATAAATCGTGGCTCCACAAAAAACTTTGACCACGCAATGAGATATTAGAGTTGAAGAAACTATACAACGCAAAGAAGATAGGAATTTGCAATAAGGCAGGAATACAACCACCAAGCGGGTTTACGCCAGCTTCTCTAAACAGTTTCATTTGCTCCATGGCAAAACCTTGTTGGTCATCGCCAAATTTCTTTTTCAAGGTATCCAATTCTGGGCGAAGCGCTTTCATTTTAGCACCGCTTAAATAGCTACCGTACATTAGTGGTGCGGTAAACAGGCGAATAAACAAGGTCAGCATTAAAATAGCCCAACCGTAATTTGAGATAAAGCTGATGAAAAAATTAAACACATTTTTTATAATATATACGTTTATGGGACGTACAAACGCATACATATCTCTACCGAGGTTAACAATCTTGTCCATGTTTGGTGCGGCAGATTGCAAAATTTTATAATCGTTGGGGCCAAAGTATAGGGCAAATGGTACCGTAGCAGTCGCTGCTGCCGGTACGGTTACACTGAAACTCGTATTGTCTACTGTGGCAAGTGTGTTAGTCGTATCTGTGTCAAGACTGCGAGCCCAATTAATATTGCCATTATTAAAGCCATTTTTTGCAATAACTGTTGTATTAAAAAACTGCTGTACCACCGCTATCCACTGACCTTGCTTTTCAAACTTGTGCTCTTTTTTCTGAGAGATATAGTCAAAATCGCCACCCTCACTAAAGCAAATATTACTCATTTGGCGCTCGTACAAGGCTGTTTTTTCAGCTTGTTTCGTTTGCCAGTTCCAAGTTAGGTTAAGATTGCCATTAGTAAGTAATTGATCGGCACGTGTTAGATTAATGTTCCAGTCAATCAAATAATTATTAGGCTTAATCGTATATACATGTGTTACGGCTTGGCCATTACCCCCTGCAATGCTGAAGCTCACCGTTTGGCTACCATCAGCATTTTTTACTACCGCTGAAGGCGTAAAGTATAGGTTAGATACTAGGTTAGTAGCATTGTTTGCCGTATTGATGGTGTAGCTAATATTGTCTTTAGCCGAGCCACCCAACACGACGGGCTTGTCGTTGTACGATGATTTGTAATTTTTAAGTTCTACTTGTTTGATAGCACCACCTTTATTCGTGAATGTGACTTTAATCACTTCATTTTCTACAGTTTGCAATTGTTCAGTACCTATTGCTGCAGTTGTAAATGAGCCAGCCGCCGCCACTTTATTAGCCGAGTCCAGTTGTTTAAGTACGACTGTATCTATCGGTTTTACCTTCGCTGCGTTTACCCTATCGGTTGAATCTTTAATGTGTTTTTGGTAATCCTCAGCCGCTTGCTGTTGTTTGTTGGTAAAGTAAAAAAAGCCAGCGAAAAGTATCGCCAACAATACTATCCCAATGACTGTATTCTTATCCGTGTTCATGTCCCTTTTTTAAATGAGCCGCAAAGGTAAGGGTTGCTTGCAAAGTAGGGTAGGTCGATTTTGATGGTGTTTTATAGTCATATTGTGTGTAGTATAAAACCGATAGATGGATACTTTTGAGTGTTCATGCTGCTAAATTCACTTTTGTTAATATTTGCATATCTGGCTAAACCTTTTCCCAAAGGGATAGATTGTATTTGATTTTCTTAAATAGAAGCATAGCTAATAAACGATAGCGGCTCAGCCAAATCTTGCATGGTAGAATAAATCCGATAATCAAAGCGGTAACTTGATGGAAGCTGAAACGCGCATAACTTTGAGATTTGCCCAATATCTCAACTCACCATTTCAAATCACTAGGTACAATATTACGTAATTGAGATATGATGATATATTTTTTTACTATATTGATTAGGTACCAATTATTTGCCTATCTGCTTTGCAGATCGTCTAAGTCATTTTTTGATAATAACCATAGCGTTACTATTCATAGAGCATACGTACATTAAAATTAAATGTTAGGCTATCATCCTTCGTTTATCCTTCGTTGCTAAAGTAGGGATAAGAGCACTCATAAGCTATGCAAAAGCCTAGATAAGGCTAGTGAGATGTTGTAATTAAATACCAAGAATGGGTAAGCGATTCCTAAAATTGCTAATGAGAAAAGTATTTATTGTAAGATGTAGACAAGTAAAAATGAGCGATGACCCTACTATGATTTTGAAATTAATATATCTGATACACCCAATATAAACTGCTAACCATCAATCTAAATACCACCTCTGGCTATTTCAGTTCTATATTTGCCCAATGATAAAAGTGTTTTTAAAGCGTAAGATTGCGCCACGTATCGCGAATGGTCACCCATGGGTTTACGGCAATGAGATAGAGAAAATAGTGGGTGAAGATGGCAATGCGTTAGCAACACCTGTGGCACCTGGCACTATAGTAGATGTACACTTTTTTGATAATAAATATGCTGGTAGAGGCTATATCAACCAGCAATCGCAAATAGCCGTGCGCATTCTTAGCCGCAAGCGCGACCGTGAGGAGATTGATGCGCCCTTTTTTTATAATCGCATACTAAAAGCTTGGCAGTATCGTCAAAAAATAGGCTATACAGACAACTGCCGCTTAGTATTTGGCGAAGCCGATTATTTACCTGCGTTAATTATTGATAAGTTCAATGATTACTTCGTTATCCAAACGCTATCGTATGGTATAGAACAATGGAAGCCTGCAATTGTATCAGCTTTGCAAAGCATATTTAACCCAAAAGGTATTTATGAGCGTAACGATGTACCTGTACGCGAACTAGAAGGTTTACAGCAGCAAAAGGGCTTTTTATCTGCACCGTTTGATACCAATATTATTATTAACGAGAATGGTTTACAGTTTCATGTTGATATTGAGAATGGCCAAAAAACGGGATATTTCTTAGATCAGCAAGACAATCGGAGAGCCATTAAGAACATTGTAAAAGGCGCCGATGTATTGGGTGCATTCACCTACACGGGCACGTTTGAAATACATGCGGCACATTACGGTGCTAAAAGTGTTTTGGGTATAGATATTAGCGAGCAAGCAGTAGAACAAGCTAATAGAAATGCCACTTTAAATGGGCTAGACAAGATTTGTAAGTTTGAAGCCATGAATGCTTTTGACGCCCTAAAGCAATGGGATAAAGAAGAAAAGTTGTACGATGTGGTAATGCTAGACCCGCCAGCATTTACCAAAAGCAGAGAAAGCATAGATAAAGCCGTAATAGGCTATAAAGAAATTAATCTGCGTGGTATGAAGTTAATTAAAGATGGCGGCTTTTTAGTAACAAGTAGCTGTACCAATTTGGTAAATCCAGATTTGTTTTTGCACACAATAGAATCGGCCGCAAAAGATGCTAAAAAGCGTATTCGTCAGGTAACTTTTAAAGCGCAAGCCAGCGACCATCCTATCATTTGGGGTATGGAAAATACCAACTATCTAAAGTTTTTAATAGTAGAGGTAACCAATCGATGATGAAATAAGAGAAAAAATAATTATTTGCCACAGACTAAGCTTTACCAATAATCTGTGGCTATCTATTTAGTGCTCGTCAATGAGCAGTATCTCCGAGCCACTTATTTAAAATAACTTTTGCAATTGAAACTTGTTTTTCTCTTTTAGTTTATCGTCTTCGTAAATGTCAAAGTGGTACCAGCCCGCATGTGGGAAATTGCCATAATCAATCGTTAGGTCAGCTTCTTTCACTTGCTTTATTGTATAAAGTTCCGTGCCGTCTTCTTCGTAAAACACTACCTTATACTTGTGCTGTTTTACTGAAGGGAAATGCATATCTACACTTCCTTTTGTATTGGTATAAATATAGATAGAAGGTTTCCATGTAGGTTTTGGAATATAGGGCTTAAGCATGACGGCATCTTCGCTTACAGTAAAAATGGTGTCTTTGGTTTTGGTAGTGATTGAATCTTTGTATTTTTTGTATTGACTGATTTCAAGCTCAATGACATCTGTAGGTTTATCTCTGTTGTAAATTTTTATATAGCGCTTATTATCTTTTACTTTAGGCACTTCTTTAACCGGTAAAGTGGCTGCACCGGGCTTATTGCTTGTACCAATGGGCTTTGATACCGAGAAGAAATACGCACCGCCTTCCAGCACATAGAAAATACGGTAATATACTTTTACACCGGCAGGCATTTTAGCATCCGTAAAACCATTTTGCGGTAATTCTGGCGATACAGCAGAATAAATGGTTGTAAAGTACTTGGTACTATCAAAAGAGCGCTGCACGGCTAGTTGAATACAATTAGGGAAAGGATTGGTCCAGCTAATTAATATCTTCTCTCTACCAATATCTCTTGCACTAAATTTAGGCAAAGTATCTTGTGCTTGTGCTGTTGTACAGCACCACAAACCAACTAGAAATAGAGGGGTCAACAATTTCATTGGTCAAATATAAAGTTTGCAGACATTACGCAAATACTAAACTGTCTTTTGGTAGCGATAAATTGCCTTGCAAGCCACCACTATGTATCGCCATTATTTTACTACCATCGGCAAAATAGCCGCTTTCAATTAAATTAAAAACACCATATAACATTTTAGAAGTGTACACAATATCTGTAGGTAGTTGATACGTATTGTACAAATAATTCATCCAATCTAACAGAGTTTTTGGGTGTTTCGCATAGCCACCAAAATGATACGCATTAAAAATGGTAAAAGGCTTTTCGGTTTCTTTTGGAGTCAGCAAATGGCTAATTTCTTCTTGTAAACTATCATGGCCTTTTAGCGCAGTAATGCCAATAACTTGTTGGTGTGGCGCAGCACCTTTTATTAGGCCTGCCATCATAGTACCAGTGCCTGTAGCGCAAGCAACATGTGTGTAACTCTTATCTATCCAGTGGTACATATCTGTTACGCCTTCTGCGCCAAGTATGGCATAGCCGCCTTCGTTTATCCAATACCAATTATCTTGGTGAAAGCTTTGTTTTAGCTGCTCTTTATTACTAAAGTCGCTTCTACTTACAAATAATAACTGCATACCCAAACTTTGTGCTTGTTGTAATGTATGATTCATTTGTTTGGGTTCATCGCCTCTTATAATGCCTACACTTTGCAAGCCCTCAAGTTTGCAAGCATACGCAGTGGCAACAATATGATTTGAATAAGCGCCACCAAATGTAGCAATTGTGGTTTTATTAGCTTGCTTGCAAGCCTTAATTTGTAGTTGTAGTTTGAACCATTTGTTGCCACTTATTACTTCGTGTAATTTATCTAATCTAAGTACATCAAGTGTGATATTTTTTGAGGTAGATATCAATGAAATGGACTGCACATAAACCTTATCGTAACAAATTGCTTGCATGGTGATGTAGAATTAATGAACTTATATTGGCATCTAGTATTATAACCATTAAATTCGCAAATATCAAATTGATTTTATGAAACCAACCTTAGTAATTTTAGCAGCCGGCATGGCTAGTAGATATGGCGGCATGAAACAAGTGGAAGCTTTTGGTCCGAGTGGCGAAACCATTATGGATTATTCAATATACGATGCGATAGCAGCAGGCTTTGGTAAGGTAATTTTTATTATTAGAGAGGATTTTGCAGACGCTTTTAAAGCCATTTTTGAGCCAAAATTGGCCGGTAAAATAGAAACAGTATATGTATACCAAAAGTTAGAGAGTTATGTTGGCGGCAGAACCATTCCTGCTGATAGAACCAAACCTTGGGGCACTGGTCATGCATTACTTTGCTGCAAAGAAGTGATTGATGGGCCATTCGCAGTTATTAATGCAGATGATTTTTATGGCAAAGATGGTTTTGTAAAGGCGGCCGATTTTTTAAACACCAAATGTTCAGATGACTTATATGCAGTAATGGGTTATAGCTTAGTAAATACATTAAGCGATAATGGTAGTGTAAGTAGAGGCGTGTGTGAAATAGATGCTGACGGCAACTTACTTGGCATAGACGAAACAACTGCTATTTATAAAAAAGACGGTGAAATAGTGGCCGATATTGAAGGTGGTACAAAAACATTGGCTCCAGAAACAAACGTAAGTATGAATTTTTTCTGTTTTGGCAAAAGCTTTATTGCTTTAGCCGAAGAATTGTTCGAAGTATTTCTTGATACACAAATTGCTGTGCCAAAATCTGAGTTCTACATACCTAAAATAGCAGATGAATTTATTAAAAGCGGTAGAGGTAAAGTAGAAGTAATTGGTACCGCTGCTAAGTGGTTTGGCGTTACTTACAAAGAAGATGCAGAAGGTGTAAAAGCAAGTGTACATGCTTTGGTAGATGCTGGCGAATATCCAGTAAGCCTTTGGGGTTAAAATTGTTTTTAAAGCTTATCATAAACAGAAAAGGGTTTCAATTATTGAAACCCTTTTTCTTGATAGCTATAGCTATCATTATCTTTTTAACCAGTTACGTGGATTTTGGTATTGTGTTTTCTCATTCATTACTTGAAACTCGAACTCGCCTTCATTTTGAAGATTTGCGCCAACTTTACCTATTAATGTGCCAGCTTTAACGGTCTGCCCTTTCGTTACATTAACGGAAGATAATCGGTTGTAAACCGTATAATATTTACCATGTTTTACAATAACGGCTTGGTAATCGTCTACATCTAAAATAGTACTCACTTCTCCGTCGGCAACGCACTTGATATTTGCACCTACATTTGAAACAATAAATATGCCTTGATTATCTGCTTTTAAAAGTGTACCGGGTATCGTTTGTATGCCAAATTCACCTGTTACTTTCCCGCCATCTATTGGCCATGGTAGTTTGCCTTTGTTATTTTCAAAGTTTAAACTCATGGTTAAACCTTCTTTGGTAGACTCAAATACACTTTCGCTTCTTTCAATTGGTTTTGCCGCTGTTACGCCAGTTGTAGCATCGGTAGGTTTTGGTTTATTAGCAGTACTTTTAGCACTGTTTTTGGCCAATACATCTTGTCTTTCTTTGTCTAGACGCTCTTTTTCACGCTTTTGCTCCTCAATGCTTGCAGCTTTTAATTTTGCTAAGCGCTCTTTTTCTTTGCGTTGTGCTTCCTCAATGTCTCTTCTAATTGCGGCTTTTACTGCTGCAGCTAATTTTTGGTTTTCTTTTTGGCGTTTGGCAATTTGAGCAGTAATATCTTTCTCTTGGTCTTTAAGTTGTGTAACAACTTGGTCTTTTTCTTTTTTATCTGCTTCTAATACTTGCAATTGGCTGCTTTCACTTTGTAAGGCACCAGCTTTTTCCTTTCTATTATTTGCAAGTGTAATTGTGGTTTGTTTTAGTAAATCTTGCGTTTTGGTAATGGTTTGCGCTTGTGTTTCCCTATTTTGACGATAGCTTTTTAAATAAGCCATACGTTTAATAGCATCATTAAAATTATCGGCTGAGAAGAGGAAGTTTAAATACTCGTTACTGCCGCGGTTTTTGTAAGCAAAGACAATGCTTTTGCCATAATTCATTTTTAATGTATCTAACTCTTTGTTAAGTCTATAAATTTCACGTTCGTTTCTAAAGACTGTTTCATCAAGTAGTTTAACGTCTTTTCTAATATTATTGATAAGGTTTTCACGAGCTCTTATTTTACTCTGTACCGCTTGATAAGCACGAAGGGCGGCTTTTTTATTACCTTTAATAGATGCTAGTTCATTGTTAAGGTCGTTAATTTCACGTTGAATCTGTTGTTGTTGCTTTTGTAATTCATCACGCGTTTGCGCATTTAGTGTACTAAATGCGAAAACAATACATCCCAAAGCCAACAACAGTTTCTGTAACATGCAATTAAACATTTAAAGCGTAAAACAAGGGTCAAACTATATAACGATAAAGATGCTAATAAATTATAGACGCTTGTAATTTTTGGGTACTGAAAACTGATAGTTTAACGGTTCGTTAAACTTATAATCTTTAAAATCTAAGTAAATATCCAATTTAGATTTTTGGGAAACAGAAATACTTCTGTAAGTAGCAAAATTTAAATTACCTTTTGTTTCATAATTGCTAAAAGTAATGTCACAAGTTCTATTTTGTAAGGGGTCGATGTCGTCTAGCTTGCTATGCAATGGTTTGAAGTCTGTGTTATCCAATGTAATTAAGTGTTTGAATAATTTACCAGTCATAAATACTAAAAACTGATCATTATAAGATTTGTATGAAAGAATATTATTTGTAATAAATACGGGGTTACCAATAATGACGTCCTGAAGTGTAGAAAAGTCAAATGGTATTTGTGAAGCTTCTTGCAAATAACTGATAGAACGTAAGCGAACGGATTTATCTAACTTGTTCATGACAACCACGCTATCTTTCGTGATTTGAACTTGTAATGCCACTACGCCTAACGGACCAACAACTTTAATAAGTATAATACTATCCTTTTTCATGCTTAGATATGCAGTTGCATGTTGGCTAGTTTCTTGTCCTTCGTAGTCTACTTTTATTTTGGCATTAAACGTGGTAAAGTCTATTTTCTTCTTTACAACCTTACTCATGATGTCTCTTACAATTGCTGAAGAATCTACTTTTTCAGCTTCTTTTATAACAATCGTTTGTACAGTATCTTTTTTGCTGATAGCTGCATTGATTATTTGCACTTTTTTTACAGGTTTACATGCAAACGCAAAGGTGGCAATAGTGCCTATTGCTATTATATATTTCATCATGCGAAGTTATTGTTTTCCAGTACTGCCAAAACCGCCAGCACCTCTTACTGTTTCGTTAATATTTTCAACTGCAACAAGTTCTACTTGCTCAACTTTTTGAAAAACCATTTGGGCAACTCTGTCGCCATTAGTAATGGTTTGTATTTCATTAGAAAGATTGATAAGAATCACTTTTATTTCACCTCGATAGTCAGCATCTATTGTGCCAGGTGTATTTAAGCAAGTAATACCTTGTTTAATGGCAAGACCACTTCTTGGTCTTATTTGTGCTTCGTAGCCTTCGGGAATTTCTAAAAATAAGCCAGTAGGTACTAAGGTTCTTTCTAGAGGTGCAAGTTGTATTGGCGCTTGAATATATGCCCTGATATCCATGCCAGATGAGCCATTTGTAGCATAGGTAGGTAGTGCGTTACTAGAGTTATTGATAATAGGAACTTTAAGTTGCATTTGGCAAAAATAAGTTCGAAACCCATTGAACGCTTTACTTTGATGAGATTAAAATAATATGGCTTGTGTGGTTTACGAGGAAATTGCCATAAGACATTTATTATGCGATATAGGCATTGCGCTTTGTTCTGTCATCGCCAGCTTTGAGGAAGCTTTAAATCTTATGTAGTATCATTAGGGACAATTTCTAGTCTTATTATTATAGTAGTGCTTTTTAGCCCAACTATTTATGTATTGGTACTAATAATTTATACCATTTTAAAAAAAAGAACGCTTAAAAAGCATTCTCTTCTCCAACTATCATATTTTTTGCAGTTTTAACTACAATGTGAAAATCAAGCGCATTATTCCAAACCTCAATATATCTAAGATCATTATCAACTCTTGTTTGTAACATTTCAATTTCTTTGGTTTCACCTCTATGGCCATTGACTTGCGCTAAACCTGTTATGCCTGGTCTTACAAGATGTCTAAGATTATATTCTTCAATATGTTGTTCAACTTCTGCATTCATCAAAACTGCATGAGGTCGCGGCCCAACAATTGACATTTCGCCTTTTAAAACATTGATAAATTGCGGTAATTCGTCTAAACTTGTTTTTCTTAAAAAAGAACCAATTTTAGTAATACGTTCATCATTTAAAGATGCTTGCTTGAACTTTCCATTTTCATCCAAATGTTCACTATCAGTTTTCATCGTACGAAACTTGATACATTTAAAAACCTTATTACCTACACCATGTCTTTCTTGCAAAAAGAAAACAGGTCCTTTAGATGTTAATTTGATAACGGCAGCAATAATAGGAAACAACCAACTAAATATAAACAAGATGGCAAACGATGCAATTGCTAAATCGAAGGCTCTCTTTGCAATGTTAGAATTGATGGCTTGACTTCTATTTTCTAGAAAATCAAAATCAATTGGTGTTTCAAAGGTAGAACCAGTGATTCTAACTATCTGTCTTTCAGCTATTTTACTGGGTAAAATTCTTGTTAACATATAGGATGCATTTTTAAATTAATAACTAGAAATAGTATCAATCCATTCAAATGTACGAATTTTTTTTCAATTGAGTTGTCTTAATTTCACTAATTTACTCAAAAATAATACCGAAAATCTCTTTTTTTCTATGAAAGTCAATAATAGAAAAAGAAAATAATGTGCCAAATCTCCGCTAGTTCATTATAAATATTTCAAAGTTGTTAACATCACTCTGGAGTATTACATAATTAAATATTTTTTAATAAAATAGTTGCATAAGCAACTAAGCCTTCTGCTCTTCCAACAAATCCCATTTTTTCAGTAGTTGTTGCTTTAATTGATACATCTTTTACAGTAAGATTCAGAATACCAGCAATTGTTGCCTGCATTTGCGCAACGTATGGTTTTATTTTTGGTGCTTCTAAGCAAAGAGACGCATCAATATTTACAACGGTATACCCTTCAGCGGTTATTAAATCGTAACTTTTCTTCAATAAAATTTTGCTGTCAATATTTTTAAAATCTTGGGATGTATCTGGAAAATGAACACCTATATCTCCTAAGCAGGCTGCACCAAGCATCGCATCACAAATAGCATGTAGCAATACATCTGCATCGCTATGACCAAGTGCGCCTTTGGTATGCGGTATTTTAATGCCGCCAATCCATAAATCTCTGCCCTCTACTAGTTGATGAAAATCTACACCAAAACCTATTCTCATAATATTGTTTTAATAAAAATTGGCTGTTACTTGCCTTTGAGCATGAAACAGCCAATTGGTTTAATGAGGAAAATTTTTTTACAAACGCTTATTTTTCAGAATTGCCATCAAGATCGAAAGTGATGCCAAAACGTAATGTATTTGATAACGGATTACGTGTAATACCTTGGCCAGAAGGTACTAAGTACGAGAAGTTAATGCCAATGACATTGTATTTTAAACCTGCACCAAATGTGAAATATTTTCGATTACCTTGGCTTACATCTTCGTAAAAATATCCTGCACGAACAGCGAATTGATCGCTGTAAATGTATTCGGCACCAAGCGATACTTGAAACTTTTTTAGTTCATTGCCAAAACCACCAGCATCACCAAACGATGAAAAATAACTACTGATAACACTCTTGTTTCTGTAACCTGCTAGCGATGCAGAATCGGTACTTGTGTTGCCTGTGGCTAATGGTGGCGTTGGAACCAGCAGCCTGTTTGCATCTAGTGCAAAACTTAGTTTATTGGTTTCGTCAAATACTGTTGTGTAGGCGATACCGATGCCTAAATTTGCAGGTATATAATCTTTATTGTTAGCATCGTTGGTATAGCCAATTTTGGAACCAAGGTTCGATAATACGATACCATAATTAAATCCAGCGCCTTCTTTATTGGTGCCATCGTGAAATAATGAAATATCGCCTGCAACAGCAGTACCAGTTTTGTAAGTAACACCGCTGTAAGTGCCATTTGCAAGACTGCTACTGATATACCTCAATGCAACACCTAAACTTAAATTTTCTTTTAATTTTCTAGAATACCCCACATCAAAACCAAGTTCTCTTGGGCGAAAACTGTTTAAAGTATTACCAGCAAAATCGGTAAATTCTATATTACCAAGACTAAAATATCGTAATGTGGCTGATAATGATTGATCCTCGTCTAATTTATAATAGCCTGTACCACTAGCTAGGTATACATCGTTAAGGCCAAGGTCTTTCAGCCAAGGTGTATATGTAAAGCTTACGCCAGATTTGGCTTTATTAAACGGCGTTTTCGCTAAGTTCCAATAACCAGCATTGGCATCTGGCGTGGTGGCAATACCTACATCACCCATACCGCCTGCTCTCGCATCTGGCGAGATACGTAAAAAAGGCACAGCAGATGTAACTACGTTTAAATCGCTAGTTTGGGCTTTCGCAACTATGGCAACGCTAGATGCTATTAAAGTAAATAGCACTTTTGATAGTGATGAATTTTTCATCTAATTGATTAAATTTATATTCACAAAAGAAAGAAAACAATTACATATAATCAATATTACTCGAAAAATGTAATCAAATTAGGTAGAAATTACGCCATTAATGCTATTTAAAGTAGATATAATTTTTGGGTTGATTCAGCTTTACCACTGTTTGAAGTTACAATAATACGATAGATATAGACACCTCTACCAATTTTTTCGCTGCTATAATTATCTTTTCCGTCCCATTCTATTTCTGCGCTTCTATTTCCCGCTGTATTCACTGTGCGTTTTATTTGATGTACCAATTTACCTGTAACGCTAAAAATATTGATTAGAACGTTTAAATTTTCACCTGGTTGGTTGTGTTCAAACCAAAAGGTTGTTTTACTCGTAAAAGGATTTGGATAATTATAAACGTGGCTTATCTGTAATTGTTGTTTTTTAGCAACAGTAAATTCTATAATTATTTCGCTTGAGTTGTTATACACATCCCAAGCTTTGATTTTGAGTGTATGTAAGCCTTCGCTAAGCGTAGCAAGTTGGTATCTAATTTGCCCCTCTTGAAAACTATTTAAAGCTGCTTCATAATAGTCATTTAGTTTAATAATATTTTTCTCGTCGCCATCTAAAATAGCCGTTATATCATGACCAATACCCGTACCAACGGTATTAATGCCAGAAGAGTCTGTGAGTTTTAGTATCAAAATGGGTGTTTCATTCGTCAAGCCACCATTTACAAATTTATCGTCGTTTAAGTAGGCTTTTATGTTGGGGCCTTCTTTATCGCTAAATGTGCCATTGCTACTACCACCAATAAAAAAATTTGTGTTGTAGCCAGCTGCATCTTTTGCATTGCCATCATCTGCGTACAAGCTTATTTTGCCTTGCCCTACTTGGTAATTAATGTCTTTAGGTATAATGCACGAAAAACTGAAATTACCGTTTGTAACCGTTGCCTTGCCCTTGTACAAAAAATTGGTTTGTTGGCTAAAACTTGTAATTGGACTAGCGGGGTCGTTGCCTTTTGTAGTAATCGTTTGTGGTTTATCAAAAACAATGGCATTTACCGTTCCGTTAAAATTACTTAAAGCATTGCCGGTAGCATCGGTAATTAAACCACCAAATGTATATTTTCCAAGTGCTTTTAATGTGTCAGCGTTAGAAGTGGGTAGGTTGTTAATAGTTGTAATTTGTAATTTATTTTCTGGAAATGCTAGTCGCAAGGCGGGGTCGCCAAGTAATGTGAATTTTCTATTATTTGTAATATCGGCAAAAGTTTGATAAGTATAGTTTTTGGCACGTTTTACGGCTTCGCCTAATGTTAAATATTTGCCACTTGCATCGGGCTGTAGTGCAATTGTTAGGTAATTATTATTAATTATTTTATTGCTATATGCAAATACAATACGTGTGGTGGTCATTAATGCAATAGCACCATTGTTTGTTTGGGTTAATAATTCACCACCAATAGATGTTTTTGTTGGGTCATCGTATGGCGCGAAATCGCAAGTAGCCGTAATGAATAAAGGGAGTTTATTGGGGTTTGATATTTTGTTTAAAACATCTTGGTCAAAAATGGCTTCATCTGCTAATCGCTGGTAGCCTCCATGACCAGTATAATTAAACAATAATGTGCCACTAAAAAGCTGGTTAATAATGGCTGTATTAACGTCTGGGTATCTAGCGCCGCTGCTACTACTTACAACATTAAAAGCATCTAAATAAATTTTATTTTTATTAAGATTTCCATCAATTGCACTAGCATTTGCTGAAATAAATTCAGCATCGTTTAAGTGTGTGTCGTTGTCTTTATCATCGGCTACAAATGTGGCCATATTGCGCCAAGGGCCAAGCGATTGTTTACTCTTATAATTGATGATTTTATCTACCATTGTTTTGGCATCGTTAATATTGCTCGCTGGTATTCTACCAATACCTATATCTAATAGGCTTACAGGATTTGTATTGGCAATGTCATCTGCATCATTAAGTAAGCCAAAAAAATCGTCGGATGTATACGTAGACAGAGGATCTATAGAATTGTTGTTTTCGTAACAAGGCACTAAGTTGGTATTATTTGCCAATCGATTTTTATAGTCAAAAGAAGCACTACCAAATAGTAGCAAATATTTTGGTCTTTTAGTAGAATCGTTTCCAGCTTTGTCGTAATACATTTTTACAAAATCGCGAATTGCTGTGGGGTCACTTGCGCCACTTGCAAATTCATTAAAAATTTGAGCAGTACTTGCTACCATTACTTTGTAGCCATCTTGTTGTGTGTGAAAAAGCGCTAGTCTTTTAGCTTCGCTAATTAGTGTAGGATGTGTAACAATTAAGTAATCAACTGGGCTGCTATTATGTAGATTTTGATTATCTATTTTACCGATAGCTGTAGGCGTAAAATAAGATGTGTTGTTAAAAGCAATATACTCTTTTAAAGTAGCACTTGTATTGGTAAACGTGAGTTGATTATTGGCATAAAGCGTTGTCATTTTTTGTGGTTGGTAAATGTTAGATACATCCCAAACGCTAGTTGCATTATTGGCGTTGCTAATGGTAAAAGCAGCTACATTACTAGCGCCTACACTTTGCCAATCTCTAAAAAGCAATTGTCCAGTTGATGGCATAATGATGCCCCTTCTGCTATATACCTCAAACCAATTTAGCCAAGCTTGCGCAGCTGAGTTGGCTGGCGTAAAATTGATGGTCAGATTGAGATTTGGTGTAGTTGATAAAAAACTATTTTGGGAAGTAACATTGGCCGCAAAAACATCTAAGAAATTACCCGAATTTACTGGTATGGTTAGGGTAGAAAGATTGCTACCATTAGCTTTTACAACTAATGTGCTAGTACTATTTACACTTCTGCCTGCAAAACTGGTTATTACATTAATCGGTTCTGATTGTAGCAAGCCATTTAAATCAATAGTAAAGCTTCTAGATAAATTATTACCGTTGATATTACTAAATTCTTCACCGTACCATTCTTTACCACTGTTTAAAAAATTTACCAAATCGTTTTCGTAATGGTAGTGGTCGTTGTAAGTGGTAACTGTTTGGGTAGCTATACCCGAAAAACTATTGGTATTAATGCGTTTACCAGTACCACCGATTGTAATAAAATAATAGGCCGTATCGCTATAGATATTTTTTTGATAGGTAAATGATTTATTGGTGCTATCAGCTAGCCATCTATTTGGTCCGGGTGCATAAAATAGAAAATAGTCATTGTTATTGAATAAGCCATCACCACCATCAACTACCTCAATGGCGTTCTCAACTAAGTCATCGTTATAATAGCTATTATTTTTCTCGCTCAACATTTGCCCACCATTGCCATACAATCTAATTGCGGCTGAAGAAATGGTTATACCAGGAAATCCATTATTATTTAAATACGCAACGTCTACTTTATAAATCCCCGCTTGGGTTACACCAATTTTTAAGAAATTACCAGTTTGCAATATAGAATTTGTTGAATATATACGCTGCGCGGCCGTTTTTTCAGCAGACAAAATGTTAAAAACGAAAAAAAATAAAATTACAGTACGCATTTTGCCAAAAATGATGTTCTTTTATCATCGAAAGAAGCTAACAACCCTAAAATTAGGGATTTGATAACAATTATATGAAAACTGTAAATTTACATTTTATCTAAAATCTCCTATATTCGCATAGAACATATAATTCTACCCCAAATTTTTTATTGACAGAATCTAAATTATCACTCATGAACATGCTAACAGGAGTAAGAAGTTGTGTTTTATTGGCAGCAACCATAGGTGCTTTTGCATCTTGCAAACCAAAGCAAGAAAAATCTACTGCTACTGGTTGGAATTATAATGACAAAAAACAAGGTAGCTTTTCGGTGCCGAAACCTAAGGACGTAAAAACTGCCCCAGGTCTTGTTTTTGTGCAGGGCGGTACGTTTACAATGGGTGCTACGCAAGAAGATGTTATGGCTGAATTTAATAATACGCCTAAACGAGTGACAGTCAACTCATTTTTTATTGATAGAACTGAAGTGGCAAATGTGCACTATCGAGAATATTTATACTGGCTAGAAAATACATTTAGCGACGAGCAATATAAAAAAGTATTGGAAGGCGCTTTGCCTGACACACTAGTTTGGAGAAGCGAACTGGCTTATAACGAACCTTATGTAGAATATTATTTCCGTCATCCTTCTTATAATTATTATCCAGTGGTAGGCGTTAATTGGAAACAAGCTACTGATTATTGTATTTGGAGAACTGACCGTGTAAACCAATTAGAATTAATTAACAAGGGTTACTTAAACGCAAATGCCATCAAAACAGAGGAGAACGGCGGTGGTCAAGAAAATTTTAATACAAAAGCTTATTTGATGGGTGAGTATCAGGCACAACCTGGTAAACTTGCAACTTCTAAAAGCAATCCATTGAAAGATGCACAAGGTAGACCAAGAACAACTGTACGCTTTGAAGATGGTATTTTATTTGGTGATTATCGCTTACCAACTGAAGCAGAATGGGAATACGCAGCATATGGCTATGTGATGGAAAATCCTCAGAGGAAAGCTAGCGCAAAAACTAGAGGAGAAGAAGTGGTAGCAAATAAGCAAATTTATGCTTGGAAAAACGATGGCTTCGATAATTTGCGTTCTACAAAACCAGGTAGCTATCAAGGTGCATTCTTAGCTAACTTTAAGCGCGGTAGTGGTGATAATATGGGTGTTGCAGGTGGTTTAAATGACAATGCTGCTATACCAGGTGAAGTGACTACCTTTTTACCAAATGCATTTGGTATCTATAATATGAGCGGTAACGTAAGTGAGTGGGTTGCCGATGTATACCGACCATTAACAAGTTTAGAAGGCGATGACTTCAATCCATTTCGTGGTAACGTGTTTAAAACAGTAGATAAAAGCGGTGGCGAAGGTAATTTGAGAGATAGCCTTGGTAGAATTAAAATGAAATTGGAAAACGATTCAATTTTGCAAAATCGTAGAAACTACCAGAAAGCTTATGCGCTAAACTATCTAGATGGTGATAGCTTAAGTGGTGTAACTTATGGCTACGGTGTAACGACTTTAATCTCTGATAAATCAAGAGTAGTTAAAGGTGGTAGCTGGAATGATAGACCATATTGGTTAAGCCCAGGTACAAGACGCTTTTTAGAAGAGGATCAAAGCAGTAGCACAATCGGCTTCCGCTGCGCTATGAGCCATGCAGGTGCACCAGAAGGTACAAAAGCTAAAATAAAAACTGGTAATAGCTTTCCAGAAAGAAAACCGAGAAGATAAGGTTTAGATATATAGAGCGTAATCCCAATGTATTGGGAAAAATGAAAGCCACTCAATTTAGTTTGGGTGGTTTTTTTATATGCATGTAATTGCTGCAATTCTTTACTTTGTACAATTAATTTTTAAGTATGACAATAGAACAATTATATCAACTATATCTTCTACATCCATCTATACAAACAGATACTAGAAAGCTAAAAGTTGGGGATATTTTTTTTGCATTAAAAGGACCTAATTTCAATGGTAACCTATTTGCAAAAAAGGCACTTGAACTTGGTGCCGCTTATGCAGTAATTGATGAACAGGTAGGCGATAGTAACGATAAATTAATATTGGTAGAAGATGCATTGAAAACCTTACAAGCTTTGGCAAAATACCATAGACAACAATTTACAATACCATATATAGCTATTACTGGTAGCAACGGAAAAACTACCACAAAAGAATTGGTGAGTTCAGTCTTGGCTTCGCACTATAGAACTTATACTACGCAAGGCAATTTAAATAACCACATTGGTGTACCATTAACCATTTTAAGTGTTGGTAAAGATGCGGAAATGGCAGTTATTGAGATGGGTGCCAATCACCAAAAAGAAATAGCTAGTTATTGCACTTATACCTTGCCAAATTATGGGCTTATTACCAATTGTGGTAAAGCACATTTAGAGGGCTTTGGTGGTATAGAGGGCGTGAGAAAAGGTAAAGGTGAGTTATATGATTTTATTCGCCACAATAATGGTCTTGCGTTTATATGTAACGATTACGACTACTTACTTGATATGAGTAAAGGCATTGCTAAACGCTACACATACAGCACCAATAATGGTGATATCATAGGTATTGCGTTGCAAAGTGAGCCTTACTTAAAAGTTCTAATGACCAAAGGCTTGCAGGCTAGCATTGTTACACAGCTTGTTGGCGATTATAACTTACCTAATGTACTCTGTGCAGTAGCTATTGGTAAATATTTTAAAGTACCAGACGAAAAAATTATTGCTGCTATAGAAAACTATGTGCCTAGCAATAGTCGCTCGCAAATGATCGAACAAAATGGCAACCACATCATACTAGATGCTTATAACGCTAATCCTACAAGCATGAAAGCAGCTATAGAGAACTTCGCAAAATTTCCATCAACTAATAAAGTATTAATGCTTGGAGGTATGATGGAGCTCGGTGAAGAGAGTATTGCAGAACATGCCGCTATTATTTCGCTTATTAAGCAGCACCAATGGAGTAATGTGGTATTGGTAGGTGGCGATTTTGGTAACATTGAGCATCCTTTTGTTTACTTTAATAATGCTACCGACGCTAAAGGGTGGTTTGCCGAACAAGGCTTTAATAATGCTTATTTATTAATCAAAGGCTCTAGAAGCATGGCCATGGAAAAAATTTTACAATAAGCTAATCAGTAAGTAACTATTGTTACAAATGCAATGTTCAAATGTAGCTACCTTGCATCCAACTTATAACACATGGCAGATCAACGAATAAATACTCCAAATTACATTCTAAGCGTTTTGCAAAACAAATGTCCACGTTGCAGAGAAGGCTATTTGTTTACCACAAAAAATGCCTACGATTTTAAGAATAATACCAAAATGAATGAACATTGCCCTACTTGTGGGCAATTAACTGAGATAGAAGTAGGCTTTTACTATGGTACGGCTTATGTAAGTTATGGGTTAACAGTGGCCTTCTCAGTAGCTACATTTGTAGCTTGGTGGGTGCTTATCGGTGTCTCTATCGATGATAATAGACTGTTTTGGTGGTTAGGTATTAATTCGTTTTTAATGCTTGCCATGCAGCCATTACTCATGCGCTTATCTAGAAGTATGTGGCTAAGTTGGTTTGTAAAATACGATGCTAACTGGCAACACTCTAAACCAAAAGACGCAGAGCGTGTGGTAAAAGAACACATGAATAATTGGTAAAAATAAATATGAACGAAGATGGAAAGCCTCAATTTGGGGCTTTTTTAATGTAAATAGACTATCCTATTTTCTAAAAACTTTTTGAACTATTTAAAATTGAGTTTTTATAAAAGTAATGTGCTCTGTTGAAAACCTTATTTGTATATTAAGTAACTTACTATCACATTTGTATTGTATTTGGTTCTAAAGGAATGATTTTATAGCCTTAGGCATTGTAAATATTACTACGCTTTGATAATAGCTGAACACAGTACTTAGCCTACAAGTGTGCGACGCAACGAAGCTACATTGTATTACTACTGCTGGTTATAAAATAATTACCCAAAGATTAAAAGGGAATTTGGTGAAAACCCAAAACTATCCCCGTAGCTGTAAAGCGGCCTCCCCCAAACCCCTCCAAAGGCGGGCTTGAAAAGAGGTGACTTCAATAAAACCACTGTTAATAGCGGGAAGGTGAAGTTATAAACGCTGAGTCAGAAGACCTGCCTTTTACAACATCATTCACGGCTTTCGGGTGAAAAGCATGGAATGTAAAGGGCTAGCTGCAGACAGCCGTTTATGTTTCTCCGTTTTTTTATTGTCCTGAAAGCTCATTGTTACACTTTTAAAAAATTAAAAGACAATGAGCAGAAAATTAACGCTCCTTTCAACAACACTGCTATGTGCAACAGGATTGCTTGCACAGCAAGACACGCTGGCTACCAAACAGCTAGACGATGTCATTGTAACCGCCAATAAAGTGGCGCAAAAACAAAATACTACGGGCAAAGTAGTAAGCGTAATTACAAAAGAGCAGATTGAAAAAAGCGCTGGCAAATCTGTAGCGCAAGTGCTCAACGAACAAGCTGGTCTTGTGGTGAATGGTGCACTAAATAATACCGGTAGTGTACAAACCGTGTACATGCGGGGTGCGAGTGCTGGTAGAACTTTAATATTGATGGATGGCATTCCTTTAAATGAACCAAGCACCATTACCAACGATTATGACCTTAACTTATTTTCTATTAACGATGTAGAGCGCATAGAAATTTGTAAAGGTGCACAAAGCACTTTATATGGTAGCGATGCGGTGGCAGGTGTTATTAATATTATCACAGTGAAAAGTAATGTTACCAAGCCTTTTGAAGGAAAAGCAACCCTTAGTGCTGGTGGCTTAAACACTTATAAAGCTAACATACAATTATATGGTAAGCTTGATAAATTTACCTATACAGCTCGCTATGCTAAATTAACTACAAGTGGTGTAAGTAGTGCTTATGATAGTACTGGTACAAAGAACTTTGACAAAGACGGTTATGATGGTAATGTGGCCAATGCAACGATGCAATTTCAAGCTAGTAAGCAATTGAGCGTTAAAGCATTTACTATGTTTAGCCAATACAGGTCGGATATTGATGCTGGTCCTTTTGTAGATAAAACAGCTTATTTTATTAATAACAAAAGTGCTATCAGTGGTGCAGGCTTTAACTTTAAAAATGATATTGTAACGCTTGTAGGTAATTACCAATATACAAAATTAAAGCGCGTTTACGACGACAATTATACCGCTGGTGCGCCATATTTTTCTTTAAATGCTTACAATGCAATAAGTCAGTTTGCTGAGCTATACTCTAATGTCAAGTTGGGTGCAGGTTTTACTTTATTAAGTGGTGCTGATTATAGATATGGAAGTTACAATAATGATTATAAAAGTGTCTCATCTTTTGGCCCCTATAACAGCACTTTTAGAGATACATCTGTAAGCCAAACAAGTATGTATGCATCGTTGAGTTTTATCGATGCGAAAAAACATTTATCGGTAGAACTTGGTGGTAGATTAAATACGCATAGTCGCTATAATTTCAATTACACTTACACGTTTAATCCAGCGTATAATTTCAACGATAATTGGCGAGCTTTCGGCAGCATTGCTACTGGTTTTAAAGCGCCAGGTTTGTATCAATTAAGTATTAATTCGAAATTATTACCTGAAGAATCTATTAATTATGAAGCAGGTGTTCAATATCAAAATAAGCATATAAATACACGTATAGTTTACTTTAATCGTAAGATAGATAATGGCATAGACTATAACTATATTACGTTTAAATACTTCAATTATATCAAACAACAAGTAAATGGCATAGAGTACGAACTTACCGTAAAACCAGTTGAAAAGCTTACCGTTACTGCCAATTACACATTACTAATAGGGCAAGAAACTTCACAAAACCGTGTAACTAACCAAGACACAGTCACATATGATTATTTATTACGCCGCCCAAAACATGTTGCTAACTTAACTTTTGGTGTACAACCCTTATCCAAGTTGTATGTGAGCGTTACAGGAAAATATGTCAGCAATCGTAAAGATGTAGGTGGCTACGCAAAAGCTGATGTAGGCTTAGATGCGTATTTTATCATGGCTGCTACAGCTTCTTATGAAGTAAACAAGCTAGTAAAGCTATTTGCTGATGCACAGAATATTACCAATAAGCAGTTTTTTGATGTACGTGGCTATAATACATTGCCTGCATTGTTTAACGTGGGAGTTAGTGTAAACTGGTAAATTACTTTACATTTCGATAAAGGCGTATGCGTTTCAAAACGCATACGCCTTTATCGAAATATCATAAATGTTTTGTTACAACAAAAATTGAATTTGGTTTTTATCAAATATTTGGCACAGTATTGCGATGTTTTAGCAAACTTTTGTACTAAAGTTTTCGTTAAATAATTAAAAACATCACATGTCGACAATACGCAAGAAATGTATTATTTATTAGCTATGTATCGCTTTTTTGTTTATTAATTAATTTCAACTAATACTCAAAATAAAGATATCATTTATATTAACCTTAAAATGGCGTAACTGAATGCATTAAATTATGTTTTACAATGTAAAAACATAAAGGTTAATTAAGAAAAAGGGTGTAGTGTTGTAATGGTATATTGGCTAAAATATTATTTATTTTAAACATTTAAATCAATGCTTTACAAAAGTGGTTTATTCATTTGGATACTATTTAGCTGTGCCTCGGCATTTTCGCAAGATAGTATCGGCAGGCAAATAACGCCCAACACTACCATACCGCAAAAGGATTTAATTGATATTTTACATAGCATTTTGTACAAAAATCCGCCAGTTAGAGCCGACTCAGGCTATAAACAAACTACTAAACTTTATGTATCTCCGGCGCCTCTTATAGAATATACAGTTGCTACCGACTTTGTATTTGGGGTAGATGCCATTGCTGCTTTTAATACAAGTAATTCATTACCTACCAATACCTCTACATTTCTAGGTGCACTAAAATATACCACTAAAAAACAATTGCTTTTTCCTATACAATCTACCATTTGGTTACCTGGAAACACTTTTGCAATTATAGGCGATTGGCGTTATCTCAATTTTCCACAAGATGCTTTTGGATATGGTACTTATACCAAACTTTCCGACCAATATACCATTGACTACAAATACCTCAGGTTTTACGAGACTGTATTGAAAAATATTGGCAACAATTGGTACGCGGGTTTGGGCTATCAACTAGATTATCATTGGAATATTTCAGAAAAAGGATTGCCTGTAGGCACCGTATCAGATTATCAGAAATATGGTTTTGCTAATTCTTCAACTTCTTCTGGCGCTACTTTTACTTTGCTGTACGATACAAGACAAAATCCTATTAATCCTGTGGTTGGAAATATATTTGCTAGTATTCAGTTGTTAAAAGATGCCACATGGTTAGGTGCTAATAGCAATTATTCAACGCTTACTTTAGATTTAAGAAGATACATTAAAATGCCTTGGCATACATTATTAGGTTTTTGGTGTTATGGTGTATTTACATTAAATGGAAATCCGCCTTATTTAGATCTTGCAGGTGCTGGTTTAGATAGCTATAATAATACTAGTAGAGGCTATCAACAAGGTAGATTTGTTGGAAAAAATATGTTAGCTTTAGAAACTGAGTGGCGTTTTAACTTGTCTAAAAATGGCTTATTTGGGGGTGTCATATTTGCAAATACAACTACGCTATCAGAGCTAGCAAGTAACCGATTTGAAAAGTTAGCGCCAGCTATTGGTGCGGGGTTAAGAGTTAAATTTAATAAGTTTTCGAAGACAAATATTGCTATCGATTATGGTATAGGAACGGGTGGTTCTAAGGGTTACTCGGGTAATCTTGGTGAAGTATTTTAAGTGCTATTGTATCATAAGTTAACAGTAAGGTAACATGAAAGTCTTTATTTCACTTTTCCGCTTATCTTAAATAAAAGCGTTATAATATAAAAGGTTGGAACATATTTTACATTTATTGTCGCGATATCAATATCTCATATTATTTCCTTTGGCAATAGTAGAAGGGCCGATAGTGGCTGTTATAGCAGGCTTGTTATGTTCAAATCAAATCCTTAATATTTCTTTGGTTTACCCAATTATCGTAGCTGGCGATATTACTGGTGATTCTTTATGTTATCTTTTTGGACGCTTTGGCGTACCTAATTTTATCAAGAAAATAGCCTTAAAACTGGGGTTTAAACCAGAAAAAATTGTGGTTGTTAGAAGCTATTTTGATACAAATCCAATAAAAACCATTTCCTTATCAAAAATTACACTTGGTATTGGTGTGGCGGGTATCTATTTGGCTGGCAATGCCAAAATTCCGTACAAAAAATTTATCATCGTTTGCTTTGCTACATCGGCCTTACAATATATCTTCTATCTTACTATTGGCTTATTATTTGGCAGTGCTTATATGCAAATAAGTCGATACTTAGATGTGGCCTCCACTTTAATAATACTTGCTGCACTGGCTGTATTGTTATGGCTATTTATCAAATCAAAACTTAAAAATAAAGCTGCTACTATACAAGAATAATGGCAGTGTCGTTAACCCTAAATTATCAGCAATATGAGAATTCTATTTGTATCAGATACATATTATCCTCACATCAACGGTGTGTATTATTTTGTTTGTCGTGTAGGACCTATGTTACAAAACAAAGGACATCAAATAGCCGTAATAGCTCCGTCGCCTACAACGTCATCCACTCTTAAAAAAATTGATGAGCTAGATGTATATGGTTTGCCTTCGGTATCTACTGTATTATATCCATTAATCCGTGTCCCGTTTCCTGTATTAATGCAGTCAAGAATTAGGAAAATAATAGCAGAATTTAAGCCCGACATTATACATCTACAAGACCACTTTGCTATTAGTAAAGCTGTAATTGCAGTAAATAAATCCATTGGTATTCCAATGGTTGCTACTAACCATTTTATGCCTGAGAATATATCTGTGCTGGTAAAAGGCAACGGATTAAAAACGAAGGTAGAAAATTGGCTTTGGCGTCAGTTTACTAAAGTGTACAACCAAGTGCCGCTTGTAACCACGCCTACCGAAACGGGTGTAAACATTATGCGGCCGCATCTTAAGCCAGCGGTAAAAACAATAGCTATATCTAGTGGGATAGATTTAGGTTTATTTAATCCACATGGCGATGTGCAACCTATTATAGAAAAGTACGAAATACCTACAGATAGGCCTATACTACTATATGTAGGTAGGCTTGATCCAGAAAAACGGATTGATGAAATATTAGAGGCAGTGTCAGTAGCAATTAAAAAGGTGAATTTTACATTTTTAATTGTAGGAAAGGGCACAAAAAAGCAAGAACTAGAGCAAAAATCGGTGAGCCTTGGCATAGCACAACATGTTATATTCACTGGTTTTGTACCTGACGAAGATTTACCATTTATGTACAAGCTAAGTCGCTGCTTTATCATTGCTAGTATTGCCGAATTACTGAGCCTAGTAACCCTACAAGCTATGGCCTCTGGCCTTCCCATTATTGCTGTAAATGCAGGTGCTTTGGTAGAACTCGTTGACGGTAATGGGTATTTGTACAACGAAGGCGATATACCAGCTATTGTTAATGCAATAACAGCTATTTGTACAGACGATAATGCTTATGCACAAATGCGAAGTGTGAGTTTAGAACGTATTCAAAAGCATGATATTAATGCGACACTGAGCGCTTTTGAGAATTTATATATAACGCAGGCTGCATTATAAAATAGTAAAAAATCAATAAAACATTTCAATTAAAATAAATACAATTCTAGACTTTTGCTTGTGTACTTATTTTTTTAAGTGCGTTGCATTATTTAAAATGCAGGGCTTTCAAAGGGATGTTAATATAATAAGTTGATGTAAAAGTAATTTATGGTTAATAAAACGGTGCTTAATTGGAGCGGTGGTAAAGATTGTGCATTAGCATTATACTATTTATTACAAAACAAACTATATACCGTAGCGCAATTATTAACCAGCATTAATCATACATATAATCGTGTAGCTATGCATGGTATTAGAGTTGAATTATTGCATCAACAGGCTGAAGCTATTGGATTGCCTTTACAAGAATTGCAATTAGATGATCAACCTTCAATGGATGATTATAACGATGCGATGACAACTACCATGCAAGATTTGAAGTTGCGTGGCTTTACGCATGCGGTTTATGGTGATATATTTTTAGCGGATTTACGTCAGTATCGAGAAGCGCAGCTATCTACAATTGGTCTTACAGCACATTTCCCACTTTGGCAAAAAAACACAACAGAATTGGTGCATGAATTTATTAACCTCGGTTTTAGAGCCATCGTTTGCTGTGTCAATAGTGAATTACTTGATAAAAGCTTTGTGGGTAGATATTTAGATGCTAGCTTTCTGAACGATTTGCCAAAAAACGTAGACCCTTGTGGTGAAAATGGTGAGTTTCATACGTTTGTGGTTGATGGACCCATTTTTAAACAGCCATTATCTTATACACTTGGGCAAACTGAACTGACAACTTACAAAGCTCCAAAGATGGATGCACACGGCGATATAACTACAGTTGGTTTTTGGCAATGCGATATCTTACCAATTTAGTACAATAAGGTGCAATAGTTTCTTGGTCTAAATATCACAAATTCGCGCTATGGAAATATACCTCATTAGACATACGACTCCCGATATTGTAAAAGGGCTTTGCTATGGACAAACGGACCTTGATGTGATTGACACTTTTTTTCAGGAAGTTGAACAAATAAAGCCGCACTTACCAGCTACCATTACAACGGTTTATAGTAGCCCATTACAACGTTGTAGCAAGCTGGCAAATGTGTTATTTCCTACACATACTATTACTTATCATGCACATTTACAGGAAATTAATTGTGGGGACTGGGAAATGCAACATTGGGATGAAATTCCAAAGCAAGCGCTTCAACCTTTCTTAGCAGATTTCGTAAACGTTGCTATGCCTAGCGGCGAAAGTTATATTGATCTCTACAATAGAGTTACAGCCTGCTTTAATCAGATTACAAAGCAGCCCAAACCAATAGCTATTGTAGCACACGGGGGTGTTATTAGAAGTATTTTATCGCATATTACGAATACGCCTTTAATTGAAGCTTTTAATGTATTTAAGCTGTATTATGGCTGTGTAGTAAAGATAATGACCGATAACAATGAGGGGCTAACATACCAAATATTACATAATGTGTTGCCGCTCCAGCCAGAGCAACATAAACCATCTGTATTGTAGATTAAGCAATAAGAATTGTAGTTTTGCCCATTATCTTTATAAAAATTTGTCAGTATGAGCTTTACCATTAACGAATTATTGACGGTAACTTTTACCTTATTTGCCGTGATAGATATAGTTGGTTCAATACCATTGCTTATTACATTACGTGAAAAAATGGGTGGTATTAACTCTTTTAAAGCTACTTTGGTTTCTGGTGGTTTAATGATATTATTTCTTTTTTTTGGCGAAAGCTTCTTGCGTATATTAGGTTTAGATAAACGTTCGTTTGCCGTGGGCGGTTCCATCGTTATATTTTTAATTGGCTTAGAAATGGTGCTTGGCCACGAAATATTTAAAGCAGATAAAGACAGTAAAGCAGGTAC
This sequence comes from Parasediminibacterium paludis, assembly GCF_042651445.1. NCBI lineage: Bacteria > Pseudomonadati > Bacteroidota > Chitinophagia > Chitinophagales > Chitinophagaceae > Parasediminibacterium > Parasediminibacterium paludis. The sequence continues at coordinate 97,967 of NZ_JBHSDC010000031.1, forward strand.
CGTAGTGCCTATTGCTTTTCCTGTGATAGCGGGTAGTGGTACACTTACCACCGTTATGAGTTTAAAAGCCAACTACGATGAAATAGTAATCGTTATAGGTATTTTATTAAATCTGATAGTTATTTATATCGGGTTGCGGAGTCTAAATTTTATAGAGCGCGTACTAGGTGAGGCAGGTTTGTTAGCGGTAAGAAAGTTTTTTGGTGTAATACTGCTGGCAATTTCTGTAAAAATATTTAGTAGTAATATTTCTGCATTTGGCAAATAAGGTTCGGTTTATATTTGCAGTAATGGCTGTGTAGTACAATGGATAGTATAAGAGTTTCCGAAGCTCCAGATCCAAGTTCGATTCTTGGCATGGCCACTTTGCTAGATTGATGGCGATTCGTTGAAGAATCGCCATTTTTATTTTCCGTTGTATCCATTACTACCATTGGGATTGCAGAGAATAAACTATTAGTTTTAGAAGTTCGAACCACACTATTTTCTTTGTTATACAT
>NZ_JBHSDC010000032.1:0-2271 GCF_042651445.1 Parasediminibacterium paludis
CAGTGACGTTTACCGATACCAGTAAAATAGCCACAGGTGCTATTAGCAGATGGCATTGGTTATTTGGGGATGGCACTGTGATAGATACCACCAATAGCAACGCCTTTACCCATAGCTATGCCACTTATGGTAATTATACGGTAAAACTCATGACAGCAAGCGACAAAGGCTGTAAAAGCGATACGGTTAAGCAAACGGTTACCATCAATCCATTACCACAAATAGGGTTTGTGGTACCAGAAATCTGTTTAGCCGATGCGGCCGCCCAGTTTACAGATACCAGCAAAATAGCCGATGGCACACAAGCCAGCTTCAGCTATAGCTGGAACTTAAATGTGACAGGCATCACACCAGTACCCACGCCATTCACCAGCTTATCCATAAAAAATCCATCTGCTAAATACCACAAGTCAGACAATTACCAAGTAGCAGAAACGGTTACCAGCAATAAAGGCTGTGCCGTAACACTGCAACAATTATTTACGGTCAATGGTTCCATACCAGTACCAGGCTTCGCTGTACAAAATGCGGGCAAACTCTGCGCCAACGACTCCGTAGCGATTTTAGACACTTCCTATATTGATTTTGGTAATATTACCAAAGTAGAAATTGTGTGGGACAATGTCAATCACCCAACAGTAATAGATTTAGACGACAACCCAACTTCGGGTCATAACAAATTAGGCAAGTTGTACAAACATCTCTACCCTAATTTCTACAATCCACAAGCCCCCAAAACCATCCAAATCAAGTTCACGGCTTATTCAGGTACTATTTGTGTGAATAGCATCACTAGAAATATCACCCTCAACCCAAGCCCAAGGGTACAGTTTACGATACTACCAGGGATTTGCAAAGACACCATACCAAGACAAATTACCCAAGCCACAGAGACCACAGGCATAGCAGGTAGTTTTGCCTACACAGGCACAGGCGTAAGCAATACAGGCATCTTTACGCCCAGCAGTACACCAGCAGGCACTTACAATATCCAATACAAATACACCAGCACCATCGGCTGCGCCGATAGCGCCACACAGCCTATTACGGTATGGCCAAGCCCAGTCGCCAAATGGGGGGTAAGTAGCCCAAGCTGCGAAAGAAACAATATCAGCTTTACCGATAGTTCAGTAGCCAATTATAGTAAGATACAAACTTGGCAATGGGTATATGGTGATGGCAATAGCGCCAACAAAACCACAGGCACCACTTTCAGTTACAGTTATGCAGCAGCAGGTACTTACAACGCCAGCCTAAGAGTGATTACCGATAGTGGTTGTAGAAGCCAAATCAACACCCAAACGATTAAAGTCAACTACTTGCCAAAAGTGAGTTTCACCCAGCCCACCATCTGCTTGCCAGATGGCAACGGCACTTTCACCAGTACCAGTACCATCACCGATGGTAGCCAAAACCTGTTTGGCTATAGTTGGAACTTTGGCGACCCCAACAACGCCACAGGCAGTACTAGCCAATCAGCGAGCCACCAATACAGCACACTAGCACCAGCAGGTGGTTATCCAGTAAAACTTATCATTACCACCAAAGATGGTTGCGTAGACTCGCTCACCCAAGCCTACAGCGATGTAAACCCACAACCCACAGCCGCCTTTGCCGCCACACCCACAGCGGTATGTGTGAAAGACAATATCAGCTTTACAGATAAAAGTGATGGCAAAACCAGCGCTGTAAAAGCATGGTATTGGGATTTAGGGCAAGGGCAAAGCAGCAGTATACAAAACCCGAGCAGACAGTTTAACGATAGTGGTAGCTACCAAATACGTTTATGGGTAGACAATGCCCAAGGTTGCAGAAGCGATACCGCAACGCAAAGCGTTACCATAAACCCATACCCAATACTAACGCTAGGACCCAATCTAGTGGTACTAGAAGGCGGCACTGTAGCCATCAAACCACAAAAAGTGTATGGCAACAACCTCAGCTATTTGTGGACAGCCATTGCACCTGTGGGAAGCCCTACTTACCTCAGCAGCGATACAGCAGCCGTACCCATGTGTACCCCGATAGCAAGTGTAGACAGTATTACTTACAAGCTACAACTCACAGGTATTGGCGGTTGTGCGGTAAGCGACCAGATAACCGTAGTAGTGCTACACACACCTGTGATACCAAACACGTTTACGCCCAATGGCGATGGCAATCACGATAGATGGGTGATCAAGAGTTTAGAGAGCTACCCGGGTGCTACCATAGAAATCTACAATCGGTATGGGCAGTTGGTGTATAAAACCACAGGCTACGACCCCAACA
>NZ_JBHSDC010000033.1:0-1825 GCF_042651445.1 Parasediminibacterium paludis
TTTACGGTAGATCCAAAACCAAGCGCGGGTCCAGACCAAACGGTAGCCTGCGGCAGTGATACAAAAACAGTGACTTTAACAGGTACTTTGCCAACAACGGGTGTATGGTCGTCTATGGCGGGAAATGATACGACAGCAATATTAGGTACCAATGTAAATGGAGTGGTAGTGGTAACATTACCAGTAGCGCCGTTTACGGGTAAATTGAGTTATATCTATACCACTTTTGGTGGTAAAGACACGGTAGATATTTATGTAACAGGTCCAGCGAGTCCAGTGATTAATGTGAATGCAGGTTCACCAATCATTTGCGCAGGCTCAACGGTACAATTATGCCCATTAACATGGGGCTTTAGTAACTACCAATGGTACAAAGATGGTTACGCAGTAGCAAGTCCTACAGGTACAGGATCTTGTATTACAGTGGATGCCACAGGTATCGGTAGCTATACATTGGCAGGCACGAATGGTTCAGGCTGTTGGAGTGTACCATCGACACCACAAGTAGTAAGTACCACTAATACTTTAACCAAACCAACCATTAGTGCAAGCGGCACAACGGTATTGTGCAACGGTGGTAGTGTTACGCTTACGTCATCATCAGCAACAGGTAATTTATGGTTTAAGAATGGTAATTCAACAGGTGCAATAACCCCAAGCATTACCGTAACAGAGCCAGGTGATTATAGCGTATTGGTAAGTACAGGTACTTGTACTTCAGCCATGTCATTAACCATCACAGTAGCAGGCGGTGTCAAAGCCAGCTTTACCACAGCCAATGCCACCAACAATTGCGATAGCACGATTAGCTTTACTTCAACAAGTACCAATACCACCAGCAAATGGAACTTTGGTGATGGTAGTACGGGTACAGGTAATAGCGTAACACACAAATATGCCACCACAGGTGTATTTACCGTACAACAAGCGGTAATAAGCGTAGGCGGTTGTAAGGACACCACTGTACAAAGTGTTACAGTAGCCAGTTGCCCACCACCACCAGTGCCCACCACTTGTAATATTACACCAGGCTTTACGATTATTAATAATACCGTGAACGGTGGTAGTTATACCTATATCAGTACTTCAACCATCACCAATGGCAATATGACGTACTTCTGGGATTTAGGAAACGGTACCACCTCTACGTTAATCAGTCCGTCGGTAACCTATACCACAGCAGGTACTTACAAAGTAAAACTGGTAGTAACAGGCGATTTAGGCTGTAAAGATTCTATTACCCAAAGTGTAGTAGTTACCATTGCCGTACCGCCAGTAACACCACCAGCATGTACTGCGCCAGTGGCCGACTTCACCATCGCCAATGCAACGCAATGCTTAGTAAACAATGCCTTTAGCTTCACCAATACCAGTACAGGTACAGCACCAAGCTATACGTGGACCTTTGGTGATGGCAGCGCAGCTGTAACCACTACAGCCGCCGCACATAGTTATACAAGTGCTAATACGTATACAGTTACTTTAGTAGCCACTAATAGCTGCGGTAGTAACCAAGTAAGCAAAACAGTAACGGTAGCGACAGTGCCAGCAACACCTGCAAGTATCAGTGGTTCAACCAACATCACAGCAGGAGCTACTACCACACTCAGCAGCGCCACACCAGGTGGTGTATGGGGTAGCAGTAATACAGCCGTAGCCACTGTAGACGCCAATACAGGTGTTGTAACAGCAATAACAGCAGGCACAACTACCATTAGTTATACAGTCAGTAATAGTTGTGGTGCAACAGCTACGAGCTTAAGCATAACGGTAACAGCGGTAGTACCACCAGTAACACCGCCAGTGCCACCAGCATGTACGGCGC
>NZ_JBHSDC010000034.1:0-816 GCF_042651445.1 Parasediminibacterium paludis
TACTGTAGTAGATCCCGGACTAACCATCACGTCTGATGGAACAATTGCTGGTTTTACTGTTCAGATTACTGGTAGTTATACAAGTGGCGATATTTTGTCATATACAGGTAGCTTACCAGCGGGTATTTCTGCTGGTAGCTTTAATACTACGTCCAAAAGTATTCAGTTTACAGGTACTACCGATGCTGCCAGTTGGCAAGCATTTTTAAGAACTGTGACTTTGCAGACGGCGTCTGCTACTTGTTATCCCGAGCAAAGGCAAGTAAGTTTTATTGCAGGTGCTAAGTTTTATAATCCCTTGAATGGACATTTTTACCAATTATCGCCAACGCAGACTGATTGGACAACGGGTTTTACCAATGCTAATAATAGTTCTTATTTCGGTCGTCAGGGGTATATGGTAACCATCACTTCAGCTGCTGAAAATAGTTTTGTTTCTAAAATATTGGCGAGTGATAGTTGGATAGGCTGTTCTGATCATTATACATACATCAATGCTGCAACGGGCACAAATACTTATACTTCTCAAGGCGGTAGCTATAACGCTGGAATTTCAACTCAATCCGAAGGTCTTTGGTATTGGGTTACAGGCCCAGAAAAAGGTACTTTATTTACTAGAGGTAATTGGCAAGATAACAGACAAGTTGTAAATGGCAATTATAATAGCTGGAATAGTGGCGAACCTAATAATTATGGGGGCAGTGAAGATTATGGCGAGATATATGTAGCAAGCGGCAATTGGAATGATTTAGGTGGTACGCAAGGTTATTATACTATTGTAGAGTATGGCGGTATGTCAACCGATAATACCTCAGC
>NZ_JBHSDC010000035.1:0-641 GCF_042651445.1 Parasediminibacterium paludis
TACTTCCCGGTTATAATCATCCACTATGTTTAATAATCTGAACCTTCGGCCATCCCATAAAGTATCGTTCATAAAATCTACACTCCATACTTCATTGATCGTATCAGGCTGGAATAAGGCTTGCTTTACCCTCGCCGGTAAACGTTTCCTGAACCTTCGACGAATATTGAGTTTTAACTCAGTGTAAACCCTGTATATCCGTTTGTGATTCCACACATATCCCATTCTTCTAATCCGGTAATAGCTTTGCCAAAAACCTATTGACGGATGTTTTTCAATCAGTAACTGTAGCGTATTGATAACCTCTTCATCTTTGTTTGGTACCCGTTTATAGCGTACCGTGCTTGGGGATAGGCTTACCGCTTTGCATGCCTGACGCTGGCTGATCTGATGTTCCTTTACCATGTGCTCAACCAGGCTTCCCTTCTCGTCAGGCGTTAAAGCTTTTTTCCAACAGCATCTTTCAAGGCTTCATGAACCAGACTAAGATTTGCATACATCCGCTTTAATCGGCTGTTCTCTTCTTCCAGTTCCTTCATCCGCTTTAACTCCTGTACCTCAAGTCCACCATAACGTTGACGCCACTTATAAAATGCTGCAGTACTTACGCCTAATTCTCTACAGAGATCTTCGGCTTTACG
>NZ_JBHSDC010000036.1:0-2533 GCF_042651445.1 Parasediminibacterium paludis
TGTTTCAAAAAGGTTCAAAGCATCAGAAACGGGGATCACCAGAAGGGATTTGAGTGTTTGGCATCGTGAGGGTCTTTTGCCTTTTGACCGTGAAGGTAGCAAATGGGGTTTATATAGTTTGGTTGATTGTATTTGGTTAAGGTTTGTCCAAAAATTAAAAAAATTTGGATTTGAAAATGATATCATCATTCAAATTAAAAACCATTCCTTTCCGTCAAACACGGTTGATATTTTACAATTCTTTAAAAATAAAATAAGTGAACATAATAATACATCGTCGGAAGCACTAGAAAAAGGAATAACTGAAACAATTGAAAATATTGCGAAAAATCCAGCGCTTTGGGAAGCTGAGGTAAGAGCAAGAGACTTTAGTATGTTTGGTAAGCTGGTAATGCAAACTATTTTAAGCCGTTCGCAAAATGTATTTATTCTTACTGAGTACGATTTCAGGGTGGTAAATCTAGGTGAGCCCTTAAATGAAGAAGAAAGGATTAACACGGAATCATGTCTCAAAGAGATACAACGCGAATCCTATGTCTGCATCAACTTACAGCAACTCTGTGCCAGTTTTTTTGATAATGAAGCACTGAAAGTTGACAATACGTTTTATTGGGGCATTATGAATGATAGCGAACGGCAACTATTAAACGATATACGCTCCGATAAATATAGGCTTGTTACTGTAACAGTGGCAGATGGTTCTATTACACATTTAAGAACTACCAAGCGGCAAAAGGAAAATGAAGAAATGATAAAGCGATTGTCAAGGATGTTCAAAAAAGGTCAGTATGTGTCTATTGAAATGACGACTAATGATGGTAAGATTATAAAATATGATGAAACCAACGTGACAAAATTTTAAATGTAACATTGATGGCATTGGACAAACCAAGCCTAATTTATACTTAGAGGAATGCATGGTAGGCGACCAGCAGGATTTGCATCTTTTAGATACAAATGCACAAGCCAAAAAAACAAGCGGTGGACGCAACTATGGATGTGGCCATTAGCGAACAAATCAAAGCGTTTGCCAGCATCCTAATTTCTATTTACCTAGAAAATGAAGCAACTCATGAAAAGTGTAACACAAAAGCAAAGCCAACAGATGGAAAGTTTAATGGCCAGTGCTTTGGCAAGAATACCAAAGAATAAGGTCATTAAAAGGGGTGGCAAAGCTGCTATCTACACTAGGGTTAGTAGTCTAGAACAACGTAATAACAATAGCTCTCTTGAAACCCAAGATACTATGTGTAGGCAATTTGCGCAAAGGGAGCAAATTCCAATTAAAATTACTTTTGGTGGAGTACACGATAGTGCTAAAACGGATGGCAGGGTTGAGTTCAAGCGGATGCTTAATTACGTCAAAAAAGACAAAGATATTTCCTTTATCATCGTGGCTAATTTTGATCGCTTTTCTCGTACGGGTGCTGCGGCGGCAAAATTAAGTGAGGATTTGGCGAAAGAGGGGATTATACTTCGATCAGTATCGCAAGATATTGACACCTCTACAACCTATGGTCGTTTCCAAGAAAATATGTTGCACCTGATGAATAATCTTGATAACCAAAACAAGAGTGTTCGTACCAAATTACATACTAGAGAAGTGATGTTAAAAGGTTATTGGCCTTATGCGACCCCTCTAGGTTACGAAAACCTGCATAGAAAGGAAAAGGCTTGTAACCATGAATATGTGATTACGGATGAAGGGAAGGAATTAAAAAAAGCGTTTATCCTAAAAGCTAGTGGGCAGTATTCTAATAAGGAGATTGTAGAAAAGCTTAATGCGAGGGGTGTTCGATTGACGGAGAAGAATTTTAGGTTGCTGATATCCAATGTATTTTATGTTGGGTATGTTACCGGTAAGCTTTTAGATGGACAATTGGTATTAGGGAAGCATCCGCCATTGATAGATATGCCAACGTTTTTGAAGGCCAATAATATGTTGAACCTAGCCCCTACTGTCGGTATTGCAAAAGTATTTAGACACGATGAAGTGCCATTAAAAGTTTTTGCAAAAGATGAAGTGAGTGGTATGCCGTTTACTGGTTATAAAACAAAGGGTAATTGGTATTACAAGACCAAAAAAAGTACCCAACCTGTTAATGTTAAGGCGGAGAAATTGAATGGTCTTTTTAGTAATTTATTAGCAGAATTTGAATATGACAAAACCTTGAAGACAGCCTTAAAAAAAGAACTGTTGTCTCAGATTAAGCAACAGTTGTCTGGTTCTGCTGAAAATGAGAAACTTCTTAAAAAGAAAATTACTGAAAAAGAAAAACAAATCACTGCTGTTGAAGAGAAGTTTATCATGGGTGATATCAGTAAGGAAACCTACGATAAATTTATTCTAAAATACAAAGCCGAATTACAGGTATTGAAACAAGAATTTCCTCAGAACGAATATAGCAGTTCGAACCTTGAAAAAGCGGTTGAAAAATGTTTATCAATCGCACAGGACTTAAGCCAGACTTGGATTACAGCCAACTACGAGGCGAAACAAAAACTCCAACACCTTGTCTTCCCAGAAGGAATC
>NZ_JBHSDC010000037.1:0-555 GCF_042651445.1 Parasediminibacterium paludis
GAACGAGTTATTAAAGAAGGATTTCACGAAGTTCTAAAACCACTGGGTTATAAGAAGAAAGGAAACAACTTTTTTATCCAGCTAGCAGAGTTAGGACAAATAATCAATATTCAGAAGAGTTCCCTCTCTTCAAAAGACCATATAAAGTTTACAATTAACACTGGGCTTTTTATTCCTGAATTTTGGTTAGCTTTTTACAACTTTCACGACAGAGAGATACCTATTTTCCCGACTGAGCCAGAATGTTTAGTTAGACAGAGAATTGGAGAACTTAAAAATCAATCAGATACATGGTTTGATATTGATAATAATTCAATTGCAGAAGATTTAATAATTGAAATGAAAAGTAGCTTAAAAAATCATATTCTACCCTATTTTGACACATTCAATTCAAAAGAGAAAATTTTAGTTGGGCTTGACAATAATACTTTGAAGACAGAAAGACTTGGTAAACTCATTGTTTATGGGGAATATAAACAAATTGACAAAGCACAAATTGAGTATGAAAAAATTATTAGTAAGAAAGGAATCAATCCAAGTTTTATGTTAACGATA
>NZ_JBHSDC010000038.1:2500-5250 GCF_042651445.1 Parasediminibacterium paludis
TTGTAGGGTCGCCTTTAGAAGATCTCATCAAACTGAATTACCTGGAAAGGTAAGCCATAGCAGGTGAAAGCCCTGTAGGTGCAAATTGAGATGGACGAGCGATACCCTGAGTAGGGCGGGACCGGAGGAATCCTGCTTGAATCTGCCAGCACCATCTGGTAAGGCTAAATACTCCTCAGACACCGATAGTGAACCAGTACCGTAAGGGAAAGGTGAAAAGTACCCCGAACAGGGGAGTGAAATAGTACCTGAAACCGTACGCCTACAAGCGGTCGGAGCTCTGGAATATGAGTGACGGCGTGCCTTTTGCATAATGAACCTACGAGTTGCTCCTCACTGGCGAGGTTAAGTTCTTATTTAACGGAGCCGAAGCGAAAGCGAGTCCAAATAGGGCGATTAGTCAGTGGGGGCAGACGCGAAACTTTGTGATCTATCCATGGGCAGGTTGAAGGTGTGGTAACACACACTGGAGGACCGAACTCGTTGACGTTGAAAAGTCTTGAGATGACCTGTGGATAGGGGTGAAAGGCCAATCAAACTGAGAGATAGCTCGTTCTCCCCGAAATGTTTTTAGGAACAGCGTCGCATATAGAAGTTTATTAGAGGTAGAGCTACTGATTGGGCTAGGGGGCTTCACCGCCTACCAAACCCTGACAAACTCCGAATGCTAATAAATATCTGCGGCAGTGAGGCTGTGGGCGCTAAGGTCCATGGCCGAGAGGGAAATAACCCAGATTAGCATCTAAGGTCCCTAATACGTAGTTAAGTTGATCAAACGAGGTGGGGTTTCTATAACAGCCAGGATGTTTGCTTGGAAGCAGCAATTCATTTAAAGAGTGCGTAACAGCTCACTGGTCGAGAGGCCCTGCACGGAAAATAATCGGGCATCAAACTACGAACCGAAGATCTAAATTCCAATTTATTGGAGTGGTAGGGGAGCATTGAAAACTGCGTTGAAGGTGTTGGGCGACCAATGCTGGAGCGTTTTCAAAAGAAAATGTAGGTATAAGTAACGATAAATGAAGTGAAAAACTTCATCGCCGAAAATCTAAGGTTTCCTGATCAACGTTAATCGGATCAGGGTTAGTCTGGTCCTTAGGCAAACCCGAAAGGGGCAGTTGATGGAAAGCAGGTTAATATTCCTGCACCTACTATGCAATAAAAGTGACGGAGGGCCGTGGTTGTTGCGTACTTACGGAATAGTACGCTGAGTGGAGGCTTCGGCTGAAGCGAAACAATAAAAGCCCTTCCAAGAAAAGCGAGCATAGCAGCCAGTACCGTAAACCGACACAGGTAGATGGGATGAGTATTCTAAGGCGCTCGGGTGAGCCGCGGAGAAGGAACTAGGCAAATTAACGCTGTAACTTCGGGATAAAGCGTACCGTAGCGATACGGTCACAGTAAAATGGTACAACCAACTGTTTAACAAAAACACAGGGCCCTGCAAAATCGTAAGATGACGTATAGAGCCTGATACCTGCCCGGTGCTGGAAGGTTAAGGAAGGATGTTCGGAGCAATCCAAAGCTTCTGACTGAAGCCCCAGTAAACGGCGGCCGTAACTATAACGGTCCTAAGGTAGCGAAATTCCTTGTCGGGTAAGTTCCGACCTGCACGAATGGTCTAATGAGTTGTACACTGTCTCCTCCGCGAGCCCGGTGAAATTGTAGTATCGGTGAAGATGCCGGTTACCCGCCACGGGACGAAAAGACCCCGTGAACCTTCACTACAACTTTGCATTGATTTTGAGCAACAAATGTGTAGGATAGTTGGGAGACTGTGAAGTAGTGTCGCCAGGCATTATGGAGTCAACGTTGAAATACCAACCTTTTGTTGCTTAGAACCTAATCCTGAATAAGGAGACATTGCATGGTGGGTAGTTTGACTGGGGTGGTCGCCTCCTAAAAAGTAACGGAGGCTTGCAAAGGTACCCTCAGTACGGTTGGTAATCGTACGCAGAGCGCATTAGTAAAAGGGTGCTTGACTGTGAGACAAACGCGTCGAGCAGGCGCGAAAGCGGGCTAAAGTGATCCGGTGATTCTGCATGGAAGGGTCATCGCTCAAAGGATAAAAGGTACTCCGGGGATAACAGGCTGATCTTACCCAAGAGCTCATATCGACGGTAAGGTTTGGCACCTCGATGTCGGTTCGTCACATCCTGGGGCTGGAGAAGGTCCCAAGGGTTCGGCTGTTCGCCGATTAAAGTGGCACGTGAACTGGGTTCAGAACGTCGCAAGACAGTTCGGTCTCTATCTGTGGTGGGCGTTAGTAAATTGAGTGGACATGTCCTTAGTACGAGAGGACCGGGATGTACGTACCGCTGGTGTATCTGTTATGCCGCCAGGTGTAATGCAGAGTAGCTATGTACGGCAAGGATAAACGCTGAAAGCATCTAAGCGTGAAACCTTCCACAAGATGAGTTTACTTTTAAGGGCTGTCAAAGACTATGACGTTGATAGGCTATAGGTGTAAAGTTGGTAACAACAAAGCCGAGTAGTACTAATTGCCCGTAAGCTTTATTTTTTATTTCTTGTATTAAGATAACTTCCCGATATGTCACCTTATTAAAGTTGACAGATGATAGATGATAGATGTCAGTGTAAAAACTAGCAACTTGAAACTAGTAACCTGCAACTAGTAATGTCTTATGGTGATTTTGCCGGGGGTGTTCACCTCTTCCCATTCCGAACAGAGAAGTTAAGTCCCCCATGGCCGATGGTACTCGCATTACGCCGGGAGAGTAGGTAGTTGC
>NZ_JBHSDC010000039.1:0-3585 GCF_042651445.1 Parasediminibacterium paludis
CTGCCCTACTGAAAATGTACAACTGTGGTGCTAATGGCTTTATTACCAAAAATAGTCAACCCGATACCTTAGTAGAAGCCATCGAAGAAGTCAGTAAAGGCAACTTTTATTGTAATGTCAATACAGAATATAGGTTTGTGCGAAATGTGTTGTATAAGAATAATCAAGCAATGCAGCCTAATAAACAATTAACCCAACAAGAAGCAGAAGTACTACGTTTATTAACGACAGAACTAACTTATAAACAAATCGCACAAGTAATAGGCGTAGGGCAAAGAACAGTAGAAACCCATAAGCACAATATCTCTATGAAGTTGGATATACATACAAGAGAAGGTCTTATGTTGTATGCTATAAAAACTGGCTTGGTGTCTGTTTAAATTCTTTTATCTGAATTGTTCTAAAGGCAAGAAAATAATTAAGCACTACACTAAGAAACTCTTAATCTATTTGTCTCACAAATCGCCCGTTTTATGAGACTATCTTCCACCCTTTTGTTTTGTGCATGAATGCCTATAAAATTAGTCTCAATAAATGGTATTAAGAATCTAAGTTTCAATATCTTTACATTGACCATTTTTTGAAACTAGTTATATGCGTATTTGGCTACGCAAGAGTTAGTACACAGAGCTGCAAGCACTGGTCAATTTTACCACCAATGAGGTGATTTGGCCGACAATTAATATTCGATTTAAATTAACCACTATAGTCCGGAGCAAATTGATCATTTAAGAAGAAAATTAATTAACATAGTTTGGAACCATAACATTGAGATTAAAAATCGACATTAATGGCAAACAATCCTATCAGCAGGATTAATATTGGATAAATCGTTCTTTTACATTTCCAAGAATATAGTAAACTCAAGATAGCTTAACAAGCAGGTTTATTCCGAAATATAAGAATTCCATCAAAGAATTTATACCTTATAATCTAACCCTTAAAGAGAATAGTGGACTTTGTGATAATGGTTCGGAGAACTTGCTAGTAAAACCAGCAAAAGAGCCTTTAAATAAGCGCTTCCAAATACAATTTAAATCCCTTTTTTTGATTGATAAAGCTTTAAAGAATTGAGACGTTAATCGAAATATTTTATGGAAAGATTAAAACCTAATAGCCGTGATAACTCATGCATCAGCCAGTGTATAGCATTATTCTTCACAGTGGAAATCACAGCTAAATTCTAACATACAAAATAAGCTTACATCTATTGATATATTCGATGTCGTTTTTGCAAGTAATAAGTTAAGTAATATTAACTAGGAAACATGAAAGAAAGAACAAGTAGAAAGATTTGTTTCCATCGTGTGAGAAAGACAGTTGACTTATGTTGAAGCTGCAAAAACCCAAACGAAAGAAGACTATATTTCAATCTAAAAGAATAACTTGCATTACTACGGCTGTGTGCTTAATGCTATTTTTCCCGATAATTTAAAATTAGCCGTCACCAAAAGCAGTAGGTATGAATCTGCCCTGAATGACACCATTTCAGAAATATAAAGGGAGAGTCACATTGAACCGATGAAATCATTACTCGTCTCAAGGATGCGGAATAGCATAAAGACAAAACCACTATATTGCATATTAATAATGAATGTCCCATTAATACATTTAGGTTAAGTTAGAAAATCTTTATTATCATCAATAATACAACATTGATAAGAACCAAAGAATGCATTTTGCTGAATGTACTTATATTTATAAAGCCACATGAACACTGATCACCGGTAATACCGGTAGCGTGAAATATCTTATTATCTAAGCCCTCTGTTACCATGCCTTTGGCATGGAATAAAGTAGTACACTATAATGTACCATAACTTTTATCTAAACTTTACATGAGCCAAGCCGATAGTTCTTAATGCAAAGAAGTTGCAAGGACATACCGGTAAAATCTATTAATACTTTACCACTTTGACTTACAACCTCTTGATGCACAAATCAGGATCGGTACAATTGGAACTTATGGAAGACAATCATGCAAAGGAGCTTTTATCATTACATTACAAGTACCGGTAAATAAATGGTTTTCTATTATTGGAGAACAAACAATCGCAGATGTTATACTTGGCAGAATAATATTTAATGCTCATTGAAAGCAACTCAAAGGAGAATCACCAAGAAAAAAAAGAAATAGTGATAATTAACTTATAGACCACACTTAATAAGTTAGGCAAACTATTAGATTATTGAAATAATTAACGACTAACCTAGTTGAACTTAAAAGCTTCGCCAACATTAAGAAAGGTTATTAACTTTCTCAGGCTTGATATCATTAATTTGATCGGCATTTGCATCATCAACTATTAAAAACATTGAATCAAAAAAATGCTTCGTTATATTAATGTCCATTTGTGTACATACCCTACATCTGTTTACAATTAATCTTTTATAAGGCTGAAATTATCAATAACGCTGAATTCGCATTTATGAAAGTGGTTTAATAAATAAAGAGCGTAACATTTTACATTTGCTTATAAACAACTAAAATTCACATTGCTTTTTATTTTAAAAAGCCTTTCTTAATTACTATGGAATTGTAACTTCTTTTCTATAAATTCCTTAAAAATGAAAATAACTCTTTTCATTTCATACTATTATTTACAATTTCCTAGTAATCATACGTTTTCAATTAAAACCACGTAGAATCATAATAATTCCATGATAAAAAAAGAATGTTTTTTACATAAAACCACGCAAAAACAAATAAAACTTCGTTAAACCACGTAATACTACATAATACCATGTAAACCCACACTATTCTACCGATTTCCACCTCAAACAACTCGTTATGTTTTCTAACCCAAGTTTTAAATAAAATGCTGCTTTATCGATATGGTATATAACTAAAACCCCCACTGAGTTACTAGTGGGGGTTTGGATGATTCGCTTTAATATTTAGTGGAAACTCTTAAGCTACATTTGGCCGGTTGCTGGGGGACTTAGCTTGTTTGCTTTGCTGCTAATAATTTCTCAGATAGGTCTTTATTTGCTTTCTGACTTTGTTGCAAGACATTCTTAAGGCCATCAATATTATTTTTAAGGCTCAAGATTTTTGCATTATTGATTAAATTAACTGACTTCAACTCAAGATTTCGCAATCGCAAATAATATAAAGCACCAATTAAAACAATTGTACAACCACTAAGAATCCAAATGATTTGTGTGTTCTGTTTGGTTATTGCCATTTTTCGAAGATCGGCTGTAAAGAGGTAGTTAGAATGTTTCATATGTAAATGTATTTATGGTGATGAAGTGGGTTTCTTTAAAAGGATTTGTGAGAATTGAAAACCCTCGAAAGTAGCTGGTCATTGAACAGTCAGTGTGTATTTCGTTTCTTATTGCAGTTTCTAAAAATATATCGTAAGCATTTAAATCATCTGTAGATACTGTATTGCCCTTTAGGTCTACCATCTTTATAGCACGCCGGTACATTTCTTTCCAAGCATTGATGGTAGCTCTATCGGCCTTTTTTATCGGACTATTTTTTCGAGTGTGAAAATCTGTCTTGCAGTCCCGGACTGTTCCATCGGTATTCTTGGTGGTTTGGCAGAAAATCCTGCTAGCGTGTTCCCCATCGGCGAT